>NZ_JAQIRG010000002.1:0-656201 GCF_050600725.1 Klebsiella sp. 141251
CGCGCGGTTTCAATCTTGCGCGGGTCGCAGACGATGATTTTCGCCCCGTTGCGTTTGGCGTTAATGACGTGATTCGCCACGATAGGGTGGGAATCCGCCGGGTTGTAACCGAAGATAAACACCAGATCGGTGTTATCAATCTCCGTGATGGCATTACTCATGGCGCCGTTACCGACCGACTGGTGCAGACCTGCAACCGAAGGGCCGTGTCAGACGCGAGCGCAGCAGTCGACGTTATTGGTACCAATAACGGCGCGCGCGAATTTTTGCATCACGTAGTTGGTTTCATTACCGGTCCCGCGGGAGGAGCCGGTGGTCTGGATCGCGTCCGGGCCATATTTTTCTTTAATGGCGCCAAGGCGGGTGGCGACGTAATCGAGCGCCTCGTCCCAGGAGACGGCTTCCAGTTTGCCGCTGCGCTTACGACGGATCATGGGGGTTTTGAGACGCGGGGTCAGGATCTGGGTATCGTTAATGAAGTCCCAGCCATAATAACCTTTCAGACACAGGGTGCCCTGATTGTTTTTCCCCATGGCCGCTTCGGCGCCGACGACCATGCCGTCGTCCACCACCAGCCGCAGCTTACAGCCAGCGGCGCAGTAGGGACAGACGGTGGTTACTTTTTCCATCGTGTGACTCCTTAAAAATAGTACGGCAACAGATAGATAAAACGGCTGTTAATTCCGAGGGTAATGACGTCCTGGATGGCGGGAACCGCCATCAGGGCCATCATCAACAGTGCAAAAAGCAGACGTTGCGACATAGACATAATCACTCCTGGCCGTCAGCGGCGGTTTGACCTTTCTGTACCTTGCGCAGCAGTAGCCACATGCGCACTGTACGCACGGCCATGTTGCGGGCAGCCGCGCTCGGCGGCGCCGGGTCCGGTTCCGGGACATCGTGAGAAATACGGAACGGCACGCTGCCGTTCAGCGTCAGGTTGGCGACAATCGCCGTCAGGGTGCCGATAGTGATGCCGCTATGCAGAAACAACTGCATCATCGGCGGGAACTGGGTAAACAGATTCGGCACCAGTACCGGCATCATGCCGAGACCAAGGGTGAGCGCGACGACCATCCCATTGTTATTGTTGCGATAGTTGACCTGGCCGAGAGTACGAATACCGGAAACGGCAACCATGCCGAACATAACGATACCGGCGCCGCCGAGGATCGGTTTCGGAATCAGAACCACCAGCGCCGCCATTTTGGCGAAAATGCCCATTAGCATCAGGATGACGCCCGAGACCGACACCACGAAGCGGCTGCGTACGCCGGTCAGGCCAATCAGGCCGACGTTTTGCGCAAAGGCCGCGTAGGGAAACAGGTTGAAGAAGCCGCAGATCGTCGTCGCCAGTCCGCAGGTATTCAGGCCGTTACGCAGCATGCTGGCCGTGACCTGTTTACCGACGATATCGCCGGTCGCCATGATGGACGACATGGTTTCGACCATCACCACCACCATGACCATCGACAGCAGGGCGACCGGCACGATATGAAACTCAGGCCGGGCGAACTGCATCACCTGTGGCAGATGCAGCCAAGGCGTAGCGTTGACGAGGTTAAAATCCAGCGGCTTGAAGAAGCTCCATAAAATAGTGCCGATCACCAGCCCGATCAGCACCGAGGTGTTCTTGACCACGCCGGTGGCGAAGGTATAAAGGTTAAGAATAATGACCAGCGTGATGGCCGCCATCAGCAGCGAGAAGAGATCGCCGAAACCGGCCATCTCGCTGCTGCCGCCGCCAATCCATCCTCCCGCGACCGGCATAATAGAGAGGCCGATCAGCGTCACAATGCCACCCATCACCACCTTCGGAAAGAAGCGAATGAGACGGCTAATCCACGGCGCGCAGCAGAGGATAAAAATGCCGGAGACGATAACCGAGCCGGAGATCGCCCCGATACCGTACTCTTTGCCGATAAGCACCATCGGGATCAGCGCGGCGAAAGTACAGCCCTGGATCAGCGGTAAGCGGCAGCCCAACCACTGCTTGATGCCCATCGATTGCACGATGGTTGCGGCGCCGCAAATAAACAAATCGGCGCTGATTAATAAAATAATATGCTCCGCAGGCAAACCGACCGCGTTACCCACCACCAGCGGTACCGCCACCGCCCCGGCGTACATCACCAGCACGTGCTGCAATCCATAGAGAATCATTTGCGTAATTGGCAGGACCTCATCGACCGGCGCGACAGTCGCCGTATTGCGTGAGGCCGGAATGGCAAAATCTTTCATGAAGTAGTTGTCTCCTTTACGACTTCTTCCCGTGCCGAACTGAAAGGGCAGAAGTTACGATTCGAAGGCCATTGCCTCCCTCTGCTGATGATGTTCACCAGCGTATAACGCGCACGGAGTTGCTTATGCGTTAGGAGGGTTATGCGTAAGCTGTGCCAAAAATGAGCGAAGCGGTAGTGGAAGAATATATTTGTGAAATCAATCACGGGTTGGCATGTTTATTTCTTGCAGGCCCGTTTAACGCTGCGAGCGGGCATCAGAAATAAAAATGGCGAATATCAGTTTGAGATATATGCCGTCTCATTTTGGTAGGCGAAATAAGCGCTAAGAAGGTAAAAATGATAAAAAGGCAGGACGGGCTTGAGATGCCATCCCGGTGATTTGATGAGCTTGTATTTATTCGAGAGTGACAGGAGAGTAATAATTTGAGCTGACTCGCAAAAATGAATGGCAGCAGAAGGTGAGCGCCCAATATCGCCCGAATATTGCAATCCATCCCTGAGACTATTCCAGAAGAATAAAAGGGAAGCAAATGAATCGATTTATTGTGGCCGATGTTGCGAACTGTATTGGATGTCATGCCTGCGAAGTAGCCTGCGTCACGGCGCATCATCAGGATGCCTGGCCGGCACAGCGCAGCGCCTTTGTTCCGCGCATCCATGTTGTCTTCCACCGGAATGCCAGTACTGCGACCACTTGCCACCATTGCAACGACGCGCCTTGCGTCACCTCCTGCTCGACTCAGGCGCTGTATGTCGCCAACGACAGCATCCAGTTGACCCAGTCCGAGTGTATCGGTTGCAAAAACTGCGTCGTCGCTTGCCCATTTGGCGCAATCGAGATGGTCGCCAGCGGGGAAGATGGCCCGCAGCTGGCGCAAAAATGCGATCTTTGTCGCGAGCGCCCCTCCGCAGAACAGGCCTGCGTGGCCAGTTGCCCGACACAGGCGCTGCGCGTAATGGACGAGAGCGCGCTCCAGCGGTTACAGCGGGAAAGACAAATCCGCTCCGCCCAAGGGCAGCCGCTGGCCGAGCGTCGTGGCGCAAGGCGCGAAGCAATCCTGGATAAAGCGCCGCGGGTGGGGGCGAAGAAGCTTGCCGCGGAGGAGCGAAAAGCGCATTTTGCCGAGATCTACCAGCGCCTTAGCGAATGTGATGCCGAATATGAAAGCGAGCGTTGCCTGTACTGCGCACAAAAAGCCTGGTGCAACTGGACCTGCCCATTACACAACCATATTCCCGATTTCATCCGACTGGTGCGTGAAGGCAAAATTATTGAGGCCGCAGAACTCTGTCATCAAAGTAGTTCGCTTCCGGAAATTTGCGGCAGGGTCTGCCCACAGGACAGGCTATGTGAGGGTGCCTGTACGCTGAAAAACGAAGGCGGCGCGGTGGCGGTTGGCAATCTGGAACGCTATATCACCGATACCGCGCTGGCGATGGGCTGGCGGCCAACCACAGGCGAGGTTGCGCCGCGTCGGGAACGCGTGGCTATTATCGGCGCCGGACCGGCGGGACTGGGCTGCGCGGATATTCTCGCGCGCGCCGGGGTACAGGTTGATGTTTTTGATAAACATCCTGAAATTGGCGGGCTGCTGACTTTCGGCATTCCGTCTTTCAAGCTGGAAAAAACGGTAATGGCGTTGCGGCGTGAGATCTTCAGCGATATGGGGATTCGTTTCCATCTCAATCAGGAAGTGGGGCGCGACGTGGCCTTCAGCGACCTGGTTGCTAACTATGACGCGGTCTTTTTAGGCGTCGGCACCTATGGGCTGATGGGCGCTGGTCTTGATGGCGAAGATGCGCCGGGTGTTATTCAGGCGCTGCCGTTCCTGATTGCCAATACCCGTGAGGTGATGGGGCTTGAAGAGAGCGCCGAATATCCGTTAACCGACATTAAGGGTAAGCGGGTGGTGGTGCTGGGCGGTGGCGATACGGCGATGGACTGTCTGCGCACCGCGGTGCGTCGCGGAGCCGAGAGCGTGACCTGCGCCTATCGTCGCGATGAATTAAGCATGCCGGGCTCGAAAAAAGAGGTGGTGAACGCGCGGGAGGAGGGCGTGGCGTTTCAGTTTAACGTTCAGCCGCAATATATCCTGCGTAACCGTAAAGGCCAGGTCAGCGCCGTCGGGATGATCCGTACCGAAATGGGTGAACCAGGGCCGGATGGCCGCCGCCGCCCGCGGCCAATTGCCGGTTCAGAATTCGAACTCCCGGCCGATGTGCTGGTGCTGGCGTTTGGTTTCCAGGCCCATGACATGCCGTGGCTGCGGGGGCACGGCATCAAACTTGACCGCTGGGGGCAGATTGTGACGGGCGGCAAAGGTCGCGGCACCACGCAGACCAGCCATGACAAAATCTATGCCGGCGGCGATGCGGTGCATGGCGCCGATCTGGTGGTGACGGCAATGGTTGCCGGGCGCCAGGCCGCAAGCGAAATGCTGGCGCGATTTGACCATAAGGAGCGGTGATGACCCATTTTATTCTTGCCAGTTCACAGGCCTGTATCGGTTGTCGTACCTGCGAAGTCGCCTGCGCACTGGAGCATGTGGCGGAAGGGGCGGAATTTCATCCGCGATTGAAGGTGATGCGACTCGACACGTTGAGCGTGCCGGTGATGTGCCATCAGTGTGAGAACGCGCCATGCGTTGGGGTCTGTCCGACCGGCGCATTGGCGATGGGCGCCGAACGGGTCGAGGCCGATGCCGGGCGCTGCATAGGCTGCCAGAGCTGTGTCGTTGCCTGCCCATTTGGCGCGATTACTATCGAGACATCGGCGGCGCATCCGCCGGTTATCGTGAAGTGCGATCTCTGCGAGCAGCGAGACGGCGGCCCGGCCTGCGTATCGGTGTGCCCAACGGCGGCAATATCGCTGATGACCGATGACGCGCTGGCGGCGCTGCAGAAACAGAGAACGATCGCCAGCGCCAGCTTGTTGAGTTTGTAGGAAAGTCCCGGATGGCGACGCGCCGCGTCTTATCCGGGCTACTTCTGTGCCAATAGCGACTGAAACAGCCGCCGTTGGTGGCCTCAAAATCGCTGAGACGTTCCCGGAAGGCCGGGGCAGCCCGCATGGATGCGGGCTGAGGGCCGTGTTTTGCACGGACGCTGCCTCGGCCCGACCCGAAGCCTGTAGGGATAAGTCGAGGGGACCGCGTAGCGGCGATTTTGGCGGCCAGAGCCCGGGGGTACAGGGGGCGGCGGTGGTTGGCCGCCCCCTGTGCGCTCTCAGCACCACAGAAAACATATTGCAGAAAAATTAACCGGGAGCGCAATATACTATGGAGCGAAACGAGATAAACGCTTTTTCTCAAGCCAAAAAGTTGCCAACCGATAACAGTATCTAACCGATTGATGTCGCAGAATTTCTCGACCGTAAATCTATTCCCGTCATCGGGCAAAAATAAACCCGGTACAGTGACCGGGTTTTGTTTTGCCGTGATGGGATTACGGCAATGCATCCATCCGCTGCCACATCTTCTTCGCCACCTTCCGCGCTTCGGCGAAAATCGTATCGCAATCAATAGCGAACTGCCGATCCTCATAGACCATGACACCATTCACCATCACGCTATGTACGTGGCTGGCCCCCATACCGAAGGCGATGTGCCCGGCGAGGTTAGCCGCCAGCAGCGGCGTCGGCGGAATATAATCGCTGATGGTTAAATCCGCCTTATAGCCCGCCTCAATACGGCCGAAACGGTCGTTAAAGTTGCGGCTAAGCAGCGTGTTGCCGTTGCTTAATGCCCGCGCAAAGCTATCCGGCCACAGCGGTCCGCCGGCATCACGGTGTTTAAAGAAGGCGAACTTGAGCTCTTCAAACATATCGGAGCCGATACCGTCGGTGCCCACCGCCAGGTTGCGAAATGCCGTCAGCTGCTGGTTATAGCCAACATGGTTGTTCATGTTAGAGCGGGCGTTATGGACAAGAAAACCATCGTGCGCGTTCAGTAGTTCAATATCCGCGTCCGACAGATACAGCCCGTGAGCCACCAGCGTTTTACTATCGATGAGATCGAACTCTGCCAGGCGTACCAGCAGATCTTTACCGTAGTGATGGTGGCTGTGGGAAACGTCGTAACGGTCTTCCGCCATATGAATATGCAGGCCGCGCCCGGTTGCTTTTAATGCTTCGCGAAGCATCAAAAGCCCCTCGTTGGGAACCGTAAACGGCGCATGGGCGCCGATATGCGCTTCTACCAGATAGGGTTCGTCGCCGTTTTCCCGCGCCCGATCGATTTCGTGGGCAAAACGGATATTTTCCTCCACGCTTGCCTGAAGTTCCTGCAGGCCGCCGTTACGGTCGGTGGTTTCAAAACAGGTCATGCCGCGCAGGCCGACCTTGATGAAAGCGTTACGTAACTGACTTAATGATCCAGCGATATAGTTCGGCGACGCGCTGTGGTCAATGACGGCGGTACAGCCGCTGCGAATGGCCTCCAGCGAACAGATAAGCCCGCTGTAGTATAAGGACTCCTCATCCAGCGCGCGGTCCAGGCGCCACCACAGGTTTTTCAGCGTGGAGATAAAATCGGGACTCGGCGCAATATTGGCCTGAATTCCGCGCGACAGTCCGGAATAAAAATGGTTATGCGAGCAGACCATTCCCGGCATCACCAGCCGGCCGCGCATTTCTTTAATACGCGCCTGCGGATAACGCTGGCTCAGGTTCGCGCCTGTTTCGATAATTCTGTCATTTTCGATGACGATATCGACACCTTCTTCCACTTTTGCCGGATGAAGCTGGGCAAGGGTGGCATTTTTAAGCACTAAGATACTCATACTTCGACGGCTCCCAGCAAATAGTGATGATGTTGATGGACGTGGCTGATGATGCGGCACATGGCATCCAGCTGCGGCGGAACTTCAGCGAACTGACCCTTAGTATCGATTTCCAGCTGCCAGATCAGGCCATCCTGACGGACATGAACCCGCTGCTGTTCCACGAGGAAACCAGGATTGCTGCTGTTGTTGAAATCCTGTTCGAGGCTAAAAACGGTGACTTTGTCCTTATAAGGTTTGCCTTGCCATGGGCAGAACTGCGCGCAGTTGCCGCATTCGTTGCAGTACGCGTCGAGGTGCAGCGTCTGGAAGCGGTTGTCGAACCCCGGCACCGCGATTGAGACGTTGGCGCGGTTCGGGCAAACATCCACGCACTTGCTGCAGACGTAATTACATTCGAGGCAACGCTCCGCCTCCTGCGCGACAAAGGCATCGCGGTCGTCTTTATCAACCTGAGCGATAGCAATGGTTCCTTTGCGGCGGTAAATATCCGCGGGATCGACGTTATTCCACTGTTTATCGCCGAAGTGGCTGCGGATATTCTCGCGCTTCAGGATCGCATCGCTGGCGCGACGGGCGTTGCCTATCGCCGAGACGATCGAAGAAGGGCCATGCTGTACATCGCCAATCAGGAAGACGTTAGCCAGACGGCTTTCGCCATCAGCATTGACCTCAGGCCAGCCGTGGTCGTTGAGCGGGATCCCCATCGCCGCCAGCGCTTCGCCATCCTGCTGTTCGCCGATAGCGGTAATCAGCGTATCGACCTGCAGCGTCCAGGTTTCATCGGTGGGCAATGGGCGACGTCGACCCTGTTCATCAGGTTCGCCGAGGGCCATGGTGCGAACGGTCAGCGTGCCGTCAGCGGCGAAGTGCTCCGGGTTACTGAGGAAGCGGAATGTAACGCCATCCTGAAGGGCTTCTTCGTACTCCTCGCGCCATGCTGGCATCTCCTGCTGCGAGCGGCGATAAATCACAGTTGCTTTCTCAACGCCGGGGATGTGCAGCGCCGCGCGGGCGCAGTCCATTGCAGTATTGCCCGCGCCGACAATGGCCACGTGTTTACCCACGTTCAGGCGATCGCCGCGGTTGAACGCGCGCAGGAAGTTGAGCGATTTATGAATATTCGTGTTGTCGCCGCCAAGCTTCACGCCGCTGTTTTTGTCGGTACCAGTGCCGACCAGTACATAGCGATAACCCTCCTGACGGAGTTTTTCGACGGTGAGATGCGGGTCGCAGCCGTAGACAATATTGACGCCGTGATTAACAACGAACTCGATATCCTGCTGGATAAGTTCCGCGGGAATGCGGAAATGCGGAATGATGTTTTTTACCACTCCGCCAGCGTTAGCTTCGCGCTCAAATAGCGTGACCGGGTGGCCGGCGCGGGCGAGGAAGTAACCCGCCGCCAGCCCCGCCGGGCCTGCGCCAATCACCGCCACCGGGTTACGGCTACCGGAACCAGCCGGTTTATGCCAGCGGCGTTGGTATTCTGGCCAGCCTTTCTCAAGGGCGATTTTTTTCAGCTCGCGGATATTTAACGCGCTGTCATAATCAAGACGCGTACAGTTGTACTGGCACTGGTGATCGCAGATATGGCCGGTGATCGCCGGCAACGCGTTACGTTGATAGATAAGCTCCAGCGCATCGGCATAGCGCTGCTCGCCCATCAGGCGAATGTATTCCGGAATATCCTGTTTGATGGCGCAGGCGCTGACGCAAGGGGCGACGTAGCAGTCGGTTAACGGCAGCGGCTCGCCAACGTCGATGCGATCGTCCGGCTTCCAGTGTTTTTGCGTGTACTCCATGCTCACCGCTTTTTCCGCCAGCGCGTTCAGGCGCTTGACGTCGACCTGATTCATTTCCCAGCCATCGGCCGGTTCCAGCTCGCGCATGCACTGGCTAAGACGCAGGTAACCACCGGGTTTTAGCAGATCGGTCGCCATGGTAATGGGGCGGATCCCGGTTTCAAAGATATCGCGGATATTGAGCTGGCTGGCGCCGCCGGAGTAGGAGATCGGGAGTTTGCCGTCGAATTCACGCGATAGCAGCGCCGCAACGTTGATGGAGAGGGGGAACAGGGCGCGGCCGGACATATACATCTCATCGCCGGGCAGCGCGCCTTTATTGTTGACCGTGCCGAGGGTGTTGGTTAGCTTCACGCCGAAGCCGAGTTGTTTACTTTTCGCCAACGCCATCAGACGCGTCAACATTTCCAGCGCCTGGCCGATTTTAAGATCGTGTTCAAAAGATTCTTCATTCAGACCGATATAGTCAAAGCCGCAGGTGTCGAGAATTTCGCGTACGCGCGGGTAGCCCAACAGCGTCGGATTAAGCTTCACGAAGGTGTTGAGCTGCTTCTCTTCCAGCATATAGCGGCAAATGGCTTCGATTTCATCCGGCGGGCAACCATGCATGGTAGAGAGAGTAACCCCTTGTACCAGTTTTGCCGGAATGCGTTCCGCGAGCGTCGCCAGCCGCGGGCGGATATCATCCAGCGACAGGCGGGCAAGGAAGGCGTCATCATGCAGCCAGCGGTTCAGCGTGTCGCGGTACTGGGTAAATTTCGGCTGCCCGGCGGCGTTCATCATATTATCGATAAACTGCTGCATCGGCGGTTGTTTGATGCCTTCCAGGTTATAGCCGACGCTCATATTGAAAATAAATGACTTGCCGTTTTGCGCCGGCGTGAACGGGAAAATCTCTTCCAGCAGATGCAGAATAAACCATGCTTTAAGGTATTCATCCCACGCTTTTTGCAGCGTGAATTCCGTAGACCATTCGGTATTGAAACATTCGTCTTCAGCGTCGATGCAGGGTTTTTCCAGCTCAAGCCGGTCGAGGATCTGTACGGTTTTCAACTCGATAAACCGCCCGCCGGTGAGCCAGGCGGTGATGATATTCTGCGCCAGTTGGGTATGCGGGCCGGCGGCCGGGCCGATTGGGGTGGCGCAGCTTTCGCCGAAGACGCTTACCCGGCGTTGGTTGGTGGGCGAATAGAACTGCTGCTCAGGAATACCAAAAATGGAATGGTGTTGTTGATACTCATCGAAAATGCGCGTCAATAATTCCTCAAACGGGACGGGACGCATGATATCCCCCATAACCCTCTCCTTTATCTGTGCAATCAAATTTGCCGGTTAGTGGTGCTTATTCCGACGGATAGTTAAGGAAGAGCAACAATCGAACCAGTTATTAAAGGCAGAAGGTTTGAATAATTAAAAATGTGAGAGAGATCTAAAGAACACCTGGCTTTGTGAATAGGCTCACGCTATGGTAATGAGAATTAAAATCACTCTATATTTTTATCCGCCGGGATTTCTCAAAATAAACGGCGAAATATCACAATGATAATTTCCCGACAAAGGCATTATTAATCCTGGTTTTGCAGGCGAATAAAATCAGCAGGGGTATCGATATCCCAGACCATTTGCGGAAAATCTAACTCCAGACAGCGATGGCGGCTTTGTAATAACCGTTTGCGCATTGAGCCGGGTCCATCGTGAGTGATAAGTTGGCGCAACTGCGTGCCGGCAATAAGGATTGGATGACCCGGTACGCCTTGATATTGCGGAAGAAGCGCGCTGTCGCCCCGTTGTTGCCACAGCCGCTGGAAAAGCGCAGTCGGCAGGCAGGGTAAATCGCCGAGGGTGATAAAACAGTAGTTGTTTCGCACCTGGCTTGCGCCGGCGCAAACAGAAGTAAACAGACCCTGCTGATAGTTGGGATTATAAACCAGGGTTATTTTCGGATGCGCCGAATAGCGTTGATGTAACTCCTCTGCGCGAAAACCGCTCACCAGAATAATACGCGAGCAGAATTGCAGGGCGTTTTTTATACTTGCATCAAGTATTGTCGTTCCGCGCCAGGGTAACATCATTTTCCACTGTCCCATCCGGGAGGACAATCCGGCGGCGGTAATAATACAATCGACCTGTTTCATACTCCTCCCTGAATAATGGAATCCTGTCCAGCGCATGGAAAATATACCGCATCTGCAATCGCTGTTTTGTGATTTAGGCGTAAATGATGGTCCGCTGCTGATTTCCGCCGTCGGCGCGGGAGGTAAAACCAGTACCTTAATGTGGCTGGCGCAGCGTTTTCGTGAGGCTGGCCGGCGAGTTCTGCTCACCACGACCACCCACATGTATCTTCCGGCAACCCTACCTGTGCTGATTTGCCGCGATCCGCTGGCGCTGCCTGACGAGGTTTGGCAGCGGCCGCTACAGGCCTGCTACGCCTCATGGCTCGCCCCTGCGGGTAAAGTTCGTGGGTTTAGCCCGCAACAGCTTGATGCGCTGGTTGCCGCAGGTTGCGTGGACGTGGTGCTGGTAGAAACTGACGGGGCTCACGGTTTCGCCTTAAAAGCGCCAGCTGAGCACGAACCTTGCATACCTCAATCCTGTTGCTGCGTTATTGCCGTCATGGGGGCCTGGAGGCTCGGGCAAAACGTTGGGCCAGCGACCGTTCATCGCTGGCCCCTTTTTTCCCGGATAACCGGCGCGGCGCCGGATACAGCGCTGAGTTGGCCGATGCTGCATCGCTTGATCGCGCATCCGCAGGGAGCGTTTAAAGGCGTTCCGCCCGCCAGTCGCCGGATCCTGCTGCTGAATCAGCTTTCTCAAAATGAGAATTTACCGGAGGAGGCGCTGTTGCAGCAGTGGGGGATTAACGCACTGTGGGCGGGAGCAGTACAAGAGCAACCCGCGATAACGCGGCGACGAACAACAGAGTGACGCCCCGGCTTGGGCGCATGGCGGATATCCATTGAGGTTGTTATGAATATTTTCTCTGAAGCGGCAAAACTCGAAGCACAGAATCGCCCGTTTGCCCTGGCGCAGATTGTCGATAGCCGCGGCTCAACGCCGCGCCATTCGGCGCAGATGTTAATCCGTGAAGATGGTTCGATAGTCGGCACCATCGGCGGCGGCATGGTTGAGCGTAAAGTGATTGAACAGGCGCTGGAAGCGCTCAGCGAAAAAGCGTCGCGCATGTTTCATGGGCGGATGGCGCGCAGCGGCAGCGATGCGGTCGGCTCCGATTGCGGTGGGGCGATGTCGGTCTATATTAGCGTACATGGCCTGCGCCCGCGGCTGGTGCTGATCGGCGCCGGGCACGTTAACCGCGCGGTGGCGCAAAGCGCGGCGCTGCTGGGTTTTGAGGTGGCGGTGGCCGATATCTATTCTGAAAGCCTGAACCCCGACTATTTTCCGCCGACAACGCAGTTGCTGCATGCTGAAACCTTCAGCGAGGCAGTGGATTCCCTGGCGATCCGCGGTGATGACTTTGTGTTAATCGCCACCAATAACCAGGACCGTGAAGCGCTGGATAAACTGATTGAACGACCGGTCGCCTGGCTTGGGCTGCTGGCCAGCCGCCGTAAAGTCCAGGTATTTTTACGCCAGCTGCGGGAGAACGGCGTTGCCGCAGAACATATTGCCCGCCTGCACGCACCGGCTGGCTATAACATTGGCGCCGAAACGCCGCATGAGATAGCGATTAGCATTCTGGCGGAAATCCTGCAGGTAAAAAATCGCGCGCCCGGCGGCCTGCTGATGGCGGCTGCCACGCCTGCGCAGCAGCAGTTGGTCGCTATTCGCGGCGCCGGCGATATCGCCAGCGGCGTGGCTCTGCGCCTTTGGCATGCGGGGTTCAAAGTGGTGATGCTGGAAGTGGCGAAGCCGACGGTTATCCGCCGCAGCGTCGCTTTTGCCCAGGCAGTCTTCGACGGTGAAATGACGGTAGAAGGGGTGATGGCGAAGCGGGTGTCATCCGCTCAGGAGGCCATCCAGGTGATTGAGAATGGCGTGATTCCGGTATTGGTGGATCCGCTGTGCGAATCGCTGACTGAACTGCGCCCTGTCTGCGTCGTGGATGCCATTCTGGCGAAAGAGAATTTTGGTACGCAACGAGAAATGGCGCCGGCGGTAATTGCGCTGGGCCCGGGTTTTTGCGCCGGCGTGGATTGTCATGCGGTGATTGAAACCAATCGCGGCCATTGGCTAGGGCAGGTGATTTACGATGGCAAAGCCCAGGAGAACACCGGGATTCCTGGTAATATTCTTGGGCATACTTCACGACGGGTGATCCGCGCCCCGGGTGCCGGGGTGATGCATGCGAAGGTGGCGCTGGGGGATATCGTTAATGAAGGCGATATCATCGCCACTATCGGCGAGGTCGAGATTATTGCGCCACTAAGCGGTATGGTGCGAGGTTTGCTCAGCGATGGGTTAGTGGTCGATAGCGGCTTTAAAATTGGCGATATCGACCCGCGCGGCGCCAGCGCCGATTTTACCAGCGTCTCCGATAAGGCGCGCGCCATCGGCGGCGGGGTGCTTGAGGCGCTGATGACGCTGATGAATCAGCGGGTAAAAGAGAAAAGCGTATTGTTGTCGGTGGCGTAGATAGCGGCACGAAGCCGCTTTTTTGCCGGGTGGCGGCTACGCCTTACCCGGCCTACCATTCGTGCGACCGGCCTTTAATTTATTCACTACGCTGGATGAAGCCGGTGTTGGTGGCCTCAAAATCCCCGGTGGCGCTAACGCTTACCGGGGCTACAGTACTGTGCGGTCTGGTAGCCCGGATAAGGCGCAACGCGCCGCCTCCGGGAAAACAGTATCTACATTTCGTGCCTTTTTACCCTTCAATAACCGTACCGGTTTTTCCTTCAATTCCTTCTTTGGCTTTATTTAATACGGTGATGAGCGCTTTGCGCCCCGGACGTGAACGGGCGAATGACGCGGCGGCCTCAACTTTCGGCAGCATCGAACCCTTAGCGAAGTGACCCTCACGAATGAACTGTTCGGCATCGCTGAGCGACAGCTTATCCAGCCACTGCTCGTTGGGTTTGCCAAAGTTGATCGCCACTTTCTCGACCGCGGTCAAGATGATCAGCATGTCGGCGTCGATCATCGCCGCCAGTTTAGCGCTGGCCCAGTCTTTATCAATTACCGCGCTGGCGCCGCGCAGATGATTGCCTTCGCGGATTACCGGGATCCCGCCGCCGCCCGCGGTGATCACCACGTGACAGGCATCCATTAGCGCTTTTACCGTCTCTTTCTCAATAATATCGACCGGCTGCGGCGAGGCGACAACCCGGCGATAGCCGCGCCCGGCATCTTCTTTCATGACGTAGCCCTGACGCGTGAGCTGTTCCGCTTCCTGCTCGGTGAAAAAAGAGCCGATAGGCTTGGTCGGATTTTTAAACGCCGGATCGTTGGCGTCGACTTCCACCTGGGTGATGATTGTCGCCACCGGGATATGCATCGATCGCGACAGCAGCTCCTCGCGCAGGGCATTTTGCAGGTCATAGCCGATATAGCCCTGGCTTAGTGCCACGCAGACCGACATGGGCAACATCGGGGTATGGGCCTCGGTTTTGGCTGCGGCTTCGAAAGCAAGGTTAATCATCCCAACCTGCGGGCCGTTGCCGTGGGTCACGACCACCTGGTGGCCATGGGCTATCAGGTCGACAATAGCCTGCGCGGTTTGCTTGACGGCCTGCATTTGCCCGGCCAGATCCTCGCCAAGCGCGTTACCGCCGAGGGCGAGTACAATTTTCTTACTCATGAATGCCTCACTTAAGATGTGGTTTCGCTGACCGGAAGGTGAGCGGTAGTAAAGGGATCGCGGCGTAAAAAACGCCCCTGGCCAGCGCTGCCGGTGAAGGTGCCGTTATCGAAAATAACCCGGCCATGCGATAAGGTCTGGCGAATCGCGCCCTGGCAAATAAAGCCCTCCCAGGGCGAATAGTCGGCGTTGTCATGCAACATCTCATGGCGGATCGTGGTGGTGCGCTGCGGATCGATTATGACGACATCGCCGTCTGCGCCGGGTGCCAATAGTCCTTTTTTCGGCCACAGGCCAAATAGCTTCGCGGGGGTGGCGCTGGTGAGCGCGACGAAACGCTGCGGTGAGATCCGCCCGGTCATGACGCCGTGGGAAAACATGAGCAACAGGCGGTTTTCCACCCCAGGTAGGCCGTTCGGACAGCGGCTGAAATCGCCGCCGGAGAGCTGCTGGCGTTGGGCCATCGAGAAAGCGCAGTGATCGGTCGCCACCACGTCGATCGAGCCATCGGCGATACCGCACCACAGCGCATCATTGTTGCTGGCGTTGCGCAGCGGCGGGCTTAACAAATAGCCCAACGCGTCTTCGCGTTCATAGCACCGGTCGTCAAGCAGCAGATATTGCGGGCAGGTTTCAATCCACACCGGCTGATGCCGCCGCTGGGCGAGACGCAGATAATCCAGCCCCAGGCCGTTGGAGAGATGAACGATATACAGCGGCGCATTGTCGGCGAGCTGGGCGAGGTTGATCATCCGCGCGATAGCCTCCGCTTCACACTCCAGCGGGCGGCTAAGGGCGTGGTAGCGCGGCGCGGTTTTGCCGGCCGCCAGAAATTCGGCCCGTTTACGGGCGATAGCGGCGTCGTTTTCCGGATGAACGGTGGTTAGCGCGCCGGCGCGATGGAGATGGCGCATCGCCTGAAGCACTTCGTCATCGTTCAACTTATACTGGTAGGTCAGGTAGAGCTTGAAGCTGCTAATTCCGGCTTCCACCATCATCGGGATTTCATCGAGGATGGCATGGTTGATATGCTGGATAACGCCGTGAAAACTGTAGTCGATCACCGCTTTGTAGGCGGCATATCCGTGATAGGCCTCTAGCTGGTGACGAAGCCGGCAACCGGCGGGGCCGAAGCCCATATGGTCGACGATAGTGGTGGTACCGCCGCAGGCGGCGGCGCGGGTGCCGGTGAAGAAATCATCGCAGCTGCGGGCGTGCCCGGTATCGATATTAAAGTGAGTATGAACGTCAATGCCGCCGGGCATGACGTAGCAACCTGCGGCATCGATAGTCTGGCAAGGTTCGGTCGGGGTTATCCGTTCGGCGAGCTGGCTGACCAGGCCGTTTTCAATCAGCAGATCCTGTTTTGCCTGGCCGTCGGCGTTGACCACGATGCCGTTTTTAATCAGTACGCGCATAAAAACTCCAGACTCCCGCCGACGCGCGGCGGGAGGAATAACCGTACGAACTTACTCCGTTGCCAGCCAGCTCAGCGGGATTGCGGCGTACATCGCGGCGCAGGTCACCAGATGCTGTTTCCAGGTCTTTTCATTTGGCGCATGGGCTTCCGGCTCTTTACCCGGACCGAAACCGATAACCGGGATGCCGTGACGGCCCATGATGGAAACGCCGTTGGTGGAGAAAGTCCACTTGTCGACCACCGGCGCTTTACCGAACAGCCCTTCATAGGCGTTGCTGAGCGCGCGTACGGTGAAATGATCCTCTTCAACTTTCCAGGTCGGGAAGTAGCATTCCGTTGGATAAACCAGTCCGGTCCATGACGGGCGTTCATAGTTGTACATTGAGACCACGGCGCCAGCCTTCTGCACGGCAGGCAGAGCGCGGATCTCATCCAACGCGCCTTCCCAGGTTTCGCCCCAGGTCAGACGGCGGTCGATAGAAACCGCGCAGCTGTCGGCAACCGCGCAGCGGCTTGGTGAGGTGAAGAAAATTTCTGAAACGGTGAGGGTGCCTTTACCCAGGAATTCATCGTTGCCCAGGTTATGGGACAGCTCTTGCAGCTCGTTAAGAATCGGCCCCATTTTGAAGATGGCATTATCGCCGCGCTCCGGCGCCGAGCCGTGGCAGCTTACCCCCTGAACATCGACGCGAATCTCCATACGCCCGCGCTGGCCGCGATAGATTTGGCAATCCGTCGGCTCGGTACTGACCACGAATTCCGGGCGAATGCCGGACTGTTCGATGATGTACTGCCAGCACAGACCGTCGCAATCTTCCTCCTGAACGGTACCGGTCACCAGCAGGGTATATTCATCTTCCAGACCGAGGTCCTTGATGATTTTTCCAGCGTAGACCATCGACGCCATCCCGCCTTCCTGGTCGGACGCGCCGCGTCCGCCGATCAGCTCATCGGTTTCCATCCCCTGGTAGGGGTCGAAGGTCCAGTTCTTGATGTTACCGATGCCGACGGTATCGATATGCGCGTCCATGGCGACCAGTCGCGGGCCGTGGCCGATATAGCCCAGCACGTTGCCCATCGGGTCGATCTCGACTTTATCGAAGCCGACTTTTTCCATCTCTTCTTTAATACGATGCACGACGCGTTTTTCGTCACAGCTTTCGCTGGGGAGGGCGATCATATCGCGCAGGAAGCGGGTCATATCCTGCTGGTAGTGGTTTGCTTTTTCGACAATCAGTTTGAATGGAATGTGCTTAGCCATGAATTAACTCTCCGGTCCTGATTTCCCGCTTCGCGGGATGAATATGTTGAATAAGTTGAACGTTTATTGTGCTGCCGGCAGCTTGCCTTCCCAGACGACCTCGCGGTAATGCTGCACGTCGGTGTCGCCTTCGGTGCTGATGACCAGCACCACGGAGTGGTTATCAAGCCCCAGTTTGTTCATCAGCGCCTGGCGCTGCGGATGGAAGTGGACGGCGGCCAGCGTCCCGAGCCCGACGGCGCCGGATTCCCCGGAGATAACCCGGTGATCATTGCCGACGGGATTACCGAGTACGCGCATACCGAGGGCGGCAACGGCATCCTGGCAGGAGATAAATTGGGTGGCGCAGTTGCGCAGGATTTCCCAGCCCAGCGGGTTAGGTTCGCCGCAGGCCAGTCCGGCCATGATGGTGGCCATGTCGCCGCCGACGTTGACGATGTCGCCTTTTACCCCGGAGCGATAGATGCAGTCCGCCAGTTCAGGTTCGACGATCACCGAGTGCAAATCGCGGGCGCCGAAGACGTCGACCAGATAGCCGAGCACGCCGCCTGCCATCGCGCCGACACCGGCCTGCAGGAAGACGTGGGTAGGGCGAGCAATGCCCATCGCCGCCATCTGTTCTACCGCTTCATCGGCGAGGGTGGCGTAACCTTGCATAATCCAGGTTGGGATTTTGGTGTAACCTTCCCATGCGGTGTCCTGTACCACTTCCCAGCCGTTTTTCTGCGCGGTTTGCATGGTAAAGCGCACGGTATCGTCGTAGTTCATATCGGTAACGATACATTCCGCGCCGAGGCGCAAAATGGCATCCACGCGTTCCTGCGCTGAACCTTTCGGCATGTATACCACCGCGTTTTGCCCTAGCTGCTGGGCGGCCCAGGCGACGCCGCGCCCGTGGTTGCCGTCGGTGGTAGTGGCGAAAGTCATCTTCTCTTTGATGGTGGATTTCAGGGTATCAAACGAGAAGGCGTTAATATCGAGACGGTATTTTTCACACAACAGCTGGGCGATGGCGTAGGCGCCGCCGAGCATTTTGAAGGCGTTGAGGCCAAAGCGCTGGGATTCATCTTTTACCAAGATGTTCTTTACGCCGAACAGCGCCGCCAGTTCCTTCAGGGCATAAAGCGGCGTCGGTTGGTAACCGGCGATTTTTTGATGAAAATGACGCGCCTGTTGCGCCTGCTGACGGGAAAACAGCGGCGAGGTTTCACCGGTAAAGAAGCGGTTGTCGGCAATATCCATTTTCAGCGAAAAAGCAGACATATTCTGTCCTTATCCTTCTTTGGAGTCGGGAAAGCCGGCCCGCAGACCGGCTTGCGAGGTTATTTGATGCGTTTTTGCGCGTCCTGCAGCAGTTGCTCCAGCAACTGACCGGGTTTGGCATATTTGCGACAGAGGATCATGGCGGCGATGATGTACGGCTTCCAGCTGGCCTCTTTATAGGTGGCGATACGGTATTTTTCGAACACCGCTTCGGTGACTTCGCCTTCCTCGCAGGAGACGCCGGTAATATCCGCCGGCAGGCAGTGCATATACAGCGCGTCACCGTCTTTGGTGTGCTTCATCATCTCTTCGGTACAGTGCCAGTCTTTGTGATTGGCGTTCTGGGCGAGACAGGCTTTTTCCAGTGCTTTCAGCCCGTCATGGTCGTTGGCGCGCAGTAGCTCGGTGCGCTGTTCCATCACTTTGTATGGCGCCCAGGATTTCGGGTAAACGATATCGGCGTCTTTAAAGGCTTCCGCCATATCGGTGACCTGACGGAAGCTGCCGCCGGATGCCGCGGCGTTTTTCTTCGCCACTTCGATAACATCCGGGATCAGATCGTAGCCTTCCGGATGGGCGAGGGTGACGTCCATACCGAAGCGGGTCATCAGACCGATGATCCCCTGTGGAACGGAAAGCGGTTTGCCGTAGCTGGGCGAGTAGGCCCAGGTCATGGCAATTTTTTTACCTTTCAGATTTTCCAGCGAGCCGAAGTGTTCACGCAGCCAGGCCAGATCGGCCATCGCCTGCGTCGGATGGTCGATGTCACACTGCAGGTTTATTAATGCCGGGCGCTGCGGCAGCACGCCCTGTTTGTGGCCGTCATCCAGCGCTTCGCCGACTTCACGCATATAAGCGTTGCCGGCGCCGAGATACATATCGTCGCGGATACCGATGGCGTCAGCGCAGAAGGAGATCATATTGGCGGTTTCACGTACCGTTTCACCGTGGGCGATCTGCGACTTGCCTTCGTCGAGGTCCTGCTGCGCCAGGCCGAGCAGGTTTAACGCCGAGGCATAAGAGAAGCGGGTGCGGGTCGAGTTATCGCGAAAGACCGAAATACCCAGCCCGCTGTTAAAAACTTTGGTAGCGATGTTTTCCGCCCGCAGCGTTTTCAACGCCGCGGCGACATCCAGCACCTGCTTCAGCTCGTCCGGCGATTGCTCCCACGTCAGCAGGAAGTCTTTTTCATGCAGGTTGGAGTTGAGCTTATTGATATCCTTGATCAGTTCGTTAACAGTTTTCATATTTCGATCCTGGTAGTGAATGACGGCTTATTGATTGCTGTGCAGTCGAAATGACATTGATGTAAGTGGCGACGGCCAGCGCTGTATTACCACTAACAATAAGCGTGCCAGTTGTAATTCAGTCGCGGTGCGCGAGCGAAAAAGTCGGGAATTATGCGAGGCAGGTCACGAAAAATGGCTTATAACGGTCAATTGATAGAAATGAAATTCATTCGCCAGTTGTCACGATAAATTTAATTTGATCCATCAGACGAGCGTGGATATCGTTCTGCGACGGTGATTTCGACACCAAAATGATAATTTTGGCCTGTGGATTATCATATTGAGAGGAAAATGTGATACCTCTTCCATATTTTCTTTAAGCCGTAAAAAAGCGCAGGGTTGGTACCTTTTTTCAAGTTGCGCAGCGGTAGTATGATAAACGCAGAATAAAAAGAGTCGATCTTCAGCATTCTCTTTCGGCTACTGATATTAAAAGGTCAATTATGATTCCCTCCAATTCTCTATCCGTTTTAATGCAGATTCAGCCAACGATTCAACGTTTTGCCCGCATGCTCTCCAGCGTGTTACAACTCGAGGTCGAGATTGTCGATAATACGCTGTGCCGCGTCGCCGGTACCGGCGCCTACGGTAAATTCCTGGGGCGAAAATTAAATACAGATTCGCGACTTTTACGTTACATAATAGAAACAAAAAAAGAAAAGGTCGTGACTCATTCGCGTTTTGACCCCTTGTGTAAGGGGTGTACCAATAAAGAGAACTGTAAAGAGAAGGCATTTCTGGGCACCCCGGTCATTTATCAGGAACAGTGTGTCGGGGTTATTAGCCTGGTCGCCCTAACTCGCGAGCAGCAGGAGCGAATTAATGACAACCTCCACGAGTTCTCAGATTATGTACGACACGTTTCTTCAATATTTGTCTCCCGCCTGTTAGAAGACCAGGGTGGGGGAGACAATATGCTAAAAATGTTTTCCACCATGATTGAAAACATGGATCAGGGCGTGCTGGTGGTTAGCCAGGATCAAAAAGTTAAATTTGCCAATCAGGCGGCAATGAAAATCCTTGGCGCGAATCACGGTAGTATGATTGGTAAAACTATTCATTTTCGTCCGCTGACTTTTGCGCAAAATTTTATTCGCGGCCACGTTCAGCACGTCATTTCTTTTGATGATAAGAAAGAGCTGATTATCGGCCAGCTGCACGCTATTCAGGATCAATGGCTGTTCTTAATGGCCTTCCATCAGTCGCATTCGTCGGCCGATCTGGCGCCGCCGCAGGATGGCCCGCAGATTGAACAGATGGTTGGCGAATGTCGGCCAATGCGTCAGCTGAAAAAACTGATTACCCGTGTGGCGCCAAGCCCGTCGAGCGTAATGATCGTCGGCGAAAGTGGAACCGGCAAAGAGGTGGTCGCTCGCGCGGTGCATAAGCTCAGCGACAGACAGGCAAAGCCTTTCATCGCCATCAACTGCGCGGCCATCCCCGAGCAGCTACTGGAGAGCGAGCTCTTTGGTTACGTCAAAGGCGCATTTACCGGGGCGTCGGCAAACGGCAAGACCGGGTTGATTCAGGCAGCTAATCACGGCACGCTGTTTCTCGATGAAATCGGCGACATGCCGTTAACCCTGCAGGCTAAGCTGCTGCGGGCGATTGAATCGCGCGAAATTCAGCCGGTGGGGGCGAGTCATCCGGTGCCGGTCGATATCCGCATTATTTCGGCCACTAACCAGAATCTTGAGCAGTTCATTGCCGAAGGCAAATTCCGCGAGGATTTGTTCTATCGGCTTAATGTCATCCCACTGCGCCTGCCGCCGTTGCGCGAGCGTCAGGATGATATCGAATTGCTGATTCACTATTTCCTGCACCTGCACACCCGGCGGCTGGAGCTGGTTTATCCCGGCGTGTCCCCGGAAGTTATCGCCTTACTGAAGAACTACCGTTGGCCGGGCAATATTCGCGAGCTGAGTAACCTGATGGAGTACCTGGTTAACGTGGTTCCCTCCGGTGAGGTGATCGATCTGTCGCTGTTGCCGCCAAATCTTATCAGCAGCGGCAAAGTCAACGAGCGTGAAAGCACCGGGGCGGCGCCAGCCAGCGTTGCGAAAGAAGAAGAGGGGGGAACGGCGCTGGAGGAGATGGAAAAGCAGATGATCCGCGATGCTTTGACGCGTTATAGCAATAAAAAGCAGGCCGCCGATGAACTCGGGATCGGCATTGCGACGCTATATCGTAAAATCAAAAAATATGAACTGGTCGGGGTTTGATAACCCGTATCACTCTGAGAGCAATGTTTATCAAAATCGCCGATCGTTATTGATCTGGCATGCATCACGCGCCGAATACCCGGAAAAGAGAAAATCACTACCGCTGATTTTCTCTTTTTTTACAGCTTTCAACTCCTCCCTCCTGGCTTAACTGTTCTGCTTGCTCGCTTCAGTCACCATTTTCTGTTCGTTTTTTCAGCAGGTGGCATTGTTCTTGCCTTTACCGTTTGCCATCGGCTGCTGCGATAGCCGGCAAACAAACATGATAAGGACAGGAACATGGTGCAGATAAATGAGAATCTCGCGACTCCGCCCGTTTCATCGTTGAGTCGTTTTTTTGCTAAGCCCCGCATTATTGCTAAACCTGGATTTAACCGCTGGTTGGTCCCACCGGCGGCGCTGGCGGTGCATTTGTGCATTGGTATGGCCTACGGCTTTTCAGTCTACTGGCTGCCAATGTCGCAGCTGATCGGCGGCAGCGCGCCGCTGCAGTGTCCGGTCGATATGTCATTCTGGCAGCAACTGGTTACCCGCCAGTGCGACTGGAAAATTTCCCTGCTTGGCTGGACCTATACGCTGTTCTTCGTTTTTCTCGGCTGCTCCGCGGCGCTCTGGGGGAGCTGGCTGGAGAAGGTTGGCCCGCGTCTGGTGAGTTTCGTTGCAACCCTTTGCTGGTGTGGCGGCCTGCTGCTGGCGAGCGCGGCAATCTATTTTCATCAGTTGTGGCTACTGTGGTTGGGCGCCGGTGTGATTGGCGGCATTGGCCTGGGGCTTGGCTATATTTCGCCGGTCTCAACGCTGTTGCGCTGGTTTCCCGATAAGCGGGGGATGGCCGCGGGAATGGCGATCATGGGCTTCGGCGGCGGGGCGCTGGTGGGTGCGCCGCTGGCGAATTGGCTGATTAATTTTTTCGCCGATGGTCAGGAAACTGGGGTATGGCAGAGCATTCTGGCGCTGGCGGTGATTTATGCGCTGTTTATGCTCTGTGGGACATTCGGCTATCGCCTGCCGCCGATGGGCTGGCATCCGCGCGGCGCGAAAGCGCAGCAAGTCATCGGCAAACAGCCAACCATTCAGGTTCACGTCAGCGTCGCGTGGCGCACCCCGCAATTCTGGCTGCTGTGGCTGGTGCTGTGGCTCAACGTTACCGCCGGGATCGGCATTCTCGGCATGGCCTCGCCGATGCTGCAGGAGATTTTTGCCGGTAAGTTACTATCGCTGGATCTGGGCTGGCAGGAACTTAATACAGAACAGCTGAAACGTATCGCGACGATGGCGGCGGGATTTACCGGCCTACTCAGCCTGTTTAATATTCTGGGGCGCTTTTTCTGGGCTTCTGTTTCCGATATGTGCGGCAGGAAGGTCACCTTCGCGCTGATCTTCTTTCTGGGAACCCTACTTTACGGCACGCTGCCGCTCATTAACCACGGCGGCTACGTGGCGTTTTTTGTCTGTGCGCTCTGCGTGATTATCTCTATGTACGGCGGCGGGTTCGCGACCATCCCGGCGTATCTCGCCGATGTATTTGGCTCACAAATGGTTGGCGCGATCCATGGCCGTCTGCTGACTGCATGGTCGGCGGCCGGGATCAGCGGCCCGGTGCTGGTCAACTATTTGCGTGAATACCAGCTGGCGCAAGGCGTGGAACCCGCGAGAATATATGACATCACGCTGCTGGCGTTGACCGGGTTGCTTATCATCGGCTTTATTTGTAATCAGCTGGTTCGGCCGATTTCGCAGAAATATGCCATGACCGCGGAGCAACAGCAGCAGGCGAGGGGCCTGTATACTATCAATAAAGACGCGCAGCTGAGCTGGGAACCGACGCCCGCGCCGCTGCTGCTGACGCTAAGCTGGCTGGCGGTCGGCATACCCTTGCTGTGGGGGATGGGGACCACCTTGCAACAAGCGGTGAAGTTCTTTATGTAGACCCACAGAGGTAAGCACCCAAAGGAGAGGTTGGGTGCTTATTGTGCAGCTATTACCAATAACGATTCCCATTCTGCGCTTCGGTGATACACTAACTAAATGTGATCTTTGTCATATCGTAATTACTACAGAGAAAAGAGACACTGCTATGCAACATATCATTGAGGGCTTCCTCAACTTCCAGAAAGAGATTTTCCCGCAACGCAAAGAGCTCTTCCGCAGCCTGGCGTCGAGCCAGAATCCTAAAGCGTTGTTCATCTCTTGTTCCGATAGCCGCCTGGTTCCGGAACTGGTTACCCAGCAGGAACCTGGGCAGCTGTTCGTTATTCGTAATGCCGGTAATATTGTGCCCTCATTTGGACCGGAGCCGGGCGGCGTGTCTGCCACCATTGAATATGCCGTTGTCGCCCTTGGCGTGACGGATATTGTTATCTGCGGTCACTCCAACTGCGGCGCGATGAAAGCCATCGCCACCTGCCAATGTCTGGAACCAATGCCTGCCGTTTCCCACTGGTTGCGCTACTCCGACGCGGCGAAAGCGGTGGTTGAGAAGAAAACCTGGGCCAGTGAAACCGATAAAGTGAACGGTATGGTGCAGGAAAACGTCATTGCCCAGTTGAACAACATTAAAACGCATCCATCGGTCGCGGTTGGCCTGCGTGACAAAACCCTGCGTCTGCACGGCTGGTTCTATGATATCGAAAGCGGCGATATTCGCGCGCTGGATAAAGACACCAAAACCTTCGTTTCATTGTCGGAAAACCCGGAAGTCTACTTCGAATAATATCCCCCAGGGCAAGGAAGCCCTGAGCATCGTAATAGATAATTCATGAGCCCATCTCATAGGTCTGTTCGTTAACACCTGGCTAATCAACGCCCTGCCAAGTTTCTATAATCCTCTTCTCCTGTCGATACTTTCCGCTTGGAGAACAAACGATGCAAAACCCATTGAACGCGCGCCAACAGGCGCTGATCCCGGTTGGCGCCCTGGCCGCTGAAGGCAATATCGCGGCATTGGCCCCGGCGCTGGAGACCGCGCTTGATATCGGCCTGACAATAAATGAATTAAAAGAGACGCTGGTGCAGTTGTATGCCTACTGCGGCTTTCCGCGGAGCCTGAATGCGCTCTCCTGCCTGATGAGGGTGATAACCGAGCGCCAGGCGCGAGGCGTTATTGATAACGAGGGGGCGACAGCGACCCCGTTACCGGAGAACTGGGATAGCCTGCAGGCCGGTAGCCGTAATCAGACACAACTGGTAGGGCAAACGGTCAGCGGACCGCTATTTGATTTTGCGCCGGCCATTGACTGCTATCTGAAGGCACATCTGTTTGGCGATATTTTCCAGCGTGACGTTCTGGATTGGTCGACGCGCGAGCTGGCGACGATCTCAATGCTGGCAGCGCTATCCGGCGTGGAAAGCCAGCTGAAGAGCCATTACGCGATTAGCCTGCACAACGGCCTGACGGCGCAGCAGCTGCGCGGATTTATTAACGTGTTGGCGACAAAAGTCAGCGCTGGGATAGCGGATAAGGCCTCGGTGGTGCTGGAACAAGTGGTTATTGAGCAGCAGCAGGATGGAAAAGGCGTTTAATGGCTGCGGTCTCTTCCAGCCGGTTGAATCATTGGCGGAGAGTACATCTCATTAATGGTTGGAAGAGGTGAACGACGGAGGGGACAACAACATTGTCTTCGCTAAAAAGCAGCGCGGCGCGCCAGAGAGAATGTCTGACGCGCCATGCTCGCACTATTATTTGCTCAGTTCGGCAGTCATATAGACGCGGTTATTGAACTGGGCGCTGGTGATTTTATAAGACGCGCCTTGCTCTGCAGCCTGCGCGGCAATTTTCGCTTCCGCACGGTCGAGGGTCGAAGCGGTTGCCGTCACGCTCTGCGCGAAAGCACCGAATGACATCAGGGACAGAACGGTAACAGCAGCAAAAGTTTTGATGGATTTCATGGTCATATTCCTTAAATTTTTTGTTTGGGGAGGAGCACTGTTGCTCCGATGTGATAAGAATAGAACCAATGCCGGTTGTTTAAAATCGAAACAATTTGCGTATCTCATTCAAAATTTATGATCAATATTGGCGGCGAATGTTTATCTGAAACGGAGGCGGGGATGATAGGGCGGGCTGATAGGGTGGCGGCTTTACAAAGCCACACAAATGTTGAAGGAACTTGCCGTAAAGCGTGCTACTCTCTATCTGAAGTTGTTGAATTTACTACGGAATGGTTAACGCCTGAAGGAGAACGCTATGGTAATGACCACGCTATCCCCCTTAGTAGTGACGCGTTGGAGTGAAAGCCCGGCGGTGCAGGAACTACAAGATACCCAATTGCTGCGGCCTTGGGCAAAAGCCACCGCCTGCTGTCGTAGCAAGAAAGCCTGGAAGAGGCGTTATGTCACTCGCCAGAAACAGGCCGAATAAACCGAAACGGTATTTGCCGGTCTATTCCTGGTGTTGCGGTTGATAGCGTAGTGGATACTCCGCAAGTGGATGGGGCAGGTTCATATTATGGCTGCCCTCAATCTCGGCAACGATGGTTTGATAACCGGCAATCCAGCGTTGCCCCTGCGCTTTAGCCTGCTGGTGTTGCAGATGGTTCATCATCATTTCCATAGACTGTCGGTCACGCCAGTAGTAATTATTGATGATTCTGCCGCTGGCGGCATCATGATAGCTCTCCATCCCGATAAACCCTTCTAGCGACCGGGTGTAGCGTTCGATTACGCCGTCCAGTTGATAAAAGTCGTCGTCGTACTCTTTCTTCTCGAAGATAAAACTGGTTAAAAATAGTGACATCGCCTGCTCCTGCGCCTGCCTTTACAGACTGATTAACGTGGACTGGTGACTCAGGCCGGGCATCATCTGCTCCAGTCCCTCGGTAAGCATCCGCCCGGCCTCATGCAGCGCTTCGAGCGGCATTTCCGGCAGGCTTTCCAGAATAAACCACATCTGCGGGTCGCGAGCGCTCAGACGGGTGCGAACTCCTTGTCGCCAGTTCCAGCGGCGGCAGGTAACGCCGCGATCGTCACGCCAAATGACTTCTCCCGGCTCCGCTGATTCAACGGCGGCTAAGCCTTCCTTCATCGTATCAAAAAGCTCAGAACCGTCGGCGATAACCAGACGCGGCGCGCCGCAATAGGCGGCGATGTTCTCCCCCCCGACCGGAACGGCATACCGCAGGCTGACGGCATTGTAGAGGTCAACGACCGGGTCAATTGCCGGCATGGCGCCCTCGCGCAGTACGCGTTTACGCAACGCCTCCGCGGAGCAGGGCGTGCGTTTTGGCTTAGCGCCAAACGTTTTGAATACCGTAGACCAGGCCGCGAGATGATCTTCCGCCCAGGCGGGCTGTCCGGCTAATACCGCCTGACAGGCTGTGGCCAGCGCGGCTTCACCGATAGAAGCATCACGTAGCGGCGCAGCGTTGACGGTAATACTCAGCGCCCGAAACCCCGGGGCGATCGCGGCTAACTGTGGGCTAATTGACGGTAATGGGTGAGACATTGCATAATCCTGTAACGACTGATTTAGAGCATAATATCGACCGATGAACGACAAAGTCAATATAACGACCGATAATAACAACGATCTAAGCCGCATTAATGAGGCGGTATCGCGGCGTATTAAGCAGTTTCGACGCGAAAAGAAGATCTCTCTCGACGAGCTTTCCCGTCGCGCAGGCGTCAGTAAAGGGATGCTGGTGGATATCGAAGGGTGTCGGGCGAATCCCAGTATCGCGATGTTGTGCAAAATCGCTGCGGCGATGGGGGTGTCGGTGGCGGAGTTTGTCAACGTCGCCAGTGAACCGATGGTCCATCTTATCGACCGTGACGCAATTCCGATATTATGGCGCGGCGAGCAGGGCGGCAGCGCCAGACTGCTGGCCGGCACCAGCGGACCGGATATGCTTGAGCTCTGGCAGTGGCGGATGCTGCCTGGCGAATCGTTCCGTTCGCCGGGGCACCCGGCCGACACCTACGAACTGCTATACGTGACCGAGGGGCAGCTCACCCTGACGGTGAATAATGACCAATATCAGGTGGCAGAGGGATGTTCTGCGGTAGCGCGTACTGATGCGCCGCATGAATATTGTAATGTTAGCCAGTTGCCCGTCGTCTTTACCATGACGGTGTATGAGAAAGGGCGCTGACGCGGACTCTGGCGTAATTCTGGCTTCACCACTACGCTCAATAATTCACTCCCTGGATAGAGATAGTATCCAGGGGAACGCGGTGAGCCAGAGGAAGCCTTATGAGTGAAGTCAAAATTGTTGCCACGCTGACCCCTTATCCTGAATATATCGATACCATCAGAAATGCGGCATTAGCCATGGTGCCGCCGACGCACAGAGAAGCAGGGTGCCTGCAATACGACCTGCACGAAAGCCGGGAGATCCCTGATGTCAGGCAGCTTTCCCAACAAGGAAAGATCTCATTTGTGTTTATTGAGCGTTGGCGTTCGGAAGACGATCTGAAACAGCACGTTGCGATGCCCTATCATGATGATTTTCTGGCGATACTGGACGGTAAACTGGAGAGTATTCAGGTACAGCGATTGATGGCGTTGTAGATAAAAGCAAGAGGAAAAAAGAGAAGTGCGCACCAAATCAATAATGATTGAAATGGTGCGTCCGAGTGGACTCGAACCACCGACCCCCACCATGTCAAGGTGGTGCTCTAACCAACTGAGCTACGGACGCAAATGGTGCGTTTAATTGGACTCGAACCAACGACCCCCACCATGTCAAGGTGGTGCTCTAACCAACTGAGCTATAAACGCAAATGGTGCGTTCAATTGGACTCGAACCAACGACCCCCACCATGTCAAGGTGGTGCTCTAACCAACTGAGCTATGAACGCAATGTTGTGGTGACAACGGGGACGCATATTAACGGCAGGGAGGCCATGTGGCAAGAGGCAAACGTCACTTTTCTTGCAGAATAGACGCGTTTGCAGAACTTTTATCCATGTCGCCCATATTTTACTGATGATAAAGGATATTTCTTCAGCAATATCCCGCTTCGTTGCGTTTTTCTGCCCGGATTGGCAGGGGAGACGCTCACCGACTTTATGCTAGAGTGTGCGGCAAATAAACGACGGAGCGCAGTAATGAAAGCAATTGGCATTTTTTGTGGTTCTTCTACCGGGGAAAACCCGATTTATCAGGTTTACGCGCAACAGGTTGGCAAGGCGCTGGCGCAAGCCGGGGTGGAGCTCGTGTATGGCGGCGGCAAAGTGGGACTCATGGGCGCCGTAGCGGACGCGGCATTAGAACACGGCGGGCGGGTCATTGGCGTGATGCCGCGCGGGCTGGTGGAGCGCGAAATTGCGCATAGCGGATTAAGCGAGCTGCATGTCGTTGAGAATATGCATGAGCGTAAAAACAAAATGTCGCTGCTGGCGGACGGCTTCATTGCCATGCCGGGCGGAGCCGGAACGCTGGAAGAAATTTTTGAACAGTGGACCTGGGCGCAGCTCGGTATTCATGAAAAACCCTGTGCTTTTCTGAATGTGAACGGCTATTACAATCCGCTGCAGGCGATGGCGGAAAAAATGGCCGCCGAAGGGTTTATGCACCGCCGCTATGCTGAGATGCTGACTTTTAGCGATGATGTGCAGGAGATTTTGACCGCATTCCACCGCTATGAGCCGCCGCAGCGCAAATGGCTTGCGAAGTAGCGCTATTTTTAAGTCGATTTATTATTTAACGCCAAAAAAAGGGCAAACCGCGTCAACGGCTTGCCCTTTTATTTAGCATTTTTGGTTAGCGCGCTGCGCGCTGCAGGATAATGCTGGACGGCTGACGCTGCAGGAAGCGCATGCGCAGCATCATCATGATGGCAGCGGAGGTCAGGCCGATGATAAAGCCGCACCAGAAGCCCGCAGGCCCCATCCGCGGCACCACAATATCGGTCAGCGCCAGCAGATAACCGCTTGGCAGCCCCAGTACCCAGTAAGCGGTGAAGGTAATAAAGAAGATCGACCGCGTATCTTTATAACCGCGCAGAATACCGCTGCCGATCACCTGAATGGAGTCGGAAATCTGATAAATCGCCGCCAGCAGCATCAGCTGTGAGGCCAGTAGCACCACCTCAGGGTTATCGTTGTACAGCAGGGCAATCTGCTTACGCATCAGGATCGTGAAAATCGCGGTGATCATTGCCATGCAGACGCCCACGCCGACGCCGGTACGCGCGGAGGTCTGGGCATCCAGCGTCGAGCCCTGGCCGAGACGAAAGCCAACGCGAATGGTCACCGCCGCCGCCAGCGAGAGCGGAAGAACGAACATCAGCGAACTGAAGTTGAGCGCGATTTGATGCCCTGCGACATCGATAATTCCCAATGGCGAAACCAGCAGCGCCACAACTGCGAACAGCGTGACTTCAAAAAACAGCGCCAGCGCGATTGGCAACCCCAGCTGTACCAGCCGTTTTAATACCGAAAAATCAGGTTTACTGAAACGCTCAGCGCAGCGGATATCGCGCATTGAGCGCGCGCGGCGTACCCAGGTCAGCATGCTGGCAAACATCACCCAGTAGACCGAGGCGGTCGCGACCCCGCAGCCGATACCGCCAAGCTCCGGCATGCCGAAATGACCATAGATAAAAATGTAGTTCACAGGAATGTTGACCAGCAGGCCGATAAAACCCATCACCATTCCGGGTTTGGTTTTTGCCAGCCCTTCGCACTGGTTACGCGCGACCTGGAAAAACAGATATCCCGGCGCTCCCCACAGCAGCGCACGCAGATAACCCACCGCTTTGTCGGCAAGCTGCGGGTCGATGTTGTGCATCGAGCTAATGATATAGCCTGCGTTCCACAGCACCACCATCACCAGTACGGAGACAAAGCCCGCCAGCCAAAAGCCCTGGCGTACCTGCTGGGCGATACGATCGCGGCGGCCGGATCCATTGAGTTGAGCGATAACCGGCGTTAGCGCCAGCAGCAGACCGTGGCCGAACAGGATGGCAGGTAGCCAGATCGAGGTGCCGATAGCCACGGCGGCCATATCGGTTGCGCTATAGCCGCCGGCCATCACCGTATCGACAAAACCCATCGCCGTCTGGGCGACCTGCGCCAGAATGACCGGGATAGCCAATGCTAATAACTGACGCGCTTCTATAAAGTACTTCTGCACGTGAACACCTTTATATTGTTGTTATTTTGAGACTAAAAAAGCCGCCTTAAATGGCAGCAAGAAGAAAAAACAGGAGGAATTTCCAGTCTATTGTAGCGAGGATTAGCCATTAAGCCAGTGAAAAAATGGTGGGGGCACGATGCGCGCTGGCAACCTGTTTGGTCAACTGTTATTGTTCCGCGTATATATAACGGTAATGATACCGTCACGATTCTCAACAGGAGCAAAGTATGTTTACTGGTATTGTACAGGGGACTGCGAAAGTGGTGTCCATCGATGAGAAACCGAATTTCCGCACCCACGTGGTGGAGCTGCCGGCGCATATGCTCGACGGCCTGGAGACCGGTGCTTCGGTGGCGCACAATGGCTGTTGCCTGACCGTTACCGAAATTGACGGCCCGCGAATCAGCTTTGATTTGATGAAAGAGACGCTGCGTATCACCAATCTTGGCGCTATCCATGAAGGCGATATGGTCAACGTTGAGCGAGCGGCGAAATTCAATGATGAAATCGGCGGCCATTTGATGTCCGGCCATATTATGACCACCGCCGAAGTCGTTAAAATCCTCACCTCGGAAAACAATCGCCAGATTTGGTTTAAGGTACAGGACCCGGCGCTGATGAAATATATCCTGTATAAAGGGTTCATTGGCGTGGACGGTATTAGCCTGACGGTTGGCGAGGTGACCCCGACTCGTTTCTGCGTGCATCTGATCCCCGAAACGCTGCAGCGTACGACGCTTGGGGTGAAAAAACTCGGCGATAAAGTGAATATCGAAATCGATCCGCAGACTCAGGCGGTGGTGGATACCGTGGAACGCGTGCTGGCGGCAAAAGAAGCGGCGCAAAAAAGCGCGGAAGAATAATTAAAAAAGCCCCCGTAGAAGCGTATTTCTGCGGGGGCTTTTTTTAGCGAGTCTAGCGGGCTACGCGCAGGCCGTGTTCAACACCACGCGAGAAGACGACCTGCCAGAGCTGAATATCGCGGGCGCGGAAGGCACCGGCGCAGGCATTCAGATAATAGGTAAACATGCGTTTGAAACGGTCCGAATAGTTATCGGCAATATCCGGCCAACTGGCAAGGAAACGCTCGTACCAGGCCATCAAGGTGGTGTCATAATCGGCGCCAAAGTTATGCCAATCTTCCATCACAAAATGCTTCTCGCTGGCATCGGCGATATGGCGTACCGACGGCAGGCAACCGTTAGGGAATATATATTTATTAATCCACGGGTCGACGTTGTGATCGGTAATTTTTGAGCCAATGGTGTGCAGCAGAAAACGACCGTTTGGTTTTAAATTACGATCGACAACTTCAAAATAAGTGGCGTAATTTTTAGGCCCTACGTGCTCGAACATCCCGACGGAGACGATGCGGTCAAAACTTTCGTGGAGATCGCGATAGTCCTGCAGCAGAATATTGACATCTAATCCCGCGCAACGCTCTTGCGCCATTTTTTGTTGTTCAGCCGAAATGGTCACGCCCGTCACGCTGACGTTATAGTTTTTGGCCATGTAATAGGCCAACCCACCCCAACCGCAACCGATATCCAGCACTTTCATTCCAGGCTCAAGCTGCAGTTTGCGACAAATAAGATCTAATTTATCCTGCTGCGCCTGCTCCAGATTTTCGGCCTCTTTCCAGTATCCGCAGGAATATTGCATATAGGGATCGAGCATGCGGTGGAAAAGGTCGTTGCCTAAATCGTAGTGTTCTTTACCAACAATCCAGGCGCGTTTTTTGCTTTGCAGATTGAACAGACGAGCGCCAGCGATACGTAGCGTATCTTTGAAGTGGCGGGGGAGTTGCTTATCCAGCCCGGCGCGCAATACCTTGTGAAAGAATATATCCAGGCGTTCGCATTCCCACCAGCCGTCCATATAGCTTTCGCCTAATCCGAGAGACCCTTCCTGTAACACGCGTTTAAAAAAGAGCGGGTTTTTTACCCGGATATCGGAGGGTGCGGAACCATTGATTTCAATTCCGGCACGGCCCAATAATTCAGCTGCAATCCGGTACCAATCATCGTTTGGTACACTTACTTCTTCTATACACGATGAACTCATAGCTTCTCCATCACGCCCAAGTGATCAGAACCTTAAAACAGCGTAGACGCTTTTTTGGCTTTGTGAGAAATCTCACGAAAAAATCGTGAGGGTGCTATCCGACGTAGAACAGAGGAAGGGAGATAACCCTTGCCGAAAGGCCTTCCATGGTTAAACGGGCTGCGTCCTGCCCCCGTTAATATCTAAAAAACTTTCTATTTATGTGATGCCGGATCCAGTATAGGCCGCTAAAAACCGCCTTTCAATAAAAATATATTAGCAGGCTAATGACTGGTCCGGGATATCCTTTAAAAATTCATCAAGCGTGAGATGATTCGCTCACTAACTGTACGCGTCGTTGCTGCATCCAGAAACCGATGCCTGCCAGGACGATGGAAATCAGCATCACGCTGGTGGTGGTCAGAAGCGGAGTGGCGATAAGGCTTGAGACCAGCAGGCTTGCCAGGAAGCACAGGCCAAGCTGCAGCGTATTCTGCAGGGCGGCGGCGCGGCCGGTCGCCTGTGGAAAAGGTTTCAGCGCCTGGGCGACAACGATAGGGTAAATGCCGCCATTCACAATCGCCATAATGCAAAACGGAACCATTAACGCAACCAGCGACGGATGATCCTGTATTCCGGCAAGCCAGGTCGCGGCTACGCTCAGCGAAAAAACAACCAGCAGCCAGGGCAGCATCTGATGACCCTGCCATTTTTGCAGCGCCGCGCGGCAGCCGTAACCGCCGATCAGGAAGGCGATAGTTTGCGGCACGTAGCTAAGACCAATCACCGTCGGACCATAGCCCATTTCATGGAGGATAAATGGCGAACCGGTGAGCCAGGCGAAGAAGCTGGCGGAACACGCCGCATAAATGAGCACGTTACCGCTATATTCACGTGAACGCAGCAGGGACATAAAGGTAAGTTTCTGCTGGGTTTCGCCAGCAGGTTTGACGACCGCCTTCAGACGAAAAGCCGGTAGCATCAACAGTATGGTGATAGCGAACAGGGTGGCGAAGATAGCCTGCCATTCCAGATGGACTAACAGCCAACTGCCGAGTAACGGCGCCAGCGCCGGAGAGAGCCCGACCAGCGGCATGATCGTCGCGAAAATGCGGTTGGTGCGCTGGGCCGGATAGTAGTCGGTCACCATCGCCTGCCAGGTCACCGCGGCGGCGCATACGCCAATCGCCTGGACAAAACGCAGTACCAGCATCAGCGTCGCATCGCGTACCCACAGCATCCCAAGGCAGCCAAGAGCGAAGATAGCCAGCCCGGCGAGCAGAATCGGTTTCCGACCATAGCGGTCCGACAGCGGCCCCCAGAACAGCTGGCCGATCGCGAAGCCCGCGAGGAATAAGCTCAGGCTGGCGCTAACCGATGCGGCAGAGGTGTTGAGGTCTTGCTGAATGGCGGCAAAGGCCGGTAGATACATGTCGGTGGCCAGAAAGCCAAGCACGCTCAGGCCGCCCAGCCACACTAAAAATCCTTTCCCAGGTTGTTGCATAACGTTCTCTTTCTACTGATGCAGGTACGATGCCGCAGAGTGTAGGGAGTGTAATCCGCCTTGTGAAACGCTATTATTTGTCACATGCATTCAAAAATTTTGCAGGCAGAATATGTGGTCTGAATATTCCTTAGAAGTGGTTGATGCTGTGGCGCGTAACGGGAGTTTCAGCGCCGCGGCGCAGGAGTTGCACCGTGTACCTTCGGCGGTGAGCTACACGGTGCGACAACTGGAGGAGTGGCTTGCGGTTCCGCTTTTTGAACGTCGCCATCGTGATGTTGAATTGACCCCCGCCGGGCACTGGTTTTTGCAGGAAGGACGTTCTGTTATCAAAAAAATGCAGATCACCCGCCAGCAGTGCCAGCAGATTGCTAACGGCTGGCGTGGCCAGCTGTCGATTGCGGTGGACGATATCGTTAAACCGGCGCGGATGCGCCAGATGATCGTTGATTTTTATCGCCATTTTAGCGATGTCGAACTGATCGTTTTTCAGGAAGTTTTCAACGGCGTCTGGGATGCGTTAGCCGATGGGCGGGTAGAATTAGCTATTGGCGCGACGCGTTCGATTCCGGTGGGCGGGCGCTACGCTTTCCGCGATATGGGGATGCTGAACTGGCACTGTGTCGTCGCCAGCAGCCATCCGCTGGCGCAGATGGAAGGGCCGCTCAGCGATGACGTGTTGCGCAACTGGCCGTCCCTGGTGCGCGAAGATACCTCACGTTCGCTGCCGAAGCGCACAACCTGGCTGCTGGATAACCAGAAGCGGGTGGTGGTGCCGGATTGGGAATCTTCAGCCACCTGTCTTTCGGCAGGATTGTGCGTCGGGATGGTGCCTGGCCACTTTGCCCGCCCGCATATCGATAGCGGGGAGTGGACGGCTTTGACGCTGGAAAACCCATTCCCGGATGCCGCCTGCTGCCTGACCTGGCAACAAAGCGATACCTCACCCGCTTTGAGCTGGCTACTTGACTATCTTGGCGACAGCGAAACGTTGAATCGGGAGTGGTTGCGGGCGCCGGAATAACCGGCGCCGGGGGGAGGGCGTTAGCGGCGATAATCGACGAACGGGCCGTCGGCAACCGAGCGGCGCTCGATAAGACGCGGATGTACCTCGATGGACTGCGACTCTTCACGTTTATTAACAATGCGATCGAGCAGCATATTGAATGCCGCTTCCCCGAGCGAGTCCTTTGGCTGATGTATAGTGGTCAGCGCCGGGCTGAAGTAGCGGGCGTTACGCACGTTATCATAGCCGATCAGCGAAATGTCCTGCGGTACGCGCAGGCCCATTTCGTCGGCGGCGCAGATAGCGCCCATCGCCATGATGTCGCCGCCGCAGAACACGGCGGTTGGGCGGTGCTGCTGATTGAGGATCTGCTGCATGGCGCGGTAGCCGGATTCCGGTTCAAAGTCGCCCTGAACAATCCAGTTTTCCGGCACATTGATATGCGCTTCTTTCATCGCCTGCATGAAGCCTGCCAGGCGTCCGGCACCGGTGTTACGCTCAAGCGGGCCCGGAATAACGCCAATTTCGCGGTGGCCGCGTTCAATCAGGTAACGGCCGGCGATATAGCCGCCTTCAAAGGCATTATCGATAACCGAGTCGGTAAAGTCCGCTTTGGCTTCGCCCCAGTCCATCACCACCATCGGGATATGACGATACTCTTCAAGCATACTGAGTACGGACTCCGGGTACTCGGAACACATCACCAGCAGGCCGTCAACGCGCTTTTGCGCCATCATAGACAAGTAGGCGCGCTGTTTTTCCGGATCGTTCCAGGCGTTGCCCAGAATCAGGGTATAGCCTTTCTGGAAGCAGCTTTTTTCTACGGATTCGATAATTTCAGCGAAATAGGCCGCTTCGCTACTGGTGGCCAGCAGACCGATCGATTTAGTGTGATTGACTTTCAGGCTGCGAGCCACGGCGCTTGGCGAATAGTGGAGTTCTTTAATTGCCGCCCACACCGCATTGCGCGTCTCTTCCGCAACGAAACGGGTTTTGTTAATCACATGTGACACAGTTGTAGTGGAAACGTTTGCGCGTTTCGCTACATCTTTAATAGTTGCCATTACTTCTCACTCCAGACCTTGACCTGATCGTCTGATTATCGATACGTAAACGTTTGCCTATACACACCCTGTATACAATGATCAACATTGCAACACCTGGGAAAACGACACAGAACGACAGGAAGGGGTCAATGGCCGATACGCTTTCAAATTAGCGTGGGATTTTGTCCTATCTCGCGGCAAAGGGGAAGAGCAAAAATGTGCATCACTCTAAATCCGGGAAGATTTTTGCATATTTTTGTGCAAAAATGAGCAAGCTCACTTTCTATGTGGGGATAATCAGGGGAGAAAATTGATGGACACAAATTTAAAGTTTTCGCTGACAACGACGGTTATTGTTCTGGGTCTGATCGTCGCCGCCGCGTTGACCGCGGTACTGCACTGATTCCAGCAGGGAGGGGGCTTCCCCTCCCATCCCGCCATTATTAGCAGATCTGCAAAAATCTTTTGTCATTTCGTTTACTTCTGTTTTTCTGTGATTGATGTCATGCTTTTGGCTTCTGATGTAATGCCGTGTCCTGAATCGGCCTGATGGAGTCTCTGAATGAAAATCAACTTTCCCTTACTCGCGTTGGCGATCGGTGCCTTTGGTATCGGTACCACCGAGTTTTCCCCGATGGGATTACTGCCGGTTATCGCCAAAGGCGTAGATGTTTCTATTCCGGCCGCGGGGATGCTGATTAGCGCCTATGCCATTGGCGTGATGGTTGGCGCGCCGTTAATGACGTTACTGCTGTCGCATCGCGCTCGCCGCAATGCATTGATCTTCCTGATGGGGATCTTCACCCTCGGCAACGTGCTCTCTTCTATTGCGCCGGATTACACGACGCTACTGCTGTCGCGCATTATCACCAGCCTCAATCATGGCGCGTTCTTTGGCCTTGGCTCGGTCGTTGCCGCAAGCGTGGTGCCAAAACACAAACAGGCCAGCGCGGTCGCGACCATGTTTATGGGGCTGACCATTGCCAATATCGGCGGCGTACCGGCTGCCACCTGGCTTGGTGAAACCATCGGCTGGCGAATGTCGTTCCTGGCCACGGCGGGTCTGGGGTTAATTGCGATGGTAAGCCTGTGGTTCTCCCTGCCGAAAGGTAGCGCCGGCGAGCGTCCGAACGTGAAGCGCGAGCTGTCGGTATTAATGCGGCCTCAGGTACTCTCTGCGCTGTTGACCACCGTGCTGGGCGCCGGGGCAATGTTCACGCTGTATACCTACATTTCTCCGGTACTGCATACCATCACCAACGCTTCACCGCTGTTTGTTACCGCCATGTTGGTATTAATCGGCGTCGGTTTCTCGCTTGGCAACTATCTGGGCGGTAAGTTTGCCGACCGTTCAGTCTCCGGCACTTTGAAAGGATTCCTGTTGTTGTTGATTGCCATCATGTTGGCTATTCCGCTGCTGGCGCAATCGCAACTGGGTGCTGCCGTCAGCATGGTCGTGTGGGGCGCGGCAACCTTCGCGGTGGTTCCGCCGCTGCAGATGCGGGTAATGCGCGTAGCGCACGAAGCGCCGGGTCTGTCATCATCGGTGAATATTGGCGCTTTCAACCTCGGTAACGCGTTGGGCGCGGCGGCGGGCGGCGCGGTGATATCCGGCGGTCTCGGGTATGCTTTTGTGCCGGTGATGGGGGCGATTATTGCCGGGCTGGCGTTGGCGGTGGTGCTGTTTGGCGGGCGTTCTCAACCAGAAGAAGCATTAGCGAATAACTAAGTCGCACTAAGAAAAAACCGCAGCGGGGTAACCCTGCTGCGGTTTTGTTTTTATGCTGCCAGGTTAGCGGCAACAAATTTCCAGTTTACCAGCGCCCAGAAGTGTTCCAGATAATTAGGACGGGCATTGCGGTAGTCGATGTAGTAGGCGTGTTCCCAGACATCAACGGTCAGCAGCGGCGTCGCATCGGTAGTCAGCGGAGTGCCGGCGTTGCTGGTGGAGACGATAGCCAGGCTGCCGTCTGCGTTTTTAACAAGCCAGGTCCAGCCTGCGCCGAAGTTTTTTGCCGCGGCATCGGTGAATTTCGCTTTAAAATCAGCGAAGCTACCGAAAGATTTGTTAATCGCTGCGGCCAGTTCGCCTTCCGGCTCACCGCCGGCGTTCGGCGCCAGGCAGTTCCAGTAGAAAGTGTGGTTCCAGACCTGCGCTGCGTTATTGAAGACGCCGCCTTCAGAAGAGCGAACGATCTCTTCCAGAGATTTGCCTTCAAAAGCGGTGCCTTTGATCAGGTTGTTGAGGTTGGTCACGTAGGCCTGGTGATGCTTACCGTAATGGTATTCCAGGGTTTCAGCGGAAATGTGCGGCGCCAGGGCGTCTTTTGCATATGGTAATGCAGGTAATTCGAACGACATTGCTACTCTCCTTATAACTTTTTGTTTTTTCTCACATTAATTAGGTGAAGATTCACCTGAATACAGTATTTACTGTGTAACGCTGTCGCGAGTGTTACATGTTATTGTGTTGAGAATGTTAACATTTGCTGAAGTCAGTTAAAAGACTTACAACAATAAAGGTTATTCATTGCTAACGCGACTGATTAAGCCTTCGCCAGTCTGGCGCATGGCGAGCGATATGATTCGCAAATTCCCCATCGACGCGCCTGCCTACGACTAAAACGCTTCGTATCTTCACCGCCTGTTATCTTTTTAGATCGCTATAAAACATTAGCTTGCGAGCATTATGCGTAATGGGAATGACTTTCATGCCCAATAATCATTAGGATTAATTTTAATTGTATGACAAATATAATTGTCTCTGCAGGCAACGGACCTCGGAGTAAGAAATCGTTATTGAACAAGCATAAAGCTCATAATTGATGGATGAAAAGAGATGGCGCACAAACATGAAATGGTCAGTGAACATATCATTCCGATCGTCATAGATATTATCGAATGGATCGAAGACAACATTTTTACCGCGCTCCCCGTTACCGCGATCTCGCGAAAATCGGGTTATTCGCACTGGTACTTTCAGCGTCAGTTCGCGCTGATTACCGGTTATACGCTGGGAACGTATGTGAGTCGACGCAAAATGACCATTGCCGCCGGCATTCTCAAACAGACGAAGGATTCGGCGCTGAGTATCTCATTGCTGCTCGGGTTTGAAGGCCAGGCGACATTCTGCCGTACTTTCCGTCGTCATTTTGGTATGTCGCCGACCAGTTATCGCCGTCACCCCGCGCTACTGGAGGAACGTATGCAGTATCCGCTGAATCTGCAAGAGGAGGGGAATGTACAGCAGAACGGTATGCCGCCGCAGCGGCAAACCGGGATCGGCGTTTCTTAACGAATGGTTTTTGGCGTCATCACGCGGCGCGCGCCGACGTAGTGGCGAACCCAGTAATCTTCGCTTAAAGAGGTTATCTGGATGTCACGGCCGGTACGCGGCGACTGGATAAACTTTCCGTTTCCAACGTAAACGCCAACGTGGTCGGCGGTGCCGCGTCCGCGGGTGCGGAAGAAGACCAGGTCGCCGCTTTGCAGTTCATCGCGGTCAACCGGGCGGGCATCGCGCAGGTGATACATTTCGTTAGCGGTGCGCGGAATATGAATTTTAACCAGATCTTTATAGGCGTAATAAACCAGCCCGCTACAGTCAAAACCGGTGCGCGGAGAGGAGCCTCCCCAGCGGTAAGGCTTGCCTAGCTGATCCATGAGTTTATTCATCGCGGTGCTTTGCGCTTTTTGCACCCGGGCTTTGTGCGCATCGGCAATCGTCAGATTCGGTTCATCGGCAACAGGTTTACAGCGCTTTTTGTAGCCTTTACGCACCACGCATTTGCTTTTTACGCTGTTTAACGCCAGCGTCGTTGCTTCGCTGGAGGTTACCGTTTTCGCACACTGCTTTTTATAACCTTTGCGCAACACGCATTTTTTGCTGGCGCCGGCGGCTTGACGATTAAGTGCGGTTTGGCTTGCTGCGGTAGTACGGGTAGGGTGCTTTGCGCTTGAGGTTTTTTTACGGGTAGTTTTAGCGGTGGATTTAGATTTATTCTGTGCCGCTTTCTTCTTACGCTCGGCGGTGGAGCCTTTCGCCGGATGCGCCTTCGGCGTAGCCGAAGCGTGCGTATGCCCTGAAGCATGCGCCAATGGCGTAAGCGAGATAGATGTAAACAGTAATGCACAGAGCGATATCGCGATTTTATTGAGCCGCGCCACTGAGCAATCCCCTGATTAAATTACAGACATATACCAATGCCTGACGGTGAATGACAAACCGGAATGATTCTAAAGCATAAAAAGCCAGAAAGTTAATACTCTTTTGTATCTAAAATGTCGTTTGGTTAACGATTGCAAAAAAATAAGTCAGAGAATCGCCGACCCGTACAGAAAGTGCGCAATTCGCCTCGCGGCGGCGTTACAAAGTGATATTTTTAAGGCAACTTCAGACGACAGAAGATAAAATGTGGTGAGTGAAAAAAATGTTATTATCGGTCCTGCGTCCAGGACGCTACAATGACAAATTACTGCCGTAAAGATGTTTAAGGAAGCACGACAATGAGCACCACTTTAGAAACGATCCAACGTCAAATCGCTGAAAACCCAATTCTGCTGTACATGAAAGGCTCTCCGAAACTGCCGAGCTGCGGTTTCTCCGCTCAGGCAGTGCAGGCGCTTTCCGCTTGCGGCGAACGTTTTGCCTACGTAGACATTCTGCAGAACCCGGATATTCGCGCTGAACTGCCGAAATACGCTAACTGGCCGACCTTCCCGCAGCTGTGGGTTGACGGCGAACTGGTTGGCGGTTGCGACATCATCATCGAAATGTATCAGCGCGGCGAACTGCAGCAGCTGATTAAAGAAACGGCTGCCAAGCACAGCGCTGACGAGCCGAAAGCAGAGTAATTCTTCGCTGCAAAGAAAAAGCGACTCCCCGGAAGTCGCTTTTTTTATGGCTTATGCTTCGATCGGCGCTAGCGGCCAGCCGCCAAGGCGCTTCCAGCGGTTGACGATTTCGCAGAATAGCTGGGCGGTTTGCTCGGTATCGTACAACGCGGAATGGGCCTTGCTGCCGTCAAACTCCATTCCTGCGGCGATGCAGGCTTTAGATAATACGGTTTGCCCTAAGGCCAGCCCGCTCAGCGCGGCGGTATCGAAGGTCACGAAAGGGTGGAACGGATTGCGTTTCAACCCGGCGCGCTCGGCGGCGGCCATCGTGAAGCTGTGATCGAAAGTCGCGTTATGCGCCACCATTATCGCCCGGCTGCAATCGCTCTCTTTCATCCCTTTGCGGACCATCTTAAAAATAGCGTGCAGCGCATCGTATTCGCTTATCGCGCCGCGTTCAGGATCGTTTGGGTTAATTCCATTGAAAGCCAGCGCTTCTGGCTGCAGGTTGGCCCCTTCGAAGGGAGCCACGTGAAAATGCAGCGTTTCGTCCGGCATTAGCCAGCCCTGCTCATCCATCTTCAACGTAATAGCGGCGATCTCCAGCAGGGCGTCGGTTTTGGCATTAAACCCGGCGGTCTCAACATCAATCACCACTGGGTAAAAACCGCGAAAACGGCCGCACAGACCATTAAGTTGAGCGTTCTCGGACATCAGATTCTCTTAGCTGGAAAAAAGTAGCGCGCATTATGGCAAATTTTGCCGCGGCTTGCAGCAGGAAGGGAGAAAACATCGGGCGCGAACGCGCCCGATGAAATTGATGATAAACGTCATGCAATCAGTGGGATTTCAGATTGCATTAGACAAATAACAAGGAAAATCAATTTATTGATTTTCGGCTGATAACCACAAAGAAGGAAAAACCACGCTGTTTCCTTCTTTGTCAGCAGCCTGACGGGCGCGAATGCGCCCGAATTAACTTAGTTGCCGAGACCTTTTCCGGCATCTTTCTCTTCGATCAGCTCAATTTTGTAGCCGTCCGGATCTTCAACAAAAGCGATAACCGTGCTGCCGCCTTTCACCGGACCTGCCTCGCGAGTGACATTGCCGCCGTTCTGACGAATACGTTCGCAGGCTTCCGCCGCGTTATCGACGCTCAGCGCAATGTGGCCATAGGCGGTACCGAGCTCGTAGCTATCAACGCCCCAGTTATAGGTCAGTTCGATAACCGCGGTATCGCTCTCTTCGCCGTAGCCGACGAAAGCCAGCGAGTATTTGTACTCAGGGTTTTCGCTGGTACGCAGCAGCTTCATGCCCAGCACGTTGGTATAAAACTCAATAGAACGTTGCAGGTCGCCAACGCGCAGCATGGTGTGAAGTAAGCGCATAATTTCCCCTATGCAGTTTGTTTTGATACATCAGAGTCTTGAGTATAGCGGCGATGGTACGCCGCTATCAATGGAGGGATTACAGGGTTGGATAATCGGTATAACCTTCCGCGCCGCCGCCGTAGAAGCTTTCCGGGCGCTGCGGGTTCAGCGCCGCTTTCTTCTGCAGACGCGCCACCAGATCCGGGTTGGCGATGTAATCGCGGCCAAAGGCCACGGCATCGATCAGTCCTTTATTGATAAGGTCGTTGGCTTTCTCCACCGTGTAGGCGCCAGCACCGATAATCGCGCCCGGGAAACGATCGCGAACTTTCTGGCGGAATTCGTCGCTATACGGTTGACCGCCGGCCCAGTCTGGTTCGGACATATGCAGATAAGCGATACCGCGTTTCGCCAGTTGCTCAATAAGATAGAGCGCATCGGCTTCTTCGTTCGGGCCGTTATCGACGTTCTGGAAACTACCGATTGGCGACACGCGAATGCCGATACGGTCGGCGCTCCACTCTTTGCTGACGGCATCGACCACTTCCAGCACCAGACGAGCGCGGTTTTCAACGCTACCGCCGTACTGGTCGGTACGCTGGTTAGAAGAAGGCGACAGGAACTGGTGCAGCAGATAACCGTGCGCGGAGTGCAGCTCTACCAGATCGAAACCCACATCGCGGGCATTGCCTACCGCCTGACGGAAGTCATCAACGATGCCTGGGATTTCGTCCGTTTCCAGCGCGCGCGGCATCGATGTATCGACGCGAATGGCATGACCGTTTTCATCACGCAGCGAAGTACGCGTGCCTGCGCTCAGCGCCGATGGCGCAACCGGCGCGGCGCCGCCTGGCTGCAGACTGTTATGAGAAATACGCCCGGTGTGCCACAGTTGCACGGCGATATGACCATTTTCAGCATGAACGCCAGCGGTGATTTTTTGCCATGCGGCCATTTGCTCTGGGCTATGCAGGCCCGGCGCGCCGGCATAGCCTTTCGCCTGGGCGGAAATTTGCGTCGCTTCGGTGATAATCAGGCCGGAGCTGGCGCGCTGACGATAGTACTCAGCCATCAGCGGAGTAGGGATATCGCCAGGTTCGATGCTGCGCAGACGGGTCAGCGGAGCCATAAATACGCGGTTAGGTACGGTCACCGCACCGACTTTTAACGGGCTGAACAATTTAGATTCTGACATAATGACTCCTGAGTAGACCGGTCGTCTTGTAACTGGTTAAATAAAACGCCTGTTAAACCGCAGGCGCTGCAATGATCTGTTTGGCGTGAGCAAGGGCGCTTTCCAGCGGCGTTGCGCTACGCGTAATTTTGGCCTGTAAATTGGCTCCCAACCACAACGAGTACAGCACCTGTGAAAGGGTAATTGCTTCCCCCTCAAACAGCAGGCTACCCTCCAGGCGGCCTTTTTCCAGCGCTTCGCCCAACAGGGCGATAATCTGGCTGGCGCCTTTATCCATGGCGGTACGCATATCTTCCGACAAGTCGCACACCTCTGCCGACAGCTTCACGGTTAAGCAACCGCTGATAATGCCCTGTTGGCAAAACTGATTCAGCGTGTGCTGATAGTAGGCCAGCAGTCGGTCGCGGTAGTTGCCTTCGCCATGGTCAAAATGGTCAACCAGGCGCTGCAGATAGCCGGTGTAGTGATGTTCAAGCAACGCGACGCCGAAGGCTTCTTTTGAGCGAAAGTAGTGATAGAAAGAGCCTTTCGGCACTTCCGCGGTTTTCAGAAGTTCACTTAAGCCCATTCCGGTAAAACCACGATGCATGCATAGTTGTTCGCCGGTGACGAGGATGTGTTCTCGGGTATCGCATTCGCTGTGTCTGTTCATGGGGCACACTGTAGTAGACCGATTGGTCTAATGCAAGCAAAATGATCATTCTGCGAGGATAACAAACCAACAAAAGTTGCGCGCGAGCGGCAGAGCGTCTTCAATGAGAGACAGAGAGAATAAACGGGAGAGCGGTGGTGGCAGAGCAGCTTGAGTTTTTCCCGGTACAGAGTCCGTGCCGGGGAATATGTCAGTCCGATGAACGCGGTTATTGTCGCGGCTGTTTTCGTAGCCGTGATGAGCGCTTCAATTGGCAAAAGCTGAGCGATGCGCAAAAACAAGAGGTCCTGCGTCTGTGCCGCCAGCGTTTACTGCGTAAAATTCGCGCGGCTAAGCAGGCGCCCGCGGAAGAACCGCAGCAACCCTCACTGTTTTGAAGACAAATATGCGTATACTCAGAACACTTTTTTGTCGAGGAAGCGTTTATGGTTCAGCGTATTGCTATGGCTCCGCAGGGGCCGGAATTTTCACGTTTTGTTATGGGTTACTGGCGGCTAATGGACTGGAAAATGTCCACAGACGCGTTGGTTGGTTTCATTGAGCAGCACCTGGATCTAGGAATTACTACCGTCGACCACGCCGATATCTACGGCGATTACCAGTGTGAAGCCGCTTTTGGCGAAGCGATGAAGCGAGCGCCGCACCTGCGTAGCCGTATGGAAATCGTTAGCAAGTGTGGGATTGCGACTAAAGCGCGTGCGGAAAATACCATTGGTCACTATATCACCGATCGCGACCACATCATTCTTAGCGCCGAACAATCGCTGCGCAATCTGGCGACCGATCATCTCGATTTACTGCTGATTCATCGCCCGGATCCGCTGATGGATGCCGACGAAGTCGCAGAGGCTTTCCTCGCGCTACATCATAGTGGGAAAGTGCGCCACTTTGGCGTATCTAACTTTACGCCGGCGCAGTTTACGCTATTACAATCGCGTCTGCCTTTCACCCTGGCTACTAACCAGGTCGAGATCTCACCGGTACATCAGCCTCTATTGCTTGACGGTACCCTCGATCAGCTCCAGCAGTTGCGCATTCGACCGATGGCCTGGTCGTGTCTCGGCGGCGGACGCCTGTTCAATGACGAGAGCTTCCAACCGCTGCGCGACGAGCTGGCGCAAATTGCCCAGGAGCTCAATGCAGATAGCATTGAGCAAGTCGTCTATGCGTGGGTGCTGCGCCTGCCGTCGAAACCGCTGCCGATTATCGGCTCGGGCAAAATCGAGCGCGTGCGCTCGGCGATTGTGGCGGAAAAACTGCCTATGACGCGCCAGCAGTGGTTCCGCATTCGTAAAGCGGCGCTGGGTTACGACGTTCCTTAAACCATCTTACGCCTCCGGATGCCGCTACCTGGTTTACACTTATCAGGGATACAGCCAATCCGGAGGTGTTATGCAACGATGTTTACTCGCTATTTTCACTCTCGCATTTTGCGCTGGCGCGCAGGCCGCCAGTGAAGATGTCTCCCTTAATCTTGTCACCAGCCAGAGCGTTGGCCAGGCCGTCGGTAGCGTTAAAATTACTGAAACCGACAGAGGCCTTGAATTTACTCCTGATTTACGCGCGCTTCCGCCGGGCAAACACGGTTTTCATATCCACGCTGAGGGAAGCTGCCAGCCGGCGATAAAAGACGGTAAAGCGGTCGCCGCCGGCGCGGCGGGCGGTCATTTCGATCCGCAACATACCGGTAAGCATGAAGGGCCGCTGGGCGCAGGGCATCTTGGCGATCTTCCACTGCTGGTGGTCAACGACGATGGGGTGGCTAACCAACCGGTTATTGCCCCGCGCCTGAAAACGCTCGCGGAAGTGAAGGGCAAAGCGCTGATGGTTCATGTCGGCGGCGATAATATGGCCGATAGCCCGCAGCCGCTGGGCGGCGGCGGCGAGCGTTTTGCCTGCGGGGTGATTAAGTAGTCCGTTCGGTAATGGTGCCGGCAATTGGCGCCTGTTCCAGCTGCGATAGCGAGCAGTATAACCGCCAGATTATCGCCGCCAGCTCTTTAGCCGCCGGCTGATGATGATGGTTAAGGGTATCGCAGATCCGCTGCAACTCCAGCAACGTCGAGGCAAGTGGACGTTGCTGGACGCCGCGTTCGCTCATGACGTCGCGAAGCAGGCTGATACACAAGTCGCGTACTTGTGAGAGGGGGTCTGAACGTGTCTCCCAATCACGTAGTTGCCACACGACATGCGAGCAGTTGAGCAGCACTACGCCCCAGCGCAGCAGCCAACGTCGCGCCAGCGCGTCCTGGCTGCTGCTCAACTGGCTAATGTGGTGATACACCAGAGACTCAAATTCGTGCTCGCTATGCTGCGGGCGGCGGCTCAACTGATCGACAAAGTGACGCCGTAACGCACGGATATGGCGGCGACTTTTCCGCGCATCTGAGCCGGGACTGATAACCGCAAAGGCAAGCCACGCCAGACCAACACCGATAATTTTGCCGAGATTATCATTAAGAAACGAGGCAAAGTCATAAACCGGAGGGTTGGTGACCGAAATAAACGATCCCATAAAGACGATTAACTGCCCCCATAGCCCAGCGAACTTCGGCATCTGGAGTTTCAATAACTGCATGGTGGTGAGCAGCGGGAACAGAAACAGTAAAAACTGCCACAGGTCGGTTATCTGCACCATTAAGCCAAACTTCACCACAAAACTGAACAGCGACAACAGCACCAGGGTACGCATCAATAAGGTGAGCGATTTAAATGGCGACGGCGATATTGAGTAGAGTACGCAGCTAATGGCGGCGAGGGTGAGCGCGGCGGCGCAGGCCTGCCATTGGGTGCTGATACCCCAGGCGCCCACGGCCACCAGCGCGCAGAAGGTACGTAAGCCGTTCCATAACGCTTCAGCCTGATCGGTATGACGCGACAGCGCCGGCGCCGAAGGGACGTTAAACTCGGTGATAGCGCTGGCGTTCTCGATGCGGCGGATCCAGCGGCTGCTTTCGAGATAGATACGACAGAAATAACGCAGCCGTTTCCAGAACGCCAGATGGCGATAGTTGGCGTTAGGGCCGGGGGCCAGCGGTACCAGAATCCGCGCCACGCTATAAACATTTGCGTGCGGATTGGCGAGCTCGCTGAGTAGCGTTTCGAGCACCGCTCGCGTATTGCCAGGCGCATCCGGCCAGTTCAATAACATTCTTCGCAGGCTGGAGATGACGCTGGTCATTCGCAACTGCTGATGAAGCAGATAATTCAGCAAGGGATTCTGCCGTCTGAAACGGTAGTGGCTCCAGAAGGCCTGGATACGCAGCAAATTCATGGTCAGGATCTGGCCGATGACGCTTTCATGGGCGCTACGAATCGCATCGGTGGTTTCCGGCACCCACAACAGGCTGGCATGCTCTAATAGCCGGGAATGCATATTCTTCAGTGCCGTCAGCAGCGTGACGCCATCTGAGGTACTGGGCAGGATCATCATCATGAACCCGCCGGACAATATCCCCACAATCACTTCACAAACTCGCGACTGAGCGATAGTCCACAGTTCATTCGCGTCGGCAACATTAATAACCGGGAAGGCGATAATTGCGCAGGTATAGCCTGCCAGTTGAAAAGCGTAGGCGACGTTATTGGTGAACATCGCGCAGGCCCAGGTACAGAGCGCAATCCAGGCTGAGATACTGAACAAGAATAGCCACGGGTCGTTAAGGGTATGGCCGGCCAGCAGCAGGGCGGCGCAGGCGCCGAGCAGGCTGCCGGCGATACGGCCAAAGCTCTTGCTGATAACGCCGCCAACTGTTGGGAAGCTGACGACCGCGGCGGAGGTCATTGCCCAGTAGGGCTCATCAAGATCCAGCGCATAGGCGATGCTAAGCGCCAGACACATCGCAATGCCGTTGCGTAACGCGTAGCGCCATTGCGGACGGCTGGCTTTAAACCACGGCAGTGATTGCCAGCGCAGAGCCTGCAGCTTCATTACTGTCCGCCAATCGATACGGTGCAAGTGGTACCTGAAACCAGCGTGACGTCCGCAGGCAGCTTATCGAACTCAATACGTACCGGTACGCGTTGCGCGAGGCGTACCCATGGAATGTTGGGTTTAATATTAGCGACCAGCGCCGAACCGCCTTCGACGCTCTGATCAACGATGGCGCGGCCGATGCTGGAAACGTGACCCTGTAACGTTTGTTTGCTGCTATAGAGAACGACCTGAGCGCTAGCGCCTTCGCGGATGTGACGCAGTTTGGTCTCTTCAAAATAACCCAGGACATAAAAAGAATGACTATCAACCAACGCAAATACCGGGTGGCCGACGGAGGCGTAATCTCCGACCCGCGTTGACAAATTAGTGATCCAGCCATCAACCGGCGCTTTGACCTCGGTTTGCGTCAGCTGCCACTGCGCATGTTCCAGCGCGGCTTGCGCCACGCCAACCACCGCTTTAGCCGCCTCATAAGTGGTATTGGCGGTATTCAAAGCGGTATTAACGGTTTCCATATCTTCAGCGGAGATGAAGTTTTGCGAAAGACTGCGGCGGCGAGTAACGTCGCTGGCGGCCTTGGTTTGCTCGGCTTTGGCTTTTGCCAGTTCCGCTTTGGCTTTTGCCAACTGCGCCTGAGCGTTTAAAACCGCAATGCGATAGGGGGTATCGTCAATGCGGAACAAAACGTCGCCGGCTTTGACCAACTGGTTGTCTTTAACATTCAACTGCAAAATACTGCCGGAAACCTGAGGCGTAATGCCGACCTGTTCGGCGCGAATTTTGCCATCCCGCGTCCATGGTGACTGAGTGTAGTAATTCCATACCAGCCAGGCGGCGATAATCGCAATAGCGGCAATAATTAAGGTTGAGAGATATTTTAGTTTCTTCATGAAATGAGCATCACAAGAGAGTCAGGAGAACCAGCGCCAGGCAAACGGCCAGCGCAAACAGGGAAAGGTCCATCAGCAGGGGATGCCAGATTTCGCCGGCGTACATCCAGTCGCGTAGCTGACGATGAACGATTAACCAGATAAAGAAACCAAGCACGACGGCTTTAAATAACGGGGGAAAATAGATAGAAGCGCCGAACACCAGGTCCTGTAGCGACAATCCGGGAGTGTTAAGACTCAGTTTCACAAGCAAAAATCCTTTGCCGTTGCAGGGATAATGTTCTTGGTGATGAATTAGTTCACATTGTAAATCATTGTCTTGAATTTAGTGAATCAAGTAATTCATTTGTTTTGGTAATTTAAATGCTGCACACTATTCTAAAAGCAGTATAATAACTTAGCAAGCTAATTATAAGGAGATGAAATTGGAATCGCCACTTGGTTCTGATCTGGCACGTTTGGTACGCGTTTGGCGCGCGCTGATCGACCATCGCCTAAAACCTCTGGAGTTAACGCAGACGCACTGGGTCACGCTGCATAACATTCATCAGCTACCTCCTGAGCAGTCGCAAATCCAGCTGGCCAAGGCTATTGGTATTGAACAGCCCTCTTTGGTGCGCACGCTGGATCAACTGGAGGAGAAAGGGCTTATTTCTCGCCAGACTTGTGCAAACGATCGCCGGGCGAAACGTATCAAGCTCACGGAAAAGGCGGAACCGCTGATCAACCAAATGGAAGACGTGATCGGCAAAACGCGTGATGAAATCCTTGCGGGTGTATCTAAGCAGGAAGTCGAAACGCTGCTCAACTTAATCCGTAAACTTGAAAACAATATCCTCGATCTTCAGGCAAAAGACTAGCCGGGAAAAGGGCTTTGCGTTCGCAAAGCCCTTTCTCTTATTCCTGCCAGACCACCACGCGATTGCGGCCACCGTTTTTCGCCGCGTACATAGCCGCATCCGCGCGTTTGACGCACTCTTCAGCCCCAATGTTGGAGCTCGAAACGGTGTAGACCCCCATACTAATCGTCATCCGTTCCGGCAGTGATGCCTGCCCGGCGCTGACCATCTGGCGAATTCGCTCGGCTATCGCCAGCGCATCATCAGCATCAGTATTTACCAGCAACAGGGCAAACTCCTCGCCGCCGATACGGGCGGCAATATCCTCACGGCGCACATGAGTTTGTAGTACGCTGGCGGCAAACTGAATTACCTTGTCGCCCTGAACATGGCCGTAGTTGTCATTGATGCGCTTAAAATGATCGAGATCGCTGACGATGACCGATAGCGGTCGTGTTGCTGAAGTCTGCGGTAGCAAACCGCTGAGCGTGTCGTAAAAGTAGCTGCGGTTGTACAGTCTGGTCAGCGGATCGCGGATAGAGTTCTGATACGAATTGATGTATTTGTTGTTAGAGTCGCGATAGAGAATAAAAACGTCACTTAACAGTACGAACAGCATAAATAACGTACTCAAAGTTTCGAACAGGCGCGCCTGATTCCAGGCGATAATATGCTGACTACCTGTCGCTGTGAGTAATACGTTTAGCGTAAATATATAGGCAGCACAGAAAAATGCGCCGCTATACCAGAAGATATTACGTAGCTTGGTTAGTATAACCAATAATATCAACGTAAATACCCAGGAGAAAAATAGCAGCCAGCCCATCCAGTTATGCCATAACGGAGTAAAAGTGTTGGTGATGTCGTCGATAAAATCGATGCTTAATAATGGGCTGTTACTGGAGTGTAACCACGATAAAATAAGAATAGTAGCGCTAAAAATAAAACATCCCGTCAATATTAAAGTATGCACGCCGGCCGCTTGATTAAGATACTGACGATAGCGGTATATAATAATGGCAGTGATGAACAACACGACCATCAAAATATTACGGAATGAGTAAAAAATCAGCGCGTCATTTTGTTTAACAATATATTCGCTGTTGCACAGTAGCCAGCCGGGATAGCTGCTCAGGGTGCCCAGCATCAGTAAGGCGGAGCTGGCAAAGGCGAAGGCGATAGGCATCAGATAGAGACGGCTTTTATCACACCAATACTTCATGCTCATGAAGCAAGAAATAGTAATGTGAAAAATCATTAATATAATTGTCAGCAAAGGAAAAAGTGGTGATGAAGTCGTAGGGATACGATTAACGATTGAATCAGATAGTATATCAATAGTAATAATTGCCAGGCTGCAGGCGATGATATAAGCAAATAAACGGTGCGATAATCGATTTAAATTCAGAGGCACAGGCAAACTCCCGCGATAAAAATGGGGGGGTAAAAACGACGCGCAGGTCGCTAAATGAGAAAATCCACTTCAGGCTAACGAATTAATTAACGGGGAATATTGCGCAAACGCAAGTTGCCGTGCAGAAATATCAATAATATTGATATATGTATGATGAATGTTTTGGTGGTAAATAATGAATCTGGAGAATTAATGCGGCCAATTAAGGCCGCATTAGAGAGGCTTAACGCGGGGAAACCGTCACTTGACTGCCGCTGCCGGCAATGGCTACGCGCTGACCAACGGAGAACGGGGTGCTGCCCTGTTTCTGAACCACCATGATGGTATTGCCGTCATCTTTGCGGATTTCCAGCTCAACGCCTTGCGTTTTGTTCATCGCGCCCTGTACGCCCTGACCGGCTACGCCGCCGGCAACCGCGCCTGCAGCGGTTGCAAGAGAACGACCGGTGCCGCCGCCAATGGTATTACCAAGGAAGCCACCGAGTACCGCGCCGCCAATCGCGCCGATAGCATTGCTGTCATCGCCGCTTTGGATCTGGACCGCACGGGTATGTACGATGGTACCGTAGGTCACGCTTTGCACCTGCTTGGCTTCTGATGCTGTGTAAACATCGCCAGATAGACCGCTGCTGCTGACGCAACCCGCCAGGGTTAAGCCAATCATCGAGACAGCCAAAACACGTAAAATCATTTATGAATCTCCTGTGTACCAAAAATGTTCCAGTGAACTTCCATGTGGTCAATTATATGGCATTTAAGCGTTCGCTGGCATAGCTTCCTTATGGACTGTTTAAAAATAATAAGGTTCGCTTTAACGACGAATAAACGTAAGTACTTTACCTAACAAATTGTCGCGGCAGAACTATTGTTAAAAAGTATTAGTGCGCCATAGCATTGAACCCTGCTTTATGATGCACTGATGGTTCTGCAAAAGTCATGGAATGAGGGTAGGCGTATGAAATCAGGTCGTTTTATTGGCGTAATGTCTGGCACCAGCCTTGATGGCGTAGATGTCGTTCTGGCGGCGATAAATGAAAATATGGTGGCGCAGCAGGCGAGCCTCTCGTACCCCATCCCGGTCAAACTGAAAGAAGAAATATTAGCGATTTGCCAGGGGCAGCAGCTGACCTTGTCGCAACTGGGACGTCTGGATACCCGTTTGGGGCGGCTTTTTTCGGATGCAGTATTAGCGCTGATGCGCCAGCAGAACCTTCAGCCTGAAGATGTTGTCGCCATCGGTTGCCATGGTCAGACTGTGTGGCATGAACCGACCGGCGATGCCCCGCACACCATGCAAATAGGCGATAACAACCAGATCGCTGCGCATACCGGCGTGACCGTTGTGGGGGATTTCCGCCGCCGCGATATGGCGCTTGGCGGTCAGGGCGCGCCGCTTGTCCCGGCCTTCCATGAGGCTCTGTTGGCGCACCCGGTTGAAAGGCGCATGGTGCTTAACATCGGCGGCATTGCCAACCTCTCGTTGCTGGTTCCGGGGCAGCCGGTACGCGGTTATGACACCGGGCCGGGGAATATGCTGATGGACGCCTGGATCTGGCGCCAGTGCGGTAAACCCTATGATAAAGACGCGCAATGGGCCAGTGAAGGCAAAGTCTTACTACCACTTCTGCAGGATATGTTAAGCGACCCCTGGTTCGCGTTACCCGCGCCGAAGAGCACCGGTCGTGAGTATTTCAACTATGGTTGGCTGGAAAAGCATCTGGCGCGCTATACCCATCTGCGGGGGCAGGATGTTCAGGCCACGCTGACAGAACTGACCGCGGTGTCCATCAGTGAGCAGGTTTTGTTAAGCGGCGGCTGCGAGCGTTTGTTAGTTTGCGGCGGCGGGGCGCGGAATCCGCTGTTGATGGCGCGTCTGGCGGCATTGCTGCCAGGGACTGAAGTCACGACCACCGATGACGCCGGTATCAGCGGTGACGATATGGAAGCGTTGGCCTTTGCGTGGCTGGCGTGGCGTGCGCTTGCCGGTCTGCCGGGGAATCTTCCCTCCGTCACCGGCGCCAGCGAAGCGACAATTCTTGGCGCCATCTATCCCGCGAATCGAGCGCAGAATCAGAGTTAACTGAAGTCGCTATTTTTTATTTACCGGTAAACTGGACGAAATTCCGGGAGGGCGGTTTGCTCTCCTGACCGGGAAAGTCGAAGGCATACACATGAAAAAAATTCTTATTGCGGTAGTTCCTTTTATGCTCGCTGGGTGTAGCTATTACAACCAATTCGTTGAACGGATGCAGACCGACACCCTTGAATATCAGTGCGATCAAAAACCGTTGACCGTCCATTTGAACAACGCTCGTCAGCAGGTGAGCTTTATCTATGATAATCAGCAATTAAACCTGACCCAGGGGCTCTCGGCTTCCGGGGCTCGTTATACTGATGGCGTTTATGTGTTCTGGTCGAAAGGCGACAGCGCCACCGTTTATAAACGCGACCGCGCGGTGTTGGATAACTGCCAGTTACAGACCGCGAAACGTTGAGATTTCCGTAGCGGGGGCGCACAATAACGCCACCCTATGACAACGATCTCAATGGTTATGTCTGATAACGACGAATTGCAGCAAATCGCGCATCTGCGCCGTGAATATACCCGTGGCGGCCTTCGTCGCCACGATCTTCCCGCTGAACCCCTGACGTTATTTGAACGTTGGCTGCGTCAGGCCTGCGACGCTAAGCTCGCAGACCCGACGGCGATGGTAGTCGCGACCGTTGATGAAAACGGCCAGCCCTATCAACGCATCGTATTGTTAAAGCACTATGACGAAAAAGGGCTGGTGTTCTATACCAACCTGGGTAGTCGCAAAGCACATCAAATCGAAAAAAATCCCCGTATCAGCCTGCTGTTTCCCTGGCATATGCTGGAACGCCAGGTCATGGTAATAGGTCAGGCAGAACGTCTGTCGACGCTGGAAGTGGTGAAGTATTTCCACAGCCGACCGCGCGATAGCCAGATTGGCGCGTGGGTCTCCCAACAGTCCAGCCGTATCTCCGCTCGTGGGATCCTGGAAAGTAAATTCCTCGAGTTGAAACAGAAATTCCAGCAAGGCGAAGTGCCGTTGCCAAGTTTCTGGGGCGGTTTCCGCGTTAGCATCGAACAAATGGAGTTCTGGCAGGGCGGTGAACATCGTCTGCACGACCGCTTTTTATACCAGCGACAAAATGATGGCTGGCAAATCGACCGTCTGGCGCCATAAAGGACGCAAAATGTTGTTTTAAGCGCTGGTGCTACGTGCTCCGGCGCTTTATTCTATGTACCTTTCGCGTCTGGCGAAAAGTCGTGTACCGGCAAAGGTGCAGTCGTTTATACATGGAGAATTTGATGGCAAGCAGTAACTTGATTAAACAATTGCAAGAGCGGGGGCTGGTAGCCCAGGTGACGGACGAAGAAGCGTTAGCAGAGCGACTGGCGCAAGGCCCGATCGCGCTCTATTGCGGCTTCGATCCTACCGCTGACAGCTTGCACTTGGGGCATCTTGTTCCATTGTTATGCCTGAAACGCTTCCAGCAGGCAGGCCATAAGCCTGTGGCGCTGGTCGGCGGCGCGACCGGTCTGATTGGCGACCCGAGCTTTAAAGCCGCTGAGCGTAAACTCAATACCGAAGATACCGTGCAGCAGTGGGTGGATAAAATCCGTAAACAGGTTGCGCCATTCCTCGATTTCAACTGCGGCGACAACTCGGCGATTGCCGCGAATAACTACGACTGGTTCGGCGGCATGAACGTGCTGACCTTCCTGCGTGATATCGGCAAGCACTTCTCTGTGAACCAGATGATCAACAAAGAAGCGGTGAAGCAGCGTCTGAACCGTGACGATCAGGGGATCTCTTTCACCGAATTTTCCTATAACCTGCTGCAGGGTTATGACTTTGCTTGCCTGAATAAACTGCACGGCGTGGCGCTGCAAATCGGTGGTTCCGATCAGTGGGGCAACATCACTTCAGGTATCGATCTGACTCGTCGTTTGCACCAGAATCAGGTCTTCGGTTTGACCGTTCCGCTGATCACCAAGGCCGACGGCACCAAGTTCGGTAAAACCGAGGGCGGCGCGGTATGGTTGGATCCGAAGAAAACCAGTCCGTACAAATTCTACCAGTTCTGGATCAACACCGCGGACGCAGACGTTTATCGCTTCCTGAAGTTCTTCACCTTCATGGACATTGCCGAGATCAATGCGCTGGAAGAAGAAGATAAGAACAGCGGTAAAGCGCCGCGCGCGCAGTACGTACTGGCAGAGCAGGTGACGCGTCTGGTCCACGGCGAAGAAGGCCTGGAAGCGGCTAAGCGCATTACCGAAAGCCTGTTCAACGGCAATCTGAGCGACCTGAGCGAAGCGGATTTCGAACAGCTGGCGCAAGACGGCGTGCCAATGATCGAAATGGAAAAGGGCGCCGATCTTCTGCAGGCGCTGGTGGATTCCGAGCTGCAGCCGTCTCGCGGTCAGGCGCGTAAAACCGTAGCCTCCAACGCGGTGACCATTAACGGCGAAAAACAGTCCGATCCGGAATATGTATTCAGCGATAGCGACCGCCTGTTCGGCCGCTACACCTTACTACGTCGCGGTAAGAAGAATTACTGCCTGGTCTGCTGGAAATAAAAAATAAAACCAGGGCGTGGGAAACCACGCCCTTTTTTCTTTTTAGGGTTGTGGTAAGAAAATGAAGAACATCCTCGCCATTCAGTCTCACGTCGTGTTTGGCCATGCGGGCAACAGCGCCGCTGAATTTCCGATGCGCCGTCTCGGCGCCAACGTCTGGCCCCTCAATACCGTACAGTTCTCCAACCATACGCAATACGGCAAATGGACCGGCTGCGTCATGCCGCCTTCGCATTTGACCGAAATCGTGCAGGGGATTGCCGATATCGATAAGCTGCAGAGCTGCGATGCGGTACTGAGCGGCTATCTTGGTTCCGCCGAGCAGGGCGAACATATTCTCGGCATCGTGCGTCAGGTGAAAGCGGCGAATCCGGCGGCAAAATACTTTTGCGATCCGGTTATGGGGCATCCGGAAAAAGGCTGCATCGTCGCTCCTGGAGTGGCTGAATTCCACGTACGCTATGCGCTGCCGGCCAGTGATATCATCGCGCCGAATCTTGTCGAGCTGGAGATCCTGTGCGGCCATCCGGTGGCCAACGTTGATGAAGCCGTTAGCGCGGCCCGTGAGCTTATAGCGCAAGGGCCTCAGGTAGTGCTGGTGAAGCATCTGGCGCGGGCGGGTATGAGTATGGATCGCTTTGAGATGTTGCTGGTGACGGCGGATGAAGCCTGGCATATCAGCCGCCCGCTGGTCGATTTTGGCAGCCGTCAGCCGGTCGGCGTGGGCGATGTGACCAGCGGCCTGCTGCTGGTTAAGCTACTGCAGGGCGCCAGCCTGCGCGACGCCCTTGAGCACGTCACTGCGGCAGTGTATGAAATCATGCTGGCAACCAAAAATATGCAGGAGTATGAACTGCAGGTGGTGGCGGCGCAGGACCGCATCGCCAAACCGGAACATTACTTCAGCGCAACGCAACTGTAAGCGCGATGGCATGCCCGCTTGCGGGCATGCCGATGATTTACTTCAGACCTTCCGCCGACAGCGCCGCCGCAACGGACGGACGCGCCGCGACATGCGCCATCCAGGCGCCAATATTAGCGTAAGCTTCCATATTCAGTTTCACCGCATAGCCCCAGCGCAGGACCGTAAACAGGTAGCCATCGGCGATGGTGAAGCGATGCCCATTCAACCACTGTTTATCCTGTAGCGCCTCATCGACATACTGCAGCTTTTTCTCCAGCAGGGCGCGCACCGTTGGCTTGTAGTCTTCCGGGGTGTCCGGACGGAACAGCGGAGTAAAGCCTTTATGTAGTTCGGTGGCGACGTAATTCAGCCATTCCAGCGTCTGATAGCGGGCAATGGTGCCCACTGGCGCCAGCAGCTGGCGGTCGGGCACGCGGTCGGCAATATACTGCATGATGGCCACACCCTCGGTCAGCAGCACTTCATCGTCAAGCAGCAGCGCGGGAACCTGACCCTTAGGATTAATCAGCAGGTAGTCATCGCCGTTTTCGAGGCGTTTCTTCGCCAGGTCGACGCTATCGATGGTAAAGTCGAGGCCGCTTTCGCGCAGGGCGATATGAGAGGCAAGGGAACAGGCGCCGGGCTTGTAGAACAGTTTCATCAGTAACTCCTCGTGGCTGCAGTTTCCTGTATGTTAGTCCCCCGTGGGGCAAAAAAAAAGCCGCTAACAAACGTTAGCGGCCTAAATTTATTGGTTTTCCCGGAGCATTTAAGCGGTTGCGGTTTCGCGCGCTTTGGCGACAGCGTCGTCATCCAGCGTCATACGGTTTAGCTTCGGCGCGGTCAGCAGCATCAGGAAGGCGATGACTGCGGTCGCGATACCAATTTGCAGGAACACGTGGCCGTAAACATCCAGAGAAACCAGCGGGTCGGTCACGTTTTCCGGTACTGCCATCAGGTTAGCGATTTTACCTGCAATGATGGCGGCGCCTGCGGTGGTCAGGAACCAGCTACCCATGATGAAGCCCATCAGACGTTGCGGTACCAGTTGAGCAACCATCGCCAGGCCGAGGCCGGAAATCATCAGTTCACCGATACTCTGCAGCGCGTAGCTGAGGATCAACCAGTTGACGGAGACGATACCGGCATCGCTGGCGAATTTGGTACCCAGCGGCAGCACCAGGAAAGCGCCGGAGCACAGCACCATACCGATGGCGAACTTATGCGGCATCGGCAGGCGGTCACCCATCTTGTTATAAATCGCGGCCAGAATCGGGCTACCAATCATAATCCAGAACGGGTTCAGTGCCTGATACTGCTCAGGTTCGAACGCGATACCCAGAATCGAGTGCTCAACGTTACGGATCGCGAAGAAGTTCAGCGAGGTTGGCATCTGGCTGTACAGTACGAAGAATACAATCGCTTCAACCATCAGCAGGAAAGCAACGATCATTTTACGACGCGCCGCGCCCTGCAGCGCCATGGCTTCTTTAGCGAAGATGATAACGATGCCCAGTGCAATGACGCCCAGCGCCATACGTGCGATGCCCTGATTGTGCAGCAGCCAGGTGGCAATAGCGACCAGCACTACCACGCCGACGATGGTCGCCAGCAGTTTGCCGACATGCACCGGAGCGAAGTCAGGTTTGGAACCGTACTGTTTAACCCACTTCTGGCAGAAGGCGAAGTTAACCACGGTGATCAACATGCCCACGACGCTCAGCGCGAACGCCACGCTCCAGCCGAACTTCGCTGCCAGCCACGGCGTGGCGAGCATAGAGAAGAAGGAGCCGATATTGACGGACATATAGTACATGGTAAATGCACCGTCCAGACGCGGGTCGTTCTTGTCATAGCAGGTGGAGAGCAGGGAAGACGGGTTAGCTTTGAACAAGCCGTTACCGACGGCGATAGTCGCCATACCCATATAGACGATGGCGGCATCGTGACCGGACCAGGCAACCAGCGCATAGCCGATAGCCAGAACAATCGCGCCAAGCATGATGACGCGTTTGGTGCCAAGCACCTTGTCGCCGAGCCATCCGCCGATAGCGACCAGGCCATAAACCAGTGCACTAAAGGAAGAGAACAGGGTGATAGAATCCGCTTCCGACATACCCAGCTGTTTTACCAGGTAAACGGCCATGATCCCTTGCAGGCCGTAATAACCAAAACGCTCCCATAACTCAATGGAGAAGATGAGATAAAACGCTCTTGGTTGTTTGAAAGCGTTCAAACTCACGCTTTCTGCTGGTTTATTGTTTGCAGTTGACACATATACCTCTTTTTTTACATCCCATATTAACGGGGGCTGTTTGGGGCGCAATCCCGGAGGACCGCCGCCTTTATAGTTATTCTTGGAGGGAAAACGGCAAGTAATGTTCACTATCCTGCCCCATCAGGCAATAGCTTTGTAATACTCTGTTACACATAACCAAGCTACTATAATTAGCCAGTCATACAAATGTTATACAGAGTTAAATTTCACCTTTTCGTTAAACCTGATATTTTAATCTACGCCGGGCGGCCATCGTGGGGATAAAGGCGATATATTCTGCTTTTTGACCTTGAAGGCAGTGGGATGGCCTATATTCCTAAAAATAAGCAGGCTATTCTCCTGGTGACTGAGGCTCTGATATTGAAATTGCTGGCTTTTTGCAGCATTTTTGCAACAGTAATTTAACGACGAGTTGCGTGGATGATCTTGATCACAAATACATAGAAAATTTTCAGCGGTAAAAAACGATTGCGCTGATTGCTGGTTATATAACCGCATAATTATCCATCTAAATGGCAAAAGTATGGAGTCATTGTCGGTGTGATTGATGAAAAATAGAACCATAACCACAGGTTAGGTTATGGATCCGGGCGATCGTTGGTGAAAATAGCGGTGACTGACGAGGACGGTAATATTCAGCAGATATGCAAAAATCAGGACTCAACCTTCTCTTTATACTCGCACAAATCTTCTATCAGGCAGGAACCGCAGCGCGGTTTTCGCGCGACGCAAGTGTAACGGCCGTGAAGAATAAGCCAGTGGTGACAGTCAACTTTAAACTCCGCCGGAACCACCTTTAACAACTTTTCTTCGACTTGTTCAACGTTCTTACCGGGAGCAAATTGTGTCCGATTGCAAACGCGGAAGATATGGGTGTCGACGGCAATAGTCGGCCAGCCAAAAGCGGTATTCAGCACGACATTGGCGGTCTTACGACCGACTCCTGGTAGCGCTTCCAGCGCCGCCCGGTCTTCCGGCACCTCACCGTTATGTTTCTCCAGTAAGATGCGGCAGGTCTTAATGACGTTTTCGGCTTTACTATTAAACAAGCCAATGGTTTTGATATAGGACTTCACGCCGTCAACGCCAAGCTCCAGCATCGCCGCCGGCGTATTGGCGACCGGATAGAGCTTCGCAGTAGCTTTGTTGACGCTAACATCAGTGGCCTGCGCTGACAGCAGCACCGCAATAAGTAGCTCGAACGGTGAGGTGAAATTGAGTTCAGTGGTTGGGTGCGGGTCGTTATCCCGCAGCCTGGTCAGGATCTCCAGGCGTTTGGCTTTATTCATCTTACGCTTTCCCTGTCACATCAGTTGGGGCGACGGAGACGGCCTGCGCCGCTTTCGCCTTACGCTGCTTAGTACGCTCATCGATGAGGTATTTTACCGCCAGCATCATACCGAGGCCAATGAAAGCGCCTGGCGGTAGCATCGCCAGCAGGAACGGCGTATCGGTATGGAAAACTTCAATGCGCAGGACTTTCGCCCAACTGCCTAATAAGCTATCGGCACCATCAAACAGCGTGCCATTACCGATTATTTCGCGCAGCGACCCCAGCACAAACATGGCACAGGTCGCGCCCATACCAATGGAAAAACCATCGAGCGCTGACAGCGCCGGTCCTTTTTTGGCGGCGAACGCTTCGGCGCGCCCAACCACGATACAGTTGGTCACGATAAGCGGAATGAAGATACCCAGCGATTGATACAGGCCGAAAGCGTAGGCATTGATAAGCATTTGTACCACGCTGACTACCGAGGCGATAATCATCACGTAGATCGGAATACGGATCTCCGCCGGTGTCCAGCGGCGCAGGCTGGAAATGGTGAGGTTGGTGAGCGTCAGCACCAGCGTGGTCGCCAGACCGAGGCCCAGGGCATTGGTAGCCGTCGAGGTAACCGCAAGCAGGGGACACATCCCCAGCAGCTGGACCAGCGCCGAGTTATTCTTCCACAACCCTTGAACAATGACGTCTTTTACTTCGCTCATGGCTTAGTCTCCGCAGGCGGTGAATTCAGGGATCTGCGCGGGCAGCGTTTGCGCATACAGTCCCGCGCGTTTAACGGCGTTTACCACCGCACGTGGGGTAATGGTCGCGCCGGTGAATTGGTCGAAATCACCACCGTCTTTTTTCACCGCCCAGTGGCTATCATTTTGGCCATGGATAACCTTGCCGCTGAAGTGGGTGATCCAGTCAGAAATACGCAGTTCAATCTTATCACCGAGCCCGGGGGTCTCATGATGCTCGGTGACGCGTGAGCCGAGAACGGTGCCTTTAAAGTCAGCTGCGACCAGAAGTTGAATCGCCCCGGAATAACCATCCGGCGCCGTGGCTTCCATCACCGCGCCGACCGGCGCATCGTTATTCTTTGCAATCCATACTTTATGCTGACCTTTGCCTAACTGCGGCGCGGTCACCAGATAACAGCTTTTCAGCAGATCGTTATTATAACTCTCCGCTGGCAGGACCTGATCGAACAGGGCCTTTTGCTGTAGCGCGGCCTGCTGCTCAATGGTGTTCTTGGTTAATTCATTGATGGCGGCCGTCAGTCCGGTAGAGCCAGCGGCAAAGAGCGCCAGCGTGATGCCGTGTTTACGCATGCTATTTAACATCGCGACTCCTCAACGGTGGCCATACACGCGCGGACGCGTGTAGTAGTCAATCAATGGGACGGTAATATTCGCCAGCAGCACGGCGAAGGCGACGCCGTCCGGATAACCGCCGAAGCTGCGGATTAGCCACACCAGTAAACCTGCCAGCGCGCCGAAAATCAGGCGTCCGCGGTTGGTAGTGGATGCCGTCACCGGATCGGTAAGGATAAAGAACGCTCCAAGCATGGTGGCGCCGGAAAGCAGATGCATCTGCGGCGATGCCAGGCTTTCCGGTGAGAAAATCCAGCCGAGAGTGGCGCAAACGGCAAGGCTTAACAGGAAGCTTACCGGAATATGCCAGCGAATGGTTTTTTGCCAAAGCAGGAACAGACCGCCAGCCAGCCAGGCGAGGTTAACCCACTGCCAGCCGAGACCAGCTAGTTGGCCGCCGTAAATTGGATACTGCAGGATCTCTTTTGCGCTGTGTCCGGCATGCAGGGACGTTTTAAACGTATCCAGCGGCGTGGCCTGGCTGATACCGTCGATTCCCATACGCAGGCTGTTCATATCGCCGCCGCTGGCGGTATGGCCGCTGAAAATAACCTGCAGCGCATCCATAAAACCAGGCACCTGAGCGGAAATCTCATGCGGTGGTAACCAGGAGGTCATCTGCACCGGGAAAGAGATCAGCAGAACAACATAGCCGATCATCGCCGGGTTAAAGGGGTTATGCCCTAATCCGCCGTACAGTTGCTTGGCAATCACCACCGCAAAGGCGGTGCCTAACACCACCATCCACCACGGCGCCAGCGGCGGAATACTGACGGCCAGCAACAGCCCGGTCAGCAGGGCGGAGTTATCCGCAAGGGTTGCCGCTATATTTTGTTTGCGCAACTTGAGAATAGCCGCTTCGGTTCCCCATGCGGTGAAGGCCGCGAGGATAATCTGCAACAGGGTACCCCAGCCGAAAAACCAGCTCTGGACGATAATACCAGGGATCGCCGCCAGCAGCACCAGTAGCATAATTCGCGAGGTCTGGCGCTGGTTGTGGGTATAAGGGGAGCTTGCAATTCTGAAAACCATTTATTCCTCGTTAACTGCCTGCTGTGTTGCTTTACGCGCCTGAACGCGAGCGATAGCTGCCGCGACGGCCGCCTTACGCGGATCGTCATTGGCGGCATCCGGCGTGGATTGTTGTTCTGCTTGTTGTGCTGCCTTTCGCGCTTTGGCACGGGCGATAGCGGCCTCAACGGCGGCTTTACGCGGGTCGACCGCGGGGGCAGCCTCAACCGGTGTTTCACTTTCGGCAGAAGGTGCGACGTTCTCAACCTGCTGTGCGGCCTTACGCGCTTTTGCACGGGCGATAGCGGCTTCAACGGCGGCTTTACGCGGGTCGACCGCGGGGGCAGCCTCAACCGGTGTTTCACTTTCGGCAGAAGGTGCGACGTTCTCAGCCTGCTGCGCGGCTTTGCGCGCTTTGGCACGGGCGATAGCGGCTTCAACGGCGGCTTTACGCGGGTCGACCGCGGGGACAGCCTCAACCGGTGTTTCACTTTCGGCAGAAGGTGCGACGTTCTCAGCCTGCTGCGCGGCTTTGCGCGCTTTGGCACGGGCGATAGCGGCCTCAACGGCCGCTTTGCGCGGATCGCTTGCTTCGGCTGTTGATTCAACAGCGGCTTGCTGTTCGGCTTTGCGCGCCCGAGCCTCGGCTTTACGCGCTTCGCGGGCGGCAATCGCTTCGCTGTTGTCCGGTTTGCTGCCGGACTGAATGACAATCGGCTGCGCCGCGTCACGCTGCTTATCGCGTACGCGGGCCAGCGCGGCGTTAATGGCATCCTGATCTTTCGCCGCCGGTTGTACGGCCGCTTTTTTGTGCCGCTCCTGACGCGCGGCTTTTTCACGTTCAAGACGTGCCTGTCGCGCTTCAAAACGAGCTTTCGCCTCGGCGGCGCGCTGTTCTTCCAGGCGAATGGCGGCTATTTCCGCTTTTTCCTGGCGGAAATATTGCACCAGTGGAATATTGCTGGGACAAACCCAGGCGCAGGCGCCGCATTCGATGCAGTCCGCTAAGTTATGCGTGGTGGCTTTATCGTGCTGCTGGCCTTTACTAAACCAATACAGCTGCTGGGGGAGTAGATCTGCCGGGCAGGCATCCGCGCAGGCGCTGCAGCGGATACAGCCTTGTTCTTCCTGCGTTTCGCCCATCTCAGTTATCGACGGCGCCAGCAGGCAGTTAGTGATTTTCACGACAGGAACGTCAAGCCAGGGCAAAGTGAAGCCCATTAGCGGCCCGCCCATGATGACCATCGGCTCCGCGCTGGCGCAGAAACCGGCATCGCTCAGCAGATGACGCACCGGCGTACCCAGGCGCGCCCAAACGTTGCCCGGACGGCTAATCGCTTCGCCGGTTAAAGTGACGACGCGCTCGGTTAACGGCTCGCCGTCAATAACCGCGCGTTTAACAGCATAAGCGGTACCAACGTTCTGCATCAGGACGCCAATATCGGAGGAGCGGCCGCCGTGCGGCACCTGCTTACCGGTAAGAATTTGCGTGAGCTGCTTCGCGCCGCCGGAGGGATATTTCGTTGGGATTACCCGCAGCGCTATGCCATGGGCGTCGGATAATACCGCGCGCAGCATGGAAATGGCCTGCGGTTTATTATCTTCGATACCAATCAGCACCTGTTTGGGCTGCAAAATATGCGCAAGGATGCGGATCCCTTCAACGACCTGCGCCGCGCAGTCCTGCATCAGGCGATCGTCGGCGGTGATATAGGGTTCGCATTCCGCGGCATTGATAATCAGGGTGTCGATTTTATCACCGCCGCCGCGCAGTTTTGTTCCCGTGGGGAAGCCGGCGCCGCCTAGCCCGGCAACGCCAAACTGGTGGATACGCTCGATCAGTTCTTCACGCGATTTGTTGTGGTAGTCGCTCCAGCCGTCGCGCTCGATCCAGCAGTCATCGCCATCGGCGTCGATAATAACGCTCAGTTCCGCCAGCGCGGAAGGATGGGCGGTCGAGTGAGGCTCGATGGCCGTCACCGTCCCGGAAGTTGGGGCATGGACCGGCAGCATTCTGCCAAAACCGCGGGTCAACGGTTGGCCGCGCAGAACCTTATCGCCCGGTTGTACGCACAGTTCGCCTTCAGCACCGATATGCTGCTTCAGCGGAATGACGAAACGCTGCGGCAGAGGAACCTGACGCAGCGGCGTGCCGTTGGACTGAGTTTTCATTTCCGGCGGATGAATACCGCCGTTGAAATCCCAGATCTTGTCTTTTCGGAAAGCGGAAAATAACTTAAACATGTTGTTCCACAGGAATATTGCGTACTGGGATGGTTTGCAGGTCCCATTTCCAGGTTTCGGTGGTCTGGGCGACTGGACGCAGGTCAATACACTGAGTCGGGCAGGGGGCCACACAGAGATTACAGCCGGTACACAGGTCGCTCATTACCGTATGCATGGCGCGGGTCGCGCCAACGATGGCATCGACCGGACAGGCCTGAATACATTTGGTGCAGCCAATGCAGTTGGCTTCATCAATCACCGCCAACATGCGAACCGGCTCTTGCTGCTGCTCGTCGCCGTCAATAGGCTGCGGATCGACATTCAATAACGCGGCGATTTTTAACATGACTGCTTCGCCGCCGGGGGCGCAGCGGTTGATTTTTTCACCCTGGGTGCCTACGGCTTCCGCGTAGGGACGGCAGCCCGGAAAACCGCACTGACCGCATTGGCTTTGCGGCAGCAGTTCATCAATTTTTTCTACCACCGGGTCGTCTTCCACCGCAAAACGGCGCGACGCGTATCCCAGTATTAAGCCGAAAATCAGCCCGAGCAGGCTGATGGCGATCACGGCTATCCAGACAGCGCTCATTACAACTTCACCAAACCACTAAAGCCCATGAATGCCAGTGACATTAATCCAGCGGTCACCAGCGCAATCGCGTTACCGCGAAACGGCGCGGGAACATCGGCAACCACCAGGCGTTCGCGAATGGCGGCGAATAACACCATCACCAGCGAGAAACCGACGGCAGCGGCGAAACCGTACAGCGCGGACTGCAGGAAATTATGCCCGAGGTTAATATTCAGCAATGCCACGCCCAGCACCGCGCAGTTGGTGGTGATTAACGGCAGGAAGATCCCCAGCAGACGATACAGCGCCGGACTGGTTTTACGGACCACCATCTCGGTAAATTGCACCACCACTGCGATGACCAGGATAAAGGCCAGGGTGCGCAGATAAACAAGGTTCAGCGGGATAAGGATCCAGGTATCAATCAACCAGGCGCAAATCGAGGCCAGCGTCATCACGAAGGTGGTGGCCAGTCCCATCCCCATAGCGGTTTCCAGCTTTTTGGAAACCCCCATAAACGGGCACAATCCAAGAAACTTCACCAGCACGAAGTTATTAACAAGGACAGTACCGACAAAGAGCAGTAAATAATCAGCCATTATTGGACCTGAAACGAAAAAAAGCCGCCTATTATCGAATAAATCGATACCGGCGACAACAGGTGAACTGTGTGGTTATTACGGATTGACGAAGGTCCGCTTAACCCGCGCAGAGCGTCGAAAATAGGGCGCAAACAACGCTGCGGCAAGCAACGGAAACAACAGCTGGCGCATGGCCAGAAGATCCGAAATCGGCGAAAAAGCGAACGCCTTAATCGCCAGCAGCAGAGAAATAAGCAGCCAGATAATGTAGTGCTTAGGTACCACCGCGCGGCGTTTGAAAAAAGCGATTGTCAGCCACAGGGTATAATACCACATCGCGACGGCGAACAGCAGGGAAGCCAGCCATAGCGCCAGGTGGCCGAAGCTCATTGCTTTCAGCAATGCCCAGGTCTGCGGCGCCATCAGCGCATTCGCGTACAGTATTAATGATAGAGAGGTGCTGAACAGCGCGAGCAGTAACCACGCCAGCGGCGCCAGTAGCCAGCCGCCGATACGTTCTGCAGATTGAGAGGACATCGTAACCCCCGGATTCAACGCCAGTTAGTTAATTTCAGGGCGGGAAGTATAAGCAACTGGCGTGAATGATAACAGCCTTTATTGCACGTAACGCCATACCGACTTCGGCACCTGGCCTACATCGAACAGTTTTCCGCCAGAGACTAACTCGGCGCGGCGGTGATCGGCGGCGCGATACATGTTGACGATTTCATTGGTGTCAGAGAGAGAATAGTTAAGATGATCAAAAAGTTTTTCCAGGCTTTCCAGCGAACTAATTTTGCGGAATTTTAATAAATAATCCTGTACGGTCATTTGTGTATCCATTTAATAATCGGAATTAAGTCGAATATTACCAATTTTCTGTAAACCGTGTTTCAACTAACAGCGCCTTCTTGATGGGCCGGCGGAATTATTTCGGTTGCCAATACTAAAAACAAGAACTGATTAGGGTCCTGGCATCGTAAAAAGAAATTTAAGAATATTCTACAACCAGATCAGGCGCCGGACGGCGCCTGGGAGGGAAGATTAACGCTGTTCGCCTCGGCTGGCAATAACGTTTTGATACCAGAAATAACTCTTTTTTCGTTTGCGAGCGCGGTTCTGCTGGTGATCGACGTAGACAAAACCGTACTGCTTCTGATAACCGTTGAGCCAGCTTAGCAGGTCAATAAAGGACCACGGGTAAAAACCACGGACATCCGCACCTAATGCTATTGCTTTTTCCAGCGCATTAATGTGGCTACTCAGATAGTCAATTCGCGGATCGTCGACAATTTCACCGTCAATTATCGGATCTTTTGCCCCCAAACCATTTTCGGTGATATAGATTGGGATATCGCCATAGCGCTCTTTTATCATCATGATGCCGTCGGTTAATCCCTGCGGCCAAATTTCCCAACCCCATTCAGTATAAGTACTTTGCGGATTGCGGACGAAATAAAATAATCCATCTACGCCGGACTCGCCGACGCCTGGACCCTCCTGCGGCGTGGCGGAGACCGTCTCCCGACGGTAATAATTCAGGCCAATAAAATCACAGCGGTTTTCCTTAAGCAGCGCATCATCGCCCGGGGCGAAGCGCGGTACATTCCACAGCGCCTGAGCCTGACGAAGCAAATCGTCTGGATAGACGCCTTTCAGTACCGGATCGTAGAACCAGTGGGTATGAATAGCATCGGCCAACGCAGTGGCCTTAATATCCTCCGCGCTTGGCGTCAACGGCGTATGGGGCTGCAGGACATTAACGAAACCAATCTGACCGTCAATGTTCATTTCACGAAAGCTCTTAACGGCCAACGCGTGGGCGATAAAGACATGGTGACAGGCCTGGATGGCGCGCGCCGGGTCGCGTACCGCCGGTGGGTGGCAGCCATTTATATAACCGTGGCCAATAAATACGATAGTTTCGTTAAAGGTGGCCCACAGTTTGACCCTGGAACCGAAGCGCTGATAGCACAGACGTGCGTATTCAGCGAAGGCTTCCGAGGTGCTGCGGGCCTCCCAACCGCCTTCGTCCTGCAATGCCTGCGGCAAATCCCAGTGATAAAGGGTGATCATCGGTTCGATATTGTGCGCCAGCAGTTCGTCGATCAGATCGCTGTAAAACTGTACGCCGGGTTCATTGACTTCGCCGCGGCCACGAGGCAATAACCGTGGCCAGGAGATAGAAAAGCGGTAGCTTTGGAGCCCCATTTCCGCCATCAGGGCGACATCTTCACGAAAACGATGGTAGTGATCTACTGCGATATCGCCATTGGTGCCCTGAAAGGTGGTTCCTGGCTGGTGCGAGTAGATATCCCAAATAGAAGGGCCTTTGCCATCGGCATCGTGCCCGCCTTCAACCTGGTAGGCGGCCGTTGCGGCCCCCCAGAGAAAATCTTGCGGAAATGCGCCCATCAAAAAAACTCCTTATCAAGTGATAAAGAGAGTGTATTGAATGGCGCGACAAATCTGCAACCGGTTTCCGAAACCGGTTGCAGATTTGCGGCGAGTATCACTTTTTGCCGTTACTTCGCCTGAACGGTGCTGGCCGGAGGCGGGGACTGATAATCATCGATTTGATGCGCAACCACCAACAGCACAGCCGAAACGCCAAAAACAACCCAACCAATAAGTTCTACAATGCGGGTAAAAACAGTCGTCATAATTCTAAAGCAGAAAGTTAAAATGGACTGAAATGTTACTAAACCGCGGAAACAACGCAAGTACTACCGCCCATGCATTGCGCAAATGGCGCAAAGATGAACACCGTACACTGATAAGTGGAAGATTGCGGTTTATAGTTAAAGTCATGTTGCCTGTGAGGATGACGCCATGAGTGATGCTATACGGGTAGGGCTGATAGGCTACGGTTATGCAAGCAAGACATTTCATGCGCCTCTGATTTCCGGTACGCCGGGTATGGCGCTGTCGGCTGTGGTCAGTAGCGACGCGCAGAAAGTGCTGGCAGACTGGCCGGCGACCCAGGTGGTGGCTTCCGCGAATTCGCTCTTTGCTGACCCCGATATCGATCTCATTGTCATTCCGACCCCCAACGATACTCATTTTCCGCTGGCGCGAGCGGCGCTGGAGGCGGGCAAACACGTCATTGTTGATAAGCCTTTTACCGTGACACTGTCACAAGCGCGTGAGTTGGATGCCATCGCCAGAAGCCGTGGGCGTCTGTTATCAGTATTTCACAACCGGCGTTGGGATAGCGATTTTCTTACACTGAAGGCCTTAATTGCCGCTGGGGAATTGGGAGAGGTCAGTTACTTTGAATCACATTTCGATCGCTATCGTCCGCAAATTCGCGATCGCTGGCGTGAGCTAGGCGGCCCTGGCAGCGGTATCTGGTATGACTTAGGCCCTCATCTGCTGGATCAGGCGGTCAATCTGTTTGGCCTGCCGGTGAGTATTGCCGTCGATCTGGCGCAGCAGCGCCCCGGCGCTCAGGCGACGGATTATTTCCACGCGGTGTTAATTTATCCGCAACGACGCGTGATTTTGCACAGTACGCTGCTGGCGGCGGCGGAAACGGCGCGTTATATCGTCCATGGTTCACGAGGAAGCTATGTGAAATATGGTCTCGATCCGCAGGAAGAGCGTTTGAAAAGCGGCGAGCGGCTGCCGCAAGAGGATTGGGGCTACGATATGCGCGACGGCATATTGACCCGCGTTGAAGGTGAAGAGCGCGTCGAGGAAACCTGGCTGACGCTGCCGGGAAATTATCCCGCTTATTATGCGGCGATCCGCGATGCGCTCAACGGCAGCGGTGAAAACCCGGTACCCGCAAGCCAGGCGATTCAGATTATGGAACTGATTGAGCTGGGGATTGAATCGGCACGGCACCGGACGGCGCTGTGCCTGATTTAACCGCTTACTCCGCCTGTGCGGCGGAGCTTTGACTTAATTAGCCTGCAGGACGCGTTGCATTAGCGCCTCTTTTTCCTGACGACTCAGGAACGCCAGCTCCAGACCGTTAATTTGCGCCTGGCGGATCTGCGCACGGCTGAGGCCCGCCGCCGGTGCGGCGACATTGTACTCATGAATGATATCCACACCCTGTACCGCCGGATCATCGGTGTTAATGCAGGCCAGAACGCCGTGATCGAGGAAGGTCTTCAGCGGGTGCTGCGCCAGTGAGGCGACGGTACTGGTCTGGATGTTTGATGTCAGGCAGGATTCAATGCCAATACGTTCAGCGGCGAGGAAGTCCATCAGCTTCGGATCCTGCACCGCTTTCACCCCGTGACCGATACGTTCGGCGCCCAGTTCACGAATAGCCTGCCAGATACTTTCCGGCCCGGCGGCTTCACCTGCGTGGACGGTAATACGCCAACCCGCGTCACGTGCGCGGCGGAAATGATCCATAAACAGCGCGCCAGGGAATCCCAGCTCATCGCCAGCCAGATCCAGCGCGGTGATACCATCGCGATGGGCCAGCAGGGCGTCGAGTTCTTCTTCACAGGCCGCTTCGCCGAAGGTGCGGCTCATGATGCCAATCAGACGCGCTTCGACGCCAAAATCACGGCAGCCCTCACGTACTCCGGCAATCACCGCTTCGACGACGCCGGCGACCGGCAGCTGATGGGTCATCGCCATATAACGCGGAGAAAAGCGCAGCTCAACGTAGTGCAGGCCATTGCGCGCGGCGTCTTCAACGTTTTCCCAGGCAACACGCCGGCAGGCTTCCAGAGAAGCCAGCACCTTCACGCCCCAATCGAGTTTCGCCAGGAAGCTGACCAGGTCTGGTTCATTGCTGGTGACCTGCACATGCGGACGCAGCGTTTCAAGCGTGTCTGCCGGGAGAGTAATATTGAACTGGCGGCCAAGATCGAGAATGGTTTGGGCACGGATGTTGCCGTCAAGATGGCGGTGAATGTCAGTTAAAGGCAAAGTTGAATCAATCATGGACGCACTCGTTTTTTAGTTGAAGTGCACGATATTATACATCAGCAGCGGAACTGTTTAAAAGTAGGGAAAAAATCCTGTTGATACAGAGAGATGACTTGAACAAAGTCTGTTTTTGCGCAAATAAAGAGCCATTTTTTCTTTTTGTTGCGCAATTCGGCTGATGGACTGCCCGCCACAAAACTAACTGCGGGCCGCCTGAATATCCGGATGAGCGTTTAATAATTTCTGCGATTAAAATGGCAGAATCATATTTTCCATATGCAATAACGTATTATCTTTTGACCAGTAATGGCGCGTTTTTTCATTAAGATCAACCACCCACTTGAATACCCCTGCATTTGCCAATTCAGCGCAATAGATATCAAAAGGGGTGATACCGCTAAAGTGGCGTCGCGCAGCTTCTCGGGTAAGCGTTCTGCAGGCCTGCGAGTTAACACGCAGCAACTTTCTGTTGCTTTTCAGGGAAACGAAAGTATCTGATGACATAACAAAATTCACATTCCCGGTAGCGACAAAATAAATGTAATAAGAGACATTATTTTCAATAAGTACTTCAGTAAATGAAATAAAATCCGCATCAGTACGTACTCGCTCAAAAATGGTTCTGAGCAAATCCAGAAGCTCCATGGTTTTCCTTGTGGGTCGTGTGCGCGCGTGAGACGGCTTCATATACGGTTGGTGTATATAAAACGTTCACATATCTATTTATTATAATGCTAATTATATAGGCTTAATTTTAATGTGTGTAATGGTGTTGGAACAGTGTTTCAAGTGTTACAAAATATTGCTTCAGCGTCAGATATCGCGGTTGAACTGGCAGGGAGTAAAACAGCGCGGCGACTTATCAATAGCATTTCGCTATTAGTCATAGAGAATCAGTATTTAATCTTAATATTCCGCTTTTATATAGTATCACGGACTACTATTCCTGCCATCGTTAGCAGGCTATTTTATAAAGGACGCTGGGAAAATGGCATTTACTCTGAAAAATTTGACGCATTCATTGGTTTTCGCTGGCGCATTGCTGCTGGCGGGCTGTGGGCCAAAAGATCAGGATCCGAATCATATTAAAGTGGGGATTAGCGCGGGGATAGACCAGCAAGTCTGGGCGGTGGTGCAAAAGGTCGCCAAACAAAAATATAACCTCGATGTCGAGGTGGTGACTTTCAATGACTTCGTCCTGCCAAACGAGGCGCTGAACAATGGCGATCTCGATATCAATGCTTTCCAGCATAAACCTTATCTGGATAAACAGATTCAGGAGCGCGGCTATAAGCTGGTAGATGTCGGTACCACATTTGTCTATCCGATAGCCGCTTATTCAAAGAAAATCACCGCCATTTCACAGCTTCCGGACGGCGCCCAGGTGGCGGTGCCTAACGACCCAACCAACCTTGGACGCTCACTGTTATTGCTGGAGAAGCAGGGACTCATCACTCTGAAAGAGGGGGTTGGCCTGCTGCCAACCGCGCTGGATATCGTGAAAAACCCGAAGAAGCTGAAAATCGTCGAGATTGAAGCGCCGCAGCTGACCCGCGCGCTGGATGATAAACAGGTGACCACGGCTATCATTAATACCACCTTTTCCAGCCAGATTGGCCTGTCGCCGACGCGCAATGGTCTGTTCATTGAGGATAAAAATTCGCCGTACGTCAATATCTTCGCCAGCCGTGAAGATAATAAAGACAGCGCAAAGGTAAAGAACCTGGTGAAAGCCTATCAGACCGACGAAGTCGCCAATGCCGCCGCCGAATTGTATAAAGGTGATGCGGTGAAAGGCTGGTAGCTATTCTTCCCTCGCGGTCTGGTTCTGTGCATCCAGCACCTGAGTTAACACGCGCCGCGCATTAGCGGCGCAGTCAATGTCATCCGGCTTCTGTTGTATCTCATCAATAACGCTTATCAGCTGCGCTTTGCTGTGCGCGAGTTTCTGTTCCAGTTTTTCAATATCCGCCACTTTTTGTTGCAGGGTGGTGAGAAGCGTTTGTCGGTCCCAGTGGTTGAGATCGGACGGTAACAGGGCGGCGATTTCTTCAAGAGTAAATCCCGCCGCCTGTGCGGTAGTAATCAATCCCAGCAACACCAGCGCCTCTTCCGGATAGCTGCGATAGCCATTGGCTTTACGCTGCACGGTTTTGAGGATCCCGGCGCGCTCGTAATAACGGATCCGCGAAGGCGTAAGGCCGCTGCGTTTTGCCAGAGTACCGATGTTCATTTTTATTCCTCATAAGCTGCTTGACCTTAAACTTAACTTTAAGGTTATGGTTTGTCCAGTACACTGACTGGAACCCTGACATGACACTCTTTACTCCGCTGCGACTGGCCTCTGGCGTCGTCATTAACAACCGCATCGCTAAAGCGGCGATGGAAGAAAATATGGCCGATGCCGATCATGCGCCGTCAACGGAATTACTCACTCTCTATAAGGCCTGGGCGCAGGGGGGCGCCGGGGTGATTATTACCGGCAATGTGATGGTGGACGCCAGGGCGATGACCGGCCCGGCGGGCGTGGTGCTGGAAGATGAACGACATCTCGACAGGTTCCGCGCCTGGTCGCAGGCGGCGCGGGCGAATGGCGCGCAGGTGTGGATGCAGATCAATCATCCTGGGCGACAGATGCCTGCAGGCCTGGGACAGACGACGCTGGCCCCTTCGGCGTTGGCGCTGGATCTTGGGTCGCAATCTTCGCGCTTTCGCCTGCCGCGGGCCATGGATGAGAAGGATATCGCCGATGTGACGCGACGGTTCATCACCACCTCCCGGCTAGCGGAACGCGCTGGATTTCACGGCGTCGAAATCCATGCCGCCCACGGTTATTTGCTGAGCCAGTTCCTCTCGCCGCTCAGCAATCAGCGCACCGATCGGTATGGCGGGAGCATTGAAAATCGCGCCCGTCTACTGCTGGATATCGTGCGCGGCGTACGCGAGACGGTGGCGGCGGATTTTACCGTTGCGGTCAAACTCAATTCAGCGGATTTCCAGCGCGGCGGCTTTTCGATTAACGATGCGAAGAGGGTGGTGCAAATGCTGGCGGAAAGCGGCGTCGATCTGGTCGAACTTTCCGGCGGCAGCTACGAAGCGCCGGCGATGATGGGCGCCATGCGCGATGAGCGGACGCTGGCGCGGGAAGCTTACTTCCTGCAGTTTGCCGAGCAGATCGCCGAAGTGGCGACGATTCCTTTAATGGTCACCGGCGGCGTGCGGCGGCGTGAAGTGGCGGAAAGGGTGGTGAATAGCGGAGTTGCGTTGGTGGGGATCGCCACGGCGATGGCGATTGTCCCCAGTCTGCCGCAGTACTGGCGTGAGGGGGAGTTCGATGCGCCACTGCTGCGTCAGGGTAACTGGAAGAACAAGGCCATTGCCGCCACCGCGCATATGGCGGCGGTGAAATATCAGCTGCAGCGGCTAAGCCGCCACCGCGCGGCGCGGCCGCAGGTCTCACCGCTATGGGCGCTGCTGACGGCGCAACTGACGGCGAAACGGCAGGCTAAACGTTATCGGCGCTGGATGGCGGGCAAGTAATGACAGCCGGTAGCGTGCTACCGGCCCCTCGCGTCACTTTTGAATCAGATAGCGGATTGTCGGCCCGTCCTGCTGAATATCCAGCACGGTATAGCCGTGATTTTTAGCATCGTGCGGGATGTTGTTGATTGACTGCGGACAGTCGCTCACCACTTCCAGTATTTCCCCTTTTTTTAGTGCCGGCATCGCTTCAAGCGTGGCCACTGCTGGGTAGGGGCAAGGTTCGCCAACCATATCGAGGCGGTAATCAGGAACGATCTCTTTCATGCGGTTTCCTTAATACGGGTCGCCGAAGTGTTTTTCTGGCGAAAGAAGTGTTTTTCCCAGGCGATGACCAACATCAGCGCGATAAACAGCAGCAGGTAGGTGATAAGCAGGCCGCCGAACGGACCAAAAGTCGTCAGCAGGTTAATCTTATCCCAGTTGGTGGCAAGCGTCGGCGATAAATCATCCCAGAAGTAAGCCAGCAGGGTGGAGCCGATAACGTTGCCTAACCCGACCCACCAATAATGTACCTGGCCTTCAACGGCGCGATACATCCAACCGGTTTCGCAACCACCGGCCAGTACGATGCCAAAACCGAACAGCAGGCCGCCAATTACCGCGTTCGGCCCGGCCCACATGATTTTGGGCTCCATGCCGAGCTGCACATAGCTAAAGATACCGATAGCGCTGGCTGCCATCCCGAAGATGATTGCTTTGGCCATATAGGTGCGCCCGGTCACCCACATATCGCGAAAGGCGGAGGTGAAACAGATTTGCGCTCGCTCGATGAGCAGGCCAAAAGCAACGCCGAACAGCAGGGCCAGGCCCAGTTTAGGCTGATTGGCGGCGGTCAGTAGCCCCCAGCCGATCATAGCGACAAATACCAGCATTCCCAGACGAAAGCGGCGACGCGCCTGCGCGGGTTTTTGAGTTAACGGTGAGGCCGCGAAGACTTTCTCAATTTTGACCGGGATACGGAAAACAGGCAGCAGCGTAAAGCGCGCGCCGAACCAGGTCCCGATAGCGGTGGCGATGGCGAAGAACCATGCGTGCAGGGAAAACTGCGGGATCCCGGTGAAGAAAGCCGCCAGGTTACAACCCATTGCCAGCCGGGCGCCGAAGCCAGCGATAATGCCGCCGGCCAGCGCCTGGAAAATGCGAATGCGGCTACGCGGCATCCGCAGCTTGACGTTATTCGCCCACAGCGCGGCGGCCAGGCAGCCGCCAAACATGCCAAGGATCATCATGCCGTCGATACGCGTTAACGGCGTACCTTCGAGATGAATTAATTGGTAGTAACCCCAGTTTTCGGCCGGAACGCCCATCATCTGCAGCAATTGGCCGCCCCAGCGGGTAAATTCGCCGGTGACTGCCCAGAATGTACCGGTAATGCCAAAATAGTAAGTAGAAAGAATACCGGCGGCGATCACCGCAGGCGCTGGCGCCCAAAACTTAATTAGCCAGGCTTGTTTGAATTGTTGCCATGTCATAGAAATGCCTCTGAACTCAGAAGGTAATTCGCCCCGAAAGGGCTTGAAGAGCCGCGATAATACGCCGCTTAGCTTTCAGAATCACTCGACGAGATCAAAAGCGGGAAGAATGCCTCATGAAAAAGGCCGCCAGTCAGGGCGGCCTTAAATCAACAACGCTGGAATTAATTAAAGCCCAGGCGAATAAGATTCAATGGGCAATACAATTCATGGCTACCGTCTAATTCTACGCAGTCACTGCGGCGCAGCTGTTCGCTGTTTTTATTGGCGCCATGAATAGCCTTAATCACTCCCGTCGCGCCGCTGTCGGCCACCATGACCCGGCTGCCGGCATCAATAGCATTACGGTTACGATCGTAGGTTTTCATCATTTCCTCCTCTGCATTGTCATTCGGACGTGATTGTTTAGCGTTGTTTTAATACTCCTGTGTGGTTAAAAAGTTTTTGAGATATATCAAAATTATTTTAATTGAGGGCGCAATGACCGCAGAGCGGCAATCAATCCTTGAACCCCTTTCTCAAGCTTCACCCGCGGGCATCCGGCATTTAGCCTGATGAAACCGTTACCCTCTTCGCCATAGGTATAACCCGGCATGATCGCGAGTTTTTGCTCTTCAATCAGCGCTTTTTGCAGCGCGCGATCGTCGATACCGAGTGGACGCAGATCGATCCACGCCAGATAGGTGGCCTGTGGCGGCTGCCAGTTTAGCTGCGGGAAGGCCTGATTCAGCTGCCCGGCGATATAGCGCATGTTTTCCTGCAGATAATCGCGTAGCGCATCCAGCCATGGCGCGCCCTGACGATAGGCGGCGATATGCGCGACCAGCGCCGGAACCGACGGAGAAGATAGTCCATCGCGGCCTTTCAGCGCTTGCAGATAGCCATCGCGCGAAGCAGTATCGGCGATGAGCCCATAGGCGCCGGTAAATGCCGGGATATTGAAGCTTTTTGAGCCCGACGTGAACAGCGCCCAGGACCCCTGCGCAACGGCGCACCAGGGGGTATGATGGTGTTCGCCCCAGGTCATATCCATATGAATTTCATCGCTAATAACCCGGACGTTATGCTTCGCGCACAGTTGCGCCATGGTGGTCAGTTCATCGCGGCTCCAGACTTTGCCCGTCGGATTGTGCGGGCTGCACAGCAGCAAAATGCGGTTGTCGGGATGGGCGAGCGCGGCTTCCAGTTCGTTCATATCGCAACGCCACTCACCCTCATCAAGCTTGAGCGCCACCGGGGCAATGCGGCGCTGGTTGCCGTCGATAGTTTTGTAAAACGCGTCGTAAGCCGGAGTATGGACCACGATGCCGTCCCCCGGATTCGACCATTGCCGGATCATTTCGGCCACCATGTAGATAACCGACGGGCCGTAAACGATGGCGTCGTGGTCGATGGGGCTATGAAAACGGCTGGCGAACCAGTGGCTGACGGCCCCGAGAAATTCGTCGTTTTTCCAGCGGCTATAGCCAAAAACGCCGTGCGCCAGGCGCTGGCTGACGGCGTCGATAATACAAGGGGCGGTAGCGAAATCCATATCAGAGATAGTGAACGGCAGGAGGTCGGCGGCGCCGAAACGGTCGGCAACGTAATCCCATTGGGTGCACCAGGTACCGTGGCGATCGACTGGCGTGGCAAAATCAAACATCTGAACGTCCTTCGAAAATGCCCCCTACGCGTGGAAGGGGGCGTATGTTTAGGCCTGAACGGTATTCATCAGGGTGGCCATTTCATCTTTTACCGACTGAACCTGTGGGCCGATGACCACTTGCAGGTTGTGATCGTTAAGCTGGACCACGCCGATTGCGCGGTTGGCTTTCAGCGCGGCGGTATCGACTTTGCTCATGTCGTTCACCGACAGGCGCAGGCGGGTAATGCAGTTATCGAGCGTGACAATATTGTCGGCACCGCCGAGCGCGGCCAGAATCGCCGGCACGTTATAACCTGATTTGCCAATCGTTCCGGCAACCGCTTTTTCGATGTTAGTCGCCGTTTCGATATCGCGGCCCGGCGTTTTCAGATTGAAGCGGGTGATGGCGAAACGGAAGATACCGTAGTACACCGCGAACCAGATGGCGGCGACAACCGGCACCATATACCACTTGGTCGACAGCCCGTGCAGGATGCCAAAGACCACGAAGTCGATAATGTTGCCGTCGGTGTTGCCGATGGTGACGCCAAGTACCGCCATGATAGTGAAACCAAGGCCGGTCAGCAGGGCGTGGATGACGTACAGTACCGGCGCGACGAACAGGAACAGGAATTCCAACGGTTCAGTGGTACCGCCGACTACGCAGGCAATGACGCCAGAAATGAGCAGCCCTTTAATTTTATGACGGTTTTCTGGGCGGGCGCAGTGGTACATCGCCAGCGCCGCGCCGGGCAGGCCGCCGAGGAAGGCTGGCATTTTACCCTGTGACAGGAAGCGGGTCGCGCTTTCAGAGAAGCCGTGCGTCGTCGGACAACTCAACTGCGCCTGGAAGATGGTCAGCGCGCCGCTGACGCTGTGGCCGCAAACGTCCATGGTGCCCCCCGCTTCGGTAAAGCGGATCAGCGCCACCAGAATATGATGCAGGCCGAACGGCAGCAGCAGGCGTTCTCCGGTGCCGAAGATCATCGGGCCAAAATCGCCGGCGCTATTGATAACATGTCCTAGTCCGTTGATACCCATCGCGAACACCGGCCACACCAGTGGAATAACCAGGCCGACCAGGCCTAACACCACGGTGGTAATGATAGGCACAAAGCGCGTGCCGCCAAAGAAGGCCAGCGCGTCCGGCAGACGGATGTTGTGGAAGCGTTCGTGCAGCATCCAGACGATAATCCCGGCGATAACCGCTCCGAGGATCCCGGTGTCGATCGACTGAATACCGATAATATTCTGAATGTTGTTGGCCTTGAGGATCGCCGCGTCGGTCGTTGGCAGAATGCCTTTCGCCGTCAGCCAGAAGTTAACCGCGAGGTTCATTACCGCGTAGCCGACGAAGCCCGCGAAAGCGGCGACGCCTTTGTTTTCACGCGCCAGGCCGAGCGGAATAGCGATACAGAACATGACCGGCAGGAAGCTAAAAGCAAATGAGCCGACTTTACTCATCCAGACAAAAATCGCCTGCAGCAGCGGCACGTTTAGCCACGGCAGCAGCGTAATCACATCGTGGCTGCTTAACGAGCTGCCGATCCCCAGCATGATCCCGCAAAACGAGAGCAACGCCACGGGCAACATAAAGGTTTTTCCTAACTGCTGGAAAAACTCCCATAAGGTAATTTTTGGTGCTGTTTTCGCCGTCATACACGAATCCTGGTTCTGAAAAGGGTCGATAGGATGTAACGTAGCGGCAAGATAAAACGTTTTACCATTTTTTAGTGCGATAAAAATCACATAATCAAGCGATAATAAGGTTTATAAAGATAACATACTGATAAAACGTTTTATCGAAAGGCAAAGGGAGTCAGCCAGTCGTTATGGCTATCGCAAAAAAGACAACCATCAATGATGTGGCGCTGGCGGCTGGCGTCTCGGTTAGTACGGTATCGCTGGTGCTCAGCGGTAAAGGGCGTATCTCTTCGGCCACCGGCGAGCGCGTCAATCAGGCCATTGAGCAACTCGGTTTTGTGCGTAATCGCCAGGCGGCGTCGCTCCGCGGCGGGCAAAGCGGGGTGATTGGCCTTATCGTTAGCGATCTGTCGAAACCGTTTTATGCCGAACTAACCGCCGGGTTGACCGATGCGCTGGAATCACAGGGTAAAATGGTATTTCTGACCCAGGGCGGGCATCGCGGCGAGAAAATGCTCCAGCGTTTTGAAACGCTGGTCTCGCAGGGGGTGGACGGTGTGATTATCGCCGGCGCTATCGACAAGGGCGGCGAACTGCGCGATCGTGCCGCCGAAGTGGGGATGCCGCTGGTTTTTGCCTCCCGCGCCAGCTACCTGGACGATATCGACCTGATCCGCCCGGATAACATGCAGGCGGCGCAAATGGTGACTGAACATCTGATTCGCCGCGGTCATCAGCGCATCGCCTGGCTGGGCGGGCAAAGCGCGTCCCTGACCCGCGCCGAACGGGTGGGCGGCTATTGCGCCACCTTATTGAAGTACGGGCTGCCGTTTCATAGCGAATGGGTTGTCGAGTGTGGATCCAGTCAGCAGCAGGCGGCGGAAGCCATGATCGCGCTGCTGCGGCAAAACCCGACCATCAGCGCGGTGCTTTGCTATAACAGCGTCATCGCCACCGGGGCGTGGTTCGGTCTTCTGCGCGCCGGGCGGCAGAGCGGCGAGGGCAGCGTGGAAAGTTATTTTGAGCAACGCATCGCGCTGGCGGCCTTTGCCGAAGTGCCGGAAGCGGCGCTCGATGATGTTCCCTTGACCTGGGTGATCACCCCCGCGCGTGAGATGGGGAACAGTCTGGCGGAGTGTATTTTACGCCGCCTCGAGGAGGGGCAAGGCAGCGCGCGTAATCAGATTATGCCGCCGCGGCTGGTTATTAGAAAATAGGGGCCGCCATCGATTAAGGTGGTTCCCGGGCTGCGGCTTACGCCTTGCCCGGGTAACCTGATTGCAGCCCGGTACGTGTTTTTACTGCTGCGGTTCGGCGGTGGGGAGCGTCAGGCCGAACATGGCGGCGAAATCAGCCAGCGGCATTTTCTGCCCGTTTAGCGTGACCTGGCCGTCGGCGTACTGCAGGCTGGAGGTAATCGCGTTATCTTCCATCGTGGTCAGACGGAACATCTGGCCCATCGCCGCCAGCCCTTTAACCTGCTGATCGGCAAGTTTCGCCGCATCCTCCGGCTGATAGCCTTCCAGCCCGGCAATCTGCGTCATCAGAGCGGTGGCCATATCCACCGGGATCACCAGCTTGCCGTCCAGCGATTTAATGCTGCGGTCCAGTTCATCGGCGACGGTCTGCGGCGCGGCGGTCGTTTGCGCCGGATCCTGCATCAGCACCGACAGATTCAGGGTGCTTTCGCCTTTCGCATTTTGCCAGCTCAGCGGGGAAATCGTCAGCGACGGATTACCTTTCAACAGAATCGGCAGCGAGCTAAAGAAGATTTCGCTTAACGCCTGCTGATAGAGTTCCGGATTCTGCGCCAGCTCTGGCTTCGCCATCAGCGCCTGTGCCTGGGCGTTATACTGCTGGCTGAATTGATGCCACGCCTGTCCGTCGAGATTATCCAGCTTAACGGTGAGTTTGCCGCGGCCCATATCCTGGTTTTGCAGTTTCAGGCTGTTAAGGTTGTAATCAAGCTGGCTATTGATACGCTTGCCGTCATCGGAGAGCGTAGAGCGGCCGTCGATATTCATGCCTTCCAGCAGCGCCAGCTCTTTACCTTCAACGCCGATCGCCAGTTTATCAAGCGAGATCTTCTGCTTGCCGATACGCTCCTCAAAAGCGGTCATTTCGGTGGCGCCGTCAGCCTTCAGGTTGCTGAAATTGAGCTGAACTTTCTGGTTGTATTCGTTGACCGCGTTGATCTGCCCGCTGGCCGCTTCGCCGCTCAGGCTGATAGTTTTGCCATCGCGATCGGCATTGAGCTGGAACTGGCCGCCGCTAAAGATAACTTTTTCATTGTCTTTAGCGTAATCCAGCGGGTTAAGGAAGATGGCCGACTGGGTATCGCCGCTGTAGGCAATACGGGTGTCGATGTTGAACGGCGCTTGCCCTTTAGCAATATCGAACAGCGCTTTGCTGGCGTCGTTATTCACGAGGGTGGTGTTGACGGAGGCCATTGCCGGCACGAGGTTAAAAGATTTTAACGAGGCAAGCGGGAAGGGACCATGATCGACCTTCTCGTCAAACACCAGGCTTTGACCGGCGGCCAACAGGCTGTGTTCTTTACCGGCCTGCGGCTTTACCACCAATTGCAGATGGCTGCTGAATAACCCGCGCTGGTAGTCCTGATAGCTCAGCTCTACGCCCGCTTCCGGCGCGTTGCTCTGCAGTTGGGCATTCGCCTGCTGCACCATTTCGGCAATACGGTTTTCCAGTTGCTTACCGGTAAACCAGGCTCCGCCTGTCCAGACGACTCCGAGCGCGACGATAACTCCCGCGGCGACCAACGTTTTTTTCATAGCATTTGTCCATAAATGAAACCAGGCGGAACATGCCGCCTGGTTGTGTTGTCATGATGGGGGAAGTCTAGCAACTGCGGATTAAAAGTTCAGTAACTTACTTAAGCTTATTGAACACGCGCGCCAGACGACCGTTGCCGCTGACCTGTACCGGCGATTCGTTGCAGGCGATAAACGCCGATTCACCCGGCTGCAGGGTCAGACGCTGCTCGCCTTTACGCAGCGTTGCTTCGCCTTCCACACAGAACAGAATCGCGGCGCTCTCTTGCGCCAGAGAGGCCTCATTAGTGGTCAGATCGTGCAACGAGAAGGCGAAATCATCGACCGGGATTGGGAAATCCAGCTCGCTACCGCGTTGTTCCGGCTGGGTCAGCAGCTCAGCGGCAGGTTTGGCGACAAATTTCACGTTCGCCACCAGTTCCGGAATATCGATGTATTTTGGCGTCAGACCGGCGCGCAGCACGTTATCTGAGTTGGCCATCACTTCCAGCGCCACGCCCTGCAGGTAGGCGTGCGGGGTCTCGGCGAACAGGAACATCGCTTCGCCAGGATTCAGTTTCACCACGTTGAGTAGTAGCGGGGAGAAGAGGCCGCTGTCATCCGGGTAGAATTCAGCGATCAGACGAATGGTCTGCCACGGCTCGCCCTGCTGGCGGTCGAGGGCGTTTTGCAGCACGCTGAGCGCATGCGCTTTTTCTTCACCTTTCATATTCAGCAGGCTGGCGAATAGCTGGCTTAAATGCGCGGCATCCGGCTGTTGAATGAATTCGCCAATTGCCGGATGCGCCTCGGCAACCGGCTGCAGCAGCGCGACAATTTCATTAAATTCGCGGAACGCGTTCATAGCGAGGAACGGCGTCAGGGCGAAGACCAGCTCCGGCTTGTGGTTGGGATCTTTATAGTTGCGCTCGGCGGCATCCAGCGGAATACCCGCGGCGTTCTCTTTGCCAAAGCCAATTTCCGACGCGCGTTTATTCGGGTGAACCTGGATGGAGAGCGGCTGGGCGGCGCACAGTACTTTGAACAAGAACGGCAGTTCGCCAAAACGCTCGGCGACGTTAGCGCCGAGGAGGGCATTTTTATCGGCTTCAATGACCTCGCGCAGCGACTGCGGCTGGCCGTCGGCGTTAAGGATCCGCGAGCTGCTTTTCGGGTGTGCGCCCATCCACAGTTCCGCCATCGGCAGGTTGTCCGGATTGGCGATACCGTAAAGGTCGGTTAACGCGGTGTGACTTCCCCATGCATAGTTTTGCACTGAGTTAATGAGCTTCTGCATTCTCAATCCCTGTTTCCACATAAAAATGTTGGCTCTATTAAACCAACAAATCGTCGAGAAGCAACTGCTGAAAGAAAAAGTCGTCCTTGTCTCAGTTTTTGTTAAAAAATTGTGTAAGATTGATCGACTCGCTTTTCTACAGGCAAATGGAGTGTCTGCCTGAAACATAATCAGCCAAGCAGTAAGTGAGAGTACAATGTCGAACAAACCGTTTGTTTATCAGGATCCTTTTCCGCTTAAAAAGGATGACACCGAGTATTATCTCCTCAGCAGTGATTACGTCTCCGTCGCCGAATTCGCCGGCCAGGAAGTTCTGAAGGTTGAACCTCAGGCGCTAACCTTACTGGCCCAACACGCGTTCCACGACGCCTCCTTTATGCTCCGCCCGGCACACCAGCAGCAGGTCGCGGATATCCTCAACGACCCGGAAGCCAGCGAAAACGACAAATACGTCGCGCTGCAATTCCTGCGTAACTCCGATATCGCCGCCAAAGGCATTCTGCCGACCTGTCAGGACACCGGTACCGCGATCATCATGGGGAAAAAGGGACAGCGCGTTTGGACCGGCGGCGGCGATGAAGCCGCGCTGGCGCAGGGCGTGTACAACACCTATATCCAGGACAACCTGCGTTATTCGCAGAACGCGCCGCTGGACATGTATAAAGAGGTCAACACCGGTACCAACCTGCCGGCGCAGATCGATCTTTATGCAACCGATGGCGATGAGTATAAGTTCCTCTGTATCGCCAAGGGCGGCGGCTCCGCGAACAAAACCTATCTGTACCAGGAAACGAAAGCGTTAATCACCCCGGCGAAGCTGAAAAACTACCTCGTCGAGAAGATGCGCACCCTCGGTACCGCAGCCTGTCCGCCTTACCATATCGCCTTTGTTATCGGCGGCACCTCAGCGGAAGCCACGCTGAAGACGGTGAAACTGGCCTCGACCAAATACTACGATGGTCTGCCGACCGAAGGTAACGAACATGGCCAGGCGTTCCGCGATGTGCAGCTGGAGCAAGAGCTGCTGCTGGAAGCGCAGAACCTCGGCCTCGGCGCGCAGTTCGGCGGCAAGTACTTCGCCCACGATATCCGCGTGGTCCGCCTGCCGCGTCACGGCGCCTCCTGTCCGGTGGGGATGGGAGTCTCCTGTTCCGCTGACCGTAACATCAAAGCTAAAATCAACCGCGACGGCATTTGGCTGGAGAAACTGGAGAGCAACCCAGGGAAATACATCCCTGAGCACCTGCGCCAGGCCGGCGAAGGCGAAGCCGTGAAGGTGAACCTCAATCAGCCGATGAGCGAGATTCTGGCGCTGCTGTCGCAGTATCCGGTGTCGACGCGTCTGTCGCTGAGCGGCACGATCATCGTGGCCCGCGATATTGCCCATGCCAAGCTAAAAGAGCTTATCGATAATGGCGAAGCGCTGCCGCAGTATGTCAAAGATCACCCGATCTACTACGCAGGCCCGGCGAAGACGCCGGATGGTTACGCTTCCGGTTCTCTGGGTCCGACGACTGCTGGCCGCATGGACTCATATGTCGATCTGCTGCAATCGCACGGTGCGAGTAAAATCATGCTGGCCAAGGGTAACCGCAGCCAGCAGGTGACCGATGCCTGCCACAAACACGGCGGTTTCTATCTCGGTAGTATCGGCGGCCCGGCGGCGGTTCTCGCGCAGCAGAGTATCCGCAGCCTCGAGTGCGTGGCTTATCCGGAGCTGGGAATGGAAGCTATCTGGAAAATCGAAGTGGAAGATTTCCCGGCCTTTATCCTCGTTGATGATAAAGGTAACGACTTCTTCCAGCAGATCCAGACGTCGCAGTGTTCGCGCTGCGTGAAGTGAACGATGCCGCCCTTCGGGGCGGTTTTTGTTTGTGCCGCTTAGCGGCACGAACGACCAAAACAACTAATAAATCTGGTTAATACTTAATCCTTTAAGCAGGTGAGCTTTGTCGCTATGACGCACTTTGAATCCAAGGAGAAAGTAATGACAACGCATCGCAGTGAAAAAGACTCGATGGGCGCCATCGACGTCCCGGCCGATAAACTTTGGGGCGCGCAGACCCAGCGCTCGCTTGAGCATTTCCGTATCTCAACGGAGAAAATGCCTGGTGAACTGATCTACGCGCTGGCGCTGACCAAACGCGCGGCGGCGAAGGTTAACCAGGATCTGGGGCTGCTGGCGGCGGATAAAGCGGGCGCCATCATCGCCGCCGCGGATGAAGTCCTCGCCGGCAAGCATGCGCAGGAGTTTCCGTTGGCTATCTGGCAAACCGGCTCCGGTACCCAAAGCAACATGAATATGAACGAAGTGCTGGCTAACCGTGCGAGCGAGTTGCTTGGCGGCGAGCGCGGCATGGGGCGCAAAATTCATCCCAATGATGACGTCAATAAAAGCCAGAGCTCGAATGATGTTTTTCCAACGGCGATGCACGTCGCGGCGCTAATCGCGCTGCGCGAAAAGCTGATCCCGCAGCTACAGGCGCTGCGGGCCACGCTACAGGAAAAGTCGCTGGCCTTCGGTGACATCGTTAAAATTGGCCGCACCCACCTACAGGACGCTACGCCGCTGACGTTAGGGCAGGAGATCTCCGGTTGGGTCGCGATGCTGGAACATAATCTCCGCCATATTGAACACAGCCTGCCGCATCTCGCAGAGCTGGCGCTGGGCGGTACGGCGGTTGGCACCGGCTTGAATACGCACCCGGAATATGCGGTGCGGGTGGCGGCGGAACTGGCGTCGCTTAGCGGACTGCCGTTCGTCACCGCGCCCAACAAATTTGAAGCGCTGGCCACCGTGGATGCGCTGGTCCACGCCCACGGCGCGCTGAAGGGGCTGGCGGCTTCGCTGATGAAAATCGCCAACGATGTGCGCTGGCTGGCCTCCGGGCCGCGCTGCGGCATAGGTGAAATCGCCATTCCGGAGAACGAACCGGGATCCTCCATTATGCCCGGCAAGGTCAACCCGACGCAGTGCGAAGCGTTGACGATGCTGTGCTGCCAGGTGATGGGTAACGACGTGGCGGTGAATATCGGCGGCGCGTCAGGGAACTTTGAGCTTAACGTCTATCGGCCAATGGTCATCCACAACTTCCTGCAGTCGGTACGCCTGCTGGCGGACGGCATGGAGAGCTTTAATGAGCACTGCGCGGTGGGTATTGAGCCGAACCGCGAGCGAATCAACCAGTTGCTGAATGAGTCGCTGATGCTGGTGACCGCGCTCAATACCCATATCGGCTACGATAAAGCGGCGGAGATCGCCAAAAAAGCGCACCATGAAGGGCTGACGCTGAAAGCCGCGGCGCTGTCGCTTGGTTACCTGACGGAAGCCGAATTCGATAGCTGGGTTCGCCCGCAGGATATGGTTGGCAGCCTCGCTACTCGCTAGCCAGCCATAAATGCAGACGCGGGATCAGTAATCGTAACGACTGTGCCTGCGGCTTGTGGCGGTACTGCACGTTATCAGCATCGTAATTCAAAAGTTCGCCGAGATCCGGCACGCTAACCCCGTGGGTGCCGGAGATTAGCGCAATCAGCGGGCCGGGGCAGGCGTACTGCACCTGCTTCTGCTCGCCGGCATACCACACCCGGGCAATCGGCTGTACCTTGACCGGGCGTTTGATTTTCAATTTTGCCCGTTGCGGCAGGGCAGCGATATCCTGAAATTCCCGTTCCAGCTTGCTTTGCCACTGTTCGCGGGTCCAGGGCGGCACCGCACGCGGCGATTGCAGGCTCTTCTCTAACTGCATTAATACTTCATCGCGGGTCAGATTTTTAATCACATGCTTATTGGCCCAGCCGAAGCGGATGGTGCTGGGATCGAGCAGCGGCGTCAGGGTACGATAGGCGCTAAGGGTAATCAGGCCGGGCAGGTGGCGGTGAACCCATTCGAAACGCGCGGCGGCCGGCAATCCGGAATCGACGGTCACTATTTTCTCAAACGCCGCTTTCAGCGCGTTAATGGCGCTGATTTTCTCCAGCAGGTCTGCCTGCTGTTGCGTATCAACCGCCAGGCAAATCGCCCCGGGGAGGCGTACCGCCGCCTTGCTGCTGCGGTTTTCCGACTGCTGCTGTATAAACAGATGGCTGTAGTGCCTGAGCGCCATCTCCAGCGCGCTTTGCCCGACGTGCTGGGTGACCTGAATGGTATCCAGCGGCGCGTGCTCCGCCTCTTTACTCACCGCGGGTAATTCGAAAACCCGCGCCGCCAGCAGACGGCAGCGGCTCAGCGACGCTTTGAAGGTTTGTAGTTCGCGCTCAAGCTCACGAAAGGTGTCATTTAAGCGCGCAACGAGGTCGTAGCTTGCCATGATTACCGCCTTAGTTACAACATACTGTTTGAGTATAAACTATACGCAGGCCGTAACGCCTGCGCAAGCTCGGCTAAGCAGAAGTAAAAGCGGGAAGCTGGTGGTAAATAGGCCAGCTGAAAATGAACGCCGCGCCGCCGAGCGAGCTTTCGTCGCAGCGGACTTCACCGGCCATCGCCTGAGCAATACTGTGTACGATAGCCAGCCCCAGGCCGCAGCCGCCGGTGGCGCGATCGCGGCTGGGATCGAGACGGACAAACGGCTCGAATACCCGTTCGCGTTCCTCAAGGGCGATACCCGGGCCATCATCTTCCACTCGCAGCGTCGCCCGTGAACCGGCCAGCGACAGGCTGATATGAATATGTTGATGGCTGTAGCGCAGGGCATTATTGACCAGGTTATCCAGCACGCGCTCCATTAAACGCATATCCAGCGCGCCGTAGTCGCCGGCCGTTAGCTGGCGCAACGCGACTTCACGCTGCGGATTGACCAGTTGAATGTCCTCGACGTGCGCGCGGATCCAGGCCGGGAAATCCGGGGTGGTCAGGTTGAGTTCGTTCTGCGGGCGATCGAGACGAGCGTAGGTCAGTAATTCTTCAATCAGCGCTTCCAGTTGCCCGATATCGCGGTTGAGAGCCTGCGACTCGGCCTCGGTCAGATTTTCGCTCATCTCCAGGCGATAGCGCAGGCGCACCAGCGGCGTGCGTAGTTCATGAGCGATACCGTCAATAAGCTGTTTTTTACTGGCTATCAGGGCGTTGATATTATCCGCCATTTGGTTAAAGGCCACGCCGAGTCGCTCGAAGCTCGACATGCTATCGAAATGGATGCGCTCGCTAAAATGGCCTTCGCCGAAGCGCTGTGCGGCGGTTTCGATACGCAACATATCCTGCCAGTGTGGACGCATCCAGATAAACACCGGGAACGCCAGTGAAATAGCGATAAACGCCATCAGCGCGACGTCCAGCAGGCGCATCTCATGCAAAAAATAAAGATAGGGCACCGGGCCGACTGATAATACGTAATGGCTGCGCGGGATGCGTTGAATGAAGGTGTACTGATCGTCCAGCGCCACGATATCCCCCGTGCGCAGGTGCTGCATCGAGCTTTCCGACAGCTTGAATTTGCTTAACGGTTCAATGTGCAGATCGAAAGAGAGGTTGAGGTCCAGCTCTTTCAGCGTGTTGCTCCAGTCGCGCGGCGGGATCTCACGCAGTTCGCTGCGCATCAGATACAGCGAGCTTTTCATCAGATCGTCCAGCGACTGGCGACCGGCGCGCTCGGCGGTGAATTTATACACCAGGCCGACCAGCATGGTCATGACCAGGAAGCAGACGAACAGCAAAAGGTAAAACTGCACAAACAGTTTTTTCATTAATCATCACCGGTCATTAACTGGGTTATCTCGCGTCAAAAGATTCTACAGGAGAAGGATCCCGCTCGGCAAAGTTCTCACAGAGGCGCCAGGCCAAATGGCCGATGGCCGTATTGTGCCATTTCCCCGGTCTGCCAGACGCCAGCCTCTCTGTTAATTTAAGCGCCCCTTAAATGATGGAGAGCGCCAGATGACTAAGCCCGTGTATTTACATACTGATAATAATACTGAGATTTTAAAAACCTTCGATATGGTTCTGAGCCATATGCAGGCGATCGCCGACCCTTATCAGTGGAAGTGGGTGATTACCGGCTGGCACAGCATCCTGCAGAACGCGATGGTTTTGGCGTTATGTCAGGGCAATGACTTTCAGGTCTACCTGGTCGACGGTAAAGCGTCGACTCGCGCGATCTACGAGCAAATTTATAACGACGATTTCACCAACATCGACAAGCTGCAACTGCCGTCCTTTATGACGCTATACCGTGCGACAAGGGAGAACAGCGCATTCGCACCCAGCGAAGACTGTACGGCGGCCATGGGCAAGCTTCACCAGCTGCGCAATGATTTCATCCACTATCATCCCGGAGGCTGGAGCCTGCAGGTCGATGGTTTACCGCAATGGATTCTGGCGAGCGGCGAACTGCTGGATCATTTCCTCGCCAACCGTGAGGTGGTACGCTGGTATGGCGAAGACGATGAAATGGCATTCAGAGAGAAATACGCTGAATTTCAAGACCGACTACACGGCGTGATATCGGTCTATTCCTGACACCGATTAATTATCCCAGGCGTGCGGAGCGAACAGATAACCTTTGTTGCGCACCGTCTTGATGCGGTAGGGCTCGTTGGCGTTGTCGAGCAGCTTTTTACGCAGGCGTGAAATCGCGACATCGACGCTGCGATCCATGCCGTCGTAGCTGACGCCACGGAGATTTTTCAACAGCGCATCGCGATCCATAATCTGCCCGGCATGGGTCGCCAGCTCCCACAGCAGGTCGAAATCGGCGGTGGACAAAGCAACGTTGTCGCCACCGAGCAATACCTGACGGTTAACCGGGTCGATCGACAGCGAACCAAAGACAATGGCTTTATGCGGCGTCAGGGTTGTGGGAGCAGGCATCGACGGCGAAGCCACATGCTGGCGCAGATGCAAACGTAACCGGGCCAGCAGCACCGCAGGTGGGGTGGTCTTGAGGATATAATCACTGGCGCCCATCTCCAGCGACAGAATATGGTTCATATCGCTATCGAGCGAGGTCAGCAACACGATAGGACCCTGCCACTGGCTGCGCAGGTCGCGGCACAGCGTCATTCCGTCTTTGCCAGGCAGCATGATATCCAGCAGTACCAGATCGGGTTGTTCACGAGCAATAACCTCTTCGGCCCGGTCGCCGCGCGGTTCAACGACCACGTCCATATCATGCTTTCCCAGATAGGCGGCGATAAGCGCGCCAACTTCGGGCTCATCCTCAACAAAAACGATCTTATTCATATCTTACGCGTATAAATTAAAAAGCTAACATACACCGCCCGCAAATTGCCTGCCATTAATCTTTCATAAACAAATGTTCTTCCGTTATGCTGGGGGAATTGTTGTTCAAATGTTAAGGCATAAAATGGGGCTGTTGATTAAAGCGCTGCTGGGAGCGCTGGTGGTGGTACTGATAGGCGTACTGTCAAAAACCAAAAATTACTATATTGCCGGTTTAATTCCGTTATTTCCGACCTTCGCGCTTATTGCCCACTATATCGTCGCCAGCGAGCGCGGCATTGAAGCGCTGCGCACGACTATCGTCTTCGGCATGTGGTCAATCATCCCATATTTTATCTACTTACTTTCGTTATGGTACTTCACCGGCGTAATGCGCCTGCCTTACGCGCTGGCAGGCGCGGTGATCTGCTGGAGTCTGGCGGCCTGGCTGCTGATCCTAGGCTGGAGTCGCTTCCACTAGCGCAGCGGTCGGCCGCCGTCGACCGCGAAAGAGCGGCCGGTGACGTAGCAGCTGGTGAACAGATAATCGATAAGGTCGATAATCTCTTTTTCACCCGGTGCGATTTTCATCAGCGATTTATCCAGCGCCTGTTTACGGTATTCAGCGTCATCATGCTCGTTGAACATAATCAGCGATGGCGCGATGGCGTTGACCTTTACTTCCGGGGCCAGCTTACGGGCGAAAGAGCGGGTCATATTATCAAGCGCCGCTTTACTGGCGGCATAGGCGATATGCTTATCGCTGCCGCGTTCCACCACGTAGTCGGTAATGTGAATAATATCGCTGGCCGCGTGACCAAAACCGCGCAGTAGGCTCTCCAGCGCGTGGTTAAGCAGATAGGGCGCGTGGACGTGAATTTGCATCATCCGCGATATCACCGTGGATAACGGCACCCCCGGTTTCTCCGCCATCCAATCACTGGCGTTATGAATAATCGCGCGCAGGCCGCTGGTCTGCGCTTTCACCGCTTCCGCGAAGGTAAGAATACCGTCGTCGCTGCTGAAATCGGCCTGCAGACACACCGCGCCGGCGTCGCGCAGGGTGTCAATCGATGGATAATGCTGGCGATAGCTGACGATCACCGGTTGCTGCTGGTTTAAAAAATGGTGTGCCAGAGCGAGGCCGATACGGCGGCCTGCTCCCGTGATCAGGACCGGACGAGGCTGTGCTTCAGCCATGGGTATCTCCTTTCAAGTTCAGCGGTAGGGCAACCGCTTACCCCACCAGCATCCACGTTGCCGGAACGGCGGCAACCAGCAAAAAACCAATTAATGCCATTTCACGGCGTTTGAGCATGCGATCGTGCTGGTGAGTACGGCGGGCGTACAGGAAAACCAGAAGACCCGGAGCGTAAAGTACCACCGACAATAGCAAATGCACAGGACCGGACGCATACAATAACCATAAGCCATAAACGCACGCGCCGACACCCACGGCTTTGTGTAACGGACGTACGGCAATCTTAAGCAGGAAAGCGCCGACGAGGAAATAGGGCACCAGAATCATTTCTGAGGCGATGGTTAGCAGGGTACCGTAATCGGATCCGGTAAGCCAAATCAGCACCAGACAAATCTGCACGCTGATGTTGGTCAACCACAGCGAGGAAGAGGGGGCGTTATTCTTATTGGTTTTGGCGAACAGGCGTGGGAACGCTTTATGCGTCGCCGCCAGATACGGCACTTCAGCGGCCATAATGGTCCAGCTTAAATAGGCGCCGCAGACGGAGATAATTAATCCCGCGGCGATCACTACCTCGCCCCACGATCCCATCATCTTGACCATCAGGCCAGCCATCGACGGGTTGCGCATTTCAGCCAGTTCCGGGCGGGCGACAACGCCCAGCGACAGCAGGGTGACCAGCAGATAAACCGCCAGCGCCGAGACTACCGCCAGCAGTGTCGCGCGGCCAACGTCGCGCTTATGACGGGCGCGGGCAGAGACCACTACCGCGCCCTCCACGCCGATAAATACCCACAGGGTAATCAGCATGGTGTTTTTCACCTGTTCCCATACCGGTACGCCGAGCGCGATACCGCTGAAGTCGAGACGGAAAGTATCGAGCCGGAACGCGATAGCGGCCAGCGCCACAAACGCGCCGAGCGGCAACAGCTTCGCCAGCGTCGCCACCAGGTTAATGCCTGCAGCGGTCTGTACCCCACGCAGCACCAGAAAATGCACCACCCAGAGCAGCACGGACGCGCCGACGATCGCCTGCCAGGTGTTACCGTCACCAAAAATACGCATCTCCGGCGTATCGGTGAAGAAACTCAGGGCGGAGAAGACGATAACCAGGTAGGAGACGTTGGCAATCACCGCGCACAGCCAGTAGCCCCAGGCGGAACAGAAACCGATCAGTTCGCCAAAACCTTCCCGGGCATAGGTAAATATGCCGCCATCCAGTTCCGGGCGGATACGGGTCAGTAATAGCATGGCGAATGCGAGGAATAGAATCCCGACGCCGGTGATGGCCCAGCCGATAAGCAGAGCGGATGGGCTGGCGACGGCAGCCATGTTTTGCGGCAAACTGAAAACGCCCGCGCCCAGCATGGAGCTGAGTACCAGTGCGGTCAGGGCGCTAAGGCCCAGTTTCTTTTCCATTGTATTCCCGAGGTGGCAACAGTGAATCAAGAATATTTATTTGGCGAAATCGCATAAAAATGGAGGATTACGCTAAGGCGCGGGATTTTACGGAGTGTCTTGTACGCATGCAATGGCGGCGGGCGAAAAAATGCAAAAAGGCGACATCATGTCGCCTTTTTGAGCAGCTGAAACCGATTACTTATACAGGTCGGCGCTAATGGTGATGTTACCGCCACGTTCCTGCCACTGGCGGGTGATGTGGTAGTATTTCGCTCCTTTCTTCGCCGCGCGTTTCGCGGTCTGATAGGAGATTTCCGTCATGTTGCCGTAGTTACCGGTGAATTTGATGCTATCAAACGGCACCATCTGCGCGGCGGTGATTTTGTTCACCTCTTCGACTTTCGTGCCGTCCGGCAAGGTGACAGTGTAACGTCCGCCTTTCGACGATTGGGTTTCGTAGAACAGACCTACGCCGGTACCGGCGCCGACCGCGGCAGAGGAGGCCACGCCTGGGATTTCGACGTTTTTAGCCGCTTCGCCGCCTTTAGCCAGAGCGGCGCGACCGGCTTCGGAATCAGCAGGAATCGCATCCGGGCTCTGCAGTACGCGCTTCTGCGCATCCTTTTTATAAATATAAGCGGTGATGCGCTGGTTGCCGCCCTGGTTGGCGTCAACCTGGCGGACGATGAAGAAGGCATACGCGCCTTTAGCTTTTGCCGCTTTGGCGATGGCGTCGTTGACTTCCGGCTGGCTACGGTAGAAGCCCTGCACGGTTACGGTGTCATACGGCATCAGCGCGACGGCCTGATCTTTCGGCAGTTCCATCACGCCGTTAATGATACGGTTTTTCGGGGTATCCGCCTGCGGGGCGTTTTCTTTATAAAAATCCGCCGTTACGCGCCAGTTGCCGCCGTTGCCGAAATCTGAGGTGTCGACAACATAAAAGGAAGCTGCGCCATCTTTATCCGCCTTGCGGGAAACCGCCTGTACGGCATCGCCAATCGCGTTAAAACGGCCAGTGACGACGACGCGGTCATAGGGCTTCAGCGCTGCCGCTTGCTCCGGAGTCAGCTCGGTCGCTGCATGGGCAGACAACGCGGTGGTAGCCAGAAGAGCAGACGCCAGGAGTGTGTTCTTAAGCTTCATAAAAATAATCCTTTGCCTTGCGCAAACCATGTACTGGTATTGTTGTTGACTGAAAACAGGTGATTATTGCATTTAAACAACGTAACTGTCTGCGTCATTTTTCACTTCCCGCCCGAATCGTTCGTTACAAAAATATAACAAATACTGATATGTTGAAAAAACAGCCCCTTGAACAGCAAAATCGATAATCAATATCACTTTTATAAGTTAACGTAATGTTAATGCAATGATACTGGCGGTAATAAATGGCGAATTAACCGCAAAGGTAAGCGAATTATCAGGTTCTGGCATAAAATTAAGGCAAATATTGCTGCCTGACGCAGTCAGGACTAATTTTTCTCAATAAAATCAAAAATTCTGTTTTAACGATGTAGATCACAATCGGTATTTTCAGTAGGTTATAAAAAGTTTGTTACTGTTTCATTTTCCAGATGAATACCTGTGCGGCGTTTTTGCGCCGCCGCTGGCGCATTTGTGAAAAAAATAAACCATCATCAAAAACCGATGGAAGGGAAAACTATGCGAATTGGGATACCAAAAGAGAGCTTAGCTCAGGAAACCCGGGCCGCTGCGACGCCGAAGACGGTCGAGCAGCTGCTTAAGCTCGGGTTTAGCGTGGCGGTCGAGAGCGGGGCCGGGAAACTGGCGAGCTTCGACGATGAAGCCTTCGAACAGGCGGGCGCGGAAATCGTCAGCGCGGATAACGTCTGGCACTCCGACGTTATCCTCAAGGTTAACGCGCCGAACGATGCGGAAATTGCGAAGCTCAACCCGGGCACCACGCTGGTGAGTTTCATCTGGCCGGCGCAGAATCCGGATCTCATGGAAAAGCTGGCCGCTCGCGGTATCAACGTCATGGCTATGGACTCGGTGCCGCGTATTTCCCGCGCCCAGTCGTTAGATGCGCTGAGTTCGATGGCTAACATCGCCGGTTATCGCGCGATTGTCGAAGCGGCGCACGAATTCGGCCGCTTCTTTACCGGCCAGATCACCGCGGCGGGTAAAGTGCCGCCTGCGAAGGTGATGGTCATCGGCGCGGGCGTCGCCGGCCTCGCAGCGATCGGCGCGGCGAACAGCCTCGGCGCCATCGTCCGCGCCTTCGATACCCGTCCGGAAGTGAAAGAACAGGTGCAGAGTATGGGCGCCGAGTTCCTTGAACTGGACTTCAAAGAAGAAGCGGGCAGCGGTGACGGTTATGCCAAAGTCATGTCTGAAGCCTTTATCAAAGCCGAAATGGCGCTGTTCGCCGCGCAGGCTAAAGATGTCGATATCATTGTTACCACCGCGCTGATCCCGGGTAAACCGGCGCCGAAGCTGATTACCCGCGAAATGGTTGACTCCATGAAGTCGGGCAGCGTCGTCGTCGACCTGGCGTCGCAAAACGGCGGCAACTGCGAATACACCGTGCCGGGCGAAGTCGTGACCACCGCCAACGGCGTGAAAATTATCGGTTATACCGACCTGCCGGGTCGTCTGCCGACGCAATCTTCTCAGCTCTACGGCACTAACCTGGTAAACCTGCTGAAGCTGCTGTGCAAGGAAAAAGACGGCAATATCACCATCGATTTCGACGATGTGGTGGTACGTGGCGTTACCGTGGTCCGCGAGGGCGAAATTACCTGGCCGGCGCCGCCGATTCAGGTATCCGCGCAGCCGCAGGCGACGGCGAAAACCGTCGAAGCGCCAAAAGAAGAGGCCAAACCAGGCTCGCCGTGGCGTAAATACGCGCTGATGGCGCTGGCGATTATCCTCTTTGGCTGGCTGGCGAACGTCGCGCCTAAAGAGTTTCTGGGTCACTTTACCGTCTTCGCGCTCTCCTGCGTAGTCGGCTACTACGTGGTGTGGAACGTGTCGCACGCGCTGCACACGCCGCTCATGTCGGTAACCAACGCCATTTCAGGGATCATTGTCGTTGGGGCATTGCTGCAGATAGGGCACGGCGGCTGGGTCAGCTTCTTGAGCTTTATCGCGGTGCTGATCGCCAGCATTAATATTTTTGGTGGTTTCACCGTCACTCAGCGCATGCTGAAAATGTTCCGCAAAAACTAAGGGGTAGCACATGTCTGGAGGATTAGTTACAGCTGCATACATTGTTGCCGCTATTCTGTTTATCTTTAGCCTTGCGGGGCTGTCAAAGCACGAAACGTCGAAGCAGGGGAACCTGTACGGCATCGCCGGGATGGCGATTGCGCTGATTGCCACCATTTTTGGGCCGGACAGCGGTAACGTCGGCTGGATCATCGTGGCGATGGTTATCGGCGGGGCGATTGGTATCCGTCTGGCGAAGAAAGTCGAAATGACCGAGATGCCGGAGCTGGTGGCGGTGCTACATAGCTTCGTTGGTCTGGCGGCGGTGCTGGTTGGCTTCAACAGCTATCTCGACCACGGACCGGGCCTCGATCAGGTGCTGGCGAATATTCACCTGACCGAAGTATTCCTCGGTATCTTTATCGGCGCCGTAACCTTCACGGGCTCGATCGTTGCCTTTGGTAAGTTGCGCGGCAAAATTTCGTCAAAACCGCTGATGTTGCCGAATCGCCACAAGCTGAACCTGGCGGCGCTGGTCATTTCCTTCCTGCTGCTGGTGGCCTTCGTGCGTACCGACAGCACCGGAACCCAGGTACTGTGCCTGCTGGTGATGACCATTATCGCCCTGGCGTTCGGCTGGCACCTGGTGGCGTCTATCGGCGGCGCGGATATGCCGGTCGTGGTATCGATGCTGAACTCCTACTCCGGTTGGGCGGCGGCGGCGGCGGGCTTCATGCTCAGCAACGACCTGCTGATCGTGACCGGCGCGCTGGTTGGTTCTTCCGGTGCCATCCTCTCCTACATTATGTGTAAGGCGATGAACCGTTCGTTTATCAGCGTTATTGCCGGCGGTTTCGGCACCGATGGCGGCAGTTCCAGCGGCGATGAAGAAGTCGGTGAGCATCGTGAAATCAGCGCCGAAGAGACGGCTGAAATGCTGAAAAACTCGCATTCCGTGATCATCACGCCGGGCTACGGTATGGCGGTGGCGCAGGCGCAGTATCCGGTCGCGGAAATCACCGAGAAGCTGCGCGCACGCGGTATCAAGGTGCGCTTCGGCATCCACCCTGTCGCCGGGCGACTGCCGGGGCATATGAACGTGCTGCTGGCGGAAGCGAAAGTACCTTACGACGTGGTGCTGGAAATGGACGAAATCAACGATGATTTCGCCGATACCGATACCGTACTGGTGATCGGCGCGAACGACACCGTCAACCCGGCGGCGCAGGACGATCCGAAGAGCCCGATCGCCGGTATGCCGGTGCTGGAAGTGTGGAAGGCGCAAAACGTGGTGGTCTTCAAACGTTCGATGAACACCGGCTATGCTGGCGTGCAGAATCCGCTGTTCTTCAAAGAGAACACCCACATGCTGTTTGGCGACGCTAAAGCCAGCGTGGATGCCATTCTGAAAGCGCTGTAATAGCGCAACGCTCTAAGCCGTCTCTGTTGAGACGGCTTTTTTATATAGACAGTGAAACCATGATTTTGCTCATAAAGTGAACGGCGATGGGTGTTATACTATGCCTGTTTTTTCACCACACTGAGGATATTATGGATACCGAGTTAACCCCCACGCAGATGGCCATCGAGTACCTGCGCCGCGACACTTCCGTTATGACCCCCGCGCAGTACCTGAAGAAGCTCAAACTCCTCGAGCTCGAGTTTGCCGATCTGATGTCGCTTTCATCAATGGAGCTGAAAGAAGAGATCGACCTGGCCTGGCGTTTAGGTATCCACTAACGCATTCTGTAAGTATGTTCAATTAGCGTTGATATCCCGGGCCGTATGGCCCTTTTTCTTTTTTAGCGGGCCGACAAAAAAATCCCCCGACGGGCGGGGGATGATTAGATAAAACTTCAGGCCTGATGAGACGCCGTTAGTCGTCGTCTTCATCGTCCAGTTCAACTGGAGTTTGATAGGCCTCCGGTTTCAGTACCAGCAGGTCGCAGCGCAGGTGGTCGATAACCTGTTCCGCGGTATTGCCTAGAAACGCGGCAGAGATGCCGGTGCGGCCAACGGTGCCCAGCACCACAATCCCGGCCTGCAGGTGTTCAGCTAAATCAGGGATAACCTCTTCAGGCAGCCCTTTTTCTACGTGGGTGCGACTTTCATCGATGCTGAATTTCTGACGCAGCGCTTTCATTGCCAGCAGATGCTGGCCGCGAATCGCATCGTTATAGATGCTCGGGTCAAAATCAGGTAATTCAATGGCGATGTTAATAGGCGTCACCGGATAGGCGCCAACCAGATGTACTTCGGTATGGTTAACCTGATCGGCGAGGGCGATGGTCTCCCGCACCAGTTTTTCATTAAGGGCGTTGTGATAGTTCTCTTCACTGGCCAGATTAACCGCCACCAGCGCTTTACCGCCTTCCGGCCACGGCTGATCTTTAACCATCCATACCGGGCATGGACATTTGCGCAGCAGGTGCCAGTCGGTCGGGGTGAAGATGACCGCTTCGAGTTTGTCGTGCTGATGGGCCATTTTCAGCAGCAGGTCGTGTTTATCGCTGATGATTTCCTGAATGATGGCTTCAAAGGGGCGGTTGTGCCACACCACTTTGATATCGATTGGCACCCCGGATTCAATGTAAAACTTGGCCTGTTCACGGATCCAGGCGCTGCGTTGGCTAATCACGCCCTGGCGCATCGCCGTCCGCTCGTCGGGCGACAGCAGGGTAGTCATTTCGTAGGAAAAATCATAAATCGGCAAAAAGGCTTTGATGCGTCCACCAATCCGTTGGTGCAGATACACCGCGCGCCGTAATGCAGGCTGGTCGTCCTGGTTAGGGTCGATTACTACCAGCATGTTCTGATACTTCGCCATACAGGGTCTCCTTACAGCTGTAGCTACAGTCAGTATTTAAAAAGATAACCTATATGGATGAATTGAAACAGGGGATGACCCTGGCCAGATCAACAAATTAGAAAAAAATGTCGATCCGGCACAAGGTGGAAGAGAGTATAGCGGAGATAAATCAGGCGACGTTGCGCGCCTGGCCTGCCAGTTGCGCCAGCAGATCGCTGTTTTCGATGGTGATATATTTCCCTTTCACCGCCAGCATACCGCTTTTCTGGAAACGACCAAGCAGGCGGCTGATGGTTTCAACCGTCAGGCCCAGATAATTGCCGATGTCGCCACGGGTCATGGTCAGACGGAACTCACGCGGTGAGAAACCGCGCTGCGCGAAACGGCGGGACAGGTTGTAGATAAAGGCCGCCAGCCGTTCTTCGGCGTTCTTTTTGGAAAGCAGCAGGATCATGTCCTGATCGCCTTTGATCTCGCCGCTCATCAGACGCATCATCTGCTGACGCAGGTTCGGCATTTTACCGGAAAGATCATCCAACGTTTCGAACGGAATTTCGCAGACCATCGAGGTTTCCAGCGCCTGCGCGAAGCTTGGGTGCAGGGCGGTGCCAATGGCGTCAAAGCCGACCAAATCACCAGCCAGATGGAAGCCAGTAATCTGCTCATCGCCTTGTTCGGTGATGGTGTAGCTTTTGATGGTCCCTGAACGGATAGCGTACAGCGACTTCAGCTCATCACCCGCTTTGAACAGGGTTTGCCCTTTCTGAATAGGCTTTTTACGCTCGATGATATTATCAAGCTGATCCAGCTCATGTTCGTTCAAAGTAAAGGGGATGCAGAGCTGGCTAATGCTGCAATCCTGACAATGGATTGCACAACCACCAGACTGAATGCGTCGTATAATTCGCTTTTCCGGGATCATATGTCTGCTCAAGCTTTAATTGATATTGGTCAATTTTAACATCTTTTTGAGGAGCAAGTAAGTCTCGAAACCCGGAAAGACGTAATATTAGAAGGGTAAATATGTCGATCGCCATATCTCTTTGATAACAAGAAAATTATTAAGCGATTAATTATTGTAAAGTTACCTGTAATTTCCAAAAAAGGCATTATCTGTTAAAGCAGCAAATAGCCCTCATGGCGCAATAACCACTCTTTACGCTGTACGCCGCCGGCGTAGCCGGTCATGGTGCCGTTGCGGCCAATTACCCGATGGCAGGGAACCACAATGCTGACCGGATTGGAACCGTTTGCCGCGCCAACCGCACGGGCCGCGCCCGGACGGCCAAGAACCTCGGCTAACTGACCGTAATGCATCACCTGCCCGCAGGGAATCGTGCGCAGCGCTTGCCACACCTGACGTTGAAAGGGGGTACCGGCGGTTGCCGTCGGCAGGGTATCGATAATTGCGAGATCGCCGTCGAAATATTGCTGCAGCTTCGCGCTCAGCCCGCCAGGATCGCGCGCATCAACGCGTTTATAACCCTCGTGACGGTAGTGGATGTCGAGCAGTTGCTCCATGCGGTCGCGGTGCTGATCCCACTCTACGGCGCGCAGGTTGAATTGTTCATCGCAAATGACCCACAGCGGCCCCAGCGGGGTGTCGATTTTATCTTGCAGCAGCGTCAGCATCGGGCGTCCTTCTACGAGGTTAATTCGGCAAGGGCACACCATATCATGACGTGCGGCCTGCAAACTATACCTCCGAAAGGTCAGCAAATAATGAAACCTGTACTATTAATTTATAAATACGAATCGCAGTCATTTAAATTCAGTCATCCGTTGCCTGATGGTTAATCGTCGGAATAAAGGAAGGGGTGGAGCAATGTTTATTTTTGCATTAACTAGCAGGCGCGGCGTGATGGGCATTTTGCTACCTTTGTCTGGCGGCGAATTTCCCTGTGCGGAGGAGCGTTCAGTTCAAATCTCTATGCAGTTTGTCATACGCACGCGGATTAGTGTGAACTGGCTAATTCACCGGGAGGCACCCGGCGCCGCAGATAAATATACAGGCATTCCTTGAGTCAATTATTTTTTCCAGCGCTTTGGCGCTGGTTTTTTTTAACTACAAGAAAGGTGGCGATATGCAATACATGTTAACGGGAGTTGTTGTGTTGATTATCAGCGGATTAGCTATCAATTTGCTGTCGGTGGTCATCGAAAGTCTGTATAAAACGTTCCTGAACCGCACCACATCGCGTTAACTTACGCAGGCCATCCCTGGCCTGTTGCCGCGTTATGGCAAGCGTGGATAAATACCTGGGCCAATCGGTAGCCCTACCAGGTACCAGCCCACCAGCAACAGCAGCCAGACGGCTAAGAAAATCAGCGGGTAGGGTAATACCAGCGAATAGTAGGTACCCAGTCTGGCATCGGGCCGGTAGCGCTGTAAAAAGCCGAGAAACAGCGGTACAAATGGCGATACCGGCGCGAGCGGCAGTACGGACGAATCGGCGATACGAAACAGGATCTGCGCAAACGCCGGGTGAAAGCCCAGCAGCATAAACATCGGTACAAAAATGGGCGCCAGAATCGACCAGATAGCCGAACCGCTGGCGATAAACATACACAGAAACGCCGACAGCAGCGCCAGACCGACAAACGCCGGCACGCCATTCATTCCCGCACTTTCCAGTATATCCGTTAATCCTACCGCCATGAATTTCCCCATATTGCTCCAGTTGAACATGGCGACAAACTGGGCCAGCGGGAAGACCATCACGATGAAGCCGGCCATCTCCTTCATCGGCTCGATCATTAACTGCGGCAGGTCAGCCTGACGGCGAATTTTGCCGGTGGCGATGCCGTAAGCTAAAGATACGACGAAAAAGAAAAAGATAATCAGCGGTACGATGCCTTTAATAAAAGGCGAGGGCATCACGGTATGTTTGATAGGATCGCGCAGGATGCCGTTTTCCGGCACCACCATCAGTGCGATAACCGCCACAAACAACAGCGCCGCAATACCGGCAATGCGCAGCCCGAAGCGCTGTTCCGCCGTCAGCGTCTGCAGCGTTTCATCGCTCTGGCCTTGCCACTTTCCTAGCCGCGGCTCGACCAGTTTATCGGTAATCAACCCGCCGACCAGCGTCAGAACGATGACTGAGGTGGCCATGAAGTACCAGTTGTCGATAACGCTAACATGCAGCGAGGCATCAAGCGTTTTCGCCGCTTCGGTACTAATACCGGAGAGCAACACGTCGGTAGTGACAATAAGTAAATTTGCCGTGAATCCGCAGCCGACGCCGGCGATTGCCGCCAACAACCCGGCTACCGGATGGCGGCCGACGGCGAGAAACATTAACGCCCCCAGCGGCGGCATAATGACCAGCGCCGCGTCGGAAGAGATGTGGCTGAAGAAGGCGATAAATAACACCATGTAACTGGCGTAACGCGCGCTAACGTGCGATGACATCTTGACCATCAGCGACGGCAGCAGGCCGACACGTTCGGCGAAACCGGCACCGAGCACCAGCGCCAGAATCGCCCCCAGCGGCGCGAAGCCGCTAAAGTTTTTAATCACGTTTGGCAGAAACCAGTGCAGCCCTTCTACGCTGAGCAGGTTCTTTACCACCACTCGCGAACCGTCGGTGGGGTTCTGTACGCTGACGTTTAGCGCCGACAAAATGGCGGTGGTGGCCATCAGCGCGACGATCAGATAGATAAACAGCAAAAATGGATGCGGAACCTTATTACCTATTTTTTCAACCCAGCCATACAGCTTACCGGTGGGGGAATGCGACGGTATGGATGACATACTCATGGGCGTTCCTCAGTTGTCGTTGTTGTGTTGTTTGCGGCATGCCTCAGGGGTTGTCAGCTGTTATTTTTATTGGCGATTGCCATCACGCTGTACGCTATCCCAGAGGCTAATTTTTCTTATTTTAAAATTGATGGTACGACGTCACGTGGGATCGGGCTCTGGTATGGAGTTACCGCCAGTACCTGAGCCAGTTCCTGCTGGCTTGCTTCGAGTAACGGCCTGTCGCTGAACAAACGAATCGCCGTTGCTCCCAGAATTTTACCCGCCAGCAGCATCCCTTTATGGGCGATGGAGGTTCTTCCCTGGCTCACCAGTTGCCAGCTATGCAGCGGCGTACCGATGGCGAAACAGGGGCTAAAACACTGGGCCACCGGCGCTTTCCAGCTCACGTCGCCGACGTCGGTAGATCCCGCCAGCACGTTTTCCGTTGCCGCCCACGGCGCGACCTCATCGATCAACACCGTGTCGTGATGACGGCGGGCAAACGCTTTTCCTTCTTCACAGCTGGTACCGGCAATATTCTTCAGGCTGTTATTTATATCGTTCACGCCGAGCGTGGCGCGAATATCCGCCGCGAAAGCGCGCTCTTCGTCACTCCACTGCGGCGTACCGTAATGACATACGGCCTGATACATTGCCGCTTCCAGCGTGCGATTGGGGAGATAGCTGGAACAGGCTTTTTCAAAACGGCAACTGACGCTGGTTTCGGTCATCAGCGCGGCGCCCTGGGCGATTTTCTCAATACGGGCGAAGATTTGCTGCACATCGGCCATCTCCGGAGCGCGAATCAAATACAGCACTTCAGCTTGCGCCTGCACCACGTTGGGCGACACGCCGCCGGTATCGGTAATGGCGTAGTGCACACGCGCTTTCTCGATAATATGCTCATTGAGGAAATTACTGCCGGTGGTCATCAGCGTGACGGCGTCCAACGCGCTCCGCCCCAGATGCGGTGAGTTTGCCGCGTGCGCAGCGGTTCCGGTAAAGCGCCACGCCGCCTGAATATTGGCCAGCGTGCTGGTACTGAACATCCCGGCCCAGGCTTCCGGATGCCACGTGAGGGCGGCGTCAATATCATCGAATAATCCCTCGCGCACCATAAAGGTTTTACCCGAGCCGCCTTCTTCCCCCGGGCAGCCATAAAAGCGCAGGGTGCCCGCTCCGCCTTGCTGCTGCAGCCACTGTTTCGCGGCGACGGCGGCGGCGAACGCCGCGGTGCCGAGGAGATTATGCCCACAGCCGTGGCCGTTTTCCCCCGGCGTCGCGGATGTTGGTTCAGCACTGTGCGCCTGTTGGCTGAGTCCTGCCAGCGCATCAAACTCGCCGAGCAGGGCGATGACCGGTTTACCCTCGCCGTAGCTGGCGATAAACGCATTGGGTATGCCGCCAGCGTGACGGGTTAGCTTAAAACCTTCCGTTTCCAGCGCATCGGCCAACCGCGCGGCAGACCAGAATTCCTGGAAGCGGGTTTCCGGATGATCCCAGATATCATCGGCAATAGCGCAAAAATCGTCGCGCCGTGACGTAATGATGTCATCGACAAATTGATAGATCTTTTCCATCACACACCTCGCTGCCAGGGAAAATTGAGCGCGATGCGCGCCAGCGTCTCGACCGCGATGACCATCACGCCTTCGTCGAAATCAAATTTCTCGTTGTGATGTCCGGCGCTCAGTTCAGTACCGAAAATCATATATGAAGCCAGTCCGCCGCGATCCTGTACCCGCGCCATCATCAAAGTGGCATCTTCGGATCCCGCCGGCGCGGCAATATGATCCACTGCTTCTACTACCCCCGGCACCTGTACTGCCTGCTCACGCAGGTATTGCACCCACGCCGGAGAGGGGGCGCTGGAGGTTGCCGCGCCCATGAGCCGAAGTTCATAGCGGGCTTCATACATTGCTGCGGCGCCGGCAATCACGTTTTGCGCCCGCTCAAACACATACTGGTTGATAGCTTCCGTCTCGCCGCGGGTTTCCACTTTAATTAGCGCCGATGAGGGGACCACGTTACGCCCGGTGCCGGCCTGTATGACACCGACGTTAACCCGCGAGGCGCCTGCGCTGTGCGGCGCGATGGCGTGTAATGCGAGGGCGGCCTGGGCGGCGGCCAGTAGCGCGTTGCGCCCATCTTCCGGTTTGCCGCCGGCGTGAGCGGCGACGCCCTCGAATTGCACGTCGAATTTGGTGGTCGCCATAAAGTTGTCACCGCCGCAGACCACGGTACCGTTGGGAACGCCGGTACCGATATGAATGGCGGTGAAGTAGTCCACGTTATCGAGCACGCCTGCCGCCACCATCGCGCGCGCGCCGCGGGTGCCTTCTTCGGCAGGCTGGAAAATCAGCTTGATGATCCCGTTGAGCCGATCGGCATACTGCTTTAGCACGTGCGCCAAACCCAGCCCAATGGCGGTATGTCCGTCATGGCCGCAGGCGTGCATCATCCCGGCGTTGCAGGAGGCGAAACCCGCGCGATGCGGGCGATGGCGATCGTCGTGTTGTTCGTTAAGATCGAGCGCGTCCATATCGACGCGAAACGCAAGCGTAGGGCCGGGGCGGCCGGTGTCCAGGGTGGCGACGACGCCGGCGAATCCGCCTTCAAAAGCCGGCAGCCAACGTTCCGGCGCTCCCTGTTCGCGGGCGCGCTGGAATGCCTGCTCCAGGGTGGCATCGTCGGGCAGCCCCATCCGGCTGTCGGCATCGATAACGTCGCGACCCAGCGCGAGTTGATAACCGAGGCCGTCTAAGATCTCGGCAACCTTGCTGGCGGTGCGAAATTCCAGCCAGCCGGACTCCGCGTGCAGGTGAAAATCACGACGCCATTGCGTCATTTCCGGCGCCAGCTGGCTTACCAATTCATGAAGTTGCGGCATAACCCTTCCTGTCATAATTAAAAAGTGTGACGGCGTTCACGGTGTGATAGCTTTTAATTATCACGAACGCCTTTCTGGCAATCTCACCCTTAACCTGCCACAGCATGATGGATTACAGTAGATGTCATTTTCTTCTGTCTGATAAACAATGGTTATCACCTAAAACATGTCATTTCAGATTAAATTTCATCAAATTCGCGCTTTCGTTGAGGTCGCTCGCGAGGGGAGTATTCGCGGCGCCAGCCGGGCGCTGGCGATCTCGCAGCCCGCGTTGACCAAAGCGATTAAAGAGCTGGAAGAAGGGCTTTCCGCCCAACTGTTTGTCCGCCGCAGCCAGGGGGTGGCGCTGACGGAAAACGGCGAAAGTTTTTATCAACATGCGAGCCTGATCCTTGAAGAGCTTCGGGCGGCGCAGGATGAACTCCTGCAGCGTCAGGGGGAGCAGGCCGGGCAGATTAATATTGGTCTCGGCGCCAGCGTCGCCCGTTCGCTGATGCCATCGGTTATCTGTCGCTTTCATCAGCAGCATCCGCTGGTGAAGGTTCGGATCATGGAAGGGCAACTCCTGGCGATGATTAATGAACTGCGCCAGGGTGAGCTTGATTTCACTATCAACACCTACTATCCCGGCCCGTACGATCATGAATTCAGCTTTGAAAAACTGTTTGAGAAACCGTTCGCGGTATTCGCCCGCGCAGGGCATCCGGCGGCGCGCGCCACTTCCCTGACTGAATTGCTCGATCACCACTGGACGATGCCAACGCCGCGCGGTAGCTACTTCAAACAGTTGCAGGAGATGTTTAATCAGGCCGGGCTGGCGCCCAAGGTCGATATCGTTTGCGAAACCTTCTCTTCGTGCATCAGTCTGGTGGTGAAGAGCGATTTCCTTAGTATTCTGCCGGTAGAGCTCGGAAACGATCCGATGATGGCGGATAAACTGGTGATGATCCCCATACGTGAGGTATTGCCCAGAGCAACTTACTACCTGATCCAGCGGCGCGACACGCGACCAACGCCGTTAACGGCTTCGTTAATCACCCTGTTTCGTCGTCAAAGCCGTCAATTGTTTCCTTAAATATCCCGCGTTGGTCTATTTGCCAGCAGTTGCGGCTAAACGCGTTGAGGGGTAGGCGTGAGGCGGCTATAGTAGCAGGCGATAGCCGCTGGAGGAGTGACCATGAACCTTGACGACAAATCCCTGTTTCTTGACGCCATGGAGGATGTCCAGCCTCTGAAACGCAATAATGACGTACACTGGCATCGTGAACGACCCGCGCGCGCGCCGCAGCGTATCGATACCCTACAGCTCGATAATTTTCTGACCACCGGCTACCTCGATATTGTGCCGCTCGCCGTGCCGCTGGAGTTCAAACGGGAAGGGCTGCAAAGCGGAGTGCTGGAAAAGCTGCGGCGTGGAAAATACAGCCAGCAGGCAAGCCTGTCGCTGTTGCGCCAGCCGGTCGAACAGTGCCGGCAAATGCTGTTCGCCTTCGTGATACAGGCGCAAAAAGAGGGGCTGCGTAATTTACTTATCATCCACGGCAAAGGCCGTGATGACCAGGCCCACGCCAATATTATTCGCAGCTACCTGGCGCGCTGGCTGCCAGAGTTGCCCGAGGTACAGGCGTTTTGCGCCGCGCTACCGCACCACGGCGGCAGCGGCGCTTGTTACGTGGCGCTGCGTAAATCCGAACAGGCTAAGCAGGAGAACTGGGAGCTGCACGCTAAACGCAGCCGCTAGCGCAGCAGCAGCGTTAGCTCGCGGGCGGCTTTTTGTAATTCCGGCAGCACCCGGTCCAGCATTTCGCGGGTCGACATCTGGCCCGCGTGAACCCCGACGTTCAGCGCTGCTTCCACCTGTCCCTGCGGGTTATATAGCGGTACCGCCAGCGAACGCAGCCCCATTTCCAGTTCCTGATCGTTCAACGCATATCCCTGCTGATGCACGCGTTTTAGCTCCGCGCGCAGCTTATTCACCGAATCTACCGTTTGCGGGGTGTAGCGAATCATCGTCACCCGGCCCAGCATGTCGTTCAGCCTTTCTTCCGGCTGATGGCTTAACAGCACGCGCCCCATGGAGGTCGCCCACGCCGGCAGACGACTGCCAATATCAAGATCGATCGTCATAATGCGCGAACTGGAGGCGCGGGCGATATACAAGATATCGTCGCCATCCAGGGTGGCGATTGAGCAGGACTCATTGAGCATTTCGCTCAGATGCTTGAGCACCGGCTGCGCCGAGCGCGCCAGCGGCGTTGAGGCCAGCCAGGCGTGGCCGAGGGCAAGTATCCGTGGTCGCAGCTGGAAATTCTTGCCGTCTTCGGCGTAGACGAAACCCAGCTTGCTTAGGGTGTACAGGCAGCGACGTACCGCCGCTCGGGGGATGCCGGTCTTTTGGCTGATCTGCGAAATCGACAGTACCGGGCGCTGCGGGGTAAAAGCCTGAATCACTTCCAGCCCGCGCGCCAGCGATGCCATAAAGTTCGGATCGCCCTTAAACGGATCGCCGTCGCCCGCCACTACATCATCTGGATGCTTGTCCATTTTGTTCTCCGTATTTGCCATCGATCACATTCTTTCGCTAAAGATATACGATGTTCGATTATCGCACCATATTTCGATTATCGCCCTTGACCAGCATCGTTAAGCGGGTCACATTTTGTGCGAACAACGCATATAAGTGCGATTACCGCACGTTAAGGAGCGACCTGATGATTGATAAAAGCGTGTCGACGCTGAGTGAGGCCATTGCCGGGATCCACGACGGCGCGACCATCATGATCGGCGGATTTGGCCCCGCCGGGCAGCCGACATATCTGATTGACGCCCTGATTGACCAGGGCGCCCGCGACCTAACCATTATTAATAACAACGCGGGTAATGGCGAGGTGGGGCTGGCGGCGCTGCTCAAAGCCGGGCGGGTGCGCAAAATGATCTGCTCGTTCCCGCGCCAGGTAGATTCACAAATTTTCGATGACCTCTATCGCCGCGGCAAAGTTGAGCTGGAACTGGTGCCGCAGGGCAATCTGGCGGCGCGGATCCAGGCCGCTGGCGCAGGTCTCGGCGCGGTCTTTACCCCTACCGGCTACGGCACGCCGCTGGCGGAAGGCAAAGAAACCCGGGAGATCGACGGCCGTCATTACGTGCTTGAATATCCAATTAAAGCCGATTTTGCGCTGATTAAAGCCCATCAGGGCGACCGCTGGGGCAACCTGGTCTACCGCAAAGCGGCGCGCAACTTCGGCCCGATTATGGCGACCGCCGCCAAAACCACCATTGTTGAAGTCTCGCAACTGGTCGCCCTTGGCGAACTCGACCCGGAAAACATCATCACCCCGGGGATTTTCGTCCAGCGCGTATTCTCGCTGGAAAATCTGTCCGCCGCGCAAAGCGCCTGAGGAGCCGAACATGCAAAAACTGACTCGTGACGAAATGGCCCAGCGCGTCGCCCGCGATATTCCGGAAGGCGCTTACGTAAACCTCGGTATTGGCCTGCCGACCCGTATCGCCAACTATCTACCTGCCGATAAAGAGGTGTTCCTGCACAGTGAAAACGGGCTACTCGGAATGGGGCCGAAGCCGCAGCCCGGCGAAGAGGACCCGGAGCTGATCAACGCGGGTAAAGAGTATGTCACCCTGCTGCAGGGCGGCTGTTTTTTCCACCATGGCGACTCCTTCGCCATGATGCGCGGCGGGCATCTCGATATCTGCGTGCTGGGCGCCTATCAGGTTTCCGCCAGCGGCGATCTCGCTAACTGGAGCACCGGCGCGCCGGATTCGATCCCGGCGGTCGGAGGGGCGATGGATTTGGCTATCGGCGCCCGCCAGGTGTTTGTAATGATGGACCATCTGACCCGCGATGGCGAATGCAAACTGGTCGAGCAGTGCAGCTATCCGCTGACCGGCGTCGGCTGCGTCAGCCGTATCTATACCGATCTGGCGGTCATCGATATTACCGACCGTGGTCCGGTGGTACGCGAAATCTTTAACGGCCTCTCATTTGAAGAGCTACAGCGCATCACTCCGGTGGCGCTGACTTTTGAACAACTGGCGGAAAGCGCGTGAGGAACCTATGATGAATCAGGCATTTATCTGTGATGCGGTGCGTACGCCGTTTGGCCGTTTTGGCGGCGCATTATCGAGTTTGCGCGCTGACGATCTGGCGGCGCTGCCGCTGAAAGCGCTGCTGGAGCGTAATCCGGGTCTCGATCCGGCGCTAATTGACGATGTGATCTACGGCTGCGCCAACCAGGCCGGAGAAGATAACCGTAACGTGGCGCGTATGGCGCTGTTGCTGGCCGGCCTGCCGCAGAGCGTTCCCGGCAGCACGATTAACCGCCTGTGCGGCTCGAGCCTTGATGCGATCGGCGTCGCGGCGCGGGCGATTAAAAGCGGCGAAACCCAGCTGATGATCGCCGGTGGGGTGGAGAGTATGTCGCGCGCGCCGTTTGTGATGGGCAAAGCCGAGAGCGCCTTTAGCCGCTCGATGCAGATGGAAGATACCACCATTGGCTGGCGTTTTATTAACCCGCAGATGAAAGCGCTGTACGGCGTGCACTCGATGCCGGAAACCGCGGAAAACGTCGCCGATGAGTTTGCCATTTCTCGCGCCGACCAGGATGCTTTTGCGCTTCGTAGCCAGCTGCGTACCGCTGCGGCGCAAGAAGCGGGGCGTTTCGCCGATGAACTGATCGCCGTATCGGTACCGCAACGCAAAGGTGAGCCGCTGTGTTTCAGCCGCGATGAACACCCGCGCAGCACCTCGCTGGAGGCGCTGGCCAAATTGCGCGGCGTGGTCCGAGCCGACGGCAGCGTTACCGCCGGTAACGCCTCCGGCGTCAATGATGGCGCCTGCGCGCTGCTGTTGGCCAGTGAACAGGCCATGTCAGCGAATGATTTACAGCCGCTGGCGCGGGTTGTCGGCGTGGCGACGGCAGGGGTTGCGCCGCGAATTATGGGCTTCGGCCCGGCGCCGGCGGTGCGTAAGGTGCTGGCGCAAACCGGGCTGACGCTGGCGCAGATGGACGTCATCGAATTGAATGAGGCTTTTGCCGCACAGGCGCTGGCGGTTACCCGTGATTTAGGTCTGCCGGATGATTCCGCCCACGTTAACCCCAACGGCGGGGCCATCGCGCTGGGCCATCCGCTAGGCGCTTCCGGCGGGCGTCTGGCGATGACCGCCGCTTATCAGTTGAAGCGAACCGGCGGCCGCTATGCGCTGTGCACCATGTGTATCGGCGTGGGCCAGGGGATTGCGCTGATTATTGAACGCGTTTAAGGAGTAGCGATGAGTTTGTTGACCCCCATGTTGCGCAGCAGTCCGCTAACCGACTGGTTTAGCGATGCGCAGCGGGTACAGGGCATGCTGGATTTCGAAGCCGCGCTGGCGCAGGCGCAGGCCGACTGCGGTCTGGTGCCGAAGGCGGCAGTCTCGCCGATAGTCAACGCCTGCCGGCATGCGCTTATTGATTTCGACGCGCTGGGACAGGCTGCGGCCAGCGCCGGTAATCTGGCAATTCCGCTGGTCAAACAACTGACCGCGCGTGTGAAAGCGCAGGATCCTGACGCCGCGCGCTATGTCCATTGGGGCGCCACCAGCCAGGACGCTATCGATACCGGGTTTGTTTTGCAACTGCGCGGCGCGCTGGCGGCGACGGATAGCCTGCTACAAAGCCTGATTGATGCGCTTGCCGAACAGGCGCAGCGCTATCAGCATACGGTGATGCCGGGGCGCACCTGGATGCAGCATGCGCTGCCGGTCACCTTTGGCCTCAAACTGGCGGGGACGTTGGATGCGCTACTGCGCTGGCAGCAGCGGTTGATCGAGATGCGCCCACGGGTGCTGGCGCTGCAGTTTGGCGGCGCGGCTGGCACGCTTGATTCATTGAAACAGCAGGCGCCGCAGGTCGCGCAGGCGTTAGCGCAAACCCTCGAGCTGCAGTTGCCGGATACGCCATGGCATAGCCAGCGCGACCGTTTCCTCGAAGTCGGCGCCTGGTTCGCCGGCGTTTGCGGCACCCTGGGAAAATTCGCCAATGATTTTTCGCTGCTGATGCAAACCGAGGTTGCGGAAGTCGGCGAGCCGCTGGCGGAAGGGCGCGGAGGCTCCTCGACCATGCCGCACAAACGTAATCCGGTCTCCTGCGCGGCGATTTTAACCGCGGCGCAGCGCACGCCGGGGCTGGTCGCCACCCTTTACGCCGGTCAAATCCAACAGCATGAGCGCGCGCTCGGCGGCTGGCAGGCGGAATGGGAAACGCTACCGGAGCTGATTATGCTGGTGGGCGGGGCGCTGGCGCAAACTGACATGCTGGTGCGCGAGATGCAGGTTTTCGTGCATAAGATGCGTGCCGACCTTGATATTACCCACGGGCTGATTATGGCGGAAGCGGTGACCCTGGCGCTGGCGGAGTTTATCGGCAAAGCCGAGGCGCATCACCGTGTAGAAGCGCTGTGCCGCCAGGCTCTGGACAGTCACGGTTTACTTGTCGATCTGCTGGCGGCTGACCCGCTGGTCAGTCAGTATCTCTCCCGCGAACGTTTAAACATGCTACTGGATCCGGCAACGGCCACCGGTAGCGCCGAACGCTTTGTGCGCCAGGTACTGGCGCGTTATCAGGAGCAACGTCATGAATCTTGATTATCAACTCGACGGGCCGGAAGGCGCGCCGGTTATCGTGCTGTCGAACTCGCTTGGTACCACGCGCGCAATGTGGCAGCCGCAAATGGAGGCCCTGACGGCGAATTTTCGCGTACTGCGTTATGACACCCACGGCCATGGTAAAACGACGAAAAACGGCAAGGTGACCCTGGCGCAATTGGGTGAGGATGTGATTGCGCTGCTCGATCACCTAAATATCGACAAAGCGCTGTTTTGCGGTATTTCGATGGGCGGGCTGACGGGATTATGGCTGGCACGCTTTGCGCCGGAACGTTTTTATGCGGTGGCGGTGGCCAATACCGCGGCGCGGATCGGCGATCAGTCGGGCTGGCTTTCTCGCGCCCGCGCGGTACGTCAGGAAGGGATGGATGTGGTTGCCGCGGGGGCGGCGGATCGCTGGTTCAGCGATGCTTTCCGCCAGCGCGCGCCGGAGGTGGTCGAGGCATTATGCCATCAACTGACTCATAGCGACGCCGAAGGCTACGCTGCCTGCTGCGAAGCCCTGGCGGCGGCAGACCTGCGGGGGGAGGTCGGGCAAATTGCGATTCCGGTGCTGATTATTGCCGGAGAAAGTGACCCTGTCACGACTGTCGCCGACGCTAACTTCCTGCATCAGCAGATCGCCACTTCACAGGTGGTGGTGTTGAAGGCGTCGCATCTGTCGAACATTGAAGCGCCTGCTGCCTTTAACGCCGCGCTGAACGGCTTTTTGCTGGGGGAGCAAAATGGAAGATAAACAACGTTATCAGCAGGGAATGGAGGTTCGCCGCAAGGTATTAGGCGATGCTCACGTTGACCGTACTCTGCAGAATCTGACGCCGCTGAACGAGGAGTTTCAGGATTTCATTACCCGTTACGCCTGGGGAGAAACCTGGACCCGTCCAGGGCTCGATCACCATACCCGCAGCATGATCACTATTGCGATGCTGATTGCGCTGAACCGCGAGGCGGAACTTAAGATGCATCTGCGCGCCGCCTTTAATAACGGTGTGACCCGTGATGAGCTGAAAGAGCTGATTATGCATTCGGCGCTGTACTGCGGCTTACCGGCGGCAAACGCCACGTTGCACCTCGCGCAGCAGGTGTTTGCCGAGATTGACGCCGCGCAGGCGTAGCGGGGCGGCGCATTGCGCCTTGTACGGGCTACTAAATCGCACAGCGCTGTAGCCCCGGTAAGCGGTAGCGCTACCGGGGATTTTGAGTTGTAGGCCGGATAAGCGCAGCGCCATCCGGCATTGCCTGATGACGCTGCGTCGGCGTGGGACGACGTTACCTGTCGCGCTCCTGCGGCGCGACCGCCGGGGCGGTATACCAATCCTCTTTGGCGACCACCACCGCGCTTTTCGGTTGCATGACAAAATTGGGCGACATAATCTGCACGCCAAATTCGTTAAATACATCGATAATGCTGCTGTGCAGCGCGTTGCGCCCCTCCGGCAGCGTCGTTTCCGGTAACAGCCGCACCTGCAGTTCATACGACGTATACCAGTCGAGCAATCCCAGTTTGCGAACCACCGGCGCCACCTGATGATCCACTCCCTGGGCGCGGTGGGCCGCCAGTTCCAGCATCGCCTGTACCTGCCGCCACGGCGTGTCGTAACCAATGGTCACGCCGGTGGTGAGGTTGATTCCCTGTTGCGGGTCGCTGGCGCTGAGATTGGTGATTTTACCGCTGACCACCACCGCGTTCGGCAGGGTGACAATATAGTTTTCGCGGGTCAGGATTTTGGTCGCCAGCATGCCGATCTCGCTGACCTGGCCTTCGTTATCGGCGATGCGGATCCAGTCGCCTTTATGCAGCGCGCGGGTATAAATCAGCACCAGGCCGCTCATGGCGTGATTCATCACCCCCGCTGAGCCCAGCGTCAACATCAGACCGAAGAACACGCTAATCCCCTTGAAGGCCAGAGAATTTGCGCCAGGCAGGAAAGGATAGGCGGCGGAGAGCGCAAAAAGCCAGATAACCACGGCGATAAGCTTTCGCGTGGCGCCGACGGTTTCCGGATGCAGACCGGGGATCTGCAGACGTCCGGCGGCGACCTGATCCAACACCACCTTCAGCAGGCGGATGATAAACCACGTAATCAGAAAGATAAGCAGTACGATCATCAATCCCGGCAGCGCCGACACGATGGACAGCGAAATATCGCGAATCACCCCTACCGACCACTCACCGAGCGACTCTCCCCATACCCGGGTCCAAGGAAACAGGCTGAATACCCAACTCAGCCAAACATAACCCGCCAGTACCCCAAGCAGTATGACCAGCAGCGCGTATAATCGGCTTTCAATGTTGCCGAGAAAACGCCGCCAGTTATGCGGGATCAGGCTGCGCTTTTCGAGGATCCGCAGATGGAAAAAGCGCCTCACTCGCCGCCACGAACGGAAAGCGAGATAGCAGGCCAGGGCGAGGAGCAACGCGCCGGCGGCGGATTTTAGCGCCGCCAGCAGCAGATAGCGGGTATTGTACTGTTCGCGCAGCGACGTCCGCTGCGCTTCCATACGGGCAAGAACGCGCTGCGCCGCCTGATCGAGGGTCAGATCGTCGCCTTCATCGAGGTCCGCCTGGCTGAGTAACATGATGGGTTTGCCATTCATCAGGAACAGCCGCCCCGGCTGGTTGTAGCGGGTGACAGGCACCACCTGTAGCGGCTGGCTGATATCGGCCTCGGTAAAGGCGCGTAGCGTATTGCGGATGCGCAGAACCCGCTCTTCCGGCGTGGTCTGGCCGAAGGTGGCCTGCAGCATGACGATCGGTTGATGGAAAATAGCGACGGTTCGCGCCTGCTCGCGAGCGGTGGGCTGCTGACGCGGTTCTGCCGCCGAAAGCGGGAAGGCCAGCCATAGCAGAAAACACGCCGTTAATAACGCCTGGATCCTGTTCATATGCGACACCGGAAAAGGGGGAATTATTGTTATTTTTCAGCTGGTCAAACTCTGAACGGCTGCTGGATTGAGCATAGTTCAGCGTCGGGTGAATTCAAGAGTAAAGGGGGAGAATACGCCCGACGATGAGCCGCCGGGCGTGGAGGGAATTAGCCGTGTTGTTTACAACCGGCGCACTGCTGATTTTGGATCTGTTGGAAGAAATCGTTACCTTTATCATCAACGAGAATAAAGGCCGGGAAATCTTCGACTTCGATTTTCCAGATAGCTTCCATTCCCAGCTCCGGATAAGCCACGCACTCGAGGCTCTTAATGCTCTGTTGGGCAAGGACTGCCGCCGGGCCGCCAATGCTACCGAGGTAGAAGCCGCCGTGTTTATGGCAGGCGTCGGTCACCTGCTGGCTGCGGTTGCCTTTGGCCAGCATCACCATGCTGGCGCCGTGCGATTGCAGCAGATCGACGTAGGAATCCATACGTCCCGCGGTGGTCGGGCCCAGGGAGCCGGAGGCGTAACCAGCCGGCGTTTTGGCCGGACCGGCGTAGTAGATCGGGTGATCTTTCACGTACTGCGGCAGCGCTTCGCCGTTATCGATAAGCTCTTTCAGTTTCGCGTGGGCAATGTCGCGGGCTACGATAATGGTGCCGTTAAGGCTCAGACGCGTGGAGACCGGGTGCGCCGACAGCTGTGCCAGGATTTCGCTCATCGGCTGGTTCAGGTTGATGCTAACCACATTGCCTTCGCCTTGCTGGCGCAGGTGTTCAGGAATGTATTTCCCCGGGTTGCTTTCCAGTTTTTCAATCCAGATGCCGTCGCGGTTGATTTTAGCTTTGATATTGCGGTCGGCGGAGCAGGAGACGCCCATGCCGATCGGGCACGAAGCGCCGTGGCGCGGCAGACGGATAACGCGAATATCGTGGGCGAAATATTTCCCGCCGAACTGCGCGCCGAGACCGAGATTTTGCGCTTCTTGCAGCAGCTCTTGCTCCAGCTGCACATCGCGGAAGGCCTGACCGTGCTCGTTGCCTGCGGTCGGCAGGTCGTCATAGTAGCGGGCGGAAGCCAGCTTAACGGTCTTCAGCGTGGCTTCCGCCGAGGTGCCGCCGATCACAAAAGCGATGTGGTAGGGCGGGCAGGCCGCGGTACCGAGGGTACGCATCTTCTCGACGAGATAGTTTTTCAGCTTCGCCGGGGTGATTAACGCTTTGGTTTCCTGGTACAGATAGGTTTTGTTGGCGGAACCGCCGCCTTTCGCCATGCACAGGAATTTATATTCATCGCCGTCGACGCTGTAGAGATCGATCTGCGCCGGAAGGTTGGTGCCGGTGTTGACCTCTTTATACATATCCAGCGGCGCATTCTGCGAGTAACGCAGGTTGTCTTCGGTATAGGTGTTATAGACGCCCTGCGCCAGCGCGGCTTCATCGCCGCCGCCGGTCCATACGCACTGGCCTTTTTTACCCATGATGATGGCGGTGCCGGTATCCTGGCAGGTTGGCAGCACGCCTTTGGCGGCAATTTCGGAATTACGCAGGAACTGCAGCGCGACGTATTTGTCGTTTTCGCTGGCCTGCGGGTCGAGCAGAATGGCCGCGACCTGCTGCTGATGCGAGACGCGCAGCATAAAAGCGGCATCGTGGAAGGCCTGTTGCGCCAGCAGGGTTAACGCCCGTGGTTCCACTTTCAATACTTCCTGACCATCGAATTCGGCGACGGAGACGTGCTCTTTGCTGAGCAAATAGTATTCGGTATCGTCATGCGCCATCGGGAACGGGTCTTGATAAACAAAGGGTTTCGTCGACATATTCACATACTCCATAAAGATAAAAACCGCCGGGGGAAGACCCGGCGGTTATGAATCAGAACATCATGGACATCCACGGATAGCCAATCAGCAGCAGGGCGGCCAGGAAGATGGCGCCGAAGATGGTGCCGAGGCGCCAGTAGTCTTTGGTCGGCAGATAGCCGCTGCCGTAGTAAATCGGGCTCGGACCGGTACCGTACGGGGTGATGATGCCCATCACGCCCAGCGAGGTCACCATCAGCAGGACGAAGACTTCCATATTCATTCCCGGGATAGTCGAAGCGATGGTCAGCATGGCCGGCAGCAGCGCGGTAGTGTGCGCGGTGGTACTGGCGAACAGGTAGTGCAGCAGATAGAACGCCAGCAGCAGGACGATGGTCGCAACGCCCGGAGAAATACCGCTCATCAGCGCGCCGCCTTCTTTACCCAACCAGGCGATGAAACCAGTGGAGGAGAGACCGTCAGCCAGCGCGACCAGCGTGGCGAACCAGACAAAGGTATTCCACGCCGCTTTGTTGTTGGTTATATCGCTCCAGGACAGCACGCCGGTCCACAGCATCAGCACGATAACCAGCAGGGCAGCCAGCGCCGGTTCAATCCAGTCGGCGGCGAAGATCCACATCATCAGCGCGAAGCAAACAAACACCAGCAGCAGGATTTCATTGCGCGACAGTTTGCCCAGTTTTTCCAGTTCACGAGCGGCCCAAAGCGGCACTTCGTTATTGATTTTTACTTCTGGCGGATAGAACCAGTACGCCAGCAGCGGCATGGCCAGAATCAACAGGATACCGAGCGGCAGGAAGGCGATAAACCAGGTCCCCCAGGAGATGTTGATACCAACGATGCTTTTTACCAGCGCCAGCGCCAGCAGGTTCGGCGCCAGCGCCGACAGGAACATAGAACTAGTGATACAGGCGGCGGTAATGGCTACCCACATCAGATAAGAGCCAATACGGCGTGCGCTCGGATCGTTAGGTTTAGAACCGTACAGCGGCGGCAGGTTAGCGATAATCGGGTAGATGGTCCCGCCGCTACGTGCGGTGTTGGACGGGGTAAACGGCGCCAGCAGCAGGTCAGCGAAGGTAATGGCGTAGCCCAGCGTCAGGCTGCGGCGGCCAAGATATTTTACCAGAATCAGCGCCAGACGGCGGCCGAACTGGGTTTTGTCATAGCCGGCGGCGAACATGAACGCGCCGAAGATAAGCCACACGGTAGAGTTGCCAAAGCCGCTGACCGCCCATTTAAATGACGCGCCGGCCAGCTTAAAGCTTGGCGCCGCCATCTGTTCCGGGCTGAACAGTAGCCACTGGCTACATAAAGCAATCACCACCACCCCGGTGATACCGATAACGGCGCCCGGCAGCGGTTCGAAGATAAGGCCGACGATGACGCCAACGAAGATAGCAAAATAGTGCCAGGCGAAAGGCGGTAAGCCGTCAGGCACCGGGACGAACAGCAGCAGTACGGCGACGATAATGGGCAATGCCATCATGATCAGACGTTTATACGCCGCGTTAGACGCGGCACCGGCAGGCGGTATGGTTGTCTTTTTCTCTTTCATAATGAGTATCTGCTAGTAGTTGAAAATACGGTTCCGTCTTCGCTTACAACGCTCGATTTTTTTAGTTGCGAAAGTTTCTTTAATTATTAATGGTCGAGATTGCTTATTGCTTAAACGGTTATTTAACGCGTTTTTCGCGGCGTTAAATTAAATTCATTGGGTATTTATATATTGCGCTTTCACGTTGCATTGCAATTGATCGAGATCAAAAAAAACAGGTGATCTGGATCTTTTTTTTCGTTTGGCAATAACCACATATGATGATGTGGTTATTATCCGCAAGAAACGTCAATTGTTAAGGGAACGCTTAAAAAATAATAAATGGCTAAAGCAATTAATTATTTAAGTTATTGAAATTACGTGTTTTATTTTTGTTTTGCGCGTTTTTCTAGCGTTAACAAAAGTGACCGAAATGTTATCATTCATTTGTATTATGTAAATGCGATATATAAATTTAATAATACAATAGAGGTATTGCTGTTATTGCAGGTATTAAATAGTTTTTTAACTAACGTAATTAATTTAGTAACTAAAAAACACGCTATATTATTGGCATGACAACAGGAATGAAAATAAACAATCAATAAAATTTCCGTCACCCAATTCTGAATTTCAATATTTAAAATCTGGAGTATTAATATGACCAGTAACGAACGAATTCTGCAGCCATTTACTTTACCGAATGGGACTGAACTGAAAAACCGTTTGCTAATGGCGCCAATGACCACCTGCACCGGTTATTTCGATGGTACCGTCACCAGCGAGCTCGTTGAATACTATCGCGCCCGCGCCGGCAGCATCGGGACTATCATCGTTGAATGCTGCTTTATTGATGATTATGGTCTGGCCTTCCCGGGCGCTATCGGCATCGATAACGATGAAAAAATCGCCGGGCTGGCGAAAATCGCCGAAGCGATTAAAGCGGAAGGCTCAAAAGCGATTTTGCAGATTTACCACGGCGGTCGCATGGTTGACCCGCAATTGATTGGCGGTCGCCAGCCGGTGGCGCCGAGCGCCATTGCCGCGCCGCGCGACGGCGCCGCTATGCCGCGCGCCCTCAGTGGTGAAGAAGTCGAAGGCATGATCGCCAAATTTGGCGACGGCGTACGCCGCGCGATTCTTGCCGGTTTCGACGGTGTCGAAATCCACGGCGCCAACACCTATCTTATCCAGCAGTTCTATTCGCCGAACTCTAACCAGCGTGACGACCAGTGGGGCGGCAGCCGCGATAACCGCGCCAGATTCCCGCTGGCGGTGCTGGACATCACGCATAAAATGGCCCGTCAGTACGCTGACGATGCCTTTATTATCGGCTATCGCTTCTCGCCGGAAGAGATGGAAGTCCCGGGGATCCGCTTCGACGACACCATGTATCTGTTGGAGAAACTGGCCGCCCGCGGCGTCGATTATCTGCATTTCTCAGTTGGCGCGACGCTGCGCCCGTCTATCGTTGATACCTGCGATCCGACGCCGCTGATTGAAAAATACTGCGCCATGCGTTCTGAAACGCTGGCGCAGGTGCCGGTGATGGGTGTCGGCGGAGTGGTTAACGCAGCCGACGCCGAACAGGGCCTCGATCACGGTTATGACCTGATGGCCGTCGGCCGCGCCTGCATCGCCTATCCGGACTGGGCTTCACGTATCGCCGCCGGCGAAGAGCTGGAACTCTTTATCGACAGCACCCAGCGCGAGGCGCTGCACATTCCGGAACCGCTGTGGCGTTTCTCGCTGGTCGAAGCGATGATCCGCGACATGAGCATGGGCGACGCGAAATTTAAACCGGGGATGTTTGTCGAAACCGTTCAGGACGATGCCAACGAACTGGTCATTAACGTCAGCCTCGAAAACGATCGCATTGCGGATATCGAGCTGGCCGCAAGCCCAGTACAGAGCGTTGAATTTACCACCAGCTTCGAAGAGATCCGCGAACGTATTCTGACCGCCAACACGCCGCACGTCGATGCTATCTCCGGCGCGACCAGCCAGAGCGAAGCGGTGAAAAAAGCGGTGTCCAAAGCGATGCTGAAATCCAGCAAAGCGCTGGCCGCGGAAGAGGGCGGCAACGATACCGCGCCGAAAAGCTATGACGTTGTGGTGGTGGGGAGCGGTGGCGCCGGTCTGGCTGCGGCGATTCAGGCCCACGACGAAGGCGCCAGCGTGCTGATCGTCGAAAAAATGCCGACTATTGGCGGCAACACCATCAAAGCTTCCGCCGGGATGAACGCCGCGGAAACCCGCTTCCAGCGCGTCAAAGGTATTCAGGACAGTAAAGAGTTGTTCTATCAGGAAACCCTGAAGGGCGGCCACAACAAAAACAACCCGCAGCTGCTGCGCCGTTTCGTTGAAAACGCGCCGCAAGCCATTGAATGGCTGGCGGACCGTGGGATTATGCTTAACGATATCACCACCACCGGCGGGATGAGTATCGACCGTACCCACCGTCCGCGCGACGGATCGGCGGTTGGCGGCTACCTGATTAGCGGTCTGGTGCGTAATATCACCAAACGCGGTATCGATGTGCTGCTGGATACCTCGGTAGAAGAGATCCTGATGCGCCACGACGAAGTGAGCGGCGTGCGTCTTATCAACGATGAACAAGAGGTCATCGAAGTGCAGGCCAAAAGTATTATCGTGGCGACCGGCGGCTTCAGCGCCAACAGCGCGATGGTGGTGAAATATCGTCCTGACCTCGAAGGCTTCGTGACCACCAACCATAAAGGGGCGACCGGTAGCGGTATCGCGCTGCTGGAACGTATTGGCGCCGGCACCGTGGACATGGGCGAAATTCAAATTCACCCGACCGTCGAGCAGCAGACCTCGTACCTGATTTCCGAATCGATTCGCGGCGGCGGCGCTATTCTCGTTAACCAGCAGGGGAACCGCTTCTTCAACGAGATGGAGACCCGCGATAAAGTGTCTGCGGCGATTATCGCGCTGCCGGAACACTATGCTTACATCGTCTTCGACGAGCATGTGCGGGCGAAAAACAAAGCCGCCGACGAGTATATCGCCAAAGGCTTCGTCACCAGCGCCAGCTCGCCGCGTGAACTGGCGGAGAAGCTGGGGATGGATTACCATGCGTTCCTCGCTACCCTGGAATGCTACAACGGCGCGGTGGAAAAACAGCACGATGAAGCGTTTGGCCGCACAACCGCGCTGCGCGCGCCGATTAACGAAGGCCCGTTCCACGCCATTCGTATTGCCCCAGGGGTGCACCATACTATGGGCGGCGTGACCATTAATACCGATGGCGAAGTGCTGAATGTGGCGCAGCAGCCAATTCGCGGCGCCTACGCCGCGGGTGAAGTGGTTGGCGGTATCCATGGCGGTAACCGCATCGGCGGTAACGCGGTCGCGGATATCATCATCTTCGGTACCCTCGCGGGCCATCAGGCGGCGAAACGTGCCAGAGGATAATAGGTAATTGCTGATGCCGGGCTGGCTTAGCCGCCCGGCTTATCCCTTCTAAGGAGAGCCCGATGTCCGATAACCGCGTCTATAGCTACTCCGCCGTGTTGATGGGCTCGCCCATCCTGCTCAAACTCTATTCCCACGATGAGGCGCTGGCCTCCCGCGTATTTCAGTTAATTAAACGCTACGAAGATCTGCTCACCGTTAACCGCGCGCAGTCGCAGGTGATGGATATCAACCATGCCGCCGGGCGTCATCCCGTTACCGTTAGCCGTCCGGTGTACCAGCTGATTAAGTGCGCTAAAGCCGCCAGTATGGTGCGTGACAGCGCCTTTAATCTGGCTATCGGCCCGCTGGTTAAACTGTGGCGCATTGGCTTTCAGGGGCATAGCGTGCCGTCGGCGGCGGATATTGCGGCGCGGCTGCCGTTAACCCGCCCGCAGGATGTCATTCTCGATGACGAAAAGCAGAGCGTGTGGCTGGCGCAGGCTGGAATGGAAATTGACCTTGGCGCAATCGCCAAAGGATATATCGCCGATCGGGTACGCGATTACCTGGGCCAGCAGGGGATCGAACAGGCGCTGATTAATCTCGGCGGCAATGTACATACGTTAGGGGAATGGGCGATTGGGCTGAAAAAACCCTTTGCCGCGGCGCAGGAACTTATCGGCTCGATTGCCGTTAGCGGGCAGTCGGTTGTCACTTCAGGCACCTATGAACGCTATTTCGAGCAGGATGGCAAACGCTGGCACCATATCCTCGATCCGCGCAGCGGCTATCCATTGGATAACGAACTCGACAGCGTCACGGTCATTTCCGCGGATTCACTGGACGGCGATATCTGGACCACGCTGCTGTATGGCCTTGGCGTGGAGAAGGGCTGCGCGGCGCTGCGCCAGCGGGACGACATTGAAGCGATTTTTGTCACCAAAAACCGCAACGTGATTCTATCGTCACCGCAGCGCATCCGCTTTCAGCTGCGCGACAGCGGCTACCAGATTACTGACTGTACTGCTTGAGCAGGCCGTACTGCTCGGCGACCAGGCGGTAGCGATACACCGGTCGGCCGGTCGCGCCGTAATGGATGGTCGTATAGAGAATATTGATCTGCGCGAGCCAGATCAGATATTTGCGGCAGGAGACGCGCGAGATATTCACCGCCGCCGCCAGCTCATCGGTAGAAAATTCCACATCAGGGTGGCTGTCAATCCACTGGCACAGCGTGCGTAGGGTTTGCGCCGTTAAGCCTTTCGGTAGCTTACGCGCGTCAGCCGCTTCCGGCGCGCCGCCGTGCAACAGACGATCGACATCCGCCTGCTCGTAATAGGGCTGGCCGGTCATCAGTTTGCGCTTTTCGCGCCATGCGGTCAGCGCCTCTTCAAAGCGCGGGAACTGGAAAGGTTTAATCAGATAATCCACCACGCCGTAGTGCATGGCGGTTTGAACGGTGGCGGCATCGGCGGCGGAGGTTATCATAATCACGTCGATGGCGCGGCCGCTGGCGCGAATGGTCGGCAGCAGATCCAGGCCGCTATCCTGCTGCATATAAACGTCCAGCAGTACTAAATCGATCGCCATCTGCGGGTCGTTAATCATCTCCTGGGCTTTGCCGAGCGTCGACGCGGTGCCGCAGCAGCTGAAACCGGGGATGCGCGCCACGTACAGGCGATTCAGCTCGGCAACCATCGCATCGTCGTCAACAATCAATACATTTATCACGCTTTTTTCCTTTTACTATCCCAGGGCAGGTGAACAAAAAATTGGGTAAATACGCCAGGCTCGGACTCAACGGCTAGCGTGCCGCCGAGTTCGTGGAGCTGCTGGTTGGCGAGAAACAGGCCGACGCCGCGATTCTCGCCTTTGGTGGAGAAGCCCTTATTAAAAATGGCGTCGATATTGGCCGCCGGGATCCCCGGGCCGTCGTCGCTGACTTCACCGCTTAGCCAGCCATCCTGATAGTGCAATAGCAGGCTCACTTCACCTTCCGCCTGGCCGCTCATCGCATCCAGCGCATTTTCAATGAGATTACCTAATACCGTTACCAGCACGGTGACCTGTTTTTCATTCGGGCAATCCGGCACCAGGCTTTCTTCGGCGAGGTTCAAGGTGAAGCCTCGCTCTTTGGCGCGCTGGATTTTACCAATCAGGAAGCCGGCGACCACCGGCGATTTTATCCGGTGCTGAATTTCGCCGATGTCGGCCTGATAGGCATGGGCGGTTTGCAGCACATATTCTTCCAGCTTGTCATAGCTTTTCATATTCAGCAGGCCGAGGATCACGTGCAGCTTGTTCATAAATTCGTGCGAAGTGGTGCGCAGGGCATCGACGTAGCTCATCATGCCATCCAGCCGTTGCACCAGTTGGCTCATCTCGGTTTTATCGCGGAAGGTGCTGATGGCGCCAACGATGGCGTTCTGGCTGCGCACCGGGACGGTATTGCTAATCAGCAACAAGCCATTACAGCCGAGCGCGCGGTCATAGATGGGCTCGCCGCTGCGCAGAACTTCCTGCAGGTCCGCCAGCAGCGGGGTGCGATCGATGCTTTTATCCGGCCCGCTAAGTAACATGCCGCGGGCGGCCGGGTTAATTAGCGTGACCTGGCCGCTGCTATCCACAGCGATCACGCCTTCTTTGAGCGAGTGCAGCATCGCCTGACGCTGTTGGAACTGGGTAGAGATATCCTGCGGCTCCAGCCCCAGCAAAATACGCTTCAAGCCGCGCACCAGGCTCCAGGTGCCGATTGCGCAGACCAGCGCGCTGAACAGAATGGTCAGCAGGACGTCCCAGCGGCTATTGGCGATCTGTTCGTCGACTTTACTCAGCGAAATCCCCACCACCACCACGCCTATCTGTTGATGCTGTTCATTGAATACCGGGGTGAACACGCGCAGCGCCGGCGCCAGTACGCCGTGGTTAATCGCCACGTTTTCGCGCCCGGCGAGCGTCGGGCGGATATCCTCGCCGATAAACGGTTTACCGATGATGGCGCTATCCGGATGCGAATAGCGGATACCGCGCATGTCGGTCACAATCGCGTAAAGCAGATCGTTACGTCGGGTAATGGCCTGCGCCAGCGGCTGAATAATATTGCTCTGCGGCGGCTCGCTGAGGCCGCGCTTCACCTGCGGCATATCGGCCATGGTGCGCGCCACCGCCAGCGCCGTCTCTTTTAAGCCGTCGCGGGTGGCGTTGCTGATCTGCATAAACCATAGCGCGTAGACCAGCAGCAGCACCGCGCCGATAACGCTGCCAATCATCAGCGTGACGGCGGTACTTAATTTCAGGCTGCGGGCGCGCTTACGTGCGGGCGGCTGTAGCTCGGCTTCCTTCATGACAACCCCGGTCAATTCGTTGAACGATCATTATCGCCGATAGGGCGGCTTTCATAAAGCCGTGTAATAACAGTAAAACCGGCTTACCGGATATCCGCTGCCTGACATGCGTAGCCCTCATGCTCGGATAACGCGCAATCGCGCCGCGATTAGGTGTCGAGTGAACAAACTGTGACCCCCGTGGCGGTAAAGCCGTGGATGAAGGCTTTACACTGACCGCATCAATCAAATAGCCGTGATGAATGAATGGATATGTCATTGCTATTGATGTAGCCGCAGTGAGTTCGGTTTTAAATGGAGGTTTTATGAGCAGTAAGCCAACCGCATCAATGCTGGAACGACGCCACCCGCAAACGCGCCATATCGATACGCTCGCCACCCTCGATATGCTGACCCTGCTGCAGCAGGATAACAAACAGATAGCCGTCGCCATCGATGCCTGCCTGCCGCAGATTACCCGGCTGGTGGATAACGCCGCGGCGACCCTGAGCCGGGGAGGACGGCTGGTGATCATTGGCGCCGGGGCATCCGGGCAGGCGGCGTTGCAAACGGTTAATGACTATTCCCCTGAAGCCAATCACTCACTGGTGGCGATTATCGCCGGCGGCGAAGAGAGCTCGCTGCAGGCGGCCGAGATGGCGGCTAACGATTATGACGCGGGCGTGCGCGATTTGCAGCTACATGCCTTCAGCGCCAACGATATGCTGTTGGCCCTTTCCGTCAGCGGCAAAACACCGTGGGTGTGGGGAGCCATGCGTCACGCCTGGTCGCTGGGAGCGCCGATTGCGCTACTGACGCAGCTAAGCGACAGCGAGGCTGCGCAGCTGGCGGATATTATTATTGCGCCGCAGACCGGGCCGGAGGCGGTAGCCGGTTATGGCAACCCGAAAGCGCAACTGGCGCAGCGGCAGATCCTCACCCTGTTAACTACCGGCCTGGCGGTACGCAGCGGCAAGGTGTACGGCAACCTGCGCGTAGACCTCCAGGCAACCAGCCCGCGTTGGGAGGAGCGGCAAATCGCCATGGTGATGGCCGCCACAGAGTGTACGCGCGCGCAAGCCAAAGCTGCGCTGGCCAGTTGCAATCAGCATTGTCGGACGGCGATTCTGATGCTGATGACGGGGCTTGATGCCTGGCAGGCGCGGGATCTGCTAAGCGAAAACAACAACCATCTGCGTATCGCTTTGGGTGAAGCGCAAGAGAAAACGCCATGTAACGTCAATTAATTTCCTCGCCGCGCCGGTTTGTTAAATAACTAAATAAACCGGCGCTATATTTCTTATCGCCTGAATAATCCTGCTTTTTTTGCCGCAATTTTCACAATAACCGCCAGTGAAATAAATAAACTGCTTTTTTAAGTTAAAAAACTGTTTGCATTAAAATATCGAAGTGTAAATGATATTTTAAAATAAAGTAAAAGTGCGTTAATATGACGGCTCTTATTACACTTTTGCTACGCGATATTTCTATTATGCCTGCAATTAAAAAAACGATTATATCTATGACCGCATTAGCGATGTTCGTCAGTACGGCGACCTACGCGAATGGCGATACCTCGAAAAAAACTGATTTTCTGCTGATCGGCGGCGGCATCATGAGCGCTTCGCTGGGCACCTGGCTGCAGGAACTGCAGCCGGAGTGGAAACAGGTGATGGTGGAGAAACTCGACGGCGTCGCGCTGGAGTCCTCTAACGGCTGGAATAACGCCGGTACCGGTCACTCGGCAAATATGGAACTGAACTACACGCCGCAGCGTGCAGACGGTTCTATTGATGTCAGCAAAGCGCTAGATATCAATGAACAGTTTATGATTTCGCGCCAGTTCTGGTCGGCGCAGGTCAAACGCGGTATTTTGCACGACCCGCACTCGTTTATTAATTCCACGCCGCATATGAGTTTCGTGTGGGGCGATAATGTTGATTATCTGCAAAAGCGTTATAACGCGCTGCAGCAGACTACCTTATTCCAGGGAATGAAATTCTCCACCGATCACGCGCAAATTAAACAGTGGGCGCCGTTGGTCATGGAAGGACGCGATCCGCAGCAAAAAGTGGCCGCCACCTGGACGCCGGTCGGTACCGACGTGAACTACGGTGAAATCACCCGTCAGCTGATCGGCAGCCTGAAAAAGAGCAGCAATTTCTCGCTGCAGACCTCTTCTGAAGTCACCGATTTCAAACGCAATGCCGACAACTCCTGGCACGTGACGATTAAGAACGTGAAGAGCGGTGAAGAGCAGGCTGTCGACGCCAAATATGTCTTCATCGGCGCCGGCGGCGGCGCGCTGAAGCTGCTGCAGAAAACCGGCATTCCGGAAGCGGACAATTATGCGGGCTTCCCGGTAGGCGGCTCGTTCCTGATGACCGAAAACCCGGAGCTGACTAAACTGCACCAGCAGAAAGTCTATGGTCAGGCCTCGGTTGGCGCGCCGCCGATGTCGGTACCGCACCTGGATGCTCGTTACCTCGATGGTAAGCGCGTGGTGCTGTTCGGACCATTCGCCACCTTCTCCACCAAGTTCCTGAAAAACGGTTCGTTCTTCGATCTGCTGAGCACCACCACCACCAGCAACGTACTGCCGATGACCCACGTTGGCCTCGACAACTTCGATCTGGTGAAGTACCTGATTAGCCAGGTTATGCTCAGCGATGATGACCGCTTTGCGGCGCTGAAAGAGTACTACCCGAACGCGCGCAAAGAAGACTGGAAACTGATTCAGGCCGGTCAGCGCGTGCAGATCATCAAAAAAGACGCGGAGAAGGGCGGCGTTCTGAAGCTCGGTACCGAAGTGGTGGTCGATCAGCAGAAAACGATTTCTGCGCTGCTCGGCGCATCGCCAGGTGCTTCCACCGCCGCGCCGATCACCCTGAACGTTCTCAAGCAGATGTTCCCGCAGCAGTTTAACTCGCCGGAATGGCAGAGCCGCATTCGCGCCATCGTGCCGAGCTACGGCGAGAAGTTAAACGGTAACGTGGCGCTGACCCAGCAGGTTTGGGATGACACCGCCGCGACGCTGCAGTTGACTAAGCCTCCGGTCATTCAGATGCCAGAGTCCGCGCCGACCGCGACCGCCAAACCGGCAGAGACGCCGCGCGAAGCCTCGCCGCAGCACGATATGGCGCTGTAACGACGCATCCAGGCAGTGAATAAAAGGGAAGACCATGGTCTTCCCTTTTTTGCGTTATTTACCGGCTGACGCCGCGCGCTGCCTGCAACTTTGGCCTCATAAAAGATATACTGGTTTGAATTGAAACAGAAAATTAAACCAGGAGTGTGGAAGGGCTATGAAAGACGATATCAACCAGGAGATCACCTTCCGCAAGCTGTCGGTCTTTATGATGTTTATGGCGAAGGGCAATATCGCCAGAACCGCCGAAGCCATGAAGCTCAGCAGCGTTAGCGTTCACCGCGCACTGCATACGCTCGAAGAGGGGGTCGGCTGCCCGCTGTTTGTCCACAAAGGGCGTAACCTGCTGCCGCTGCAGGCGGCGTGGACGCTGCTCGAATACTGCCAGGATGTGATGAGTCTGATGAGCCGCGGGCTTGAGGCGACGCGCAAAGTCGCCGGCGTTGGTCAGGGGCGGTTGCGCATTGGTACTCTCTATTCGCTGACGCTGGAAACCGTTCCGCGCATCATTATGGGGATGAAGCTGCGTCGCCCGGAGCTTGAACTGGATCTGACGATGGGCTCCAACCAGATGCTGCTGGATATGCTGGAAGACGATGCCCTTGACGCTATTTTAATCGCCACCAATGAAGGCGAGTACAATAATTCGGCCTTCGACGTGGTGCCGCTGTTTGAAGATGATATCTTCCTCGCCGCGCCGGCGACGGAACAGCTGGATACCTCGCAGCTCGCCGACCTGCGCGATTACGCCGATCGCAAGTTTGTCTCGCTGGCGGAAGGGTTTGCGACTTATGCCGGGTTTCAGGAGGCTTTTCAGGTAGCCGGTTTTGAGCCGGAAATTGTGACCAGGGTGAATGATATCTTTTCGATGATAAGCCTGGTGCAGGCGGGCGTGGGCTTCGCGCTGCTGCCGGGTCGCATGAAGAAAGTCTATGAAAACGATGTGCAGCTGTTAAAGCTGGCGGAACCCTATCAGATGCGCCAGCTGATCTCTATCGTCTATTCACACCATCGCGAGCGCGATGCCGACCTGCTGGCGCTGGCGGCGGAAGGGCGCATGTACGCCCGCAGCATTAATCGCTAAGCCGCTTTGCAAGATGGCGGGCGACGTCTACGCCGCTGCGCTCCAGCGCAATGGTCTCGCCGCGCCAGCCTGCCTGGCGGGTCAGGCAGGTGAGCACGCCGCCGGGCGGCATCTCGATTGCCAGTCTCGCGTCGCGTTCATCGGCGGCGATCATCGCCTCCTGCCAATGTACGGTGCGCGCCATGTTCATCGCCAGATCGTCGGCGATCCGCTGCGGATCCCACAGCACGCGCGCCGTCGAGCCGCTTAAATAGGCGCGCTGAGGGCGCGTTAAGGTGACCTCGGCGAAGGCTTTTGCCAGGGCGACGGCCGGTTTAGCCAACAGCGCGCAGTGCGACGGCACGCTGACCGCCAGCCGTTGGGCTTTACTGGCGCCAGCCTGCAGCGCCAGCTGCGCCACCTCGGCCATGGCGTCATCACGCCCGGCGATCACGATCTGCGTTTCGGCGTTCAGGTTGGCGAGATACACCTCGTGGCCCTGCATCAGCGCCTCAATCCGCGGGCGGGTCAGCCCCATAATCGCCGTCAGCCCGTAACCTTCGGGATAAGCCTGCTCCATTAAATCGCCGCGCAGCGCCACCAGCCGCAGCGCGCTGGCGAAATCGAGCGCGCCAGCAATCACCGCTGCCGGAAACGCGCCGATAGAGAGCCCGCTGACCATCTGCGGATCCACGCCCTGACGCTGAAGCTCGCGCGCCCAGGCCACCCCGGCGATCAGCAGACAAAGCTGGACCGCACGGGTATGCTTTAGCGCATCGGCGCTATCGAGAGTATCGACTTCATCCCCCAGCACGGCGCGCGCCTGGGAGAGGATAGCCTCGCGATCGGGAATTGCCGCCAGCATCGCGGGGCGCTGACCGCCCTGACCGGGAAACGTAAATAAAATCTTCATCATTCCTCCCTGTGCCACGGCGTCGCGGTTAAGCGCGCGCCGCGGGATGTTTTCAGCAGCGCGCGGCCATCGCGCAGCCACTCATTAAGAGCGAAGGCGCCGTAGGGTGTTTCTACCTGGGTATCGGCGCGGCACGGTAGTTGGGCCACCCGGGCCTGCCATTCCAGCAAGGCCTCGCGGTCCAGCGGCTGCGGCGCGCGGATCAGCAGATCCAGATCGCTTGCCGCATGCAGCACCGGGATTTCGGTTGCCAGCGCGTAGCCGGTACTGCCGGTGACGCCCCAGCCCCAGGGCCAGCGGTGTAAGGTGAGGGCGATAGCCGCCTGGACCGGCGGCTGCGAGACAAACGGCGAGCAGAGTAATGCTTCGCGCTCGACAAGCATCTCCGGGGTGACGCTGCGCACGATATTGTGCGCCTGTACCCAGCCGGCGGCGCGCTGCTCGCGCTTCATGCCCCGCACTCCAACCGGGATGCGGGCCTGGTCGTCAACGTCGCGCCTCACCACCACCGGCAGCGCGGCTCGCCACTGCTGAGCCACCCACGGCTCGGCAATAGCTTCCAGGGCGCTGGCGTGGTTTAACCAAACTAAATCGTGGGGACGCGGCGTTGATGACATGGTTTACAGTCCTGAAGTCAAAGAGATAAACAGCGGTAGCGACAGGATACACAGAACCGAGCTTAACAGCAGCACGGCTTCAGCATCCGGAGACTGCACGCCGAAGCGGTTGCCGAAGACCACGCCGAAGAAGCCGGCGGCCAGCGCAATCATCAGGATCGCGGTAATGGCAATAGAGCCGTGCAGACCAAGTAACATCACCAGACCCCAGGCAATAAACGGCTGCACCAGCAGTTTCACGATGGTTGAGGTAGCGATCAGCGCATTGAGCTGCAGTTTACGTGCCGACAGGATCACCCCGGTGAGGAACAGCGCGGCGGCGGTGGCGGCCAGGCCCAGCGGTTTGATCGACGCCAGCAGCAGGTCCGGCATTTTAATGCCGATAGCAGAAAGCACCACCCCAAGCAGCGGGCCCCAGACGATCGGTTTTTTCACCGAACGCCACATCAGCACCGGCAGCATCGCCAGCGTAGAACCGCTGTTTTCACCCGCGGCGCGGGCTTTTTCACGCTCCAGAATCAGCAGGCAGAACGGGGTCATCAGCACCGAGCCGCAGGCGATAGAAACCGCCACCGACAGCGAGGTTGACGCGCCTTCACCCAGCACGCTGCCGAGGATCGGCAGACCCAGCGCGGCATAGTTTGGCAGGGCGACGGTGAGGGTCAGCACCGCGGCATCCTGCGGCGTGCGTTTGAACACGCTGGTGGCGAGGAAGTAGATTGCGGCATAGGTGATCCACATCGCGCCGGTCAGCACCAGCACCAGCGGCGACTGGGCGACGATACCGGCCCACGGCGTTTGTACCGTCGCGCTAAACAGCGTGGCGGGTAAGGCAAAATCCATTACAAAAATATTAAGCAGCGAGACGTTTTTGTTATCTACCATCCCGGCCTTCCCGGCCCAGAAACCCAGCAGCATAATGACGAAAATGGGCGCGAGAGCATGAATAATCACATAAGTCATAAATCACCTGTAAATAAAATAGAGTACTGGCGCGATTGTTATTTTTTCTAAAAGCCGTCCCTTCCCGGAGCGTTTATTCCGCGCTCCGGGAGACTGCTTCCGGCAGGTTTTCTTCTACTACTTACGTACGAACGTCTTACCAGCTGGCGCGCATGCGATCGCGAACCAGTTGTGAGCTGCGGCGGTTTTCCGCGCCCAGGCGGCACTTCAGTGAGGTATCGGTGCGCGCGTCAGCGATGGCGTCGCGCAGGGTACGGCTGACCAGCGACAGATCGCCTTCGTCTGGCGCATCCGGATGGTTGATATCGAGCAGGGCGGAGAGCAGGCCGAGCGTAGCGTAGTTGCTGACGTCGTAGGCCATCGGCGGGATCGTCGCCGCCAGTTTCTCCAGCGCTTCTACGGTACGCAGCGTAATACGCGCTGCCGATTCTTTACCCATCGCGTGAACCAGCACGCCGCTATCGTTAAAGGCGATCAGGCGGTTGGCCTGATAGCCGTGGGCCAGAAACGCCCCGGACATCGCTTTTCCGACAATCAGGCCAATCACCGGGTGGCCGGCAAGACGGGCTTTGGCGTAGGCGCCTGCCGCCCCGGCCAGGGCCTGGTGGATGCCAAAGGCTTCTTCGCGGCGGCCATAGGCCTGGCTCGGGACATCAATTACCGCGACGATCGGCCGTTTGACAGGCCGATCGGCGTCGGCGGCGATGGTTTCGTTGACCACTTTCGCCAGCGTCCAGCCTTCCAGCAGTCCGACTTCGCCGCCGGCGGCGCGCGGGTAGTGGTTGTTAGCGTCAGGCACCACGGCGATAAAGCGGACGTTTTCGCCATCAATCTGGCCATCTGCGACCTGCACTGAAGGGCACAGACCACTCATCAGCGGCGCGTTGGGCGCCAGTTTGTTCAGCCATAGCGCGGCGCGGTTTGGGAACTGACTCATTATTTATCCTCCCGGGCAAAAAGCTGTTTAATCTGCGCGGTATCCGCCTGCTGGCGGGTATCGAATTGGCTCAAGCGACGCAGATAATCGTCATAGTTGTCGCTGCGGTGTTGTGCCGGTACACCTTTGGCGATCGCCTCATTCATTGCGGTTTTAACCGCGTTAACGCCATCGTTAACCAGCGCGTCGACCAAGCCGCTGGCGGCGCGAATTTCGCCGCCGGTCATGCTCCAGATAAACGGACGGTTACGGGAGTCGTACTCTTCAATTCCGGCTTCCTGCTCGATAACCTGCGGGCCGTTGAGGCCGAGACGGGCTTCACGGGTGACTATAAGGTAGCTGCACAGCGCCGCGGCGATGGACATGCCGCCGAAGCAGCCGACGGTACCGGTAATAATGCCGACCACCGGGGTGTAGCGGCGCAGGTCGACAATCGCGGCATGAATATCGGCGATGGCGGCCAGACCGAGGTTGGCCTCCTGCAGACGTACGCCGCCGGTTTCGAGGCACAGTACCGCCTGCGTCGGGATACCGTTGCGGTTATCTTCCGCCGCCAGCTCCAGTGCGGCGGCCATTTTGGCGCCGGAGACTTCGCCCATGCTGCCGCCCTGGAAGGTGCCTTCGATGGCAATTACCACCGCAGGTTGGCCGTTGATAGTGCCTTTGGCGACCACCATACCGTCGTCGGACTGCGGGACGATGCCCTGCGCGCCGAGCCACGGCGACATAATGCCTTCAAACGGATCCAGCAGTTCGCGGTAGCTGCCGTCGTCCAGCAGGGCGTGGGCGCGTTCGCGAGCGCGCAGTTCAATAAAGCTGCGATCGTTACGCATGAGCAGCCTCCTCAAATACTTGTTCAATACGAATACGGGCGACGCCCGGCGTGGCGCCGAAGTCGTGGATAATCAAGTGCCCGGCGGGCAGACCGTTGATCAGGTTCAACCTGTCGAACAGCGCCTGCCAGCGCGCCTGGCTGTTATCCACTGAGGTGGTGATTTGTACGTTGAGCGTGGCGCCCTGTGCGGCGGTATAAAGCACTTCCATATCGCCTGAACCTACGACCCCTGCCAATGCTTTGCCGCTGAGGGCGCGGTTGGCAGGAAATGACAATGTAATCTGTTCCATAACATCCTCTGAATGCGTTAGCCGGAAACCCGGTCGAGAAACAGGGTGGCGGCAAGGAGATCGGCCGCACCACCCGGCGAGGCGTTTTGCGCCAGCATCTGCGCATCGAGGCGCGCCAGCGCGGCGCGACCGGCGACGCTGGCGCAACCGCCCGCCGCCAGAACCTCACGGGCGCCTTGCTGCATGGCGTGCAGGCCGTTCATGCCGGCACGCGACAGCACGCAGGTATCGCTCAGCGAGGTCATGATGGCCATCAGCGCGTCGAGGCGCGCCTGCGGCTCGCTGGCGCCTCGCGCCCGGCTTTGCTGCAGTTGCGGCAGCGCCAGGGCGGTAACATGCGGAAATCCGCGCTGCGCTTCCTCGCGTGCCCCCGGCACCTGCCAGCGACGGCTGGCGCGCAGCCCTTTACTAAAGCTTTTCGGCGCGAAGCCGTCAGGCAGGCGGGCGAGGGAGGCGGCGGCGGCGGCGATCGCCTGTGATTGACCCTCTCCACCCAACATCGCCACCGCGCTGACCAGCAGGCCCAGCGCCCAGATAGCGCCGCGGTGGGTGTTAACTCCACCCGTCGCCATCATCATCTGCGCTTCACCTTCGCGACCGAGGCGGCCGACGGTTTCGCGCAGGGCGATATCCGCCGGACGCTGCCAGCTTTGCTGCGCCAGCGCGTGAAACGTCGGCTGTAGGCTACGGGCGGAGCGTTCCATCAGGTCCAGATTGAGATCCTGATGCGCGCCGTTGCCGCGACTATCGACCAGACCCGGTTTCGGGCTCAGACGGGCTTCGTCAATCAGACACGCGCTGGCGGTATGCGCCAGCCAGCTGACGCGGCTTTCTGCGTGTAGGGGGGAGAGTTTTTTCATTACCAGCTCCGGAATTTTGCCGGTGGGTTATACAGTCCGTCGGACCATTCCACCAGGTCGGCGACGCTGCCGGCGGCCAGTAGTGAGCGGGTGGCATCGCTGCGGCGAATGCCGATATCTTCCGGGTACACCACTTTGCCGCTCTGGCGCAGCGCGGCGACGCGTTTGGCGTCCACGCCGAGGCCAATATCGGTGATCCCGGCCACCGCGGCGACCATCGCCCGGCGCTCTTCAAGGCTTTCCGCCCGGTACAGGTAAGCGATACCCTCTTCGGTCAGCACGTGGGTCACGTCATCGCCGTAAATCATCACCGGCGCCAGCGGCATGCCGGAAGTTTTGGCGACCTCGACCGCATCGAGCGTTTCAACGAAGGTCGGTTTCACGCCGGCCTGGAAGGTTTCGACCATCTGCACCACCAGTTTTTTACCGCGCTGCATCGGGTCTGGTTCAGTGATCATATTGAGCCAGGCCGGGGTGGCGTGGCGGCGACCGTGCGGGTCGTGGCCCATGTTCGGCGCGCCGCCGAAGCCGGAAAGGCGGCCGCGGGTGACGGTGGAGGAGTTGGCCAGACCATCAACCTGCAGGGTCGAACCGATAAACATATCTACCGCGTACTGACCTGCCAGCTGGCAGAAGGCGCGGTTAGAACGCATCGACCCGTCCGGGCCGGTAAAGAAGATATCCGGGCGGGCGCGGATGTACTCTTCCATCCCCAGTTCGCCGCCGAAGCAGTGCACGCTCTCCACCCAACCGCTCTCGATGGCCGGGATTAAGGTAGGGTGCGGGTTCAGCGTCCAGTGTTTACAGATTTTGCCTTTCAGGCCGAGCTGTTCGCCGTAGGTGGGCAGCAGCAGCTCGATGGCGGCGGTATTAAAACCGATACCGTGGTTAAGCGACTGCACCTGATGCTCCGCGTAGATGCCTTTAATCGCCATCATCGCCATCAGAATGTGTTCTTGCTTAATCAGACGCGGGTCGCGGGTGAACAGCGGTTCAATAAAGAACGGTTTGTCGGCGACCACCACGTAATCGATCCACGAGCCGGGAATATCGACGCGCGGCAGATCGCATTCGTCGTCCACCAGTTCGTTGACCTGGGCTATCACAATGCCGTCGTGGAAGGCGGCGGCTTCTACCAGCGCCGGGGTATCTTCGGTACTCGGTCCGGTATACAGGTTGCCTTTACGGTCAGCTTTATAGCCGGCGATCAGCGCGACGTTTGGCGACAGATCGACATACAGGCGGGAGTAGAGTTCGATATAGGTGTGGATGGCGCCGATTTCGAGCAGACCATCTTCCAGCAGCTGCGAGATGCGCAAGCTTTGCGTGCCGGAGAAAGAGAAATCCAGTTTACGGGCAATGCCTTTTTCAAACAGGTCCAGATGCTCGCTGCGCCCGACGCTTGGCATAATCATATGCAGGTCGTGGATTTTCTGCGGATTGACCTCGGCGAGCATGCGGGAGAGGAAATCAGCCTGTTTCTGGTTGTTACCTTCCAGTACTACCCGGTCGCCAGGGGCGAGCAGATTTTCCAGTACGCTGACCAGTTGGTCAGTGGGGATGACTTTGCCGGCAATCTTCGTTTCGGCCAGCCGCCGCTGTTTTTCCGTCCGGCGACGGTTCCAGACCCGTCCCGTCGTTTGTTCAGCATTCATTGTTAACCTCCTGATTCGACAAATCGTTTCGTTTGTCCTGGTGGAAGTTAGTGTGCGATGCGCGGCGCTGCGCATCAATTAAGCACGCCGGCTAATCGTTAGCTTTAGAGTAATGATTGGATATGCCCATTTGTGATGGGGATCAATAATAAAAAAGGAGTAACGGTCTAAGCGGAAAAGATGAAAGGAGGGGAAGGCTGGCGGATAGGCCAGCCAGATTGCCGGTTATTCTTTACTTAAGTCGCTGAGTAAGAAAGCAATACTCTGCCCGCCGTTGGTTTGCTCAAGGGCGATTTTCACAATGATGGTCAACGGCACCGACAGCAGCATGCCGACCGGGCCAAGCAACCAACCCCAGAATATTAACGACAGGAATACCACCAGCGTGGAGAGCCCCAGCCCGCGGCCCATAACGCGCGGTTCGAGAATATTGCCGAACACCAGATTGATAATAAGGTAACCGGCAGTGACGATCAGCGCCTCATACAGGCCGCCAAATACCATTACCTGCAGAATCGGCGGGATGGCTGCCAGTACCGAACCGATATTGGGAATGTAGTTCAGCGCAAAAGCCAGCAGCCCCCACATAAAGGCGAAACGGACGTCCAACAGCGCCAGCATACCCCAGACCACCAGTCCGGTGACCAGGCTTATCGCGGTTTTCAGCACCAGATAGTGGGACACGCTATCAATCGCCCGCTGAATGGCGCCCATCCCCTCAACCGGCCGCGACATCAGCTGCTGGAGCTTGGCGGGCAGTTGCGGCACTTCCAACAGCATAAATACTACGGTGAGCAGCAACAGAAAAATGGACGACATCGCATTCGACAACTGGGTCAACAGGCTGGTAACCAGCGTCATCACCGCGTTGGGATCGATATACTTATTCAGCTCAATGGCGGAGACGGTAAAACCAAAGCGCTGTAGCCACGGCGTGACCGTTTTTAGCGGTTCGGCCAGCGACGTGCGGTATTGCGGCAGAGTGCGCGCCAGTTCGTTAAGCGAGGTGCCAAGCGACGCCAGCAGTACCACCGCCAGCAGGACGATAGCGCCCACCAGTAGCGAAATCGCCAGCACCCGGGGCACCCGACAGCGCACCATCAGCTGGACCAGCGGATTGATCACCACCGCAAGGAACAGCGCTAAGATAAAGGGGACGATAATGTCGGCGGCAAAACGGATGCCCGTAAGGATGATAACCAACATGCCCAGCATGATGACGATCTTGAGTCCATTAAGGGTGATGATGGGTTTGGCCATTGGGTTCCTTACGGTAAAGATGAAAACGTCCTTGATCATAGCGACTTTGCTATACACGTTTATGATGGAGATCAGTTTGAGAAAATACTAATTGAAATCGCGCCTTAGACGTAAAGAATTGCAAAGACTTTGAGTTAATATTAACACTATGGTACAAATTTACTTGTGTTTAACTACCGAGGACAATTTTTTTCCGCAATGACGAGAAGCAACACCGCGGATAATTGTAATTTTATGAACAATCAGTTCAGCCTTTATTTTTCGACTCATCACGCATTACCTTTCATCCTTTCCCGATTTGCTGGCGAACAGCACTGGCGCTCCGCGCTATAGTCCCATTCTCTCTGCCTGAGCTGGCGCACCGCGCACGGCTAAAACTACGTCAGAATTTTTTCGGTTTACCTTCGTAAGCCGTCATGGATTGTATTCTCAAGCAGGAGAAGGGATTATGTTTTATTGGATTTTATTAGCCTTAGCTATCGTTGCTGAAATAACCGGCACGCTGTCTATGAAATGGGCAAGCGTCAGCGGCGGTCATACGGGCTATATTTTAATGCTGGCAATGATTGCGCTTTCATATATTTTCCTGGCCTTCGCCGTTAAAAAGATTGCTCTCGGTGTGGCGTATGCGCTATGGGAAGGTATCGGTATTCTGTTGATTACCGTATTTAGCGTGCTGCTGTTCGATGAAAGCCTGTCTATCGTAAAACTGGCCGGGCTGGCAACGCTGGTCGCGGGTATTGTGCTGATTAAGTCCGGCACAAAGAAAGCGGTGAAACAGCGTGAGGAGACAGCTCATGCAACAGTTTGAGTGGATTCACGGCGCCTGGCTGGCGCTGGCTATCGTACTGGAAATTACCGCGAACGTATTTCTGAAATTTTCCGACGGTTTTCGTCGTAAAATCTACGGTATCCTGTCGCTGGCGGCGGTGTTAGGGGCTTTTAGCGCTCTTTCGCAGGCGGTAAAAGGTATCGATCTTTCCGTCGCTTATGCGTTGTGGGGAGGGTTTGGGATCGCGGCGACTATCGCCGCCGGTTGGATCCTCTTTGGACAACGCCTTAACCATAAAGGCTGGGTTGGCGTCGTGCTGCTGGTAGCCGGCATGGTATTGATAAAACTGGCTTGATATGATGCCGCCTGCGTAAGCTGGCGGCAAATTCTGTCCTCTGTATTACGCTTAAAAAGCAGATTCGGCCTGGTTTCGGTAGGCCGCTATGAGGACAGCGCATGATCCCTTTGCCAGGCTGGCGGAATATTCCCTCTGCCAAAATTCTTTCTGTACTGGTCTTTTTCGCCGGCCTGGGGCTGGTGGTCTCCGTTATTTCTCTTTTCTATTTGTCACAACACCTGGTCAGTATAAAAACCAATGAAATTGATAAGCACCGTTCGATGCTCTCGGTGCAAGGGGCCGTACAGACATCGGTCAATCGGGTGTTGTCTTTGGTATTGGATAATTCGATTTGGGATGATGCGGTTAAACAAACCTATACGCCCCATCTTGACCCACACTGGCTGTATGATTCGTGGGGGGCGGGTTTTAAGATTAATAATCTCTACGACGGGACCTTTATCCTGGATGAAAACTATCGGATCCTGTGGGGCGCTTTTCGCAGCGAGCCATTTACCGAACCCGATATTGGTTTTTTTGGCAGCGGGCTGCAAGCCCTTATCGAGCAACACGCGAACGCGCTGAGACGTGGTGAAAATGCCTTTGCTGGTATTACCCGCACCCGGGAGGGTATCGCGTTTGTGGGTATCGGCTTGATTCGCCCGACGATCGGCCGCTTACCGGTTTATGACAAGACCCGTCGCTATCTGGTTATTACCCGCTACATTAATCCGACCATGCTGGAAAACCTGGGGAATACTTTCCAGATTAATCGCCTGCATACGACGCAGCTCGCCGGCGAATACAGCGTACCATTGCGCACAGAAGGTGGGGAAACGCTGGCATATCTGAGCTGGCAACCGCGTCTTCCTGGCGCGGAGGCGGCGCGAGCCGCGTCAAACAGCATCAGGCTCATCGCCATTCTGGCGGCGAGTTTGATTCTGCTATTTATTCTGCTCAGTAGCCTGGGGTTATACAAACTGGCGCGCGGCGAACAGCAGGCGCGAAAAAATGCGTTAATCGATTGGCTGAGCCGTTTGCCGAACCGTCGGGCGCTGATTGAACGCTTAAATGCGATGGGCGAATGCGGCAAGAATGAAATGCAGAGCGTGGTATTTATCGATCTCGATGGCTTCAAAGACGTTAATGACAACTATGGCCATGATGTTGGCGACGCGCTAATCGCACGCATTGCCCGTGAATTACGCGACCGTGTTCCGGCGGGGGCGATGCTGGCGCGGATGGGCGGTGATGAATTCGCCATGACCGTCAGCGGTGAACAAGCGGTTAATCAGGCTTCCGCGTTTGCCTGGGCGGTGCTTGAGTTATTAAAAGCCCCTATTGAACTCAGCGAGCGCAAAATATACATCAGCGCCAGTATCGGTATTGCCAGCGGCGTACCGGCATTATGCTCCAGTACCGAGTTATTCCGCCGCGCCGACATGGCTATGTATCACGCGAAGAAGAGCGGTAAGGGGAGAGCGGCCTGGTACGATGATACCCTCAACGAAACGCGTCAGCACCAGTTGCACATTGAAAATGGTATCCGGGAAGGGCTGGAAAGGGGCGAATTTGACGTCTGGTATCAGCCGATCGTCAACGCCGAAACGCTGGCGATGGAAGGAGTTGAAGCGTTACTACGCTGGCCGCGGCGGCCTGAAGGCCCACTTGCGCCAGATGCTTTTATTTCTATCGCTGAAAGCAGTGGTTTGATCTACGCGCTAGGTCAATTTGCCTTATCGCAAGCCTGTTACGACTTACAACCGATGGGGGATTTGTTGCTTTCCGTCAATATTTCACCGGCGCAATTCCGTGACCCGGAATTCGAAACGCGGGTGGTCCAAACCCTGGGACGCTGTCAGTTTCCTGCTCGCCGCCTGCAGCTTGAAGTGACCGAAAGCTATGTACTGGAAAACCCGGAGCGCGCCCGCGTGGCTATCGAGAACCTGAAAGCGTTGGGTATCGCCGTCGCGCTGGATGATTTCGGCATTGGCTATTCCAGTATTGGTTATCTACGCAGCTGTCGTTTTGATAGCCTCAAGATTGATAAGTCGTTAGCCGGGGTGGTGGATGTCGACCCACAGGCGGCAGAACTGGTGCGCGGCACGGTACGTATCGCTAATGCGCTGGGGATCACCGTGGTTGCAGAAGGGGTAGAAACTCAGCAGCAGCTGGCGCTGCTGCGGCGGGCGGGATGCGATCGACTGCAGGGATTTTATTTCAGCCAACCGATGCCTATCGACTCATTGCTTCAACTGCGCCAGCAGCAGGGATAATTACTCTTTGGCCAGCGCTTCCAGCTTGTCGAGAAAACCGGTCACGGCAATGGCCCGGTTATCGGCGCGATAGCGATCTTTCGGCCCCGGCGCCGAGCTTTGCACCGCAATGACCTGCCAGCCGTTATCCGTTTTCAACAGCAGTGGAGAACCGCTGTCGCCCGGTAGCGTATCGCATTGATGCGATAACACCGACGTTTGCGCCCATCCCGTCACCAGACAATCCTGGTGGCTATAGAGGCTATCCAGATGATCTTCCGGGTAGCCGGATTGCGTCACTTTGCGGTCCGTGGCTTTTAGCGCCGCGGTCAGCGCTTCTTTATCACCACTAAAAACAGGAACAGGCGTAATACCGCCTGGCGCGTAGCGCAGGACGATCAGGCCAAAGTCCCAGGGGGCTGCGGAAGAGGGGACAATCCAGCCATCGCCGTCAGCTTTAAGCCGTTTGCCTAGCGATGGGTCGGTACGGCCGTCAATCCCGTGAATTTCATAGACCCAGTTGCCTTTACGCGAGATAAAACGCAACGCGACGGCCTTGTCCGGCTTGCCTTTCGGCGGCTGCAGCAAACAGTGACCGGCGGTGAGGGCCAGATGCGGAGAAATCAGCGTTGCGGTACACAGATTACCGCTGGCGGTTTCTAATTGACCGATGGCATCCCAGGGGGAACTGGCCGGATCGCTGACCGCTTTACGATCGTCATGGCCGAAAAAAAGCGTTTTGATATCTTTCGCGCTCATGCCGTCATCATCGGCGTGAGCAAACAGGGGAAATACACAAAACGAACACAGTAATAACAGTACGTCTCTACGCATATCACTCTCTGGGGAGATAATTATGTCTATTGAAAGTAGCAGGAGATTTAAGTTTATGAAAGTTAAGAATAATTTTTATTAAGCCAAACGGCAGATAAAACGACTCCTGAAGACATTTCATCTCTGCGAGAACCATGGTAATTCAGAGGGTTAACGCATAATCTCTGCTGTCGTCATTTCCGCAGAAAGCGGCGGGCAACGCAACATAATTCGTGTATCGGAACGTACGTAAAGCGCGGGAAAAATAATCACTTTGCCTTGCAGGACATTCGTAAAGCGCAATTTTTAGCGGGCGTTTTAGTTGCCTGAAGTACGCAAAAGTTCATCGTCATTGGCGTTTTTTTACCATCTTCTCAATTATTTTCACTACGAAACATTTTCTCACTGTAAACATTGTTTTCGCCGGTTCCCATTGAGTGAAATGTGAGGTTGACCCGGCCATCATAAGCACAAGGTCATTTCCCGCAGTGGGAGGGTGTATGTCTAAACAAGGTATTCGCGCGTTAGTTTATGTTTCGTTAGTTTCAATTTTTATGTGGGGAGCGATGGGTTATCTCGTGATTGAGGCGGTACATGCCCTGTAACGAGCCGCCAGCGCCGCTGAGGTGGCGTTGGCTATAATATCTGCCAGTGAATGCAGAACTGGCGGACATGATGACTATCGATGAGACGCAATTACGGGCGGTGATTACAGGAGCGAAAACCGAAGTGTCGGCCGCTGAATTGGCGGTGGAGTTGCTGGCGGCGCGGCAAAAAATTAGCGAGCTGGAACGTCAACTGGCGACGCCGATTCGCTTGCCTTTCTCCAGCGCGAGCCCGGTATGTGAAATTGAAGCGGGATATGCTGCAGGAGTCAGCGATTGCCGTCAGGCTATTCGTGAAGCCGGTTTTCCCATTGAGGGGGAAGATTAGCGGCGCCTAATAGAGGAAAAAGCGGGTTGCCACCAGCGCGCAGATTATCAGCAGTATCAGGATGAGCTCAAAACGATAACGTCGCAGCATAGCGCTCTCCAGAAAAAAACGGCGCTGAAACAGCGCCGATTTATACAAGACCAGACTAACCGGAAAGATTATGCAGCCGGCTGAGCAGCAGGTTTAGCTGCGGTGTGTTTAGTGGTTTTGTGGTGTTTTTTCGCTGCCTGAGCTTTTTGCTCTACAGCAGGTTTTGCCGCGGCTTTTTTGTGTTTCTTGGCAGCCTGAGCCTTCTGTTCTGCAGCTGGTTTGGCGGCAGCTTTGTGATGTTTTTTATGGTGGGTGGTCTTGGCAGTGGTGCTGTGAGTTGCAGCAGCAGGTGCCTGAGTGGTGCTTACTGCATCAGCAGCGAAAGCAGCGGAAGACAGACCCATAGCAGCGGCAACGACCAGAGCTAATACTTTTTTCATTCTGATATCCTCGAAAAGGTTTCTTCATTTCAACCCCACTGCGGGGCCGTTGAAGTAACTATATGCTTGTCTTTTCGAGCTTTCCGTGAGTGTTTGGTATCGGCGTGTAACCGTTTGTACAATACGAGCCAGGCGGGGGTAAAGCGCCGGAGCAGGCCCCGGCGCGCAGGCTTAGAGATAACGAGCGGTAAGATGCTGGCGGAAATACTCGCTGTTGAGATCTTCACCGGTGGCATTCTTAATCAGCTGCGAAGTGGTAAAGCGGCTGCCGTGTTGCCAGATATTTTGCCGCAACCAGTCGAACAGGGCGTTAAAATCGCCGCCGGCGATATCCTGTGCGAGATTCGGTAGCGCGCGTCTGGCGGCCGCCATCAGCTGTGCGGCGTACATCGCCCCCAGCGTATAGGAAGGGAAATAGCCGAAACCGCCATCGGTCCAGTGAATATCCTGCATACAGCCGTCACGATAGTTGCCGAGGGTCGAAATACCCAGCCAGCTCTGCATTTTCTCATCCCAAAGGGCCGGAATATCGTCTACTTCGATATCGCCGTCGATCAGCGCCCGCTCGATTTCATAGCGCAGAATGACGTGCGCCGGGTAGCTGACTTCGTCGGCATCAACGCGAATGAAGCCCGGCTTCACGCGCTGGTTCCAGGCGATAAAGTTTTCCGCGCTGAACGCCGGCTGGTCGCCAAAGCGCTGACGCACGGCGGGCAGCAGGCGGTTGAGGAAGGCTTCGCTGCGGCCAAGCTGCATTTCGAAGAACAGACTCTGAGATTCGTGAATCGCCGTTGAGCGAGCCAGCCCAACCGGCTGATCGACCCAGTTACGCGGGAGGTTCTGTTCATAGCGAGCGTGGCCGGTTTCGTGGATCACGCCAAATAGCGCGCTGAGCAGATCGTTTTCGTTATAGCGGGTGGTGATCCGGACGTCCTCTGGCACGCCGCCGCAGAAGGGGTGTGCGCTAATATCCAGACGCCCGCCGTCAAAATCAAAGCCTAAAACCCGCATCGCTTCCAGGCCCAGCTCACGCTGATCGGCGATGGCGAAGGGCCCCTGTGGCTCGAGCAGCGTCTTCCGCGCTTGCTTATCGACGACGTTTGCCAGCAGGGACGGCAGCCAGGATTTCAGATCGGCGAATAGCACGTCAAGACGCGCGCTGGTCATGTCGGGTTCAAAAATATCCAGTAGGGCGTCGTAGCGGGAACACCCTTTCGCTTCGGCTCGGATCTGCGCCTCTTCGCGACTGAGCTTAACGACTTCGCACAGGTTTTCGGCAAATCCCTGCCAGTCGTTAGCCGGACGCTGGCTGCGCCACGCGTGTTCGCAGCGGCTGCCGGCCAGTGATTTCGCCTCCACCAGGCTCTCCGGCAGTAGCGCCGCCTGCTGATACTGTCGGGTCATTTCGCGCAGGTTAGCTTGCTCCAGATCGTTAAGATCTTCCTGCTGGGCGTGCCGCAGCCATTCGCCAAGCTTCTTATCGGTCAAAATTTGGTGCTGCAGTACCCCGAGCTCCGCCAGCGCTTCGCCGCGCGCGCGGCTGCCGCCGGGCGGCATCATGGCGAACATATCCCAGCCGGCGATGGCGGCAAGGTGCGAGAAGCGGGAGAGCCGTTGGAAAGTGCGGGTGAGCTGCTGATAGTTGTTGTTTTCAGTCATAGTCTCTGCTGGCCTGTGGCGAGTGAAATAAATCTGTTGTCAGTGGGTACACTAGCGCGTCGGGGGGATTTGGTCGAGTCGTGGGCACGACATTTTGCGTGCGGCGAAAAATGCGCATGTGATGACTATAACGGACGGCGCGCCACGCCAGCGGCTACACTGATAACAGGCGCTGGCTGTCAGCGGAGGCGAGTATGAATCCGTTCACGTGGGTGTTTTTCGCACTGCTCTCTATGGATGCTCTCAGAGAACTGTTGGGGTTGCCGTCGGTGCTCGGGCTATGGTGAGCGGACGTGACCCGTAAGGTCACGTCGTTTAACGATTATTTCAGGCGGTTGTGCAAACAGGCGCCGGTCAGCAGCGCGGCCATTAACAGGAGCGCGATAAAGCCGCCGACGCCGTTCCAGCCGTAGTGATGCCAGAAGACCCCGCCCAGCGTCCCCGCAATACTTGAACCCAGATAGTAGCTGAACAGATATAGCGAAGAAGCCTGGCCGCGCGCGCGACGCGCCCGTGGGCCGATCCAACTGCTGGCGACCGAGTGCGCGGCAAAAAAGCCAGCGGAGAACAGCAACATGCCGATGAAAATTAGCCACAGGGGCGAGAATAGCGTCATCAGCAGGCCAAACAGCATCACCGCAATAAAGAACAGCATCACCGGTCCGCGGCCATAGCGCACCGTCAACGCGCCGGCTTTTGGCGAACTCCAGGTCCCGGTCAGGTAGGCGACCGACAGCAGACCGACCACCGCCTGATTCAGCGACCACGGAGACATCATCAAGCGGTAGCCAATATAGTTAAACAGGGTCACAAATGCGCCCATCAGCAGGAAACCTTCGAGGAACAATAGCGGCAGGCCGCGATCGCGCCAGTGCAGATGGAAGTTAATCAGCAGCGTTTTCGGTTTCAACGAAATAGGGCGGAAGTGGCGCGACTCGGGAAGAATACGCCAGAACATGATTGCCGCCGCGAGGGCGAAGGCGCTTATCACCGCCAGCGCCACGCGCCAGCCGAAGAAATCGGTAAAGACCCCGGTGAGCAGGCGGCCGCTCATGCCGCCTATCGAGTTACCGCTGATATAAAGCCCCATTGAAAACGCCACCACGCTTGGGTGGATCTCCTCGCTGAGATAAGTCATCCCAACGGCGGCTACGCCGCTTAACGAAAGACCAATCAGCGCGCGCATGATCAGAATCCCGTGCCAACTGGTCATCATTGTTGATAAGAGGGAGCAGCACGCGGCCAGCAGTAACGCGGTGACCATCACCGGTTTACGGCCAATGGCATCCGACAGCGGGCCGGTAAATAGCAGGCCGACGGCGAGCATCGCGGTGGAAATCGATAACGAAATACTGCTGCTGGCGGGGCTTACGCCGAACTCGCCCGACAGCACCGGCAGAATGGGCTGCACGCAGTAAAGCAGGGCGAAGGTTGCCAGTCCGGCGGAAAACAGCGCCAGGGTGACGCGGATAAACGCCGGGGTACCGCGTTTAATAAATTGATTTGGCTGGTTTACCGCCTTATCACCGGCGCTTCTCGCCGGCGCGGTGCCGGCGGTTGTTGTGTTGCTCACGGAGAATTCCTTGCTTATATACAGCTGGATTACAAACAAACTGATGTGACCATTCAGCTCACATTTTTAGGGTATAAAATTGTAAATATTCCGTCTAATATATTAATAATCTCAAATAAGATGTTTTAAATATGAATATCGAGCTGCGTCATTTGCGTTACTTCGTCGCCGTGGCGGAAGAGCTACATTTTGGCCGTGCGGCGGCGCGCCTCAACATCTCTCAGCCGCCGTTAAGCCAGCAGATTCAGATTCTCGAACAGCAAATTGGCGCGCGACTGTTTGCCCGCACTAACCGCAGCGTCAGCCTAACGGCGGCGGGGAAGCAATTTCTCGCCGATAGCCGACAAATTCTGACGCAAGTTGAAGATGCCGCCGCCCGTGCCGGGCGCCTGCATCACGGCGAAACCGGTGAACTGCGCATTGGTTTCACTTCATCGGCGCCATTTATCAAAGCGGTTTCCGATACGCTTTCCACTTTTCGCCGCCGCTTTCCCGATGTCCATATCCAGACTCGCGAAACCAACACCCGCGAACAGATAGTGCCGTTAACTGAAGGGGCGCTTGACCTTGGCCTGATGCGCAACACGCAGCTGCCGGATACGCTGTGCTGGGAAAAAGTGCTGCGCGAACCGCTACTGGCGATGGTGCCCAGCGATCATCCTCTGGCCCGTCAGCAGGCGGTCAGTCTGCTTGAGCTGGCGCGCGAGCCGTTTGTCTTTTTCGACCCGCACGTTGGTACCGGCCTGTACGACGATATTCTCGGACTGATGCGCCGCTACGGTACCGCGCCGGTTATCACCCAGGAGGTCGGCGAGGCCATGACCATCATCGGCCTGGTGGCTTCTGGTCTTGGGGTATCAATCCTACCGGCCTCGTTTAAGCGGGTGCAGCTGAATGAAATGCGCTGGCTGCCGATTACTGAATCCGATGCGGTGTCGGAAATGTGGCTGGTGTGGGCCAAACATCGCGAACAGGGGCTGGCGGCGCAGCGTTTTCGCGATTATCTCCTCGCCGCCGCCGCGTTAGCAAAATGAGACAAAAAAGACCCAAAAACGTGCGGTAAATCACAAGGCTAAGTAAAAATTTGACGTGTACCATCGAAGTGCTTCACCATAGCCGAAAGTTTATTTCGAAGCGCGAAAATAAAGGGAGTCAACGGTGGTAGCGGACAGTCAACCAGGCCATATCGATCAAATAAAGCAGACCAACGCAGGAGCCGTGTATCGCCTGATTGATCAGCTTGGCCCGGTGTCGCGTATCGACCTTTCCCGATTTGCGCAACTGGCGCCGGCCAGCATTACCAAAATTGTTCGCGAGATGCTGGAAGCGCATCTGGTGCAGGAGACCGAAATCCAGGAGCCGGGGAGCCGCGGCCGCCCGGCGGTCGGGCTGATGGTTGAAACGGAAGCCTGGCATTATTTGTCGTTGCGCATCAGCCGGGGGGAGATTCATCTGGCGCTGCGCGATCTCAGCAGCAAACTGGTGGTGGAAGAACAACTGGAACTGTCGCTGCAGCATGCGCAACCGCTGCTGACGCGGATCATCGAGCATATCGACCAGTTTTTTATTCGCCATCAGCACAAGCTCGAGCGCCTTACCGCTATCGCCATCACCTTGCCAGGGATCATCGATACTGAAAACGGCATCATTCACCGGATGCCATTTTACGACGATGTGAAAGACATGCCGCTTGGTGAAACGCTGGCTAATCACACCGGGGTGTCGGTCTATATTCAGCACGATATCAGCGCCTGGACCATGGCCGAATCGTTGTTTGGCGCGTCACGCGGGGCGCGTGACGTCATCCAGGTGGTGATCGACCACAACGTCGGCGCTGGCGTCATCACCGATGGCCGCCTGCTGCATGCCGGTAGTAGTAGCCTGGTGGAGATCGGCCATACCCAGGTCGACCCTTATGGTAAACGCTGCTACTGCGGCAATCATGGCTGCCTGGAAACCATCGCCAGCATCGAAAGCGTGCTGGAACTGGCGCAGATGCGCATGGCAAAATCGATGAGCTCGATGTTGCATCAGCAGCAGTTGAGCGTTGAATGGTTATGCCAGGCGGCGCAGCAGGGTGATTTACTGGCGCGGGATATCATTACCGGCGTTGGTACGCACGTGGGGCGTATTCTGGCCATTATGGTTAACCTGTTTAATCCACAAAAAATCCTTATCGGTTCGCCGTTCAACCAGGCATCCGATATTTTGTTTCCGGCAATTTCTGACTGTATTCGGCAACAGGCGCTGCCAGCATATAGTCGTCATATTGCGGTTGAGAGTACCCAGTTCTCAAACCGCGGCACGATGGCTGGCGCGGCTCTGGTGAAAGACGCCCTCTATAACGGATCGCTCCTTATCCGACTGTTACAGGGTTAACATTTTTTCATAGTCGCACCAAAAATTGCGCTATCTCAATCTGGGCCCCGACGGCTTCGCGTAGACTTTTCCCACTGTTGATTATTTCTCTTATGTATCTTTCGTATAGACAACTTTGGGGTTAGTGATGTTTAAGCGTTTCTTTATAACAGGTACTGACACTGCTGTCGGGAAGACGGTAGTTTCCCGCGCGTTGCTGCAGGCACTTGCTGCCAGCGGTAAAAGCGTCGCCGGGTATAAGCCTGTGGCGAAGGGCAGCAAAGAGACGCCGGACGGACTGCGTAATAAAGACGCGCTGGTATTACAGAGCGTGTCGACGTTGTCGCTGCCGTATGATGCTGTCAATCCCATCGCGTTAAGCGAAGAAGAAAGCAGCGTGGCGCACAGCTGCCCGATCAACTACGGTTTACTCAGCGACGGGCTGCAGCAGCTCAGCGGCAGGGTCGATCATGTCGTAGTGGAAGGTACCGGCGGCTGGCGCAGCCTGATGAACGATTTACGCCCGCTCTCCGAGTGGGTGGTACAGGAACAACTGCCGGTAGTGCTGGTGGTGGGTATTCAGGAAGGGTGTATCAACCATGCTCTGTTGACCGCTCAGGCGGTGGCTAACGACGGTTTGCCATTAATCGGCTGGGTCGCCAACCGCATTAATCCTGGTCTTGCGCACTACGCTGAAATCATTGATGTACTGAGCAAAAAGCTACCCGCGCCGCTTATTGGCGAGCTGCCTTATCTGCCGCGCGCCGAACAACGTGAACTCAGCCAGTATGTTGACTTAGACGTTCTCGGCAGCGTCATGGCGATAGATCGAATCCCGGCGTAACGTTCGCGACAGTACCGAGGCCAGTACGCAGGCGATCAATAAACCGGGCAGCAGCACATACTGCCCGGTCATCTCACAAATCATCAGCGTTGACATAATCGGCGCATGCGTTGTCGCGGCGAGAAACGCCGCCATCCCGGTTAACCCAATCATAATCGCCATGTTCTGATCGTTATCTAACCATAGCCCGCTAAAACTGGCGAACAGCATGCCCAGCGCCAGCCCGACGAAAAGCGTCGGGGTAAAGACGCCACCCGGGGCGCCGGAGCCGCTGCTGGCCAGCACCGCCAACAGCTTACAGACAAAGACGATGATAATGACGCTAAATAGCGGCGGCGACAGCAGGTAGCTTTGCACCACGCTATAACCGTTGCCCCACACCGCTGGGGTAATGAGCGATAACATGCCGACGATCAGTCCACCCATCGCCAGCTGCCACGGCGGTGACAGTTTCAGCCTCACGAAGCCACGGTGGCTGTAGTTCATCAGCCAGATAAATAGCGGCCCACACAGCCCGGCCAGCAGGCCGGTCGCCAGCATTAAAACGTAATGCAGCGCGTTCAGATTTTGCTGAAAGACGACGTGGTACAGCGGCGCGGCGCCGCCGTTGAGCAGATTCGTTAGTAACAGGGCGATTACCGCCGAAATGACTACCGGGCCGAGCGAGGCCAGCATCAGGGTGCCAAAGAGGATTTCCGCGATAAACAGGCTACCCGCCAGCGGCGCATGATAGGCGCTGGCCATCCCGGCGGCGGCGCCGCAGGCGACCCACAGCTTCCATTCAGCACGCGGGGTAAAGCGGCGGGCGAACAGCGAGGCGGCCAGCGCGGCCAGCAGGATCATGGCTCCTTCGCGGCCAATGGCGCTGCCGGTCACGACCACCAGCAGCGACGCCAGCGATTTCACGAGGCTTGCCGGCGTATCGAAACAACCATCGCCGGTTTCCAGCGCTTCCATGTAATCGGTCGGGGCGTGCGGACGCGACACGCTGCGCCGTTGCCATAACCACAGCAATGTCCCCGCGGCCAGTCCGCCAAGCGCTGGCGTCAGCAGCCGACGCCACCACGGCAGCGACTGTGCGGCGTTCACCAGGCTACCGCTATCGTTACCGAGGAATAATGTTTCCAGCACGACCATCGAGTGGCGAAACAGCGCCACGGCCAGCGCCGCAAAGATGCCGACGAGCGTGGCGATGAGCAGGCGACGGAACATCACCTGCACATCAGGATAGTTATGAAGACGGTGCATTAGCGGGCGTGAAATTGGGAGTCATGACGTTATTGTGATAGGGAATAACCTTAGATGCAAAAGCTATAAGTGCCGCGCCGGGGATCGACGCGGCCGGTGAGTTAACGATACAGCTGCTTTTCCGCTACCGCGATGGGCAGATTTACCTGCCATTCAGCCAATGTCATCTGCGCCAGTTGGCCCAGCGCCCGATAGAACGGATGCGCCGAATCCTCGATAAACACGCTTAAAAAGCGCCCGGACCACGGCAGCAGATGCCAGGCCAGCAGTTGCGCAAACAACTCATCCTGATTTGTTTCGCACAGCCACGCGGCCAGCAGCAGCAATGTACCGAAGTGATCTTCGGGTTCGTTGCGCTCAAGATCCAGCGCGATACCGCTGGCCCGCATCCATTCGCGTAGCGCAAGCGTCGAGTCGCCGAATAACACCGACTCTTTATCCAGCCACACCGAGCCCCACGGCGGAGCGGGCAGCGCCCATGGGCCGATAAACAGACGCTGCCAGGCTTGCGGCAGCGTCTCGTCGCTGCTGGCGGCGAATTCCATTGCCAGTGAATCCGAGACCGGGAACGGCCACTGCGGCTGCCAGCTACCATCGAGAAAAGCGGCGACCAGCGGCGCGTTTTGCTCGCTGTCCGGCGTAAAAGAGAACAGCGCGCCCAGCGTACGGGCGCTTAGTGCGACGGCGTCGCGATTTGGGATCTGCATCATTACCCTATTCCTTACTGCGGCGCGCACAGGCGCGCCGTCTCGTTAACCCGCAACCGCCATACCTACGGTCATATGCAGGCCATAAAACAGGCCGCGGCCTATACACTCCGCGACTAAAACCATTATCAGCCCGATCAATAACCCGGCGGCGCGCGGCGGCTGGCGGCGGAGAAGCGGACACAGCCAGCAGCCGAGACCGAGCGCCAGCAGGATCAGCCGTAGAACCTGCAGTCTGCCGTAATCCGGGAGAAGGGCGTTCGCCTGTTGTACTGAACTGTGGATCGTGCCGAGGTCAGCGCTTTGCAAGACAACAACGGCCACGCTGATGATGAGGGCGGCAGCGCTAATCGCGGCAAAAAACCAGCCGTTGAAGTCAACTTTCGCCAGCTTCAGCAGCAGGGCGGCGAACAGCGGCCCGCTGAGCAGTACCGTCAGGAAGAACGCGCTGGTAGTGTAGCCATTATACCACGTCGGCACGGTGTCAATTTGGTAGACGCGGGTCATCGCCATCACAAACAGCAGCCCCAGCAGCATGGTGAGAAACAACCAGATTTTGCCGAGCGCCGCCGGCATTTTTCCTGGCACCGCCAGTAGCCACCAGAATCCGCCAACGGCGAAGAAGAGGGCGCCGCTGGCGATTTCATTACTGAGCGCTGAAGCGCCAACGCGGTTCAGTGAATTAAATGCGCGTAGCGGCGAGCCGAGATGGATTACGGAAGCGAGAAAACCTATTCCCATCAATAGCCAGATAAAGAACATGCTGCGCACCAGCCGCTCTCGCGCTTCGCGCTGACCGGAGAGCGACACCCAGCCCAGGCCGCTGACGATGACTGCGCCAGCGACGCATTGCCCCAGTACCGTAAACAGAATCAACGGCCATTCATGCCATCCATTTCCCATTTCAGACCTCCTTCGGATTGGCCAGATAGCCGGTGGTATCGCCACACGGACGGCTGTTGGCGTTAGGTTTTATCACAATGCTCGGCCTGGTGAAGTGCGCTGAAGGCAGCGGCGCCACGGCGGCCAGCTGGCCGTGTTTTTCCCGCAGTTCGGCAATCGGCCCGAAGTCCAGCGCGCGCAGCGGGCAGGACTCGACGCAAATCGGTTTCTTGCGTTGTGCGACACGCTCGTGACAGCCGTCGCATTTGGTCATATGCCCTTTGGCGGCGTTGTACTGCGGCGCGCCATACGGGCAGGCCATATGGCAGTAGCGACAGCCGATGCACACCTCTTCATTGACCACCACAAAACCGTCTTCGCGCTTGTGCATCGCCCCGCTCGGGCAGACCTTGGTGCACGCCGGGTCTTCACAGTGGTTACAGGCGATAGAGAGGTAATAGGCGAAAACGTTCTGATTCCAGACGCCGTTGTCCTCCTGCCAGTCGCCGCCGGCATACTCATAGATACGACGGAAGCTGACGTCCGGCGTCAGGTTCTTGTAGTCTTTACAGGCCAGCTCGCAGGTTTTGCAGCCGGTGCAACGGGCGGAATCGATAAAAAATCCATATTGAGCGCTCATGGTTTACTCCTTAAACCTTCTCGATTTCGACCAGGTTGGTATGCTGCGGATTTCCCTTCGCCAGCGGTGAAGGCCGGTGGGTAGTGAGGGTATTCATGCAGGCGCCGTGGTCGACGCGATCGCCAGCCATATTGGCATCGTGCCATGCTCCCTGACCCATCGCCGTCACCCCAGGCATAATACGCGGCGTGACCTTTGCCGGAATACGCAGTTCGCCGCGCTGATTAAAGACGCGCACCATGTCGCCGTTGTTAATCCCGCGTTTTTCGGCATCGAGAGGGTTAAGCCACACTTCCTGACGGCAGGCCGCTTGTAAGACATCGACGTTGCCGTAGCTGGAGTGGGTACGCGCCTTATAATGGAAGCCAAACATTTGTAGCGGGAACTGGCTGCGTAACGGATCGTCCCAGCCTTCAAAGGTGGAGGCATAGACCGGCAGCGGACTGATGACGTCGCCTTTTTCCAGCTCCCAGCGGGCGGCAATTTCGGCGAGGCGGTTGGAGTAAATCTCAATTTTGCCGGAAGGCGTTTTTAGCGGATGCGCTTCAGGATCGCGACGGAAATCCCGATAGGCGACGAAATGGCCGTTCGGGTCTTTACGCTTGTAGATGCCCATTTTTTTGAGCTCGTCATAGCCCGGCAGCGCCGGATCTTTAGCGACCATTTTGGCGTACAGGTACTGTAACCACTGCTCCTGAGTCCGGCCTTCGGTGAAGCGCTGATGCACATCGTCGCCAAGGCGTTTTGCTACTTCACTTAAGATCCAGTAGATAGGTTTGCGTTCGAACTTCGCCGTGGTGGCGGGCTGGATGAAAATCAGATAGCCCATATTGCCGGCATAGTCGTTAGGAATGATATCTTCCTGTTCTACGGTCATCAGGTCCGGCAGCAGAATATCGGCATATTTTGCCGACGAGGTCATAAAGTTTTCGATAACCACGATCGTCGAGCATTTGCTCTCGTCCTGTAGAATATCGTGGGTTTTATTGATGTCGGAATGCTGGTTAATGATGGTGTTGCCAGCATAGTTCCACAGGAATTTGATGGGAACCGTCAGCTTCTCTTTGCCGCGCACGCCGTCACGGGTGGCGGTCATCTCCGGTCCGCGGGCGATAGCGTCGGTCCAGCTAAAGCAGGAGATGGCGGTTTTTACCGGATTTTCCAGTACCGGCAGACGCTCAATGGTGATGGTATAGGTCGATTCGCGGGCGCCGCTGTTGCCGCCGTTGATGCCGACGTTGCCGGTTAAAATCGGCAGCATGGCGATAGCCCGCGCGGAGAGTTCGCCGTTCGCCTGGCGCTGTGGCCCCCAGCCCTGGCAGATATAGGCGGGTTTGGTCATACCGATTTCGCGCGCCAGTTTAATGATGCGATCGGCGGGAATACCGGTAATACGCGAGGCCCACTGCGGCGTCTTGGCGGTAGCGTCGTCCCCCTGGCCGAGAATATAGGCTTTATAGTGGCCGTTGGCCGGAGCATCGGCCGGCAAGGTTTTCTCATCGTAGCCGACGCAGTATTTATCGAGGAACGGCTGGTCTACCAGATTTTCATTAATCAATACCCAGGCGATACCGGCGACCAGCGCCGCATCGGTACCGGGACGAATGGGGATCCACTCATCTTCACGCCCGGCCGCGGTATCGGTATAGCGTGGGTCGATGACGATCATGCGGGCGTTGGAACGCTCGCGGGCCTGCTCCAGGTACCAGGTAATGCCGCCGCCGCTCATGCGGGTTTCCGCCGGGTTATTGCCGAACATTACCACCAGTTTACTGTTTTCAATATCCGAAGTGCTGTTGCCGTCGTTGCTACCGTAGGTATAGGGCATGGCGCAGGCGATCTGCGCCGTACTGTAGGTGCCGTACTGGTTGAGCGATCCGCCGTAGCAGTTCATCAGCCGCATCACCGGCGAGGCGGAAGGGGAAGAGCGGGTCATATTGCCGCCGACAATCCCGGAAGAGTAGTTAATATAGACCGCTTCGTTGCCGTACTCTTTTACCACGCGTTTCAGACTTTCGGCGATGGTATCCAGCGCTTCGGTCCAACTAATGCGTTCGAATTTTCCTTCGCCGCGTTTGCCTACGCGTTTCATTGGGTAGTTAAGACGATCGGGGTGATTGATACGTCGGCGGATAGAACGCCCGCGCAGGCAGGCGCGAACCTGATGATCGCCGTAAATATCATGGCCGGTATTATCGGTCTCCACCCACACCACTTCGTTGTCGCGAACGTGCAGGCGCAGCGCGCAGCGGCTGCCGCAGTTAACCGAGCAGGCACCCCAGACGGTTTTTTCTTCTGCTCCGGTGGCTTGCTGCACGGCGGCGGCCGCGGCGCGTAGACTGAAAGGCAACGACAGGCCGCCGGCGGCCAGGGCCAGGGAACCGATTGCTGAGGATTTTATGAGGGCGCGACGACTGACGCCGCCGGGATGTTCAGGGTTGGACATTGTGCTCACTCCATGATTTTTATTATGCGAAATGCCGCTGGCAACCGCAGGATTGCTGGCGCATGGGTGAGGAATAATACTTAAATAGGGGTAGGTGAATCTTATCTCCGGTCAACCAGAGATAAGATCCTTCACTCGAAAGCGGCGGTTATTGCCCGTCTGAATCGGTCGCCGTCGCGTCGCCGTTGCGGGTATAGATTATCTTGAAGGTGTCGTTAGCGCAGTGGCCAACCACCTGAGCGCCGGGCTGGTCAGGCTGATCATTCGGTACAATGGCCAGGCTGAAACCAGAAGCCGGAACGCCGTTGTTGATGATCTTTTGCTGGATCTCGCCCTTTACCCGCTCGCAGGAGTCCGGCGCTGCCAGTGCGGATGCCGAACCCAGCAGCAGGACCGCGCACAACCATGGGGATAGTTTCATCATAAGCTCCTTATTGATGTCATCCATTTTTAAGCATAGCAGAATTGGTGTAAATAATTGTATTTGCTAAAATGATTGGAATATTCCCAAAAAGGTAGCGGCTGTGAATAAACTGTTTTTGCTGATCCCGGCAGCGTTGCTGCTCAGCGCCTGCGATAAGCCGTCAACGCCGGCGGCGTTTACCCCGGAGATGGCCAGTTTTTCCAATGAGTTTGAGTTCGACCCGCTGCGCGGCCCGGTGAAAACGTTTACTCAGATCCTGTTCGACGACCAGGGGGAAATGGTGAAGCGGGTGCGTGCCCAGGTGTCGGCAGAAGGGTGTTTTGATCTGCTGGATTTTACCGACCTCGAAAACAAAACCGGCGCCACGCTGGTACTTGACGCGAATTACTATCTGGATGCGCAAACGCAGGAGAAACGCCTGCGGCTGCAGGGGAAATGCCAGCTCGCCGAGATGCCGGCGGCGGGCGTCAGCTGGGAGACCGATGACAACGGGTTTGTGGTGACGGCTCGCGGGAAAGAAAGCACTTCCAGCTATCGCTATGACAGCGAAGGTTATCCGCTGGGCAAAACCACCACCGCGAAAGATGAGCGCTTCAGCGTCGTATCGACGCCGTCCACCGATCCGCGTAAAAAGCTCGATTACAGCGCGGTGAGCGTATTTAACGACCGCGCGTTAGGTAAGGTGAAGCAAACCTGCGACTATGACGATCACGACAACCCGATCCGCTGTGAGATGCAGGTTGTCGATGAAAGCGTCCAGCCGGCGGTGACGCGACACTACAGCATCAAAAACACTATCGACTACTACTGAGCGGTGGGCTTGAGCAGCGTCTGGCCTTGAGGACGATGTTTCTCAAGGTACTGATGCTGGAACAGGCACATGCGAATGGTATTGCGGTATTCGCCGTTGATAAAGAACTCGTGAATCAGCTCTCCTTCGACCATGAAACCGAGTTTGCGGTAGATGTGGATCGCTTTTTCGTTTTCTTTATCAACAATCAGATACAGCTTATACAAATTGAGAACGGTAAAGCCGTAGTCCATTGCCAGCTTAGCGGCGCGCGTCGCCAGCCCTTTGCCCTGATATTCCGGGGAGATGATAATCTGGAACTCGGCGCGACGGTGAACGTGGTTTATCTCCACCAGTTCAACCAGCCCGGCTTTTTCGCCATCGCATTCGATAACGAAACGGCGTTCACTTTGATCGTGAATGTGTTTGTCGTAAAGGTCAGAGAGTTCGACGAAGGCCTCGTAAGGTTCTTCAAACCAGTAACGCATTACGCTGGCGTTATTATCAAGCTGGTGGACGAAGCGCAGGTCTTCGCGCTCAAGCGGGCGGAGTTTGACGTGAGGGGCGTCAGACATGGGAAATCCTGTGTGCATTAATAGAGGATGGCGCCCACGGGCGCCGGGGAATTATGGCGTAATAACGCGACCAGTGCGGCGGTCAAGACAGCGCAGGGTGTTGGGTTCCCAGTAGGCGTTGACGTTGGCGCTCTTCTGGCAGTTATCCTGCGCATCGAAGGCGACGTCGGTTTTGTCCCACTCTTTCTCCGCGCGTTTATTTACCTTCTGCCGTAGCGAGCGGGTATCGTTCCACTGCTCTTTTTCCATTGCGGCTTGCTGACGGCTCTGCGCGCTGTCGCCGGACTCGATCACCAGTTTGTCGGTTTGCGCGAAGGACGAAGCGGTATAGACCATTGCGCTTGCCGCCAGCAGGGCGGTCAGGCACCAGCGTTTATTGCGTGTCATTTTCATCACGATTTCCTTTGAGTGATAAAAAGGGTTAACCAGTTGGACAAGTTTACTACAACTCGCTACCCGCGCCTACCGGACAAAATGGCATGGGTGCCTGCGCATTATCGCGTACACTAGTGCAACAAATTGTCTCATTTACCAAACTTTAATGCTGAAAACCACGTTACTTTTCTTTGCTACCGCGCTGTGCGAAATCATCGGCTGTTACCTGCCGTGGCTATGGCTGAAGCGGGGCGGTTCGCCGCTGCTGTTGATCCCGACCGCGATGGCGCTGGCGATGTTCGTCTGGCTACTGACCCTGCACCCGGAGGCCAGCGGCAGAGTCTATGCCGCTTATGGCGGCGTCTACGTCTGCACCGCGCTGCTGTGGCTGCGTTTCGTCGATGGTGTGAAGCTAAGTCACTTTGACTGGGCGGGGGCCGCGATTGCGCTATGCGGCATGCTGATCATCGTTGCTGGCTGGGGGCGGGCATAGCGTCTTGTAGCAGGATAAAAAATCGCCCTTTGTGATCTTCCACGCTAATTTCAACCTTAATTCTTGTATGGTAGCCGACTAGTTGCCTTACTTACCCTAAACGCATCGTGCTGTTTATCGTAAGAGGCAATTATGGCTACACAAACCCTTGCCAGCGAAGCTGGCGCCAAACCCGTGCGCATTGGCCGGGTGCAAAAAGTCACCCTGACGCTGCTGTTCATCGCCGGTATCGTCAACTTCCTCGATCGTTCGTCATTAAGCGTTGCCGGTGAGGCTATTCGCGGCGATCTCGGGCTTAGCGCGACGGAATTCGGCGTGCTGCTGTCGGCGTTCTCTCTGTCATACGGCTTTGCTCAACTGCCCTCGGGTATTTTGCTCGATCGCTTCGGCCCGCGAATTGTATTGGGGGCAGGGCTGATTTTCTGGTCACTGATGCAGGCGCTAACCGGGGTGGTGAACTCCTTTAGCCACTTTATTTTGCTCCGTATTGGCCTCGGGATTGGCGAAGCGCCGTTTATGCCGGCGGGGGTAAAATCCATTACCGACTGGTACGTACAAAAAGAACGCGGTACCGCGGTCGGCATCTTTAACTCCTCAACGGTGCTTGGCCAGGCGATCGCGCCGCCGGCGCTGGTGCTGATGCAGATAGCCTGGGGCTGGCGCACCATGTTCGTGGTTATCGGCCTTGCCGGGATCGTTGTGGGCCTGTGCTGGTACGCGTGGTATCGCAACCGCGCGCAGTTCGATCTGCAACAGGAGGAGCGCCAGTATCTGGCGGCGCCGGAAAAAGCGCGCCCAACGCTGGTATTCAGCGAGTGGCTGGCGCTGTTCAAACGGCGCACCACCTGGGGAATGATTTTAGGCTTCTCCGGGGTTAACTATACCGGCTGGCTGTATATCGCGTGGCTGCCCGGTTATCTGCAGGCGCAGCAGGGATTGAGCCTGGCGAAAACCGGCTGGGTGGCGGCAATCCCGTTTCTGGCCGCGGCGGTGGGCATGTGGGTCAATGGGCTGGTGGTCGATGCGCTGGCGCGCCGCGGGTACGATCTGGCGAAAACGCGCAAAACGGCCATTGTGGTTGGCCTGACGCTTTCTGCGCTCGGCACGCTGCTGGTGGTGCAATCGAGTTCGCCGACCCAGGCGGTGGCGTTTATCTCCATGGCGCTATTCTGCGTCCACTTTGCCGGGACCTCGGCCTGGGGGCTGGTTCAGGTGATGGTTAGCGAGAATAAAGTCGCGTCTGTGGCGGCGATCCAGAACTTCGGCAGCTTTGTTTTCGCCTCTTTTGCGCCGGTTGTCACCGGTTGGGTAGTGGACACCACGCACTCCTTTAACCTGGCCTTAGTCATCGCCGCCTGTGTGACCTTTACCGGCGCGCTGTGCTATTTCTTCATCGTAAAAGACCGCATTAATTAATCGCTAACGGGGGGACGCCTGGCGCCCCCCGCAACCACATCCGTTTGTGATCCTTCGCATCTTTTTTAAATATCATACTTGTATGGTAGTAGGTCTGGTGATTTAATTTTGATCACTAACCGCACAGATGTAAGGAATTACCCATGAAGATCGTTGCCGCCGACGTGTTCGTTACCTGCCCAGGGCGTAACTTCGTCACCTTAAAAATCACCACCGATGACGGGATTGTCGGCCTCGGTGATGCCACGCTCAACGGCCGTGAATTGTCGGTCGCCTCATACCTGAAAGATCACCTTTGTCCGCAGCTGATTGGCCGTGATGCTCACCGCATCGAAGATATCTGGCAGTTCTTCTACAAAGGCGCCTACTGGCGCCGCGGTCCGGTGACCATGTCGGCTATTTCCGCCGTTGATATGGCGCTGTGGGATATCAAAGCCAAAGCCGCCGGAATGCCGCTTTACCAACTGCTGGGCGGCGCCTCGCGCGAAGGGGTGATGGTCTACTGCCACACCACCGGTCATTCCATTGATGAAGTGCTGGACGACTACGCCCGCCATCAGGAAATGGGTTTTAAGGCGATCCGCGTGCAGTGCGGTATTCCGGGGATGAAAACCACCTACGGCATGGCCAAGGGCAAAGGTCAGGCATACGAGCCGGCGACCAAAGGCGTGTGGCCGGAAGAGCAGCTGTGGTCAACGGAGAAATATCTGGATTTCACCCCGCGGCTATTTGCCGCCGTGCGCGAACGATTTGGTTTCAACGAGCATTTACTGCACGACATGCACCATCGCCTGACGCCGATCGAGGCGGCGCGATTTGGTAAAAGCATTGAGGAGTATCGTCTGTTCTGGATGGAAGATCCGACACCGGCAGAGAATCAGGCGTGCTTCCGCTTAATTCGCCAGCATACCGTCACGCCGATTGCCGTCGGCGAAGTCTTTAATAGCATCTGGGATTGCAAACAGCTGATTGAAGAACAGCTCATTGATTATATCCGCACCACTATTACCCACGCTGGCGGGATCAGCGGCATGCGGCGCATCGCCGATTTTGCTTCATTGTACCAGGTTCGCACCGGCTCTCACGGGCCGTCCGATCTCTCTCCGGTATGCATGGCGGCGGCGCTGCATTTCGATCTGTGGGTGCCAAATTTCGGCGTTCAGGAGTACATGGGCTATTCCGAACAGATGTTGGAGGTCTTCCCGCATAGCTGGCGTTTTGACAATGGCTATATGCATCCGGGCGATAAACCAGGGCTGGGCATTGAGTTCGACGAGAAGCTGGCGGCGAAATACCCCTATGAACCCGCCTGTCTGCCGGTGGCGCGCCTCGAAGATGGCACTTTGTGGAATTGGTAAGGAGAGAAAAATGAAAAGTATTGTTATCCAACAGCCGAACGCGCTGGCGATTGAAGAACGGCCATTGCCGCAGCCGGGGAACGGGGAAGTGCGGGTAAAGGTGAAACTGGCGGGAATTTGCGGCTCAGATAGCCACATCTATCGTGGACATAATCCGTTCGCCAAATATCCGCGGGTCATTGGCCACGAGTTTTTCGGCGTGATTGATGCCGTGGGCGAGGGCGTGACGGATAAAGTCGTGGGCCAGCGGGTGACGGTTGATCCGGTGATCAGCTGCGGCCACTGTTATCCCTGTTCGGTCGGTAAGCCCAACGTCTGCGCGTCGCTGGTGGTGCTGGGCGTGCATCGCGATGGCGGGTTTAGCGAATACGCGGTGGTACCGGCCAAAAATGCCTGGCCGGTGCCGGAGAACGTGAGCGACCATCATGCGGTAATGGTGGAGCCCTTTACTATTGCGGCGAATGTCACCGGCCAGGCTAAACCACGCGAACAGGATATCGCGCTGGTCTACGGCGCTGGGCCGATGGGGCTGACCACCATTCAGGTGCTCAAGCGCGTCTATAACGTGCGGCAGGTGATCGTCGCCGACCAGATCCCTGAGCGTTTGCAGATGGCGCAGCAAAACGGCGCCGACTGGACCATTAATAATAAGGAGCAACCGCTGGCGCAGGCGCTGGAAGCGCAGGGTATCCGGCCGACGCTGATTATCGACGCCGCCTGCCACCCGGCGATTTTCCCAGAGGCCATCGCACTGGCTTCGCCGGCAGGCAGGATTGTGCTGATGGGCTTTTCTACCGAACCGTCAATGGTGGCGCAGCAGGGGATCACCGGCAAAGAGCTCACTATTTATTCGTCCAGGCTCAATGCCAATAAATTCCCGCTGGTTCTCGAATGGTTGGCAAACGGCTTAATTAATCCGGATCGGCTAATCACCCATCAGTTTGCTTTTGAGCATGTTGTCGATGCCATGACGTTATTTGAAGAAGACCGCAAGCATTGTTGTAAGGTGTTATTAACCTTCAACGCATAAATATAAATAACCTCGCTGTATCCTACTTTAGAGATTATTATTATGACGACAGCTAAAAATGAGAGAAGCACTACGGATCTTATCCGCGCCGCGGTATCCGGCTGGCTTGGCACGGCACTGGAATTTATGGATTTCCAGCTTTATTCTTTAGGCGCCGCGCTGGTCTTTCATGAGATATTTTTCCCGGAGCAGTCGGCGGCCATGGCGCTGATATTAGCGATGGGAACCTATGGCGCAGGATATATTGCGCGGATCGTCGGCGCTTTCATATTCGGTAAAATGGGGGATCGCATCGGGCGTAAAAAGGTTCTGTTTATTACCATCACCATGATGGGCATTTGCACCACGTTAATCGGCGTATTACCCACCTATGCGCAGATTGGTATTTTTGCGCCGGTGTTACTGGTGACCCTGCGTATTATTCAGGGGCTGGGAGCGGGCGCCGAAATTTCCGGCGCCGGTACCATGCTGGCGGAATATGCGCCGAAAGGGAAACGCGGCATCATCTCTTCTCTGGTGGCGATGGGCACCAACTGCGGGACGCTGAGCGCCACGGCCATCTGGGCAGTGATGTTCTTCCTGCTCGATCGCGAACAACTCATCGCCTGGGGCTGGCGTATTCCGTTCCTTGCAAGCGTCGTGGTAATGATCTTTGCCATTTGGCTGCGTTTAAATCTGAAAGAGAGCCCGGTATTTGAACAGGTCAACGAAGCCGATGAAGTTAAGGCTAAAGCCGCCGCCGCGCAAAATACCTTCGGCGCGATGTTAAAAAGTAAATCATTCTGGCTGGCGACCGGTTTACGCTTTGGACAGGCCGGTAATTCCGGTTTATTGCAAACATTTCTCGCGGGATATCTGGTTCAAAGTCTATTATTTGATAAAGCGATTCCGACCGATGCCTTAATGATTAGCTCAGTGATTGGCTTTATTACTATCCCACTGTTAGGCTGGCTATCGGATAAAGTTGGGCGCCGTTTACCTTATATTATCGTCAATATTTCCGCCATTATTCTGGCCTGGCCGATGCTGGCTATTATTGTCGATAAAAGCTATAGCGCCAGCACCATTATGCTGTCCCTGATTGTTATTCATAACGTGGCGGTACTGGGTCTGTTTGCGCTGGAAAATATCACCATGGCGGAAATGTTCGGCTCGCGTAATCGCTTTACCAGAATGGCTATCTCAAAAGAGGCCGGCGGCCTGGTGGCGGTGGGATTCGGACCGGTGCTGGCCGGTATCTTCTGTAACGTAACCGGTTCGTGGTGGCCGATTGTCGCGATGCTGATCTGTTATTCAGCTATCGGTCTCATCTCGTCATTACTGATGCCGGAAGTGTGTGACCGTGACCTGAGTCTGGACCACGATGCGGCGGACGCCGGTACGCGTCAGGCGCTAAACGCGAATGGCCAATACGCGAAATCATAATCTCATCGTTAACGTTATCTAGCCGGGATACTCCCGGCTCATCCCCGCCATTGCGCGCAGGATCACGAAACGCGACAGCGCCGGATCTTCTTGTATGGTAGTTGATGAAAATCAAAGATGTCATACCAATTGCGTGCGATGGTTTACCTCACCAAAACATTCTGTTTGAGAATGATTTATCAGTCATCATAAAAATGAGAGACACCATGGAAAACACGCTTTTAAACGCCAGGGCAACGCTTCCTTCTTACGATCGCAGCAAGCTGGTTTCTCGCATCGTTCATCTCGGTTTTGGGGCTTTTCACCGCGCCCATCAGGCGGTGTATGCCGATATCCTTGCCGCCGAACACGGCAGCGACTGGGGCTATACCGAAGTGAACCTCATTGGCGGTGAGCAGCAGATTGCCGATTTGCAACAGCAGGACCTGCTCTATACGGTGGCTGAAATGTCCGCCGATGCCTGGACCGCACGCGTCGTCGGCGTGGTGAAGCAGGCGATGCATGCGCAGGTCGATGGCCTGGAAAGCGTGTTGGCGAAAATGTGCGAGCCTCAGGTAGCGATTGTCTCGCTGACCATCACCGAAAAAGGCTACTGCCACTCTCCGGCCACCGGTCAGCTGCAGCTTGATAACCCGCTGATTGCCGCCGATCTGCAAACTCCACACCAGCCGAAATCGGCGCCGGGCGTGGTGGTAGAAGCGCTGGCGCGCCGTCGCGCCGCCGGTCTGCCGGCTTTCAGCGTCATGTCCTGCGACAATATGCCGGAAAACGGCCACGTAATGCGAAACGTAGTTTGTGCGTATGCCCGCGCCGTGGATGACGAACTGGCGCAGTGGATTGAGCAGAACGTGACGTTCCCTTCCACAATGGTCGACCGCATCGTTCCGGCAGTGACCGCTGATACGCTGGATAAAATTGAACAACTCACCGGGGTGCGCGATCCGGCCGGTGTGGCCTGTGAACCGTTCCGCCAGTGGGTTATCGAAGATAACTTCGTCGCCGGTCGTCCGCAGTGGGAGAAAGCCGGCGCGGAGCTGGTCACTGACGTCGTGCCGTTTGAGGAGATGAAGCTGCGAATGCTCAACGGCAGCCATTCGTTCCTCGCTTATCTGGGCTATCTCGCCGGTTATCAGCATATCAATGATTGCATGCAGGATGATAACTACCGCCGCGCCGCGCAGGCGTTAATGTTGCAAGAGCAAGCGCCGACGCTGAGTGTACAGGGCGTGGATCTGGCGCGTTATGCGGGTTTGCTCATTGAGCGTTATAGCAATCCGGCGCTTAAGCACCGCACCTGGCAGATTGCGATGGACGGTAGCCAGAAGCTCCCGCAACGTATGTTGGACTCCGTGCGCTGGCACCTGGCGCATCACAGTGATTTCAGCCTGCTGGCGCTGGGTATTGCCGGCTGGATGCGCTACGTGAGCGGTGTCGATGACAAGGGGCAGGCGATTGAAATCAGCGATCCGCTACTGCCGGTCATTCAACAGGCGGTGCAGGGTAGTAAAGAGGGTAGCGAACGCGTGCAGGCGCTGCTGGGTATTAAGGCCATTTTCGGCGAAAGTCTGCCGCAGGAACCGCGTTTTGTCGATGCGGTGACGGCGGCGTATCTCTCTTTACAGATTCACGGCGCCAAGGCGACCGTCGCCGAATGGGCTAAAGGCCAGTAAAAAAACATCATTCCATTCATAGCCCGGCATCGCATAGCGAGTCGGGCTATTTTTGTATTAGCAATACGAATAGCCTCTGATATTTCCCGTCTATACATAACTCTAACTTTCCATAATTAATTATATATTGTTGATGTTTATTTTTATCTCTGAAGTATTTATTTGGGTGATTGATCGTATTCCCGCACGCTTAAATATGGCAGAATAAAATCCCCCCAACGGTTTCTTCAGGACTAAGGAGCTCAGGCTATGTACAAAAAGATATTATTGCCGGTCGATGTGTTTGAAATGGATTTAAGCGATAAGGCCGTTCGTCACGCGGATTTTTTAGCATCTGCCGAAGAAGGTGAAATCACGTTGCTGAACGTGCTGCCAAACAGCACCAGTTCTTTGCTGCGCGGCTTTACGGCGGATATTCGTAAATTTGAAGCCTTCATGAAAGAGGAGTCGGAAAAGAAAATGCGCGATCTGTCGCGATTGTTTTCAATCCCGGCGTCGCGGATCCATACCCGCATTGTTTTTGGCAATGTGCGTGATGAAATATTAGCGCTGAGCGAAAAAGAGAATTTTGACGTTATCGTTATTGGTTCACGCAAGCCGGGGATATCAACTCATCTCCTCGGTTCTAACGCCGAATCCGTTTTACGCTATGCCAAAATTCCGGTGTTAGTGGTTCGGTAATCTATTTTACGGCAGCTGACGCAACGTTGGCTGCCGCTTAACCCATTATTCTTCGCTGAACCACTCGCTATTTTCCTGACGAATCAACAAAACCGACTCGCTAATTTCATGCAGGTGAATATTCATCGCCTTTTCTACGGCATCAAGATCGCGTTTTTCCAGTGCCTGAAAAATATCGAGATGCTGACGCAGCAGCATATCGGGCGGAGTCACGTGGTCAAGGCTCATATAGCGTACCCGATCGATGGTCGCCTTGATATTTTCAATGGTGTCCCACGCCAGCTGGCAGTCGGCGATAAGGGATAATTTCTGGTGAAATTCATCATCGAGCTGGAAAAAATCATTGAGCTGCTGACGTTCAACCGCCACCCGCTGCTGGTTGAGGTTTTGTTCCAGCTGATAGAGCTGTTCATCGTTGATCATCGTTCCTGCGCGGCGCACTACCGCGCACTCAATGGCCTGACGTACGAAACAGCCGTTGCGCACCTGGGTCATTGAGATTTTATTCACATAGCTGCCGCGCTGGGGACGGATCTGAATCAACCCGTTTTCCGCTAATTTGATGAAGGCTTCCCGTACCGGCTGGCGCGAAACATCAAACCGCACCGACACCTCTTTCTCTGACAGCGGGGTTCCCGGCGGGATCAGGCAATGGACAATATCCCGACGAAGGATGCGATAGATTTGCTGATTGACGGGCTGGGTCGGATTCAGTTGCGTTTCTGCGGCCATTGATGATTACTTTTTAATGGGTTATGAGCATTATTTTACTCGTTTTTTGCCGTTCCGCCCAGACCTGGCCCGCAGGCCAGGCCGCTGAGGGCGTTAGCCCTGACGATGGACGCTGAGCCCGGCGAAGCTCTGGCTGACCGGCATCATTTCCAGCGTGTTAATGTTGACATGTTTCGGCAGATTCGCGACCCACCACACCGCTTCGGTGACATCTTCCGGCGTCAGCGCCTGGGTGTTCTCGTAAGTTTTACCGGCTTTCGCATCGTCGCCTTTAAAACGGACGTTGGAGAACTCGGTGCCGCCTACCAGGCCCGGCTCGATATCGGTGACGCGAACCGCGGTGCCGTGCAAATCAGTGCGCAGATTCAGGCTGAACTGGCGTACGAAAGCTTTGGTCGCGCCGTAGACGTTGCCGCCGGCGTAGGGCCAGCTACCGGCGGTCGAACCGATATTAATAATATGGCCGCGATTACGCTCCACCATCCCCGGCAACACCGCGCGGGTCATGTACACCAGGCCTTTATTATTGGTATCGATCATGTCTTCCCAGTCTTCGACGCTGGCGCGATGAGCGGGTTCCAGACCCAATGCCAGGCCGGCGTTATTCACCAGAACATCGATAGACTGCCAGTCCGCGGGCAGCCCGGCAATCATCTCTTCGATGGCGGCGCGATTACGCACGTCGAGTTGCGCGGTATACAGGTTATCGCCAAGCTCCTCTTTGAGCGTCTTCAGGCGCTCTTCACGACGCCCGGTGGCGATCACTTTGTGGCCGTTAGCGATAAAACGACGAGTAATACTTTCGCCAAATCCAGCAGTTGCACCAGTCACCAGAATAATCATCTTACTGTTCCTCAAAGCTTTTTGTGTTGTCATAACATAGCACGCGTTAACGCCGCGCGGTAAAGGAAAATCGTATCGTCATCTGTTGGTATAGCGCGCTGGCTGGATAAATCATTGCGGCCAATCAATGAGTTGCCTAATCTTAGTGGATACCCGCGTTCAGGAGAGAATGATGACGGACAATAATCCCTTTTTACACGTCAGCCTGCTGCCGTACCAGGCGCCGCATTTTGATTTGATTGCAGATAGCCATTATCGCCCGGCTTTTGATGAGGGCGTTCGGCGCCAGCGCGAGGAGATTGCGGCAATCGTCAACAATCCGGCGCCGGCGGATTTTGACAATACCCTGGTCGCGCTGGAGCAGAGCGGCAAGCTCCTGGGCCGGGTGACCCGGGTCTTTTTCGCTATGGCCGGGGCGAATACTAATCCGCTGATACAGCAACTGGATGAACAATTCTCCGCCGAGCTCGCCGAGCTTGGCAACGATATCTGGCTCAACGATGCGCTGTACCAGCGAGTCAAACAGGTCTGGCAGCAGCGCGACGCCCTGAATCTGGATCCGGAGTCGCGGCGTCTGCTTGAGGTGAGCTGGCAGCGTTTCCAGCTGGTGGGAGCCGCGCTGGCGCAAGAGCAGAAAACCGCGCTAAAAGCATTGAATACCGAGGAGGCGTCGCTGCAAAGTCAGTTCCAGCAGCGTCTGCTGGCGGCGGTGAAGTCCGGCGGTCTGGTTGTCGATTATCAACACCAGCTCGACGGGCTGGCCGCGGATGAGATTGCCGCCGCCGCCGATGCCGCGCGCGATAAAGGCCTGCAGGACCGTTGGCTGCTGGCGCTGACCAATACCACCCAGCAACCGGCGCTACAGGCCCTTGCCGATCGCCAGACCCGGCACAATCTATTCACTGCAGGCTGGACGCGTAACCAGAAGGGCGATGCCAACGACATCCGTGAACTGGTTTTGCGGCTGGCGGAAATCCGCGCGCGTAAGGCCGCATTGCTCGGCGTCGCCGATTACGCGAGCTGGTCGATGGCTGACCAGATGGCGAAAACGCCGTCTGAGGCTTTGGCTTTTATGCGCCGCATCGCGCCGGCGGCCCGCCGTCGCGCCGAACAGGAGCTTGCCGATATCCAGCAGGTTATTGATGAAGAGGGTGGCGATTTTCAGGCTGCGGCCTGGGACTGGTTATATTACGGCGAGCAGGTGCGGCGCGCTAAATTCGCCATCGATGAAGCGCAGCTAAAACCCTATTTCGCCCTGGATCGGGTGCTGGAAGATGGCGTGTTCTGGACCGCCTCCCAACTGTTTGGCATTCGTTTTGTCGAACGTTTTGATATTCCGCTTTACCATCCCGATGTACGGGTATGGGAAATCTTTGATGCCAACGGCGAAGGAATGGCGCTGTTTTACGGCGACTACTTCTCGCGTGACAGCAAAAGCTGTGGCGCCTGGATGGATGTGTTTGTCGAGCAATCGACGCTGCGTGCCCAGCGTCCGGTGATTTACAACGTTTGCAACTACCAGAAACCAAAAGCCGGCGGCTGCGCGCTGCTATCGTGGGATGACGTCATCACGCTGTTCCACGAATTTGGCCATGCGCTGCACGGCCTGTTCGCTAACCAGCGCTATGCGAGTCTTTCAGGCACCAATACGCCGCGTGATTTCGTGGAATTCCCGTCGCAGATTTATGAACATTGGGCCAGCGAGCCGCAGGTCTTCGCCCATTATGCGAAGCACTACCAGACCGGCGAAGCCATGCCCGATGATCTGCGCGACAGCATGTTCCGCGCCTCAACGTTCAATAAGGGTTATGACATGAGCGAACTACTGGCGGCGGCGCTGCTTGACATGCGCTGGCACAGCGTCACCCCGCAGGCGCTGCCGCAGGATGTCGATGCTTTTGAACAGCAATCGCTGCGCGAGGAGCAGATGGATCTGGCGGCGGTTCCGCCGCGCTATCGCAGCAGCTATTTCTCGCATATTTTCGGCGGCGGTTATGCGGCGGGCTACTATGCCTATTTGTGGACGCAAATGCTTGCCGACGATGGTTATCAGTGGTTTGTCGAGCAGGGGGGATTAACCCGGGAAAACGGTCAACGTTTCCGCGAGGCGATTTTGTCGCGCGGTAATAGCTGCGATCTCGAAGCGCTGTATCGCGACTGGCGCGGGCACGATCCGCTGATCGAGCCGATGTTGAAAAATCGCGGCTTGTAGATACTGTGCTATTCGTCGCCGCCCGGTTTTTTCTCCGAGGCGGCGCATCGCGTCTTGTCCGGCTACCAAATAGCTCAGCATCCCACTGTAACCAATGTACATTTTGCGACCATTCTCAACGCCCTGAGCAACAAATAAGAGTTGTTAAGATTCACAATTCCACTTTTTTCCTTCATCATTTGTCGGCCTTTACTACTAATAATGCGTGCTTACAAAGTGCAATTCGTTTTTTTTTATACTCCAGGCCGCTATGAACTATAAAAAAGTACATACGACGATTTTTTTTCCTGCGGCGCTTCAGCGTGGCCAGGGACTTGTTCAATGACATTTTTGACCCCACTCGGGAGGAACACAGTGCACCCGTTAATTAAGGTCATGCTGGTGGGCGGCAAAGCAGATGGTCTGCTGGTTAGCGTCGCCGATACCGCGACGGAAGTTTCCGTCACTCCTGCGCAGTACGGCGCGCCATCCGGACAGCCGTTGAACTACCGGGTCGTGTCGCAGGTTATTGATGATGAACGCCTGTTTTTCGGCGTCTTTAGTGATTCACATCTGGATGCCGATAAACTCGCCAGAGTCGCGCTAACGCGCGGGATGAAAAAATCGCTCAGTTGAGCATCGGCGCGCCTGAGGACAGGTATGATTAACCGCATTCGTATTAACAATTTCCGTTCAGTCAGGGCGATTGAACTGGAACTCGGGCCGCTGAATATCGTGTTTGGCCCCAACGGTTGCGGAAAATCGAACATCTACAAAGCGATTCACCTGTTAACCGCCTCGGCCAGCGGCCAGTTTTCCAGCTATGTCAGCGAGGAGGGGGGGCTTGAGAATATCATGTGGTCGGGGAAACAGGCGCCGACCGACCGCCACCCACGGCGTCTGCAAATCGCCTGCCTGACCGACGAATTTGAATACGAATTGCAGGTCGGGTTTCCGGAAAAACTGCCGTACCCAACGCAATTCATGCTTGACCCGATCGTTAAAGAAGAGAATATCTGGCTATCGGGTTTTAACCGCCGGCCATCGTCACGGGTACTGCAGCGGAAAAACCAGGCGGCGTTTCTGGTTGATGTCAATGGCGAAAAAAGTACCTTCACCGATACTATTTACGAAAACGAGTCTATTTTCGGCCAGCTAGGCGAACCGCATCGTTTCCCGGAAGTGTCGCGCGTGCGGGAGACCATGCGCCGCTGGCGTTTTTACCATGAGTTTGCCATCGGCAGGCTTTCACCGCTCCGCCAGCCGACGGTCGGCTACCGTTCACCGGTGCTCGATAGCGATGGCGGCAATCTGGCGGCGGCCTTTCAGACTATCGTCGAAATCGGCGCTGAAGAGTTGCTGCACGAAATCCTCGGCGAAGCGTTCCCCGACTGTACCTTTTTCTGCGAGAACGACAACTCGCGTTTCGTGATGAAGATGCGCCGGGAGGGGATTTATCGGCCGCTGCTGGCGGCGGAGATGTCTGACGGCACCCTGCGTTTTTTGTGCCTGGCGGTCGCGTTGCTCAGCCCACGGCCACCGGCGTTTCTCGCCATTAATGAGCCGGAAAACAGCCTGCATCGCCAGATGTTCCCGGCGCTGGCGCGTCTGATTGTCGAAGCGTCACGCTATAGCCAGATCTGGCTTACCAGCCACTCGGCAGAACTGGCGCAATTGATCTCAGCGCGAGCGGAGTGCCGCCTCTACGAACTGGAGAATAGCGGCGGGCAAACGCAAATCAAAGCGGCGTCTCCGTCATCCGTGACGGAAGGATAATCTCAGGACGCATTGTTATACTCTGCTGTAGGCAGCAGTGTCTTACTACCTTTTAAGGTAAATAGCGATATCAGGGTAAAGCTCAGGGTGATTGAGCCGAGGATCAGGTAGGCCTGGTGAAAACCTACGGTGTCGTACATCCGTCCCACCCAAGCCGAAAGCACTACCCCGGAAAGCTGTTTCGACAGGTTAAAGCCGATTAAAAATAGGGTGGCGGAAAGCTTAGGGTTAAATGCGGAAGATATATATTTGAAAGTGCCGACCAGCAGGAACGGTAATTCAAACATGTGCAGCATTTTTAAAATGACCACTTCCACCGCCGAAGTCGCAAAAGAAGATCCGAGGATGCGCATCGACATAATTATGCCGGCGGTCAGCAGGGCGTTTTTCGCGCCGATGCGGTTAATAATTGCCGGGGCACAGAACATAATCAGCGCGTTGAGTAATTCACCGCCGGTGGTGACAAAGCCGAAGACTTCGGTCCCGCGCTGCGGCGTGGCGAAAAAGCCTTTAAAAAAGTTAGCGAACTGCTGGTCGAAAACGTCATAGACGCTGGCGACGCCTACCACATAAATAATAAATCCCCAGAAGCGCGGCATTCGCAGCAGTTCGGCCGCCGTACGCAGTGAAAAGGCCTGGCGGTTGGCGCCGATGGCGTCGATAACCTGCGCGCTGCTGCTGGCCTCCGGGCGCGATAGCCATAACAACACGCCAAGCACCAGCGCAAAACCGGAGGCTATCCAGAAGGTAATGTTAGGGTCGATACCGAACAAGATGCCGGTAATTGACGCGCACAGCGCCCAGCCGACGCAGCCGGAGACGCGTACTTTGCCGTATTCGAAACGGTTGGCGCGGCTGACGCGTTCAATATAGGCCTCGACCGCGCCGGAACCGCTGGAAAACACCACGCCTAAATAAATTCCTCCCACCAGCGCGCCGGCGATAATGTTCATTTGCAGCAGCGGCGAGAAGACAAAAATAAAGAACGGGGCGAACAAAATAAGCAGTACGGTAATGGTCCACAGCAGATGTTTACGCAGCCCGAGCTTATCGGAAATCAGTCCAAACACCGGTTGGAATATTATCGCGAACAGCGAAATGGAGGAGAAAACAATCCCCGTTTCGGTTTTCGTTAAATGGTTTACTTCCGCCAGCCACACCGGAAAAAAGGGAAAGTAAGCCGACATAATGAAATAGTAAAAGAAAAAGAACAGCATGAAATAGATAAAATTATGCCGTTCGCGGGGCGTGAGTTCAGAGAGTTTCATATCTTATTATACCTGTGCGGTGGGGGCCGAAGCCCCCGTTATTATTGACAATGAAGCGTAACCTGATAGTGCCATTGGGCCTCGAGCAGCAGCCACTGTGACAGAACGCTTGGTGTCCAGGAATCATCGCCGCCAACGCCCATATGCTGGCCGTCGAGCGTGATCCAGACGCCTTTTTCCGGCGTCATACAATGCCAGTGATCGGTCGTCATCAGCTGTTCCGTACTGTACGGCTGCACCGAGAAGTGGAACTGGCCTGCGACGTGCCAGCATCCCCAGTCCAGCGCTTTGCAATCGCAGCGCAGACCGTTTTCGCTGGGGAAGATATAGGGCGTGCTCATCTCGCGCAGCGGCTGTTGCCAGCGCGAAAAACAGGCGCTGCTTTTGCGATCCGGATAGTTTTCGTGCGGCCCTAATCCCAACCAGCTGACTTCGGCATGTTGATCGGCGACCTGGAAGCGCAGCCCGACGCGCGCCAGCGGCGGTAACGTTGCGGCACGTTCGCCATCAACGGTGATCTGGAGCCCGCCGTCGGCCGTGAAGGTCATGCGCCAGTGGCTGGCAATGACCGTCTCCTCGCCGCGCAGATAGTGCCAGTGGCTATCAACGATCACCTCCCGCACCAGCTGCTGCGCCTCGCATTTCACGCAGCGGGTCGTCAACGAATACAGACCGGCGCTCTTCCAGCGCTCGACCCAGGCGTTCGGATCGATACGTTCGACTTCGCTGACGCCAATATCATTGTCCAGCGGCGCACGGATAAACTGATCCGCCAGCGGGGTCAGCAACTGCTGTTTGCCCGCGGCATACCATTCGCTTAAACGTCCGCTCTGACGGTCGATAATCCAGCGCTGGGATCCGACGCTGACCTGATAGAACGTGGGTTCGATCGTCAGGACCGGCGCCGGGCCTTCGGCGGACGTCTCAGATAGCGCCAGCGGCGCGGCAAGCGCTAGCTGCTGCCAGGCGACGCGGTGACCGGGCTCAGACCATGACGTCGCCTGCGGCTGGATCACTTCGAGCTGCAGCCAGACATCACGGGCGCCGCGCGGCAGGGCCAGGCCGTCGCTAAGAATCAATTCCGCCCGTCCTTGCGGCTGCAGCGCCAGCGCTAAGTCGCCGCTGGCTATCGTTTCTCCCGCGCACTGAACCTGCCAGCGCAGCATTTCGTTATCGGTGACGCGGAACAGATATTCGCTGGTGATAGCAATCCGCAGCGGACTTTGCTCCAGCAAGGCGAACTGGAAATACTGTTGCGCATGTTTGGCCTCGATGAGCGAAGGATGGGCGCGCCGGTCGGGGAATACCAGGCCATTCATGCAGAACTGCCGGTCGTTAGGTTTATCGCCGAAATCGCCGCCATAGGCCCAGCCGACGCTACCATCCGGGAACGTTTTCTCGATTGCCTGGTCGGCCCAATCCCAGATAAAACCGCCCTGCAGGCGAGGATAGTCGCGGAAAGCCTGCCAGTAATCGGCGAAATTGCCCAGGCTATTGCCCATCGCGTGGGCGTATTCGCAGAGGATCAGCGGGCGTTGTTCGCCGGGCATCCCGATCCACTTCTTGATCGACCATTTGGGTACCGCCGGGAAGGGCTGGTCGCGCTCGACGCGGGCGTACATCGGGCAGATAATATCGGTGGCGCTGCTGTCGGCGCCGCCGCCTTCATACTGTACCGGACGCGAAGGGTCGTTATGCTTCAACCACTGGTACATGGCCTGATGGTTGTCGCCGCAGCCGGACTCATTACCCAGCGACCAGATAATGATCGAGGGATGATTGCGGTTGCTCTGCACCATACGGGTGACGCGCGCGCTGTAAGCGGCAAGCCAGGCCGGATCGTCAGACAGCCGATTCATCGGTACCATGCCGTGAGTTTCGATATTGGCTTCGTCCACCACGTACAGGCCGTAGCGGTTGCATAGCTCGTACCAGCGCGGGGCGTTGGGGTAGTGCGAACAGCGCACGGCGTTGAAATTGTTCTGCTTCATCAGCAGAATGTCCTGCACCATATCCTCTTCGTTGACCACCTGGCCGCGCTGATGATGATGTTCGTGGCGGTTGACGCCGCGAATCAATAGCGGCTTGCCGTTGAGCAACAGTAGCCCGTCGCGGATTTCTACCTGGCGAAAACCAATATCCCAGCCTTCCGCTTCAAGCAACGTCTCGCCGCGCCATAGCGATACCACCGCGCGGTAACAATGCGGCTGCTCGGCGCTCCACAGCCGCGGGCGCTCAATATCGAGATTGACAATTGCCCGCTCGCCGTAGCTGCCGCGTTCATCGATAATCGGCGTACCCAGCGGCTGGCGCTGGCTGGCAAGGCGCGTTTTGCCATCCCACAGCGCGACGTTAATTTCCAGCGCCGCCAGCGCTTCAGGCGCGGCCTCGACGCTAAGCTTGACCTGTAATTGCGCGTCGCGATATAGAGCATCGAGCTGCGGGGTTAATTGCACATCGCTGAGGCGGGCCTGCGGTTTATGCAACAGCCACACCGAACGGAAGATACCGCTCATGCGCCACATATCCTGATCTTCAAGCCAGCTGCCCGCGCTCCAGCGCATCACCATCACGCACAGGCGGTTGGCGCCTTGCTGCAGAAACGGGCTTAAATCAAAGGCGGCGGGAAGACGGCTATCCTGGGAGTAGCCGACCCACTCGCCGTTGCACCACAGATGAAACGCGGAGTTAACGCCGTCAAAGATAATTTGCGTTTGCCCTTCGACCCGCCACGCCTCATCGACGGTCAACTGTAGCGAATAGCAGCCGGTAGGGTTGTCTTCGGGCACCCGCGGCGGCACGGTATCAATCGGATAGCGGACGTTGCTGTAAATCGGCGCGTCATAGCCCTCCATTTGCCAGTTTGAAGGCACCGGCGTCGGGCGGCTGTCGGGCAGGTCATGCTGCAGCCAGTTGGCATCCACCTGAAACGGACTACGGGCATAGGAAAATTGCCATTCGCCGTCCAGCTGACGGCGGCGGTCGGAAGGGCGGTTGTCGCGCGCCGCATCGGCATCGCGCCAGCTGGCAAAAGAGGGATGGGCGGGCAGGCGGTTGAGGTGAGTGATAGTCTGGTTTTGCCAGTCCTCGCGGGCCAGAACTTCGTGAAAAGCGGGGCCGCGAGCGGCGCCTGAATCATATCGTTGCATACGCATACCTGACGGATAATGGTAATAAATGTTATTCGCTAAACAATCTCATCGGGTTATCGGGTATTTTCCACAGACCCGCAATGTTGGCGAAAATGAAACCCATTCACGATCACGAATCACGGCGCAAATAGCAGATTTTTGTCGTAAGGAAGACATAAAATGTTAGCGTAAGACATTACGCCGTTTTCACTGACAGGAGTACGCGATGCAGCGCCGTTCAGCCACTTTAGAAGATGTCGCCCGCGAGGCGGGCGTTTCGCAGCAGACGGTGTCGCGGGTGGTGAATAACCCACAGATTGTGGCGCAGCGCACCCGTGAAAAGGTGCTGCGTGCGATGCAGACGCTGCACTATGTACCTAACCGTTCGGCACAGCTATTGGCGGGCAAAGCGGCGGCATCGATAGGGCTTATCACCGCGTCGTTGACCTTACACGCGCCGTCGCAAATTGCCGCGGCGGTGAAAAGGTATGCCGGTGAGCAGGGGCTGGAGGTCGCCATCGCCATGCCGGCGCAAAGTGATTACCCGGCGCTGCAGGCGCGGCTGGATGAGTTTCGCGCCCAGCATATTCGAGGCACCATTATCAGCCTGCCGCTGGAGAGCAGCGTCGCCGAACGGCTGGCGGCGGAAAATACGGATATCGCCTGTTTGTTTCTCGATGTCTCGCCGGAGACAGATGTCTCCTGCGTGCGTTTCGATCATCGCGATGGCTGCGGCGCCTGCGTGCGCCACCTTTGGGAATTAGGGCACCGAGAGTTTGGCCTGTTGGCCGGGCCGGAAAGCTCGGTGTCGGCGCGGATGCGCCTCGGCAGCTGGCGCGAGACGCTGCACCGGCTTGGGGTCAGTCAATCGATCACGGTGTTCGGCGACTGGAGCGCCGCCAGCGGCTGGCAAAAAACCTTCGAGTTGCTGCATAAAAACCCGAAATTAAGCGCGATCGTGGTCGCCAACGATCAGATGGCACTCGGGGTGCTAAGCGCGCTGGCGCAGCTTAATCGACGCGGCAGCCAGGCGATTTCGGTGACCGGCTATGACGATACGGCCGATAGCCTTTACTTTCAGCCGCCGCTTACCACCGTCGCCCAGGATTTTGATCTGTTAGGCCGGCGGGCGGTGGAATTACTGATGCAGCAGATGGCGGCGCCGACCGGCCGCCTGCGCGAGCTGCTGCCGGCGCGGCTGGTGGTACGTCAGTCGACCTGGCCGCTCGCGACGCAGGATAATACCGCGCCGCTGATCGCGGAACTTAAAGCGCTGGTGGAGAAGCTCTGAGTACGTCTGCGGTTTAAGATTTATTGAACAAGGGCGTGCTAGCCTGCGAGTCAGACGTAGGAAGTCCCGACGCTTTTCTACGAAAACGCTAAATACAATCTACGATCTATCCATGCAAGCATTTATTCACCGCCAGTCACATGGCGGTTTTTTTTTGCCTATTCACCCCTGGCTCGTCGCTGGCGATTTTATTATCTTCTGCTAATTGCCGATAATTTGCGCTGATAACAGCATAAACGCATTGTTTTTCATGGCGTGGGTCTCGGCGCTTCCCTGGGCCGTATTTTTTAAGCCAGCATAAAATGCGGATAGCTATTGGGATGGAAAAAACGGCCAGGGCTAACCATACTGATGACATTGCGACAGGAGGTGGTGCTTTCAATGAACGATGATTTTCAGGCGATTAAGAACGAATTTGCTAAATACGCCGATGCGGCGCAAGGGACCGCGGTGGCTTTCGCCATGTATGAAGATTTAGCCCGACGGCTGGCGAATTACTTTCATAACCTCGATCAGCTCAACAAACGACGTTTTCTGCTGAAGCTGGAAGAGGGGGAACGCGAAATTGGTACCCAGGGCAGCTATGACTGGTATGGGGCGCTGACGCGCTTTTCATCGGCTGCTCATTAATCCCGCCATCTGATTTTTTCGCTTTATTGCAATGAGGCTTTATGAAATTCCCAGGCGTACCGGAAAATGAAGAAGAAAGACTGAAATCGCTGTATCTGGCGGACCTGCTCGATACCCGTGATGATGAGCGTTTCGAACGCCTCACCCGGCTGGCTAAAAGAATTTTTCAGGTGCCGGTGGTACTCATCAGCCTGCTCGACCGTGAACGGCAGTGGCTGCTCGCCTGTCAGGGGTTGGGGATTCGCCAGACCCGGCGCGATATCTCTTTTTGCGCCCACGCCATCTTGCAGGACGGCGCATTCATCGTTAACGATGCGGTCAATGACGATCGTTTTTATGATAACCCGTTGGTGACGGGCGAACCCTATATCCGCTTCTACGCGGGCTATCCTGTCCATCTGCCCGATGGCGCCGTGGCCGGCACGCTATGCCTGATTCATACCACGCCGCGCGAGTTTAACGATGAAGAGATCGCCGTCCTCAAGGATCTGGCTTATATCGTCGAGGATGAGTTCCAGGTGATTGGCATGGCGATGACCGACAGTCTGACCGGCATCGCTAACCGGCGCGGCTTTTACCGTATCGGCGATAAACGTTTCCGTACGCTTACTAGCAACGCAACGCCGTTTAGCCTGGTCTTTTTTGATCTCGATAAATTCAAACCCATTAACGATCTGTGGGGGCATGCGGAAGGTGACGAGGTGCTAAAAACCTTCGCGGCGTTTCTGGCGCAACATCTGCTGCCAGGCGAGGTTGTCGGCCGTTTAGGCGGCGATGAGTTCGCCGGCATCATTACCCGCAACGGGCGTGCCGACACATTCTTGCAAAAGCTGCGTGAGAGTGTCGATCATTACAACCAGACGTCAGGAAAACCCTATAACATTAATTACTCTTACGGCGAGCTACAGAGCGATGTCAGCCGTTATCCGACGCTCGGGGATATGCTCAAACAAAGCGATGAAGTGATGTATTCGCGCAAGCGTAGGAAAACCTTATAAACGCGATTATTCCGCCAGAGGATATTTTTTAAAAGCGGCTAAAGCCTCACATGCTTCTGCTAAACCATGTATATGTTTAAAATCGTGGGGCGGGATCGTCGTTGGGATCATGGCCTGAATAAATGACCAGACGACAGTACTGGTTATCATGACCTGATCCAGCGGTTGGGCGGTAGTGCGGCCGGCCAATCTTGCATCCCATTCATGACAAGCTGCCAGCAGTTGCTGTGTTACACGCTCAATCCATGGCTGATGCTGTTTTTCCGCCGGACGGAGACGATGTTCATAAATATTTTGTACCGCCTTTTCGCTGGCAGCGAGAATAAACCCCAACAGTTGCAGATCCTCCGCTAACCGATGCGGATTTTTCGGTAACAGTTTACGCCTGGGTTCGGCCTGCATTTCGAAATATTGTAGAATCAGTGTCGAGTCCATTAATAACAAACCGTTATCCAGTACCGCCGTTGGCGCTTTAACAACCGGGTTAATTTGTGAAAACGCATCAAAGGTGCTGAATACTGATAAAGGAACGCTCACAAATTGTATGCCGTATAGTTCCAGCGAGATTGCAACACGCCTAACGTAAGGCGAATCCATCATACCAATAAGTTTCATCGTCATTTTTTATTCCAGATTAACATCATTCTATTATCGGGAAATCATGTGTTCAGGCGCTGCCGATAAGCAGACCATCGCAGATTAGCGTAAACCGATAGCGACGAATATCATGGTTTTCTTATACAGAGCGTAAGTATTTCTGACATTAGCCGGCAAGGTGCAGAGAACAACAGATGTCGAATTATCCACCCATTGCAAGTTTACGCAGTTTCGAGGCCGTCGCCCGTCTTGGCAGCGTGACGCTAGCGGCGAAGGAACTGAATGTGACACATTCGGCGATTAGCCAGCAAATCAAAATCCTCGAGGAGCTCGTTGGGGTAAAACTCTTTATCCGCCAGGGGCGTGGCGTACAAATCAATGAAGAAGGGCGGCTGTACGCGCTGCAAATTCGCGAGGCTCTGCAGCACATCGCAGAGGCGACAAAGCTGGTACAGATTAAACCTCGGACGTTGGAACTTACGTTGTCAACACTACCTTCATTTGGCTGTCACTGGCTATTGCCGCGGCTAATGCGATTCCGCGAGAAATATCCTCACATCTTATTGCGGCTTCAGGCCAGCTTGACGGTGAGCGCTCTGGAACAGGAAGGGATTGATATTGCTATCCGTATGGGGCGTGGTGAATGGGAAGGGGTTAAAAGTCATTTTCTCTTTGCGGATGAATTAATGGTAGTCGCCGCGCCAAATTATAACGGCGGCAAGCTGCCAGCGACGCCGGAGGAGGTGGCTGCGAGCAACATTATTTTTTCGATGGAATCATGGAAAAGCTGGAGCCTGAACGCTGGGCTGGAGAAAGAGATCGAGCCTGGCGGACTACGGATTAATGATTCAAATCTGGTTCTTGATGCGGTACGGCTAGGCGAAGGTATCGCTCTGGAGCGTAGATCTCTGGTTCAGGGGGCGCTGGATAGAGGTGAGTTGGTGCAGATAACGGCAATTACTGCGCCTTATCCCTGGCACTACTGGTTGGCGGTCTCTCCGTTGGCGGAGGAAAAGGAGGAGGCAGCGCTGTTTATCGGCTGGCTTTTTGACGAAATCACTATTTGGCAGCAACAACGGCAATAACGGTCTTTAAAAACAGAACGCCCCCTGGTGCAACAGCAGCAGGGGGCGCTTACGGGTGGGGATTATCGTCGTTCATCAGTCATCCCATTTGTGGCTTAGATACGCGGCCAGAAAACCAAAGAACAGGATGGTTCCCAGTACGGCCATGAAAACATGCATATTTCCCAGCATGATCTACCTCCATCTTATTTATGCGCTAATGTTGTCCTCATTGAACAGGGTTTACGGTTGTTGAATAGATAATATCCTGGTCAATCTAAACAAAAGATTAACCAGAATAGCGTTATGTTTATGAAATAAATTAACGCATCAGATGGCGCGTTCGAGCACAAATAAATAGGCTTCGCGCGACCAGAACAGGGCGCTGCGGCGGCGTTCGACCGCCATGGTTTTGACTTCCCAGCCCTGCTGCGTGTACTCAGTGAGGAACCGGCTCATTTTATCGGGATCGGCTTTCGCTTCGCCAAAAAACATACTGCCCAGCAGCCCCTCTTTATAGATAACGACGCGACACTCTTTTTTCATCAGCTTAATCCTTGCAGGTGTAATTCAACGACGTGAATTATTGTCGCTGGCCATCTTAATATTACTACTGACGGGGGAAAACTTTTTTCGATATTGCAGCGGACTCACGGCGAAATGCTGGCGAAAGTGGTGACGTAGCGTACTGGCATTAGCGAAACCGCAGATTTCGGCGATTCTGTCGATGCTGAGACGGCTATCGGTGAGCTGCTGGCGGGCGCGAAGCAACCGCTCATCAAGCAGCCAGCGGGCCGGCGATTTACCGGTCGCCTGCTGAAAACGACGCAAGAAAGTGCGCGGGCTCATATCCATTCGCTGCGCCAGCGAGGCAAGGGTATGGCTCTCAGCGAGATGCTGATGTAGATAATCAAACAGCTGGCCGAGGCGCTGGCTTTCACGCGCTGTTGCTACCGGGCGGATCACCTGCTGCGCCTGCCCGCCGTCGCGGTGCGGCGACACCACCAGCCGCCGGGCGACGATGTTCGCCGCTTCGTGACCGAAATCTTCGCGCACCAGATGCAGACAAAGATCGATGCCCGCGGCGCTGCCGGCGGAGGTCATCAGCCGCGCATCGCCGACGTACAGCACGTCTTCCACCACTTCAATCAACGGAAAACGCTCCTGCAACCGGGCTGTGTAACGCCAATGGGTGGTGGCCTGCCGGCCGTTAAGCAATCCGGCGGCGGCGAGCACAAATACCCCGGAACAGATAGAGACGATTCTGCAGCCGCGCGCATACGCTGCCGCCAGCGCCTGGCACAACGCCTGAGGAACCTCGCTTTCTATGCCTCGCCAGCCGGGTACGACGATGGTGTCCGCTTCGTTAAGCAGCGCCAGCCCGCCGTCGCTGACGATGCGAATACCGCCGGTGGCGCGAAGCTCGCCATCATCGACGGCGGCGACCGCGAACCGATACCAGCTATCGCCCATTTCCGGGCGCGGGAGACCAAAAATCTCGACCGCCACGCCGAACTCGAAGGTACACAGGCCGTCATAGGCCAGAACGACGACTTTTGGTGGTGACAGTGTCACATTGTTGGTTGTCAGGATTTCAGCGTTTTCTGTCATCAATGGGGGCGGTGGTCCGGGTCGGGTGGTGGTTAAAGTAGTGTTACCACAGACAAGGAGAATACGCCATGAGTGTTGTAAGCCAATTTACGCCAGCCGCCCCGGCCGATGCCGCTGCCTGGTTTGCCCATAAACTGAGTGTCGAAACCGACTGCGCCGATGTCCATCACGCTTTGCAGCACGGTGAACAGGACTTTGTGCTGCTGCATGTGATAGGCAGTCATGATGTTTTCGCCCGTCGTCACCTGCCTGGCGCGCTGCATCTTCCGCATCGCGAGATCAATGCCGCGCGAATGGCGCAGTGGCCCGCGGAAACGCTGTTTGTCGTGTATTGCGCTGGGCCGCACTGCAACGGCGCGGATATTGCCGCCTTAAAGCTGGCGCAGCTTGGCCGGCCGGTAAAAATGATGCTCGGTGGCCTGACCGGTTGGGCGGATGAGGGGTTCGCATTTAGCGTCAGCGAAGCCAGCAACATGAAATAAATTCAACAGCTATGAATTTTTCTCGTTTGCCGATGCTCCTTCTGCATGACAGTATCTGGACATATAGACATCCAGAAGTCTAAAAATTCAAATAATGAATTATCACGGCAGGCAACTACCTGCCTGCCGTTAAGGAGAGAACATGCAACGTCACCAGGCCCCGTTTCGCGCAGATATCGTCGGCAGTTTTTTACGTCCTAACGCCATTAAGCAGGCGCGCCTGCAGTTAGCGGAGGGCAATATTGATGCCGGCCATCTGCGTGAAATAGAGAATGAAGCCATCCGCCAATTGGTTCAGCAGCAGTGCGATTGCGGCCTGCACGTGGTGACTGACGGTGAATTTCGGCGCGCATGGTGGCATTTCGACTTCTTCGATGGTCTGGAAGGCGTTGAACGTTACGATTCAGAGAAAGGTATTCAGTTCAACGGCGTACAGACCAAAGCGCACGGCGTGCGCGTGACCGGTAAACTGGGCTTCGGCAACCATCCAATGCTGGAAGATTTCCGCTTTTTGAAAAGCGTCAGCGGCAATGCGCAGCCGAAAATGACCATCCCCAGCCCCAGCGTGCTGCACTTCCGCGGCGGGCGTAAAGATATCGATAGCACGGTATACCCGGACCTGGCTGAATACTTCGACGATCTAGCAACCACCTGGCGTGATGCGATCCGCGCTTTCTATGACGCTGGCTGCCGTTATCTGCAGCTTGATGATACCGTCTGGGCCTATTTATGTTCAGACGAACAACGCCAGCAGGTACGCGAGCGCGGTGACGATCCGGACGAACTGGCGCGTACCTATGCCCGGGTACTGAATAAAGCCCTTGAAGGGAAGCCGCAGGATCTCACCGTCGGCTTGCACGTCTGTCGCGGTAACTTCCGCTCGACCTGGATTTCAGAAGGCGGCTACGAGCCCGTGGCGGAAATTCTCTTCGGCGGTGTCAACATTGACGCGTTTTTCCTTGAATACGACAACGATCGTTCCGGCGATTTTGCCCCGCTGCGCTTTATTCGTCCAGGCCATCAGCAGGTGGTGCTTGGGCTGATCACCACCAAGAACGGCGAACTGGAAAATCCGGAAGGCGTGAAGGCGCGACTGCAGGAGGCGGCGCAGTATGTACCGCTGGAGCAGATTTGCCTGAGCCCGCAGTGCGGCTTTGCCTCCACAGAAGAGGGCAATTCGCTAAGCGAAGCCCAGCAGTGGGATAAAGTGCGGCTGGTCACTGGGATCGCCGCCCAGGTCTGGTAACGAGATAGCCCGCATTAAGCGGGCTTTTTCTATTTACGCAGCAGGCGCTGCAGTCGCGCCTGCCGCCACTGGCGGATCCACCCGGCAAAGACAAACAGACGTAATCCCCGCAGCAGCAATAACGCGCCCCAGATGATTGCCACCCACACTGACCAGTAGACGTCCGGTTGGGTGAAATGATTAATCACCAGCAACAAAACGCAAACCGTGACCGCCACGCTCAGCGAGCGAAAAAAACGGCTCTCCTGATGCAGGCGGCTTTTCGCTTCTTCGATACGTAAATCGAGCGATGCTTCGTGACCGACGGGAGCATCGTCGCTGAGCTCGGCCACATTTATCTCAAACACCGCCGCCAGAGCGCTCAGGGTTTCTAACCCCGGGCGATCGCCGTTTTCGATCCGCTGGATAGTGCGAACGCTGACGCCAGCCAGTTCGGCAAGTTGTTCCTGGGACCAGGCGCGCTGCAGACGTAATTGCTTTACTCGGGTACTGCTGTTCATGGTGTTAATCTCCGGATGGGAACCTGAGACCAGTGTGATTTTTTAACCTGCCGGGCGCCACGACGGGCACCCGACAGAGAGGCGACAGCAACCCGACAGCCGCATGACGCCTGGGTTTACGCCTGTACGGTTTGCCAGGGACGCACATTCATGCCGCGGAAAATCATCAGCCAGGCGGCGACGATCGCCAGCATTAAGATGAAGAATAGCGACCAGTGCGGCAGATGGGTGAGGATTATCCCGGTCAGCATCGGGTTGAACGCCGCGCCTAACCAGCCTAACGACTGGGCGGAAAAATAGCTGGCTTTCATACCGGGTGGGGCAATCTGATCGATCAACATATATTCGCCCGGCGCATAAATAACTTCGCCAAGGGTAAAGATAGCGGCGGAAATGCCCCACATCACCAGATTATTACCGGAGAGGATAAAACCGCCGAGACCCAACACATAGCACAGGGTGCCGAAGGTCATCAGCGGGCGGATGTTTCGCGCCGAAAGCCGTCGCCCGACGGCGTATTGCAACGCGACCACCACCGCGGCGTTGACCGGCAGCACTACCGCGACCACTTTTTCCGCGAAGTCGCTGGTGCCTGCGGCGAGTACATACTGCGAAATACAGGAGGCAAATGAGCCGCCGACAAACGATGCCAGTAAGCCGGAAAAAGTAAACCACAGCAAGGCACGATCGCGCAAAAGCACCGACGGCGTCCACTGCGGCGCGGTACCTTCCACGCTAACGGCAGAGGTACGTTCGACGAAGATCTGGATAAACACCAGCGGGAAGGCGGCACACAGCGCGGCCAGCCAGAAAGGCAGGTTAATGCTCTGCATCACCAGCAGGGTGCCAATTGGCGGCCCAACGGTCCAGCCGATATTGAGGAAGGTATAGTTGAGCGAAAAGATGCGCGCCTTTTTCTCCGGCGTCAGCACATCGGCAAACCAGGCTTTCAGCACGGTAGAAAAAACCGAATAAGCGCAGTTGATCAATGAGAAAAAGAAGACCACCAGCGCCACGCTATTGACCGCGGGGATGGCGATAAAGCCAGCGATAAACGCCACGATGGCGATCAGCATATAGCGTTTTTTGTCGAACTTATCGGCAAGAATACCGAAGCCCATGCTGAAGATAACGCCGACGACCAGCGCGACGGAGAGCGCATAGCCGATGACGTCGACTTCCAGCTGAAAACGGCGGGTGAGATAAATCGTCATAAAAGGAAGCGTTGCGCCGCGGCCGATGGTTAACAGCAACGACGACGCCAGTAGCGCTACCGTTGAGCGCCTGATGGTGGTTGTCATTTTTTCCTTGCCCGATGTTGTGTTTTATTTTTGTTGTGCCCGATCACAAATAGCATGCTAACTGAGCCTTGTATAGCGGGCTCTATGTCGGAAAGTGCCTTCAGCACCTGCTAAAAATAATGATCTGTTCGAGCGGCGGGAATTTGGTTACTTTGACCTTGGTCATCGTTGACCAGAATGACAGAGGCATCGTATGACGCGCAGAGATGGACTGCTGGCAATGCTGGTAGTGGTGGTGTGGGGGCTCAATTTTGTGGTGATTAAGCTCGGGTTGCACAATATGCCGCCGCTGATGCTGGCGGGGTTACGTTTTTTACTGGTGGCGTTTCCGGCGCTACTGTTCGTTGCGCGGCCCAAAATACCGCTGCGCCTGCTGCTGGGCTACGGCCTGACCATCAGTTTCGGCCAGTTCGCCTTTTTATTCTGCGCGATTAACCTCGGTATGCCAGCCGGTTTGGCATCTCTGGTACTGCAGGCTCAGGCCTTTTTCACTATCGTGCTGGGCGCTTTTGTCTTTGGCGAGCGGTTACAGGGAAAGCAGGTCGCCGGTATCGCGCTGGCGATTTTTGGCGTATTGGTACTGGTTGAGGCCAGCCTCGGCGGCCAGCACGTGCCGCTGGTCGGCTTTATGCTGACTCTGGCGGCGGCGTTCAGCTGGGCCTGCGGCAACATTTTCAATAAGAAGATTATGTCTCAGCAACACAAGCCGCCGATTATGTCGCTGGTGGTGTGGAGCGCGTTGATTCCGGTGTTACCGTTCATGCTGGCGTCTGGCATTATTGATGGCCCACAGGCGATGGCGGCAAGCCTGGTTAATATCGACGCCACGACCGTGCTATCGCTGATGTATCTGGCGTTTGTCGCCACCATCGTTGGTTACGGTATCTGGGGGGCGCTGCTTGGGCGTTATGAAACCTGGCGGGTGGCGCCGCTGTCGCTGTTGGTGCCGGTAGTCGGGATGGCGAGCGCGGCTCTGCTGCTTGGCGAACGGCTCAATGGCCTACAGCTGTTGGGGGCGGCGCTGATTATGGGCGGGCTCTATATTAACGTGTTCGGTCTGCGGCTTGCGCGCCGCGGCGCAGCGCGGTAATGACCGTCCCGACGAAGCCGGGATAAAAAAGCCCCGCTTCAGCGGGGCTTGAGTCATTGCGGAATGGGCGGGCGTTAGTTGTAATACGGTACGCCCAGCTCATCCGATTTATCATTGCCGGCAGCCATGTGATTAAAATCAAACGGCGAGTCGTTATGTTCGGAAGGGATAATCATCGCGTCCCGGTTATTGTGGCGAACCGGAGTGGTGGTTTGCTCCGCATAACTCTGGCTTGCAGCCAGCGCCATTAGCACGATGGCGGCGGTAGCGAATAATTTCATGATTTCCTCAATACGTCTTTATGCAGGCGATTAACAACAATAATTATTTAGCGGCATCAGGTAGCGGGATTCACCCGGAACGTTGGTGATGCGATATTTATGCGGCGGCACATCGAAATAGTTTTTAAACGTCCGCGTCAGCGTCTGCTGCGATTCAAAACCGTAGCGCTCGGCCAGATACAAAATCGGCTCATTGCTCTGCTTGAGTTTTTGCGCGATTTCCGTCAGCTTGCGGCTGCGGATGTACTGGCCCAGCGAGTGGCCGGTCTCTTTCTTAAACATTCTTTGCAGGTGCCATTTGGAGTAACCTGAGCGCTCCGAAACTTTCTCCAGCGATAATGGAGATTCCAGGTTCTCTTCGATCCACGACAAAATACTATGGATAGTGATGGCGTCGTTATTGCGTCTGGACATCATCTTACCTCTTCTTATTACGGCAGGACTTTCTTGAGCAGTTGCTCAAGCATGACCACTTCGTCTGCCGTTAGATTTTTTGTTAGTTCCTGGTGCAATTTTTGACCCACAACCTGATGACAGTGCTCACAAAGGGCTGCGCCTTCTGGTGTCAGTTGCACCAGAACGCCGCGCTTGTCATTTGGGTTGGGCAACCGTTCTATCCAGCCTTTGCAGACTAGCCTGTCGAGCATGCGCGTCATTGCGCCTGGATCGACCGACAGGACGGTCTTCAGCTCAACGGGTGTTGTACATACTTCACAGCGAATGGAACAGAGCACCCGGAACTGGGTGGCGGTGATATCCATGGGTGAAAGATAGTCGTTGAGCAGTCGATCTTTTTTCTGGTTAACCATCTGGATCAATCGGCCAAGAGGGATCATCTCGTTGAACAGATTGTTAGTGTTTTCCATGATAGTTGCCCAGGCAATTATTTAGTTGCGATGGATATTATTGCCGCGGCAATCATAAGTCAACATTATGAATTCGCCGATGCCACGATTTGCTAAAGATTGATAATTTGACGGCTGTCACTTTTTCTCATTTTACTAACGCTTGTTATTTTTTATCGACGTGATTTTTTTCGTGGATGTGGCATCTGAGTCGCTGCTGTCGATATACTCACGGGGTGAAACTGTACTGAAAAAATAATACTTAACGGGATGTTGACTCACTATGCTGGAACTGTTTAAAGCAATAGGGATCGGTCTGGCGGTGATTTTACCGTTGGCGAACCCGCTCACCACCGTGGCATTGTTCCTTGGTCTGGCGGGCAATATGAACAACGCTGAGCGTAATCGACAGTCGCTGATGGCATCGGTGTATGTCTTTGCGATCCTGATGGTGGCGTGGTACGCCGGTCAGGTGGTGATGAATACCTTTGGTATTTCCATTCCCGGTCTGCGTATCGCCGGCGGTCTGATTGTGGCTTTTATTGGTTTTCGGATGCTGTTTCCGCAGCAGAAAGCCCACGATTCGATGGAAGCGAAGATCAAATCGGAAGAACTGCAGGATGAACCCACGGCGAATATCGCCTTCGTGCCGTTGGCGATGCCCAGCACCGCCGGGCCGGGCACCATCGCGATGATTATCAGCTCCGCCTCGACGGTAAAACACGGCGTCGATTTCCCGGAATGGGTCGTGCTGGCCGCGCCGCCGATTATTTTTGCGCTGGTGGGGATCATTCTGTGGGGCTGCCTGCGTAGCTCAGGGGCGATCATGCGGCTGGTGGGGAAAGGCGGTATCGAGGCGATTTCGCGCCTGATGGGTTTCCTGCTGGTCTGTATGGGCGTGCAGTTCATTATTAACGGCGTGCTGGAAATTATCACCAACTACCACGCCTAAGGGCCAATACGATTCACGCGCCCGGCAGTAAGCGGCCGGGCTTCGCTGCTCGCTAATGGGAGTGGTGCGGCTGCTGCTCATCGCCCGGCGAAGGCCAGCGGCGAAAAATCATCACCGACCACACCAGCGCCACCAGCGCCGGTACGGCGCCAACGTAGCCTATCGCCGACATCGACAGTTGCGTACTCACCTGGCTGCCGACCAGCGCGCCGGCGCCAATACCAATATTGAAAATACCCGAAAACAGCGACATCGCCACATCGGTAGCATCCGAAGCCAGCGCCAACACTTTCACCTGCATGCCGAGGCCGATGACCATAATCGCGATCCCCCAGAACACGCTGAGCAGCATGAGCTGGTTGGCGTTCCTTGAGGCAGGTAGCAGCAACAGCAGGCATACCAGCAGCAGGCCGATAGCGGTGGTAATTAGCGCGGAAGCATGCTGGTTTCCCAGCTTGCCGAAGACAATACTACCAATAATACCCGCGCCGCCGAGCACCAACAGCAGCAGAGTGGCGAAATTAGCGCTCAACCCTGCGACGTTCTGCACGAAGGGTTCAATATAGCTGTATGCCGTGTAGTGGGCGGTCACCACGATAACCGTCAGCAGATAAATACCGAGCAGCGCCGGACGGCGGAACAGCACCGGCAGGCTCTTGAGCGAACCGGAATGTTCGCTTGGCAGCGCCGGCAATAGTTTCGCCAGGCAGACCAGCGTCGCTAAAGCGCCAAGACCAATGGCCAGGAAGGTTGTGCGCCAGCCAAAATATTGTCCGACGATACGGCCAATAGGAATGCCGAACACCATGGCCAGCGCGGTACCGGTGGCGATAAGGCTAAGCGCCTGGGCGCGCTTGCCGGGAGGGGCCATACGGATAGCCAGCGCGGAGGTGATCGACCAGAACACCGCGTGGGCGAAGGCGATGCCAATGCGGCTCACCACCAGCACCGTGAAGTTCCACGCGAAAAATGACAATACGTGGCTGGCGATAAATAACACGAACAGGCCAATGAGCAGGCGACGGCGCTCCATCTTGCTGGTCAGCAGCATGAACGGCAGCGACATCAATGCCACTACCCAAGCATAAATGGTCAACATGATCCCGACCTGGGCCGTTTCCATACCGAAGCTGTCGGCAATATCAGACAGCAGGCCGACCGGGGCAAATTCAGTGGTATTAAAGATAAAGGCGGCAATTGCCAGCGTGACGACCCGCAGCCACGCGACTTTGCGTGAGACCGTATTTGTAAGCATAAATTCCGGGCTGGTAGTAATGAAAAGGAGAGATGACCGATCTTAAAACGAATGCTGCCGAAAATACAATCACTTTGTGATCTGTATCTCATTTTTTGCTGACGCCTGTGGCAGCTAACAACTTAATTTTTCGGCTAATAGTGTGCGGGAATGGTTTATGTGTCATGTTGATAGCCGATAAAAAAGGGGAGCACGATGAAAGAAATCAGTTTTTACCTGGTCGATGCCTTCAGCGATCGCAATTTTGGCGGCAACGCGGCGGCAGTATGCCCGCTCAGCGAATGGCTGCCTGATGAAACGCTCTTAAAAATGGCGCAGCAGCATAATCAATCCGAAACGGCGTTTTTTGTCCGCACCGACGCTGGCTATGAGCTGCGCTGGTTCACGACGCTTGATGAGATTAACCTCTGCGGCCACGCCACGCTCGCGGCATCGCACGTGATTTTTGAATATCTCGACCACCCCTCGGCAACTATCGTATTTAGCACCCGTTTTGTCGGTGAACTACGGGTAACGCGCAGCGGCGACTGGCTGACGCTGGATTTCCCCGCCTGGCAAACCACGCCGGTGCATGACGTACCGCCGGCGCTGTTCGCCGGATTGGGCATCGATGACGCACTGGAGGTGCGGGAAGGGCGTGATTATCTGGTGGTTCTGCGCGACCGGGCGCAGGTTGAAGCGGTGCGCCCGAATATGGCGCTGCTGGAGAGGCTGGATAAGATGATTTGCATTAGCGCGGCCGACGAAGAGTACGATTTTGTCAGCCGCTTTTTCTGCCCCGGTGAATCGATACCGGAAGATCCGGTAACCGGGTCAACCCACAGTATGCTGATCCCCTACTGGGGAGCGAAGCTCAATAAAACCGACCTGCTGGCGCGCCAGGTGTCGGCGCGCAGCGGCGAGCTGCGCTGCCAATGGCGCGATGACCGCGTACTGATTAGCGGCCAGGCGACCACCTATCTGCGCGGCACGGTCTATTTGCGCGAAGGTTAATGATAGTTTCCCCCGGCTGGCGCGACGTTTAGCCGGCTACTCCTAACCAAGCGAGGCGCCGCCACACATCACCAGCTCTTGTCCGGTCATGGCCGCGGCTCCTTCGCTAAGTAGCCAGCTCACCAGCGACGCCACCTCCTGTGTCTTAATCAATCTACCGAGCGGCGGCGCCTTCGGCGGCGAACTCTCGCGTCCCGGCTGGCGCAGCATTGGCGTATCGGTGGCGCCGGGGGCGATAACGTTAACGGTAATGCCCACAGCGGCAAGTTCCGCCGCCCAGCTTCTTGCCAGCGCCACCAGCGCCGCTTTGGTTGCCGTATACTGAGAACGGCCTGCCGCTCCGCGCGAGGTCCGGCTACCTAAAAGGATAATCCGACCGCCGCTCCCCATAACGGGCGCAAAGCGGTTGGCTAAGGTCTGCGCCGCATCTACATGTAGACGCCACAACGTCTCGCCACGCTGCGCGTCAAGTTCTCCTAGCGGCGCCGCCGCCATCAAACCGGCGGCATGGATAATCGCCTGCGGCGGTGGTACCGACGACAGAGCATCAACCAGCGCGCGGCGGTCGCTCACATCGACCGCCAGATGGGTGAAGCCTTCATGGATGAACGTCGGCGCGGAGCGGCTCAGACCGAGCACCTGCCAGTCCTCCGCCAGCAGTTGACCGACAATCGCGGCGCCGATCCCCGAGCTCGCGCCCGTCACCAGTGCCTGCTTCATGGCGCCTCCAGCATGCTGCGCGGTACTTTAAACACCGCTTTCCTCACCGGGGCGGGTGACGTAACGGCGCACAGTGCCTGGTGCGGTTCGCCGGGGAGAAAGACCGCGAAGTCCCCGGCGCACAGATGCAGCGTGACGCTTTGCGGCGTCTGCTTGCTGATAAAGAGGTCCGGCTTGCGTTCTTCATCATCAGGTTGGCCTGTGTACACCATACCGGCATGCAGCGTCTCCTCGCCGGCTAAAATGACCTGAATATCGGCCCATTGGTGGTGATATTCGGTATGTCGCAGTTCTGCCGCCTGGGTTTGCGCGATGCCGATGGTGCAGTGCCATCCGCCATCTGCAGGTTGGAAGCGGCCATCTTCGCGGGCTGTCAGGGCGGCAAGAGAACATTCAGTGCGACTGAGTATCTGCTGCAACGCCAGCGGCAACCCCGCCTGAGGCAGGGCATTCAGATTACCGATGATCATACGCCTTCTCCTTTAACCCATTGCGGCGAGACGCGGACATACTTAATGGCCTGCCGGTACCAGGTATAGGCAATGTGTAAATTACCGTCTTCACCCTGTTTAATACTGGGATAGGAGAATTCACGGTTTAGTTTTTGCTCTGAATTGTTGGTCATACAGTAGCCGTCGCCCTCATCAAGGTTGCGCATCCACGGCCAGCTTTTGCCGCCATCGGCGGAGATAGCCACGGTCATTGGTGCGCGCGGCGCGCCCCAGAAGGCGGTTTTCCCGGTGCATTCAGGCTCTTTCCGGCCGTCGTCGTCATCTATCTCATCGTATAGCGATGCCCGACGCTCGCTGGCGCCTGCTGCGCTCATGTCATTGAAGACCAGCGCCAGATCGCCGTTACTCAACGTGGTCGCCTGAATGGACGAGTTATTGTTTGGCAGCGTGGTGGGGATCGGCGCTGACCAGCTTTCGCCATAATCTGTCGACTGGCTGTACCAGATATGATCGGCCCAGCGGCTGCGGAAGAAGGCGGCCAGCGAGCCATCGGCCAGCGGGATGATATTCATATGCACGCAGCCGAGGCTTTGCGGTACCGCCACGTCGCGCCAGCTTTTGCCGCCATCGGCTGAGATTTTTACCGCGCTGATATCGTCGTTACCGACCCATTTTTCCCCTGGACGGATACGACAATAGAAAACCGGCAGCAACCAGTTGCCGTTGGGCATTGCGGTTATGGGTTGCCGGATAAAGGTGCCGGGTTCATCGAGTAGGGTGGCAATCGCTCCCCAGTGCTTTCCTCCATCGTGCGACTGGCGATAACGCACAATAGCGGTGTCCTGATTGCCGGCGTGCTGCGCGGTCCATAACAGCCACAGTACGCCATCAGGAGCCTGGAACAGCACCGGATTTTGTTCTGAACGTTCCGGGTCGTCGGATAACTTAATCGCGTCGCTCCACGTTGTGGCGCCCGGCGCTAAACGCGATCCCCAGACTGAAATATCCGCTTTCCCTTCCTGCGAACCGCCGAACCACACGCACATCAGCGTGCCATCGGGCAGCGGCAGAAGATTGGCGGCATGGTTTTGCGGGCAGCCGGAGGGCAGCATTGCCGAGGCGAGCTGAGGATCCTGCTGGTGTTGGCGAATCACGCCGTCAAAAGTTGGGGTGGTGGTCATTTTTACACTCCACGTTGTTCAATGGGGGCCGGGGATGATTGTTGCGCTTTATTGGGGATTAGGCGGTCGATCGCCATAATCAGGGCCGGGGTGATCAGCGCGATGTACATGTTATTGATGCCGAACGGATCGCCGAGCAAATACCACGCCGAAGTCACCACGCAGGCGCCGATGAGGCCAGCGTTCGCGCCGCGGGCGCTCTTAAAGAACGGCGCATAGAAGGCGATGACCGCGACCACGGTGATAGAGAGTCTGATGGCGCGGGTAAAGAAGGAGAGCTTCAGCACTTCCGGTACCAGCAGCACAAAAATAAGCGGCAGAAAACCGATGATCAGCGAGGCCCAGCGGGTGGCCTTAAACTCCTGCTCCGGCGTTGGATTGCGCCACGGCACGTAAAAATCTTTTACCACCAGAGAGGCAATCGCCAGGGCAACGGTGCTGACGCTAACGAAAATAGAAGCCACAAGTGACGTTGTCACTAATCCGGCAAGCCACGGGTTCATATCCTGCAGGAACACCGGTAGAGCGTACAGGCTGTTGATTTCCGGGTGCAGAAACTTCGCCGCCACGCCGATAATGGCGATCGCGAAGGCAATAGGCAGGCAGAAGAAAAAAGCAATCCAGGTAGAGCGTTTCGCCGATTTTACGTTTTTGGTCGAACTGATCGCCTGAATGACAAACTGGGTACAGAAGATGGAGCCGATAGTGCCAATAAGCCAGGCGCAGATGGTGCCGGCGCCAAAATCACCATCCCAGGTCCAGTAGTAATCCGACATCTTCTCAATCATCGGCGTGAAACCGCCGGTTTTTGCCAGCGCGAAGCCCATAATAATGAGTAGACCGGCATATTTTAATGCGCTGTGCAGCATGGTGACCCAGGCTACGCCTTTCATACCGCCGAAGGCAAAATAGAAAGTACTAACAATGGCGGTAATAAACGCCGCGAGGGGTAAATTGATCTTTAATACCGTGGAAATTGCCGCCGCGCCGCTGACGTAGTTACCGACGTTCACCAGCAACAGGGCGTAAATCATAATGATGGAAATAATATTCTTGGTACTGGTGCCGTATCGCTCGGCAATCGCCCCGGAAATAGTAATTTTGCCGGTATTATAAATCCGCTTAACCAGTATCAGGCCAAACAACGGAAAGCCAATGGCGGCGCCCAGCACCGACCACGAGGCGGCAATCCCGCTCTCAAATGCGGCCTGTGCGGTACCGATAGTCGACTTGGCGCCGATATATTCCGACATCAGCAGGATACCGACGATAAAGGCAGGCATCGTGCGCGAGCCCTCCATAAAATCCCCGGAATTTTTACTTCTGATACGGAACGTCAGCCAGGTGGTAAATAAGATATAGGCGATGACAATGCCGACAATAATAAAGGTATCTTCAGTGGTAAAATGATTCATCTTAGCCTCTCTTTGGGCGTACGAATCCTGGGTACACAGGTACCCGGTCTATTTTGTTGAAGAAGCGCAGCGCTTAATTAAGATACTGCGCGATGATCCCGCGTATTTGCTGCAGTTGAGATGCGCTAAACTGCACCGCGTAGCGGCTATCGCCGACTTCATGGCCCATCAGCTGCAAGGCTTTTTTCACCGCGGCAGGGGAAAAGGCGACTTTATAGAGATCGGTACGCAGGCCGGTGACGTTTTCCTGCGCCAGCCTTGAGGCCGCAATATCGCCAGCCTGGAAGGTTGACCAAATCGCGTTAATCTCCCGTGGCGCCACGTTAGCCAGCCCGGAAATGCACGCTGAACAACCATCCACGAAACCCTGATGAATCAGCGAATCCGGCCCGTTCAGGACATTAAAACCGTCGATGTCGCGCACCGCATCAAGAAAGCCCTTCAGGCTGTCATAGCTACCTGCGCTATCTTTTATGCCAATAATGTTGCCATGCGCAGCCAGCCGACGAGCGGTTTGCGGTTCAATGGTGTTCCCGGTACGCGCCGGGATGTTATAGAGAAATACCGGTACGCTGAGCGCATCGGCGATCGCCATGTAGTGGCTTACCAGCTCATCTTGTTTAAGCGGCACGAACCACGGGGTGATGACGGACACCGCGTCGACGCCTGATCTTGCTATCTGCTGGCCAAGACGAATGGTTTCCCGCGTCGACACTTCGCCAATATGGGCCACCACCGGCGCGCGTCCGGCAACCGCCTCGACGCAGGTTTCGGCAACCGCAATTTTTTCCGCCTCATTAAGGACGAAAAACTCGCCGTTGGTTCCGCCGCAAAAAATGCCGTTACCGGCGGCCAGCTGTCGCTCTACCTGCTGGCGTAGCGCCGTCAGGTTCAGTTCACCGCTAGCGGTAAAGGGGGTAACAATGGCGGTTAACACGCCGCGAATGGAATGATGCATTTATCTCTCTTCTCCCTGATGACATGACTGTGGAAACAGCGTCTGGTAAATCGCCTGGACTTGAGCCTGGCTTACGCTGCATGGGGCATTGTTCATTAATCGTTTTACTTCCAGTGCCGCGGCGCTTAGCGTTTCAATACTCTCTGGTGGTACGCCCAGCGCGGCGAGGTTGTCCGGCAGCGCCAGCCGTTTCACCAGCTGTGCCAGCCAGCGGACCAGCGCATGAGATTTCTGTTCGTTATTCAAGGTCAGATCGGCGTCCGGGATCAGATCCCAGACCTGAGCGAATTTATCCACCGCGTACGGGCGCACGACCTGCATACAGGGGGCCAGCAGAATGGCGTTCGCGACGCCGTGCGGCAGATGCCAGGTGCCGCCAAGCGGGTAGGAGAGCGCGTGCACCAGATGCGTGCCGGCATGATTGATAGCCACGCCGCCATAGTACGAGGCCCACAGCATCTCCAGTTTCGCCGTGAGATCCTGCGGGTCGGTCACGGAACGCTCAATATTCCGTACCAGCTTATACAGGCCGATTAAGGCGGCGTTATCGCTTACCGGGTTCGCGACGGTTGAAGTAAAGCACTCCAGAAGATGACACAGCGCATCGATGCCGGTGGAGGCGGCAATGGCCGCAGGCATGCTGGTGGTCAGTTCCGGCAACAGGGCCACGAAATCCGGCAGCAGTACCGGGGAGATAATCCCCACTTTGGTATTACGTTCGGGAATAGCCAGGATGGCGTTTGGCGTCGCTTCCGAGCCGGTGCCGGCGGTGGCGGGTATCAGCAGCGATGCCAGACGCAGGCGCGGTTTCTCGCCGTCGATCAGCGCGTTCAGCGCAGGGGATGCGGGATGAAGTAGTACCGAGAGCAGCTTAGCCACGTCGAGAACGCTGCCGCCGCCGATACCGACGACCATCTCCGGCTGCGCTCCCGCGAGTTGGGCAACAATCTGCGCCACATCATGTTGGCTGGGCTCTGCCGGGACGGAATCCACGATCCTCACATCAACGGTATTCCCGCCCAGCAGATGTTGGATCCGTTTGGTCGCTTCGAGCTTACCGACGTTCGCATCGGTGACCAGCAAAATGCTTTTTTTACCTGCCAGCACTGGCTTCAGGGCTGAGATGGCGCCCGCGCCGCTGATAATCGTGCTGTTAATCGTCGCCACGTCTTACTCCTCTTTTGTAATGATTAAATTCAATCAATCAACTTAGTGTTAACTCATTTCGATGAGCAAAAGTTATAATTTATACGGAGGTTTAATAACTTGAGCTTGCTCACATTTAATCAAATATGATTGAATATAATCATTAACGATTCGGATAAGCGATGAAGGAAAGAGAATGAGCTGCGGCGATAATCCTGTTCTGGTGCTGGCAGATGACTTTACCGGGGCCAATGATGCCGGTGTCAGTCTGGCGGAAGCGGGTTTAGCGGTTGAGGTGGCGTTTAACGCCGGTCATCAGCCGACCACCCGGGCGTTGGTTCTCAATAGCGATAGTCGGGCGCTTTCCGCGGCGCAGGCAGCAGAGAAAGTAAACGCGATACTCCGTGATGCGGAAAATTTCGCCGCCGTCTGGCAGGTGAAGAAAATCGACTCCACCCTGCGCGGCAATCCCGGCGCGGAACTGGAGGCAATGATGCGTGCGCGGAGCTGTTCTGTCGCAGTTGTCGCGCCGGCCTTTCCGGCGGCAGGGCGCATAACCCGCGGCGGACGATGTTATGTCCACGGCGTGGTGCTCGATAAAACCGAATTCGCCAGCGATCCCAAAACGCCGGTCAGTAGCGCCGATATTGGGCAATTGCTCGCCATGCAGAGCCGCCTGCCGTGCCGTTCGCTGGATGTGCAGCAACTGGCAGCCGCCCTCGCGGAAGAGAGCGACCAACCGCGTGTGTTGATTATTGATGCTGAAGAAGACGCGCAGCTGGATGAGGTTATCGCCGCGGTAGCCAGCCGCGCGCGGCAAACGCTGCTGGTGGGATCTGCGGGGATCTGCGAGGCGCTGGCGCGCTACCTGCGCCGGGCCACGACCGGACCGTTGCTGGCGGTGGTCGGTTCCATGAGCGAAATAGCGCAGGCTCAGGTCGCCGCTTTGGCCGGCCATCCGCGAGTCGCGCGGATCGGGATTGATGCCGCCCGCGCCTTTAACGGCGACGCCCTGGCCGATGCCCGGCGAATCGCCGCGGCGCTGGCGGCAAATCATCATTGCGTGGTCACCACCTGCGCGGACAGCGCTGTCCGGCACGGCATTGAGGCGCTGTGCCATGAACGCGGCTTGAGCCGCGCTGCGCTGGGAGAACGGATCTGCGCTTATCTCGCGCAGGTCACTCAACTCGCCGTTGAGTTCCATGCGCCCGGGGCGCTCTATCTGTCCGGTGGCGATGTCGCGATCGCCGTCGCTCAGGCGCTCGGCGCGCAGGGGTTTCATATAACCGGCCGGGTGGCGCAATGCGTGCCGTACGGCCATTTTCTCGGAAGTCGCTGGCCGCGTCCGGTGATGACCAAAGCAGGGGGATTCGGTACGGAGACCACGCTGCGGGATGTCGTGAATTTTATTGAGGAGAAACTGAGTGTCTAACATGATTGCGGTAACGATGGGCGACCCGGCGGGCATTGGTCCGGAAATTATTATTAAATCGCTGAGCGAAGGCGAACTGAGCGGCGCGCCGGTGGTGGTGGTGGGCTGCGCGCAGACGCTGCGGCGAATCCTGGCGCTGAACATTACCCCGCGCGCGGAGTTGCGGATTATTGAACACCCGAGAGAAGCGCAGTTTTCACCCGCGACGATTAACGTGATTGATGAACCGTTAAGCGACCCTCAGGCCCTGCGGCCCGGTGAAGTTCAGGCCCAGGCCGGGGATTTGGCGTATCGCTGCATCAAGCGCGCCACCGCGCTGGCGCTGGCGGGCGAAGTTAAAGCTATCGCCACCGCGCCGTTAAATAAAGAAGCGCTACATCTGGCCGGGCACCATTTTCCGGGACACACCGAACTGCTGGCCCACCTGACCCAGACTAAAGATTATGCCATGGTGCTGTACACCGATAAGCTTAAGGTGATCCACGTCACCACCCATATCGCGCTGCGACGTTTCCTCGATACCCTAAGCCAGTCACGGGTAGAGACGGTTATCCGCGTCGCCGATGATTTTTTACGCCGCGTGGGTTACCAGCAGCCGCGTATCGCGGTCGCTGGGGTGAATCCCCATGCCGGTGAAAACGGTCTGTTTGGCGATGAGGAAATTCGTATCGTCGCCCCGGCCGTCGCGGCGATGAAGGCACAGGGCGTTCATGTCTTCGGACCGTGCCCGCCGGACACCGTTTTTATGCAGTGCCATGAAGGCATGTACGATATGGTGGTGGCGATGTATCACGATCAGGGGCATATTCCGCTCAAGCTGCTCGGGTTCTATGATGGGGTGAATATCACCGCCGGGCTGCCGTTTATCCGCACCTCCGCGGACCACGGCACCGCTTTTGATATTGCCTGGACAGGTAAAGCGAAGTCTGAGAGCATGGCAACCTCCATTGAGCTCGCCATGCAAATCGCACAGGAATAACATGAAGGGATATAATCGGTTAGAGCAGATTATGGACTTCCTGAAAAGCCATAATCTGGTAACGGTCGACCAACTGGTTGCGGTAACCAACGCCTCGCCGGCGACCATTCGTCGCGATCTGATTAAACTCGATCAGGAAGGGGTAATTAGCCGTACCCACGGCGGCGTGACGCTCAACCGATTTATTCCCACACAGCCGACGACGCTGGAAAAAGCGCAGCGTAGTCCGCAGGAGAAGTACGCCATCGCGAAAGCGGCGGCGTCGCTTATCAAGGCCGGCGATGCCATTGTGCTGGACGCCGGTACCACCATGATTGAACTGGCGCGACAGATTACGCATCTGCCGCTGCGGGTCATCACCAGCGATCTGCATATCGCGCTGTTTCTGGCCGAATTCAAACAGATTGAAGTGACGATTATCGGCGGGCGCATTGATGACAGCAGCCAGTCGTGTATTGGCGAACATGGGCGACGCCTGCTGCAGAATGTGTGGCCGGATCTGGCGTTCGTCAGCTGTAACGGTTGGGATTTGCAAAAGGGCATTACCGCGCCGACGGAAGAGAAGGCGGCGCTGAAACGCGATCTGATTGCCAACGCCAGGCGGCGGATCCTGCTGGCCGACAGTTCGAAATACGGCGCCTGGTCACTGTTCAATATCGCGCACCTCGACTCGCTCACGGACATTATCACCGACGCGCATTTGCCGACGGAAACCCGCGAGGCGCTCCTGGAGCTATCGCCGCGGCTGATTATCGCCGATTAACGTCCGCCATCATGTCGCGCTTGCAGCCTGCCGGTCCTCGTTCAGCAATTCAATAAATGCCTCCAGCTGGCGCGTTTTCGCGCCGCGCCGCCATACAAGCCAGGTCGTCAGCCAGCGCCACTCTTCGGCGAGCGGCCAGGCGGAAACCTGCTGATGGCCGGGCATACTCTCCAGCATACTGCGCGGGATCAGCGCCAGCCCGGCGCCGGCAATCACGCAGGCTAACATACCGTGGTAGGACTCCATCTCATGGATCCTTCCGGGCGTCGCGCGGTCGGCGTGAAACCAGCTCTCAAAATGGCGGCGGTAAGAGCAGTTGGCGCGAAATGCGTAAACGTTCGCGCCGTTAACCTCGCTGGCGCGCGTCACCGGCGCATGGCCAAAGGGGGCGACGATCATCATCTCTTCCGGGAACACCGGCAGCCCCTCCAGACCGGGGTGAACCAGCGGACCGTCAACGAACGCCGCGCTCAGCGCGCCTTCCAGCACGCCGTCAATCATGGTGCCGGACGGGCCGGTGGATAATGCCAGGTGGATCTTCGGATAGCGTTGGTTGAAATGAGCCAGCGTCGTGGGGATACGTACCGCGGCGGTGCTTTCCAATGATCCGAGGGAAAACAGCCCCTGCGGTTCATCGCCGGCCACCACCATCCGCGCTTCATCGACTAACGCCAGGATTTGCTGGCTGTAGCGTAAAAAACTGTGCCCGGCGGGCGACAGACGCAGCCGCTGGTTCTCGCGAATAAATAGCTCGACGCCGAGGTCGGCCTCCAGTTGGCGAATGCGGGTGGTCAGATTCGACGGGACGCGGTGCACCTTCTGCGCGGCCTGGGTAATACTGCCGGTGCTGGCGACGGCGTTAAACATTTCAAGCTGGGTTAAGTCCATACTGTTCTTCTTTTGTGAATACGTTGCTTAATATTATTCATTTTCAATGAAAGGAAGGGTAGGCCACACTATCCATACTTCGCAATCCCTACAGAGAGAATAACCATGAATTTATCTGCCACCCATGCGGTTTCCGTTAACCCGACCACTGGTGAAGTCGTGTCGTCTCTGCCATGGTCGACCGAACAACAAGTGGATTCAGCCATTGCCCAGGCGCAACAGGCTTTTCGCCAGTGGCGCCACGTAGCGGTCGCCGACCGCGCCGCCGCGCTGCGTAAAGTCGGCAGCGCAATGCGCGCCCGTGGCGAAGAGCTGGCGCAAATGATCAGCCTTGAAATGGGTAAGCCTATCGCCCAGGCGCGCGGCGAAGTGAGTAAATCGGCCAATCTCTGCGACTGGTATGCCGAGCATGGCCCGGCGATGCTGGCGACCGAAGCCACCCAGGTAGAAGATAATAAGGCGGTGATTGAATATCGTCCGCTGGGGCCGATTCTGGCGGTGATGCCGTGGAATTTCCCGGTCTGGCAGGTTCTGCGCGGCGCGGTACCGATTTTGCTGGCAGGGAATAGTTATCTGCTGAAGCATGCGCCAAATGTGATGGGCAGCGCGCAGCTGCTGGGCGAACTGTTTGCCGAAGCGGGACTGCCGGCTGGCGTTTTTGGCTGGATCAACGCCACGAACGAGGGCGTCTCGCAAATTATCAATGACGACCGTATCGCGGCGGTCACGGTGACCGGTAGCGTACGCGCCGGGCGGGCAATCGGCGCTCAGGCCGGCGCAGCGTTGAAAAAATGCGTGCTGGAGCTTGGTGGTTCCGATCCCTTTATCGTGCTCAACGATGCCGATCTGGACGAAGCGGTAAAAGCCGCCGTCATCGGCCGTTATCAGAATAGCGGACAGGTCTGCGCGGCGTCGAAACGCTTTATTGTGGAAGCGGGTATTGCCGACGCTTTTAGCAAAAAATTTGTGGCCGCGGTGGCGGCGTTGAAAATGGGCGACCCGCGCGACGAGCAAAATTATATCGGTCCGATGGCGCGTTTCGATCTGCGCGATGAACTGCATCAACAGGTGGAAGCCACGCTGAAAGAAGGGGCAACGCTGCTGCTTGGCGGCGAGAAAATCGCCGGCGCCGGTAACTATTACGCGCCAACGGTGCTGGCCAACGTTACCCCCGAGATGACCGGTTTTCGTCAGGAGCTTTTCGGACCGGTGGCTACCATCAGCGAAGCCCGCGACGCGGCGCATGCGCTTGAACTGGCTAACGATAGCGAGTTTGGCCTTTCCGCAACCGTATTTACGTCAAGCAGCGCGGAAGCGGAACGTTTTTCTCGTGGTCTGGAGTGTGGCGGGGTATTTATCAATGGCTATAGCGCCAGCGATGCCCGCGTGGCTTTCGGCGGTGTGAAGAAAAGCGGCTTTGGTCGGGAACTGTCGCATTTTGGCTTGCATGAGTTCTGCAATATTCAAACCGTATGGAAAGACCGTCGCTAATCGACGTTAGCGCCTGACGTCCGTCGTCGCGCTCTGCTATACTCGCCACCCGAATTTCGATGGTGGGCAAGGAGCCGAGTGTGGCGACGGTTATTAATAATGCAATGCTGGATGCCGTTCTGGCAGAAATCAGGCCGCTGATTGGGCGCGGCAAGGTAGCGGACTACATTCCAGCCCTGGCGCGCGTTAGCGGCAATAAACTTGGCGTCGCTATCTGTACGGTCGACGGTCAGCACTATAGCGCCGGCGATGCCCACGAACGCTTCTCAATTCAGTCTATCTCGAAGGTGCTCAGTCTGGTGGTGGCGATGAACCATTATCAGGAAGAGGAGATCTGGCAACGCGTCGGTAAAGATCCCTCCGGACAGCCCTTTAACTCCTTACTGCAGCTGGAGATAGAACAGGGCAAACCGCGTAACCCCTTTATCAACGCCGGAGCGTTGGTGGTTTGCGACATGCTGCAAAGCCGTCTGAGCGCGCCGCGTCAGAGAATGCTGGAGATCGTGCGTCGGCTGAGCGGGGTGGACGATATTGCCTATGATTCGGTGGTCGCGCGATCCGAGTTCGAACACTCTGCACGTAATGCCGCCATCGCCTGGCTGATGAAATCTTTCGGCAATTTCCATAACGATGTCGCCACGGTGCTCCAAAACTATTTCCACTACTGCTCGCTGGAGATGAGCTGCGTCGAGCTGGCGCGGACCTTCCTGTTCCTCGCCGATCGGGGGATTGCCCCGCATCTGGCGGATCCGGTTATCGCGCCGATACAGTCGCGGCAGGTAAACGCGCTGATGATGACCAGCGGTATGTACCAGAACGCCGGCGAGTTCGCCTGGCGCGTCGGGCTGCCGGCAAAATCCGGCGTCGGCGGCGGCATTGTGGCGATTGTGCCGCAGGAGATGGCGATTGCGGTGTGGAGTCCGGAACTTGATGAGGCCGGTAACTCGCTGGCGGGGATCGCTTTACTGGAAAAACTCACCCAACGTTTAGGAAGATCGGTGTTCTGATGTCTGCAATGGAAACTCTGTTCGCCCGGCTTGGGCGTTCAACGTTCCGTTCACGCTTCCACCTTGGGGCGAAAGAGCGGCAGTATTGTTATGATAAAGGGCCGGAGGTTATCGACAGCCACGCGGCGGATTTTATCGCCAAACGGCTGGCTCCGGCGCAGATCGCTAATGATGGTAAGCAGACGCCGATGCGCGGGCACCCGGTGTTTATCGCTCAGCACGCCACGGCCACCTGCTGCCGCGGCTGTCTGGAAAAATGGCATGCGATCCCGCGCGGACGGGAACTGAGCGGCGAGGAGCAGCGTTACGTCGTCCAGGTGATTCACCATTGGCTGGTCATGGAAATGAATGCGATTACCCGCCGTTAACCTGTAACGCGAAGGCATGGGCAGTATGCCTAACAAATATTCTCATGCTATGATAATCCGCTAACTAATTATTTACATAATAATTGCCTGAAACAATTAGACGGATAATTACTGAATGTCTTCACTGTCGATTCGGTCATTCACGCTATTTCGCGAGGATCAACCGGTGCGCGATGCGCTGGTGTTATTCACGCTGACGATCCTGCTGCACTTTATGGGCGCCATGCTGCGTCTGGTGCAGGAGCTTTCGTTCTTTTGGCCGCTCAATGCCGTCATGGCAGGTATTTTCGCACGCTACGTCTGGCTAAATCGCAGCTATTTTTACGCTATTTGTTTTGCCGCGATGCTGGTTTATGACGGCCTGACTTCCCGCTGGGGCATGGGTTTTGCGTCGCTGCTGATTAACTTCTCCAATATCGTCTTTATCGTTATTCTGGCGCAACTGGTGCTGTGGGATAAGCGGCGCGCCGATTCGATGCCGGGGCCAATTAACGCTCTGAATCTCTTTTGTTATTGCCTGCTGGCGGCGCTGGTGTGCGCCGCGGTAGGCGCCTTGGGCTCGGTTGATGTTGAACGGGCGACTTTTATTCCGCAACTGGCGGACTGGTTTAGCGAGCAGTTCTCGACCGCGGTACTCATCTTGCCGTTTATTCTGACCCTGACGCTGCCCTCGGTACTTGGGCGCTTTCGTTTTAGCCAACTGTTGCCGGTTATCGCGCTGGTGTTATCGATAGCGCTCGGCGTGGCGGTAGGCGGCGCCGGAAGCCTGACCTTCCCGTTGCCGGCCTTGATCTGGTGCGCGATTCGCTATCCCTTGCCGCTGACCTGCCTGCTGACATTTATGACCGGTATCACGGAAATTCTGCTGGTGGCGAACTCGCTTATTCATCTGTCGCCGGATGCGCGTCCTCAGCCGTGGCAGCTGTTTTCAACCCGTCTTGGTATGGCGGCGATGCTGATTAGTCCGGTGATCGTGGCGACCAGCGTCGAGGCTATCAATAACCTGGTCAAACAGCTGGCGCTCCGCGCTGACTTTGATTTTCAGACCCGCGTTTACTCGCGCTCCGGTTTGGGCGAGGCGCTGAAACGTCAGGCGCCGCAGGCGAATAAACAGCTCTCGGTGATGGTGCTGGATATCGACGGTTTTAAACGGGTGAATGATACCTGGGGTCATGAATGCGGTGACTGCGTGCTGGCCCAGTTTGCCCAGCGCGTACGTGAACTGGCAGGCGAAGAGGGGATGGTGGCGCGTATCGGCGGGGAAGAGTTTGCCGTCGCGGCGCTGCTCGATAATGCTCAACAATCCCATCTGCTGGCGGAAAAAATTCGCCAGGGAATCGAGTCGGAAACCTTCACCTGGGGGCAGCAGCGCATTCGCCTGACGGTGAGTCTTGGCCTGCAGTGCCGTGAAGTGGGTGAAGGACGGATCGCCGAGCTGTTTAATCAGCTGCTAATGGAAGCGGATGACCTGTTAGTCAACGCCAAGCAGGCCGGGCGCAATCGTGTTTGCGTGCAAGCGCTGCCTGACGGCGTGTGATAAGAAAATCCAATGGTCTTTTAGCTTGAGTTAAATATTAGTTAAAAACATAGTGATGTGGTCATTATCAGGGAGCAACCCATGGCCACACCTATTTCACTTCGCACGCTGACGCGTGAATCCATTCTTGAGCATCTTCCGCAATTAAATGAAATCCTCGCCAGCTGCGTTAACGGCGGGGCTTCGGTCAGTTTTATGCAGCCGTTTTCGCCGGATACCGGCGAGCGATTCTGGCAGCGGATGGCGCAAAGCGTCGCCGCCGGTGAGCGGATTGTGCTGGCGGCAGAAAACCAACAACGGCAGATAGTGGGGACCGTCCAGTTGATTATCGACCAACCGGAAAACCAGCCGCACCGTGCCGATATCGCCAAGCTTTTGGTTCACCAAAATGCGCGCCGACAGGGGATCGCCGGGTTACTGATGAGCGAGCTTGAGGCTATTGCACTGGCGCACGGGAAAACGGTACTGGTGCTGGATACCGCTACCGGCAGCGGAGCGGAACGCTTCTATCAGCAGTGCGGCTGGCAAAAAGCGGGGGAAATTCCGCAGTTTGCCTTAATGCCTGACGGGGAAATGACGAGCACCACGCTGTTCTATAAGATCCTCCCGGCGACAGAATAAAGCGAAGAGGTTTGATCAAAACGGGGTTTTGCCAATCATAAAACCTGATAACTTATTGGACCAATTACTCAGGTTGTGTGACTACTCTAAGAGGGAACCCATTGTGAAAACCTTAAACCGTCGTGATTTCCCCGGCGCGCAGTACCCTGAACGTATCATCCAGTTTGGCGAAGGTAACTTCCTGCGCGCGTTTGTTGACTGGCAGATTGACCTGCTTAACGAGCATACTGACCTGAATGCTGGCGTGGTCATCGTCCGACCCATCGCCAGCGATTTCCCGCCGTCGCTGAGCACTCAGGATGGCCTCTATACCACGATTATTCGCGGATTGAATGAAAAGGGCGAGGCGGTCAGCGATGCGCGTCTTATTCGTTCGGTAAACCGCGAAATTAGCGCCTACCACGATTACGATGAATTTCTGCGCCTGGCGCACAATCCGGACATTCGTTTTGTCTTCTCCAACACCACGGAGGCCGGTATTAGTTACCATGCGGGCGACCGTTTCGACGATGCGCCCGCGGTAAGTTATCCGGCGAAACTGACGCGGCTGCTATATGAGCGCTTCAGCCATTTTGCCGGCGCTGCTGATAAAGGCTGGGTTATCATCCCTTGTGAGCTCATTGATTATAACGGCGAGGCGCTGCGTGAACTGGTGCTGCGCTATGCACGTGAATGGGCGCTGCCGGCAGCTTTCGCCGCCTGGCTTGCAGAGGCGAACACCTTCTGTTCGACGCTGGTGGACCGCATCGTGACCGGCTATCCGCGCGATGAAGCGGAGCAGATTGAAACGCAGCTTGGCTATAACGACGCCTTTCTTGATACCGCCGAACACTTTTACCTGTTCGTGATCCAGGGGCCGAAATCGCTGGCCGCCGAACTGCGCCTCGATAAATTACCGCTCAACGTGCTGATTGTTGACGATATCAAACCGTATAAAGAACGAAAGGTCGCGATTCTCAACGGCGCGCATACCGCACTGGTGCCGGTGGCCTGGCAGGCAGGTCTGGACACCGTTGGTGAAGCGATGAACGACGTGGAAGTCTGCGCATTTGTCGAAAAAGCGATATACCAGGAGATTATCCCGGTTCTCGATCTGCCGCGCGATGAGCTGGAATCATTCGCCAGCGCGGTAACAGGACGCTTCCGCAATCCCTATATCAAGCACCAACTGTTATCTATCGCCCTTAATGGCATGACTAAATTCCGCACTCGTATCCTGCCGCAGCTGCTGGCAGGGCAGAAGCAGAGCGGTAATCTCCCAGCGCGCCTGACCTTCGCGCTGGCGGCGCTGATCGCCTTCTACCGCGGCGAACGTAACGGTGAAGTCTACCCGGTTCAGGACGACGCGGAGTGGATCGAACGCTTCCAGTCGTTGTGGGCGCAGCATCGCGACGGCCAGCTTGCAACGCGGGATCTGGTAACGTCGGTGTTGTCGGTAGAAACGCACTGGCAGCAGGATCTGACGAAGGTGCCGGGGCTGACGGCGCAGGTGACGGCCGATCTGGAGGCTATTTTACGTGATGGCATGCGCAGTGCCGTAAAACCGCTGTGCTAAACGCTCCACTGTAATGACCCGGCATGCTGCCGGGTTAATTTTTATCATTAGTTACAACATTCTGATTGTTATTAGCAATAAACCGTTGCAGTAACGCCATACCTGCATCGCTTAGTAGGGAGGAAAAAGATGAAATGTGCACTCGGCGCTTGAAGTCATTTTCAGAAAGCAAAATAATGACTTAACGATGACGTTTAGCGTGCGGAGATCCCATCAATGAATATCGACATTCGTGAACCTGCCGACCGGGATTACAGCGCCTGGCGAGCGTTATGGGAGGGGTACACGCAGTTCTATAATAGCCCGCAGCCGGATAGCGTTACCGAACATACCTGGCGGCGTTTGCGGGATTCGCATTCACCGGTAATCGGCCGGGTGGCCGTGGTTGATGGCGAGGTGCTGGGGTTTGCTATCTGCGTACTGCACGAAGGCACCTGGGTGACGACGCCAATTTGTTATCTGGAAGACCTGTTTGTTGCGCCAAAAGCCCGCGGACGGGGAGTCGCGAGAACGCTGATTCAAACCCTGCAGGCTGAAGGTAAAATTCAGGGATGGTCGCGGCTGTACTGGCACACCCGTCACGATAATCCTGCACGCCGACTGTATGATGAATTCACCCCTGCGGACGATTATGTTCGGTATCTGATGAAGCTCTAGCTGTGCGACACAGGAGAAGCAACATGGAAAAACGAATCGAAACTACCGTTAATCTGATTATGTTTCTGTCGTTACTGGCCACCGCCTGGGATCTTTCGCTGGTTCACGACTTCCCCTGGTAACATGCCGCGGCGCCGTCGGGCGCCGCTGGTACCGAACCTATTTGAGGTAATCCGCCATATACTCTTCGATCATTTCGCTGAAGCTGTGGTTGGCGCTAAACCCAAGACGCTGAGCGTAACGCGTGTCGAAATCGCCGGGCCATGAATTGACAATGCGTTCAATGGCGGCATCGGGGGTGAAGGTAATGCGCTGCGCGACCTCACTGCCGGCAACCTGGCGTAACGCCGCGATCATCTGTTCGACGCTGACCGACAGCCCGCAGAGATTAATCACCCGACCGTCCGTCAACTGTGCTTCAGCCAGTTCATGCCCGTGAATTAAAGCTTTAATTGCGTTACGGGGCGACAACAGCCATAAACGAGTATCCGCCGGGACCGGGCAAACGGCGGGTTCTCCATTAAGAGGCTCGCGGATAATACCGCTGGCAAAACTCGATGCCGCCTGATTGGGCCTTCCCGGGCGCACGACGATGGTGGGCATGCGTAGACTTCTGCCATTAAGCCAACCGCGTCGGCTGTAATCCGCCAGTAACAGATCGCAAATCGCTTTTTGCGTACCGTAAGAACTCTGCGGCAACCATACCTGTGAATCGCTCACTTTTTCCGGCAAGTCGCCGCCGAACACCGCCACCGAACTGGTGGTCACCAGTTTGACGCTCTGCGGCAGCTGACGCAGGTGCTCCAGCAGTTGGCGGAAGGCATCAACGTTGATTTTCATCCCCAGCTCGAAGTCTTGTTCCGCCTGGCTTGAAACGATGGCGGCTAAATGAAAGACGCTATCGACCTGAGCGGGAATCGCGCTACGTAACCATTCGCTATCGCTGATGTCGCCGGTTAATACTTGTAAACGGCTATCGTCGATCCCCTGTAACGCCACGCGGTCGATAGCGATCAGTCTACCGATTTCTTGCGTTTCGCCCTGCGGGCCGCTTAGCGAACCACGTTGAAGCAGGGCCTTGACCAGTTGGGAGCCAAGAAATCCGGCGGCGCCGGTGACGGCAATCGTTAATGTATTATTCATGGTGATGTTCTCAATATTATTAATGGTTAACCATACGAGCAGGAATGCGGAATATCGCAGCGGCGCCGATAAACAGCGTCGCGGAGATGATTAAGGTGCCGGTTAGCGTCGAATGGGTCATATCGGTGAGCAGGCCCATGATCCACGGCGCGACAAAGCCGGCGAGATTGCCAAAGGAGTTGATTACCGCGATACCGACCGCGGCGGAAGCGCCGCCAAGGAAGGCGGTCGGCAGGCTCCAGAAGAGTGGTAGGGTGCTCAATCCGCCCGCTGCGCCAATTGTTAAGCCGATCATCGCAATCACCAAATCGTGGCTGAACAACGCCGCAATAATCATGCCCAGGCCGCTCATGACGGCGATGGCGGCGAGATGCCAGCGACGTTCTCTGTGTTTATCGGCGCTACGCGAAGCGGCAATCATGGTGACTATCGCTGCGGCATAAGGAATAGCGGTTAACAATCCGACTTTCAGCACATCGCCTTCACCGGCGTTGTGAATCAGCGTTGGCATCCAGAAACTAACGGTATAGAACCCGGCAATCAGGCAGAAATAGATAAAAGTCAGTAACCAGACCTTCGGATTCTTCAGTACGGCCAGCATTGAACCATGCTGCTCGGTTTTATGGCTGCCATCGCTGTGCAGTCGCGCCTCGAGCAACGCTTTTTCGTCATCTGAAAGCCATTTCGCCTGAGCAATGCGGTCGGTAAGCAGAAATATCACCAGTACGCCAATCAGTAGTGATGGCGCGCCTTCAATAATGTACAACCACTTCCAGCCAGCGAGACCGCCATACTCATGAAAATGGCCCATAATCCAGCCAGAAAGCGGAGCGCCGAGGATCCCCGAAAGCGGCACGGCGGTAGCAAAGAGGGCAAACATCCGTCCGCGGCGATAGCTGGGGAACCAGAACGAAAGATACAGAATTACGCCGGGATAAAAGCCTGATTCCGCCACGCCTAAAAAGAAGCGCACGGTATAAAACTCCAGCGGCGTGCGCACGAATGCCGTCAGCGGCGCGATGAGCGCCCAGGAAATAAGTAAACCGCCAAGTAAACGTCTGGCGCCGAAGCGATGAAGGATCATATTGCTGGGAATTTCAAAAAAGAAAAAGCCGATAAAAAATATTCCCGCGCCGATACCGTAAACAGTATCGGAAAAGGCCAGATCGCTCGACATTTGCAATTTAGCGATACTGACGTTGATTCGATCAAGATAAGCCAGAATATAGCAAATCATTAATAAGGGCAGCGTGCGGCGGACGACTTTCTTCCACACTAACTCTTCATTTACGGCAGGCGCAACCGCCTCCAGGCTCAACGCAGAGTGGTTTGACATAGTTCTATCTCCAGAAAATGAGCGCGCATCGGCGCTCACTGAGGCATTGATATTATGTGATTTTTAGTTATTTAACCAAGGTTGCGCCCAGCGCAGTCCGGCTTGTGTCCCGGCGCGTGGACTATATTCTGCGGCGACGTAACCCTCATATTTTTCCTGCTCGAGTACGGCGAATATCCATTGATAATCCACTTCGCCGTCAATCGGTTCCTGGCGCGCCGGTACAGATGCGATCTGGATATGGCCGATATACTCTTTAAAGTTTTTCAATAAATAAGTTAGATTGCCATCGACCTGCTGGGCGTGGAAAATATCAAGTTGCAGTCGAATATTATCGCGGTCCGCCTGGTGAATATATTCCATCGCCTGATATTGGCTGGAAAATAAATATCCCGGACGGGTGGCGGGCGATAAACCTTCAAGCAGAATGGTGATGTTATGCGGTTTGGCTCGATCCGCCGCGTAGCGTACGTTGTCAATAAACGTGTTAGCACATTGCTGCCGGTCGAACCCTTCGGTGACGCCCGCCATAACGTGTATCGCCGGGCACTGCAGAGCTGCAGCATAATGAATAGCTAAATCAATGGCTTTGCGGGCTTCCTGTTCACGGCCGGGTAAAGCCGATAACCCCCATTCGCCGCGTGCGGTATCGCCTGCCGGAGTATTGATGCCGATAAGCTTGAGGTGATGTTTCTCTAATTCGTGGGCGACGGTCGCTACGGGATATTCATAGGGGAACCACATCTCCACGGCGTTAAAACCGGCACTAGCCGCCAGGGAGAAGCGCTCCAGAAGCGGATTTTCGCCGAATAACATCGATAAATTGGCAGCAAGTTTCAACATTATTGCATTCCTCGAAGCACAGTCATTTGTTGATGATCGAGATAGTTCACCGGGCTGTTTTTCAACGTGAAGAACAGGCGGGCGGACGCTTCCATCTCTTCCAGATTGTCGGCGGCATCGCGAAGCGATTTACCCACCACCACCGGACCATGATTAGCCAGCAAAAAAGCCTTATGCTGCGCGGCGCGTTCGCCGAGCCATTGGCCAATCTGCGGATCGCCTGGGCGGAAATAGGGGACAAGCGGTATTTCACCTACCCGCATGACCACATACGGCGTGCAGGCCGGCAGGGTATTAGCCGGATCCAGATCCTGCAGGCAGGATAAAGCCGTCAGGTAGTGGCAATGCAGATGGACGACGGCGCGACACTGAGGATTGTTGCGGTACAGCGCGAGATGAAAACTCACCTCTTTTGAGGGTTTTAACCCCGAGAGCAATTCACCGCTCAGGGTCACGTGCGACAATTCTTCGGCGTTAAGCTCGCCAAGACAGGAGCCTGTCGGGGTGGCCAGAATCGTGCCGTCAGCAAGCTGGACGGAAAGATTGCCCGCCGAACCGGTTGCGTAGCCGCGTTGAAAGAAAGAGCGTGCGATAGCCACCATCTGTTGGCGTAAGGATGACTCGTTCATGCGCAAACCTCCGCGGACTGCGCGCGAGCAAAGAAATTGTCATCGCCAAAATTACCCGATTTGAGCAGCAAGAAAAGCGGTCGGGAATCTGCCTTAATCCACGGCACGCCGGGTGAGACCGCGGCGCCAATAGCGAAATGGCGAAGCTCCAGCGCTTGCGTTACCGCGCCGGAGGTTTCTCCACCAGCGACGATGAACCGGCTGACGCCTTGCTGCACAAGTTGTTTTGCCAACAGAGAAAACAGCGCCTCAACAATCAACCGGCTTGGCTCGGCGCCATAGCGTTGCTGGATGTTGTGCAGTTCGGCGACCGAAGTGGTGGCATAAATCATAGGCGCCATGTCCGCGTTGGACTGCTTTTTCAGCCATTCAACGATCTGGACGCAGTACTCATCAAGCGTCCAACGTTTATCCAGCAAACCTGCCACGTCTACGGCCAGCGATGGCGCCAGTTGGCGGTATTTTTCCACCTGCGCCTGAGTTCTCATAGAACAGGAGCCGGATAATACTACCGTGCTGGCCGCTGGCGTGGTGACGCTAAAGGGAAGGGAAGGCGCCGTGGCGTTGGCCCAGCAGCGCGCGAGACCGGCGGCTAAGCCGGATCCCCCGGTAACCAGCTTCATATCGTGCAGCGCTTGTCCCTGAATTTGCAGATGTTTATCGTTTAATGCGTCCAGTGCGATATAGCGATAGCCCGCGGCGGATAGGGTTTGGATGCCGTCGCGCACGGCCGCCTCGCCGGACTCCAGCATCTGAGCATTGATAAGGGCGCATGTTCCGCGTGACTGACGTTCCATTAAACGTCGCAGATCGCTGTCATCCATGGGATTGACCGGATGATTGCGCATACCGGATTCCTGGAGCAGGCGATCTTCAACGAATAAATGTCCCTGATACACCGTACGACCGTTAATGGGCAAAGCCGGAGAGATCACCGTGGTTGCGACGCCCAGCGCATCCATTAAGGCATCGGTGACCGGACCGATATTCCCCGCGATCGTGCTATCGAAGGTGGAGCAGTACTTAAAATAAAAACGATCGCACCCCTGTTGTTGCAACCAGTGCAGCGCATTCAGTGACAGTGTCACAGATTCTTTGGCTGGAACAGAACGTGATTTCAGACTCACGACTAATGCGCGAGCATCACCCAGGTAATCTTCTCCTGGGACGCCGCTAAACAGGCTGGTCGCTATTCCGTTATTGGCCAGAAAACTGGCGATATCCGTCGCGCCGGTAAAATCATCGGCAATTATGCCTGCTCTCATATCAAGTCCTCTTCATACAGCGAGTGTTAATTTACGGTACTATCTGTTGTTAAATGTTAATATCAATGATTCACATGATGAATACAGCGACGGTGATCACATTAAATAACATTTATTATCTATTTTTCACATTGTGTGGCGCTGTCAATCCGATGTACAGCCCATCTGAATGTGATAAAATGTGAAAATATGAGATGACGAGACACCATCAGGAGAAATCGATGCTGCCGTTGGAAAGACAAGAGAAGATAGTGGAAATCATTAAAGACAAAGGGGTGGTCAGCGTCGTCGAACTGGTCGAGGCGCTGGGCGTGTCGCATATGACGATCCGGCGCGATATTCAGCGCCTGGAGCAGCTTAACGTGCTGGCCAGCGTATCAGGGGGCGTGGCCCTGCCGCAACGAACCCGCTTGCTGAATGAACCTTCGCATCGCGATAAGACTCTGATGTTCCCACAGGAAAAGGAAGCTATTGGCCTGGCGGCGCTTAAGCATATTCCGGCGAATAGCACCGTCTATCTGGATGCCGGGACCACGACGCTGGCGTTGGCTGAAAACCTGGTTGAGCGCAAGGATTTGCTGATCGTCACCAATGATTTTGCCATTGCCAATTTGATGATTGAACGCGGGCAGTGTGAATTGATTCATACCGGCGGGCGTCTATGTCGTGAAAATCAGTCAGCCGTTGGCCACCTGACGGCGAAAATGTTAGAGAATCTGTTTATCGATGTCGCGTTTATTTCAGCGTCATCGTGGAATTTACGCGGTCTGTCGACGCCTAACGAAAATAAAGCCATCGTGAAACAGACCGTCGCGAAGGTGAGTGAAAAATGCATCCTGCTAAGCGATTCATCAAAATACGGAAAAATGGCGAATTACCTGATCCTGCCGCTGAGCGAACTTGATGTCATCATCAGCGATGACGGGCTGAGCAGCAGCGTGGTAAATCAACTGAATGCGCTTAACGTTGAGGTCGAACTGGCGACGAGGCGTTAACCAGGCGTCGCGCGACAATAAACAGCCGCGGGAACAATAACAGCACCTTTCCGTTACACTGTAACGGATAGTGTTGCTGTAACAGCGTCAGATAACGCTCTAAAAACACCTTCTTTTCTGCTTCATCAAGATTTTGCAGATACGGGCGCAGACCGGTCGCCTGCAGCCAGTCAACGATCGCCTGGTGCGATTCCAGAGGGTGATAATAGGTAGTGCGCCAGATGTCTACCTCGCAGCCGCTGTGGGTCAGCATGTCGTAATACTGCTGAACGCTGGGGAGCGGCTGTCGGCCGCTTTCCGGAAATCCCAGTTCTTCAGCAACCTGACGCATCAGAGTATGAGAGGGCTCTTGCCAGTTATCCGGCATCTGAACCGCCAGAACGCCGCCATCGCTTAACTGACCGGCCAGCCGAGGTAACAGCGTTTGATGGTCTGTGAGCCATTGCAAAGAGGCATTGGCATAAATCAGGTCAACCCGCTCTGCGGAATACCAGTTTTCGATATTCGCCGTAACGAATTCGCAATCGGGAAGCGCTTGCGTCGCCTGTTCCAGCATGGCGACGGAATTATCAACGCCGATAATTCGTGCTTCAGGCCAGGTTGCACACAGCAAGGCAGTGCTGTTACCGGGGCCGCAGCCCAGATCGACTGCCAGCTTTACCGGCTGTTGCGCAATACGCGCCGTGAGCTCAGCCGCCGGTCGGGTACGCTCATCAGCAAATTTCAGATACAGCGAGGGATTCCAGTCTGCCATAGTCGACCTCAGATTAATGTTCCGCGTTCATCAGCATAGAGGACGTAGCGCGGTTGTGAAGCTGTTTTTTAGTGACGGTGTCACTTTTTTGGGGGTGAAGGGTGCGGCGCTCATCACACAGATTGCAGGGTTTCTTCGTTACACTGGTCGTGCATATATAACAGGGATGAATGATATAATGGCCTTAACCATCAGGGTATTACTGGAAAATCGCCTTGCGGCGCACGCCGACCCGGCGTTGATAGCCAAAGCCGGGCTCAGCCTGCTCATTGAAGATGAAACCAGTAAAGTGCTGTTTGATACCGGCCCGGATGGCAGTTTTCTTGAGAATGCGCAGCGGATGGGGATTAAACTGGGGAATTTGACCGCGACGGTATTATCACACGGCCACTACGATCATTGCGGCGGCGTCCCCTGGCTGCCGGATGAGAGTCGAATTATCTGTCATCCACGTCTTGCCCAACCGCGCTATGCCGCTATCAGCCTTGGCCGGCACGTACGCAAAATCAAAAAACTTTCGCTTGAGCTCGACTATTCCCGCTTTCGCATGGAATGCTACCGGCAGCCGTTTGCCATCAGCGAACGTCTGTTGTGGTCCGGCGAAATCGTGGTAAACCGTCCGCAATCCTTTGGCGTTTTAGCCAGTACGCCGTTGACGCCTGATTATATCGTCGATGAAGGCGTCCTTATTTATCTCTCCGACCACGGTCTGGTCATCATCTGCGGCTGCGGACATCGCGGAGTAGAGAACATCGTGCGGCATTGTCAGAATATCACCGGCATTGAGCGGGTCCACGCGTTGATCGGTGGGCTACACCTGCGCGCCGCATCTGTCGCCAGGGTCTGGCAGGTCAGGAGTTACTTACAGCAGCTGCAGGTGGAGAAAATTATGGCCTGTCACTGTACCGGCGCTTGGGGAAAACTGTGGCTCGCCGGCGCACAGGCACCGGCCACCGGCGATATTTTGCAACTAGCTTAATAAGGGTTAGTCGGCATCTTTGAGCATTTCGGCGCGCCGGGCGGTGGCATAGACAAATTCCAGCATCGGCTCAAGGTCAGTATCGTGTCCCGCCTGGATGATTTTGCCACGCAGCCATTCGATTTCGCTGGTGATATCCGGATGAAAAATGTTGTTGTCCTGCGCCTTGCGTAACCATTTGAGAAGAAAATTATTTTTCCTTCTCGCTCCGCCCGATTTCTTCGTTTTTACGTGGATTTTCAGCGCGACCAGAATGCAGTAGTAAAAATGGACGCGCTGGTTGAAACTTTGATGCATGTCGGTATTTCCCGCCAGGGTAAGCCGCTCGCCGCATCAGACGACGAGTCGAATGGAGCCAGGTCACGGGGGGATCGTTTTGTTGACGACCTCTATCACTGCACCCGTACCGCCCGGCATCCAGGACTGGATGCTCGCGGAATGGTGGCACGGATATTAAAGCGTCGTCAATTATTGATTAAATTGTTACCAGTATCATGATTAATCGGCATACATCATACGTTCGACCTGGTCTGTTGCAGACGAACCCGAAGCAGCAGGATAAACGCCATGGCGACGACCACCGCAGCCAGCAGATACAGCGTATCGAGCGCATAATAACCCGCCACCCAACCGGCAACCGGGCCGGTCAAACCCAGCGCCAAATCGAGAAAGGCTGAATAGGTGCCCAGCGCCGTGCCCTGGTTTTGTTCTTCTACCTGTTTCACCGCCTCGACTCCCAGCGCCGGGAAGACCAGCGAGAAACCAGAACCGGTGAGGAATGCGCCAATACCGGCGACCCACGCCGACGGCGCCTGCCAGATAATCAATAATCCAAGACACTCCACTACGAAGCAGACAAGCGACACCGGCACGCCGCCGTAGCGGGTAATGGTGTTGCCAAGGATCAGGCGTATACAAATAAAACCGATGCTAAAGAGAGAGAGCGTGAATGCAGCGCCTTGCCAGTGGTGAGCCGAAAAATAGAGGGTGATAAAGGTGGCGATGACGCCAAAGCCGACGGTACCCAGCGCCAGCCCCAGCCCGTAGGGCCAGATCCTGCGCACTACCACATGGAATGGCGCTCTCACTCCGGCGGTTACGCTGACATCCTGTCGCGTGCGGGCAAAGAGCAGGCCAATTAGCGCAACCAGCACTACCACTACGGCAAACCCGCTGATGCCAAAATAGCTATTGAGCATCACCCCCAGCGGCGCGCCGACGGCCATTGCCACGTAGGTCGCGACGCCATTCCATGAAATCACCCGCGAGGTGTGAATCGCGCCAACGGTTTTAATGCCCCATAACGTCGCCCCGGTGGCGGTAAAGCTTTCTCCCACGCCGAGGAAAATCCGGCCAATCAACAGGGCGCTGACGGCGAGAAGCGGTATAGCTTGCAACATCACCGCCGCGAGGGTGAAGAGTCCGCTTAACATGCAGCAGATGATGCCGAGGCTAACGACCTTTTTCGGCCCCCAGATATCGGTATAGCGGCCAGCGTGAGGTCGACTTACGAGCGTTGAAATGTACTGCAGGCTGATAACGACTCCGGCGATTAGCGTACTGTACCCGAGCTGATAGTGGATGTAGCCGGGAAGCACCGCCAGCGGCAGGCCGATGGAGAGATAGCAGATACAGGTGAAAACCACGATGGAAATAATACGCAGGTTAAGCTGAGTGGTGCTAACAGAAGTGGTCATAACGCTAAGTGTTTAAAACGAAAGGGAGGATAAGCATAGCGCAAGCGCGGCGACTCCGGCGAGCGGGCGAGCATTTTATGCCAACGCTCGGTTCATTTATTGGCAAAATGACCGATAATATAGCTATACAGATGATAAATAACGCCCATATTATTTTTTAGAGTGATACCTGAGTTTGAAAGGGAAATGGATGAGTGGCCAGTCTTAGGATGGAGCACGGCAATCTATTTGCTTCCCGGAGGTCATCGCGATGAAAAAATTACTTATATTGCTCATTGTTTTTGCAGCATCCGCCTGTTCAGGAGGTTCCTCATCATCCTCGGGGATGGCGCCGGGTCAGGGCCTTGATTCGCAAACCTGCATGAACGACACCATTGATGCTAACAGCGCCTGCGGCCATTCGGTTGCGCCACAGTTTAATTGATATAAGACAGCCTGAGAGAGGAGCGCGCCTCAAATCAGGCTGCCGACTATTTTAACGGGCAAAGCGCTTCGAACCGATCACGCAGAAAATGATGCCAAGCGTGACGACTACCATCAACGGGCTCACTGCTTCATGAAGGAGCAGCGCCGCCAGCGCCAGGCCGAAAAAGGGCTGCAATAGCTGGAGTTGACCGACCGCCGCAATACCGCCGATTGCCAGTCCCCGATACCAGAAGATAAAGCCTACCAGCATGCTGAATAACGAGACATAGGCCAGCGCCGTCCATGCAGACGCACTGATACCCCTGAGGCTGATGGGAAGCGTTAAGCCGCAGGCTATCAACATCAGGGGCAGGGAGAGGAGCAGCGCCCAACAGATGACCGCCAGCCCGCCAAGCTCTCGGGTGAGGCGCCCCCCCTCGGCATAACCCAATCCGCAGACCACTACCGCCGCCAGCATTAGCAGATCGCCCGCGACGGAGATCCCGACATTACCGGCCAGCGCGAAACTGGCCACCAGCACGCTGCCCAGCAGCGAGAATCCCCAAAAGGCAGGGCGCGGTCTCTCACCACCGCGGATCACCGCGAAAATCGCCGTCGCCAGCGGCAATAACCCAATAAAAACAATTGAGTGTGCGGATGTCACCCGCTGTAGCGCCAGCGCCGTCAGCAGCGGAAAGCCGATGACCACGCCGCCGGCAACCAGCGCCAGTGAACGCCATCGTCCCGCTTGCGGGCGTGGCAGGCGTAAAAGCCAGATCAGGCCCAGCGCAAGCACCCCGGCAATCGCACCACGACAGAAAGTCAGGAAAAAAGGATCGAATTCCTGCACGGCGATGCGGGTGGCGGGTAGCGAGCCGCTAAAAATAGCGACGCCGATAAAGCCGTTTATCCAACCGGATATGGAAGTGGAAGCGCGACGGTTGTGCACGTGAGACCTCTTTGTAGTGATAGTTAAGGTGGTTGACCGGGTCGATAGTAGGTCGCACAATTCATGACAATCAAATAATTGTCATGGATACAATGACGATGAAAAACCGCTATAAATCTCTGGTTGATCGCTATGCGGCAGCAATCCGCAGCGGTGCGCTGGCGGCTGGCAGCCAACTGCCGACCCATCGGCAATTGGTCGTTGAACACGGAATTTCTCTGGCTACCGCGACGCGGGTCTACAGTGAACTGGCGTTAATGGGGCTGGTCAGCGGTGAAACGGGACGCGGCACTTTTGTGCGTGAACTGAGCTTGCCGCCGGGGCTGGGTGTCGATCAGCACGCCATTGCCCCGGATATGATCGATCTTAATTTCAACTCTCCGGCATTGCCGGAACAAACCGTTCTCCTGCGCGAGGCATTAAAAAAGCTGTCTGGCGCGGGCGATCTGGAGGCGTTGTTACGCTATCAACCGCACGCCGGACGCATGAGCGAACGGGAAATAGTGGCCCAGCATCTTAACAGACAGGGTATTGCGGCCAGCGCCGGGCAGGTCGCTATCGTTAACGGCGCTCAGCATGGGCTGGCGGTCACGCTCGGCGGCCTGCTGCGTCCCGGCGATGTGGTTGCGGCAGATGCATTGACCTATCCGGGATTTCGCGCCCTCGCCAGGCTCTATCAACTTGAACTGGTTGCTATCCCGCACACAACACAAGGGCCGGATCTCGATATGCTTCGCAGCCTGTGTGAAAAACGGCGGGTAAAAGCGATTTACACCATGCCGACGCTGCATAACCCTCTCGGCTGGGTAATGAATCTGGCGCAGCGTAGTCAACTGGTTGATATTGCCCGCCAGTTCGATTTGTTCATCATTGAGGATGCCGCCTATGCATGGTTGATTGAAAACGCGCCGCCTTCGCTGATGTCTCTGGCGCCTGAGCGTACGGTCTATGTGTGCGGTTTTTCAAAAAACATCGCCACCGGTTTACGGGTTGGCATGGTGGTATGCCGCGAGGCGTTAATGCCGGCGATAGAGCGGACGATCCGCGCTACCAGCTGGAATACGCCGGCCTTAACGACGGCGCTGGTCTGCGGCTGGATCCAGGATGGGACGCTGGCCCGGCTCGAAACTATAATGCGCGCAGATGCGCGGCGGCGGCAGGTCATCGCCCGTCAGGCGTTGGCTGGCTTACCAATGATTGGCAATGAAAATGCCTGGTTCCTTTGGCTGCCGTTGGGCGAGGAGATCCGCGCCGATCGCGTCGTGAAACAGCTGCTAACCATGAATATCGCTATTTCCACCGCCGAACCGTACAGCGTCGGCCGTGATGTGCCGCATGCTTTACGTCTGGCGCTGGCGTCACCGAGTCTCGATAAACTGAGCGCCGCGCTGAAGATAATGCGGCCCATTATCGAGTACGGCGTTTAACGACCATTTGCTCCTGACAACCATCCTTCGTCTCTAATCGAAGTATCTTGCGGTTGGTGCTTTTACTCTTTGCCTTAGCGCGACGACTTGCTCGTCGCATTATGCTATTTCATAATAAAAAGAGAATTAAAATTAAATAATATTCTCTTTTCGAGATTAATTGTGCAAGGGGTAACGGAGATGCGACAAATGAGGCCGCAGATAAACGCTTTCTTATTAGCGCTGGCAGGGGCGACGGTATTAATGATTGGTATGGGTTACGGCCGCTTCGCCTTCACCGGGATCCTGCCGGTGATGTTAAGCGATCAGATCCTGACGCTGCGTCAGGGTAATCTGGCCGCCTCCGCTAATTATGCCGGATACCTGCTGGGAGCATTGTTGCTGGCGAAGGCAAAGCCGGAGCAGGCGACCAGAATGAATATTGTCTCGGTCATTCTGACGCTAATTTGTCTGGCGCTACTGGCCTGGCTGCGTTCGCCGCTGGCTATCATTATCCTGCGCGGGTTGGCCGGGGTACTCAGTGCGGTAACGCTTATCTCCGCCTCGTTATGGCTACTGCAGCATATGAAACATCATAACGGCGCGCCGGTACTGTTTGCCGGTGTCGGGATGGGGATCTTTTTGTCGGCGGAGTTTATTGCCGCCGGTAAAGCGCTGGCGTTTAGCAGTCAGCAAATCTGGCTACTGTGCGCCATCACGGCGACGGTGCTGTTTTTATGCGCCTTGCGCGGATTATTAAGCCCGGCGGATTCGCTGCTGGCGTTACACCGCGGGCCCGCAACAGCGATGCCGAGCGACAATGGGCGCACGGGCGATGCGGTAAAATTGCTGCTGATTTATGGCCTCGCGGGTTTCGGCTACATCATCACCGCGACCTATTTGCCGCTGTTTTTGCACAGCGCGCTATCGGGTATCGACCCGGTGCACCTGTGGGCGGTATTTGGTCTCGCGGCGGTACCTTCCTGTTTTATCTGGCACCAACTTGTACTAAAAATTGGCTATCAGCGGGCATTTTGTAGCAATCTCGTTATTCAGGCCTTCGGCGTGGCCTTACCGGCATGGAGCCACTCATTCACCTTTTGTCTGTTGAGCGCGCTGCTGGTTGGGGCGACCTTCCTTGGGACGGTAACCATTGCCTTGTCAGAGGGCAAGCGGCTAAATCAGGCGGTAAAATTTAATATGATTGCTGCGCTCACGGCGACTTACGGCGTCGGGCAGATAATCGGGCCGCTGGTCGCCGATGGGTTATACAGCCTGACGGGATCGTTTAATCCTTCACTATTGACGGCCAGCGGCGTGTTGCTGGGAGCCGCCGGGCTGGTTGCCTGTGGCCGGCGTCAGCAATAACTGGCGCAGGGCGTCGAGAATAGGCGACACATACCCGCGGCGCCAGATAAGCTGGGTGGAGGCCTGGGTCACGTATTGCGTCTGGCAGCCTGCGGGCAGCGTGAGCAGGGCCAGGACGCTTTCCGGGAGCAAACAGGCGTAGCGACCGGTGGCGACGTTGGCCATCATCGCGTGATAGGAGCTGACATCGACGATGTCCACGTGCGTTCCCGTCTGCTGCAGATATTCGATGCCGCGCTGGCGGTAGGAACATCCTGCCGGGAAGGCGGCAAAGCGGTAGTCGCGCCCATCAACAGGGGCGATCAGGACCAGCTGTTCGATGAAAAGCGGTAGATATTCAAGCGTTTGTGGGCATTGAAGGCTGCCGTCAGGACCGGCCGGCAGTGAAACCAGCGCGCAGTCCAGCGTTGCGTTTTCGACCAGTTCAGTCAGCTGACGGGTGGGCATGGTACGCAATGTCAGGTCTGCGTCCGGACAGCGTTGCTGAAACAAAGGCAATATGGCCGGCAGGCGGCTGGCGGCGCAGGCTTCCATCGCGCCGAGTTTTAACGTCCCCGCGGGCCGTGCCGGGTGCAGCGCCAGTTTGGCCTCTTCGGCAAGGCTTAAAATTCGCCGCGCGTAGCTGAGAAAGTTTTGTCCGGCGGGTGAAAGCAGCATCTTCTTGTTTCCGCGCACGAAAAGCTCTACTTCCAGCTCCTCTTCAAGCTGCTGAATGCGCGTGGTGATATTGGATTGCGCGCGACCAAGTTGTTTCGCCGCCTGAGTGACGCTTTGCGTTTCGGCCACCAGTTTAAAGATCAGTAATGTGGTGTGGTTCATATTTTTCTTCTCAATATGACAATGCATTTGATCTTATCATCTTAAAAAGAGATGGTTAATGTCTCACATCGCAAATTGCGCAGGATCGTCAATGAATCAACATTTAATGCAATTGCTTAATATTCGTTACCCGATTATTCAGGCGCCGATGGCGGGCGTGTCGACGCCGGCCCTGGCTGCGGCGGTAAGCAATGCCGGGGGATTGGGTTCGCTGGGACTCGGCGCGTCGACGGTTACGCTGGCGCAGGCGCTTATTGAACAAACCCGGAAGCTCACCGAACGTCCCTTTAACGTCAACCTTTTCTGTCATACGCCGTCGCGCCGCGATGCCGTTCAGGAAGCGCAGTGGCTGGCGCGGTTGGCTCCGGCGTTTGCCCGTTATCATGGCACGCCGCCGAAACAGCTTAACGAGATTTATCAGAGCTTCCATCAACATCAATCCATGCTCGATATGTTGCTTGAAGAGAAGCCGGCGGTGGTGAGTTTTCATTTTGGCGTGCCGTCTTCGGAGGTTATTCGCCGCTTCCAGCAACAGGGAACGGTGACGATGGCGTCCGCCACCTGCGTCGCGGAAGCGCGATTAATTGCGCAAGCGGGTATTGATGTCGTTATTGCGCAAGGGTATGAGGCCGGTGGCCATCGGGGGATTTTTGACCCACACGGCGACGATCGTCAAATGAGCACCTTCACTCTGCTTCAGGCTCTAAAGCAGGCTGTCGATTTACCCATTGTCGCCGCCGGCGGCATTATGCATGGGGCGGCGATAGCCAGCCTGATGCAGCTCGGCGCGTCGGGCGTTCAGCTGGGAACCGCATTTTTATTGTGCCCGGAAGCGGGTATAGATAGTGGATATCGACAGGCGCTCACGCAAAATAGTGACGTTGTCACCTTTTTGACGGCGGCTATTTCTGGTCGGCCAGCACGCTGCGTTAAAAATAGCTGGAGTGAAATGGTGGCTTCATTCAATGAACGGGACATTCCCGCCTATCCGCTCGCTTATGACGCCGGAAAAGCGCTGGCGACGGCAGCAAAGGCGCAGGGCGATCATGGTTTCGGCGCGCACTGGGCGGGACAAGGGGTGGCGATGATCCGCGAAATGCCGGCGGCAGACCTGGTCAGGGTTCTGGTGGTAGAAGGCGGCCTGCAGTAGCCGCCTGCGAATGAGAACTTAGCGGCGATGGGCAAGCTGTCGTACCAGCCTGTCGCCGATCATTTGTACGCCCTGAACCATCACCACCAGAATCAGTACCGTACCGACCATCACCTGATCGTTAAAACGCTGATAACCGTAGCGAATCGCCAGGTCTCCAAGCCCGCCGCCGCCAATGACGCCCGCCATCGATGAAAAGCCAATCAGCATCACGATAGTCAGGGTGATCCCGGCAAGCAGGGTCGGTAGCGCCTCCGGCAGCAGCGATTTAAAGATAACGTGCCACAGATTACCGCCCATCGACAGAATGGCTTCAATGCGCCCGTAATCCACTTCATCCAGCGCGTTTTCGGTCAGCCGCGCGAAAAACGGAAAAGCGCCGATAGTAATCGGCACGACGGCCGCGGTGCTGCCCAAGGTGGTGCCGATAATCAAACGGGTGAAGGGGATCAGCGCAATGAGCAGTACAATAAACGGCAGCGATCGGCCAAAATTGATAATCGCCCCCAGCAGCGCATTCAGTTTCGGCATCGGCGCCAGGCCGTTGCGCCGGGAGACAAACAGTAACACGCCGACCGGCAGGCCGATTAAGATGGTAAACAGCGCCGCCAGCCCCACCATATAGAGGGTTTCAAGGCTGCCTTCCCATAATAAGGGCCATAAATCTTCCCAGCTCATGCGACTACGCATAAAGGCCTCCCGTGAAAGCCGTGGCGGGCAAGGAAATCTTGCTCCGCCTGCGGATTATGCAGTAACGACTGACGTAATCTGGACCACGGCGCCACCAGCAGATCGGCGATTTTCCCGCTCTCGATGACTTCGCCATGCTCCAGCAGCGCCGCGTGATCGCACAGCGTTTTGACGACTTCCAGCTCATGGGTAATAAGCACGATAGTCAGATTGAGCCGCTGATTGATATCGGCCAGTAACGCCAGCACCGAGGCGGTGGTTTCCGGATCGAGGGCGCTGGTTGCTTCATCGCATAGCAGCACATCCGGGCCGGCCGCCAGCGCGCGGGCGATGCCGACGCGCTGCTTTTGACCGCCGGAAAGCTGGGATGGAAAGGCGGTTGCTTTATCCGCCAGTCCAACCAACTCCAGCAACTCGAGCACGCGTTCGCGGCGCGCACGTTTGTCGACACCGGCGATTTCCAGCGGTACCGCGACGTTGTCAGCCACGTTGCGGGCATGCAGCAGGTTGAAGTGCTGGAAGATCATTCCGGTGCGCAGACGGTGCTGACGTAAACCGGCTTTGTCTAACTGAGTGATATCCTGTCCGTTCACCACAATCCGGCCCGTAGAGGGCCGTTCGAGTAAATTGAGACAGCGGATCAGCGTGCTTTTGCCTGCGCCGCTGCGCCCGAGAATGCCATAAATCGCGCCTTTCGGGATCTGCAGCGACACGTCGTTCAACGCCGGTCGGCCTGTTCCGGCATAGGTTTTACTCAGCCCGACGACCTCAATCATGATTGCGGCGCTACCGGGATAACCGAGCCGTTATAGTTTTTGCGAATAAACTCGGCAACCTGCGGTGAGGTGAGATCTTTGGCCAGCGCTTTAATGCGTGGGTCATTAGCCAACTGCGGCGTCGTCACCAGGATATTGGCGTAGGGGTTGTTGTTCGCGCTCTCCAGTCCTAACGCATCTTTCGCCGGTACCAGTCCCGCCTCCAGCGCGTAGTTGCCGTTAATGACCGCTAAATCGACATCGTCTAATGAACGCGGGATCTGCGGTGATTCAATTTCGAGGATCTTCAGATGCTTGGGGTTTTCCACGATGTCTTTCGGGGTGGCTAACGTGGTCGCCGGGTTGGTGAATTTAGCGCCGAGTTTGATTAATCCCTGGCTTTGCAGCAGGAACAAGGCGCGACTGAGATTGGTGGTGTTGTTCGGCACCGCGACGGTCCCGTTTTCCGGAACGGAATTAAAGTCTTTGTGCTTACGGGAATAAATACCCAGCGGTTCAATATGCACTGTGGCAGCGACGGCAAAAGTCTTACCCAGCGCTTTTTCCTGGTCCTTCAAATAGGGAACGTGCTGGAAGTAGTTGGCATCAACATCGCCATTCGCCAGCAGTTCGTTGGCGTTGACGCCGCTGGTGAGTTCGACCACTTTGATATCGAGGCTGGGATCGATTTTTTTGATGTAATTGAGGATCTCAGCGTGCGGCACCGGGTCAGCGGCAACGCGCAGCGCGGCGGCCTGGGCGGATGTCCATGCCAGAGAAAGAGATAAAGCGACCCCTGCCAGTTTGAATGCGGCATATTTCATGTTGTTATCCTTATTAAATTAAACGATCAGTTGCTCAGTACGTTCGCGAAAAACATCCTGGTAATAACGTTCGGCGACGTCCGGGTGGGAACGCAGCCGCCCTTTGAGGTAATTCCAGCCAACATCCCGCAGCAGCGGATTTTGCGGATCGCTATCCGGGCCGAGCGCTTCCTGCGCCAGATGGGCGGGCAGGCGGTACACCGGCACCACGGCATCGAGCTGCGCGCCAAGAAAGAAGGCGATAGAGAGACGTTCCTGTTCTGCCGGCGGCGAGACCACGCGATGAACGGTGGCGCGCAGATAACCGTTAGTCGCCAGCTCAAGCAGCTCGCCGATATTTACCACAAAGCTGCCCGCCAGCGGCGTGGCATCGATCCAGCGGTCCGGCGCGACTTCCACCTGCAGTCCTTTTTGCTCGTCCTGTAACAGGAAGCTTAAGAATCCGGAATCTTTATGCGCGCCGACGCCTTGGGCGCTTTTCGTTTCACGCTGTCCGGGGTAACGAATCAGTTTGATATGTTCATTCGGTTTATCGCCATACAGCGCGTCAAAGGCGTCGGCAGGCAACTGTAGCGCTTCGGCAAACGCGCGCAGCAAGGTCATCCCGACGCCGGTCATCGCCTGCTGCCAGCCCAGCAGAGTGGGTTTCAGCGACGGTAGCGCGGCGGGCCATAAATTCGGTCCCTGCAGGCGCTGCCAACGTGGCGCGTTTTCGGCGAGAGTTAAAGCCGGGCGTTCAGCGCCGATATCAAACTGTTCGCGCCAGTCCGGCTGGCCGCGAGTGAGCTCGGAAGCTGCGCGGTTATAGCCGCGAAAATGGGGGGAGTGAATCATCGCCACCTGCTGCTTTTCGCTATCATCAAGGGCAAAAAAGCGTCGCGCCTGGCGTTGAACTTCAGTTTGCAATCCGGCGTCCACGCCGTGATTAATAAGATAAAAGAAACCAATATCGCGAGCGGCCTGGCGGAGGTCGGCAAGAAAACCGGCCTTTTCAGCAGGATTGCTATAGCGGGCCAGATCGAGAATCGGCAAAGTCGTGGCGTTCATTGTGTTCTCCGAAAACGGGGTACGGGTCATTGGCTATTGAGTGATTCTGGGTTCGGCAACAACAACGGCGCATGATGATTTCCTCTGTCGGGTAGATGAGCTCAGCTTGCCTTAGCGCAATTTTTTCGACCAATAACGTTCTTTTCTAATTTATGACCGCGGTGGGTTCAGTGCTTTTGCGAAAAACGGATAAGGAGAGAGGAAACCGCGAGGGCGTGATGTAAAAAAGTAGCGGGATGTTGCATGATGCCGCCGCGGTCCGTATGGTGAGCGAAATTTTTCATGCAGGAAAGACAATGCACACGTCAAAAGATCCGCTTCACGGCGTGACGCTCGAAGCGTTACTCACTGACCTTGTGGCCAGATATGGCTGGGATGAACTGGCCCGACATATCAAAATCAACTGTTTCAAAAGCGATCCGAGCATTAAGTCGAGCCTGAAATTTCTGCGCCGCACGCCGTGGGCGCGTAAAGAAGTCGAAAACTTTTATCTCGATTCGCTGGAAGGGCTTATCGACAAATCTACCGCCTCTGCCGACGCTGGCCCGTGGGCCAACTGGCAGAAGAAGTAACGCTTATCAGGTTACCGCATGTTCATTGACCCCATTGCGCAGCGCTCCCGGCGCTTTGCCGGTAATGCGTTTAAAAGCGCGGCTAAACGCGGCGAGCGAGTTGTAGCCGAGGCGGAAGGCGACTTTTTCCAGCGCTTCGCCTTCGTGGCTGATGTACTGCACCGCCAGGCGCATGCGTAATTCCGTCAGGTAGCGGGCCGGCGTGGTACCGGTGGCGGTGAGAAAACGTTCGGCGAATACCGAACGCGACAGGCCGGATTCGCGGGCTAAGTCTTCTACCTTCCAGTTGACGCCGGGCTGCTGATGCATAGCGTATATCGCGCGCGATAGCTTCGGGTCGCGCAGTACCTGTACCCAGCCGGTGGCGTTACCGCAGCCGCATTCCACCCAGGCGCGGACGATCAGCGCCGCGACGACGTCGGCGAGACGTGCCAGAATGCCGGCATAGCCCACCTGACGCGTCAGGGATTCACGCTCCATTGCCGCCAGCAGCGGCTGGATTTCCGGGCGGGCGTTTAACAGGCTACTCACCAGCATCACCTCCGGCATGGCCCGAACCAGCGGCTGCATTCCGCCTAATTCAAAATCCATACAGGCGCTGAAGACAACCGCATTTTCTTCAGTATTAACGCAGCCCGCGTTTTTGACGCAGGAAACCGTCCCGCAGACCGGTTTGCTGTCGAGCTCCATCACATTAACCCGCGTGGCTTTGCTATCTGAGAGCAGAGCATGCGCATCGCTATTGGGAATAAACACCGCATCGCCGCTCTCAAGCGAGAACTGTTTGCCGTTGCTCATTTGTAGCAGCAGCGGGCCGCGGCTGACAAAATGAAACTGCGCTTTGCCAGGAACCGAATTAAACTCCACGCCAAAAGGACGAGAGGTTTCAATCCGTCGGTATTTCACTCCCGACAGCCGCATGCCCTGTAACAGCTCGCTGGTCAGATCTAACGTTTGCAGGCTCATCTTTTTTTCGGACGAATAATCAATAATTGCAGAGTATGTATCATATATCGTCTTAACGGAAGCCACTAAGCTTGGCGAATGTTAATGATTCTGGAGAGATGTATATGAGTTCTTGCATTGTCGCTGAAGAGAGCGCAGTTAACGCCCGTCCGGCGTGGCGCGCCGTGTATGCGCTGGCGCTGGGGGTCTTCGGCCTGATCGTCGCTGAATTTCTACCAGCCAGTTTACTGACGCCAATGGCCAGCAGCCTTGGCGTGAGTGAAGGGATGGCCGGACAGGCGGTGACCGCCACGGCGTTAATCGCTCTGGTGACGGGGTTGTTGATTACCTGTGCAACCCGCAATATCGACCGGCGTTGGGTGCTGATGTTCTTTTCCGTATTGCAAATCATCTCCAGTCTGATCGTGGCCTTTGCCGGTTCACTGGAGTTCCTGCTGCTGGGACGCCTGCTGCTTGGCATCGCTATCGGCGGCTTCTGGGCGATGTCGACGGCGACGGCGATGCGGCTGGTACCGGCGGCGATGGTGCCGAAAGCGCTGGCGATTATCTTCTCGGCGGTGTCGATTGCCACCGTAGTGGCGGCGCCGCTGGGTAGCTACCTGGGCGCGCTCATTGGCTGGCGTAACGTCTTTATCATCTGCGCCGTACCGAGCCTGGTCGCGCTACTGTGGCAGCTATGGGTACTGCCGTCGATGCGCCCGGAGAGCGCTGGCAGCTTTAGTACGCTCTTTAAGGTACTGCGGCGGCCGGGAATGGTTGGCGGTCTGCTGGCTTCAATTTTGATTTTTGGCGGCCACTTCGCTTTCTTTACCTATCTGCGGCCATTTCTCGAAACCGTGGCGCTGGCAAGCGTAGAAGGGGTATCGTTGATATTGCTGGGGTTCGGCGTGGCCAACTTTATTGGCACCTCGCTTGCCGGGCATCTGCTGGCGCGCAGTTTGCGGATGACGCTGGCGCTGGTTCCACTGGCGATGAGCGTGCTGGCGCTGATGATGGTGCTGTATGGTCATATTGCGCTACTCGATGGTCTGTTGGTCGCCCTGTGGGGATTTGCATTCGGCCTGGTGCCGGTGGCCTGGTCAACCTGGCTTGCCACCACGGTACCGGATGAAGCGGAAAGCGCAGGGGGATTATTAGTCGCGGCGATCCAGTTGGCCATTAGCGCCGGGGCTGCCGGCGGTGGGGCAATATTTGATATCAGCGGCGCCAGCGGCGTATTTACCGGCAGCGGGCTGTTATTATTAAGCGCCATGCTGATTGTCTTTATTGGCGTCAGGGTGACGCCGCCGGTCAGTAACAATTAATGATTAAACGCGCCAACTGGCGCGTTTATTTTTCTTCAGGCGCAGCGAGTACTCATTTTATTATTATAAAACGAGCGGCTAATTGATGAGTTGAAAACTATGTATGCTTTCCCGCATGAATGCGGTTGCTGGCCTCAGCGTTTTGTCAGGTGGCTTCCATCACAGATTGGGCGCTATGTTATTAATTATTCTGTTAAATAGCGTCTGTCAGTTGGTCAACGATAACTTTACCGCTGTTATCAAACTGGGTAATACGAAAATTAACGTTCCACGAGCGACGAGTATTAAATTTATCAAACAGGGAGACGCGGCCTTTTTTCTTACCCTCTTTATTGAGGATCACCCACTCAGTCACTTCGGTATACTGCTGGCTAGGTTGATGACCGCTTTGTTGTTCAACTAATTGGTCTTCAGAATCCAGTTTTAAATAATCGCGTAACATTTTGCACCTCTTTGTTAATGTTTTTTTAACGTTACTCCTTTTTTTGATTCTTTCAATCTGAGTTTTTAATCGATGTGTGTGACTATTAGTCGGCGATCTAGCTGGTATATTTTTGCTATTCACTCTGCTGAATATCAGTTCATTGTGACCATCCTGCACCAGACCAATCTAAGGACGCGAAGCGATGGATGCCTCATCCAGCGGAAAGGGCCCGTTGGATTTGGCATCGATTACCCGGTTTTTGGGATTGAGGTTTTTCATCGTGCTGATGGATATTACAGCACCGCTACGTACTTAATACCGTTATTGTTCTGTTTTAGCCTTTCCAGCGCCTGCGGGATCTCGTCGAAGCTGACGCTTTCTATCGGCGGCATCACCAGTTCGCCGCGGCCGATCTGCTGCAGCATGCTTTCCCCGGCCTGACGTAATCGACTCCACTGTCTCTGGGTACCGTAAGGATGGATTGCCGCCAGCGCGACCTCATGTAGTGAGATACTGGTAGTAAACGCGGGTAGCGGCGCGTGCTCGAGCCGGTCCTGTATACAGACCAGATGGCCGTAGTAGCCGAGCAACCCGGCAAGCGAAAGGGCATTTTGCTGGTTTACGGTATCGAAAGCGGCATACAGCGATTTACCCGCCAGCGCGCGTTTTAACTCCTGCGGCCACGAGGTATGGTGATAATCAAAGGCCTGAATCACCCCGCGAGCCAGCAGTTTCGCGTGATGTGTGGCGCTGGCCGTGACGTAGACGTTAGCGCCGCTCTCAATCAGTAACTGGCTTAACAGACTGCCGGCAGCGCCGCCGCCGCCGCTGACCAGTACATTCTCGCCAGCCGGAAGGGGGATCTTTTGCGCTGCCTGCCACGCCGTCAGACCAGGGCAGGGTAGCGCCGCAGCGGTGAGGTCGCTGATGTGGTCGGGAACCGCAATCACCGCCTGGGCGCTGACTAACGTATGGCGGGCAAAGCTACCGTCAAAACGCAGGTCAGTGTGATACATCACACGCGTGCCGGGACGAAGGTGGCGGGCGTTGCGGCCAACGGCGGTAATCACCCCCATGCCGTCGACGCCGGGGATCTGATCCTCCTGCCAGGCGTCGGAGAGACCGGCCATCAGCTTCCAGTCGACCGGATTAAGGCCAATGGCGCGGTTCTCGATCAGCACCTGATCGTCAGCGGGTGTGACTAACGTTTTCTCATGGCGTTCGAGCAGAAGCGGGGAGGCGTGCTTTTTCCACAGCCAGGCGTCGGTTTTTATCATTGTTTCTTCCTCTGGTGTTGGTGAGCTATCCATTTAAACAAAATCAGAACTCAAGATAATTCCATAAATAGCAATTATCTATTGCGATTAGTGCTGTTTATTGCAATAGCATTCCATGAAACACTTTGCTCATATTTTCAACGTGATACCGCCCGGCGGTTGACGGAGTGACCTATGAGCATCGAAAAATTAACCCAGCAGCCGCTAACGATTGGCGTTGAACTGCCGCTGGACAATGACTGGTCAACAAGCGGACAGCTAAAACGGCAGCGCGACGGGCGACCGTTTGGCGTGCCGGATATGAGCGAGCACGCGGAGCGCATTAAACTGGCGGATACGCTCGGTTTTCGCGCCGCCTGGATCCGCGATGTTCCGCTGTACGATCCGCAGTTTGGCGATGCGGCTAACGTCTTTGAAGCCTTTACCTACCTCGGCTATTTATCGAGCCTGACGCAAAATATTTTACTGGGCACGGCGGCGGTTGTGTTGCCGCTACGTCAGCCATGGCTAGTACGTAAAGCCGCCGCCACGGTGCAGGCGCTCAGCGGCGACCGGCTGCTATTGGGCATCGCCAGCGGCGACAGGCCGGTCGAATACCCGCTATTTGGTGAAGACTACGCCAGCCGTGGCGAGCGTTTCCGTCACGGCGTGAGCGTGCTGAAGGGGGAGACCGATCGTCAACTGGAGCCGGGCCTGCAGTTATTGCCAGCCAAACCGACTCCGCCGCTGCTGGTTGCTGGTTTGGCGCAACAAACGGCGCAATGGGTAGGCAGTAACATGGATGGCTGGCTCGCCTATCCAGGTCAGCCTGACGAGCACGTTAGCCGCGTCAGGCTGTGGCGCCGGGTAGCGGGCGAGAAACCCTATATCAGCTTCATCCATCTGGATCTGCAAGATGCCCCCAATTCGGCTATTCAGCGCCATCGTTTTGGCATCAGCAGCGGCCGCCATGGTCTCATTCAGGAATTGAATGCGATGCGCGATGCCGGCGTGAACCATATCGGCCTGCATTTCCGCCGTAACCAGCGTCCGCTGGCCGAGACGATGCAGGAGATTGGCGAACTGGTGCTGCCGGCATTCCATCATTAAAGTACGCCGTCACCGCCGTCAGAACACCAGACCTGGCCGGAGGCATACGAGCAGGCATCAGAGGCGAGGGTGACATACAGCGGGGCGATCTCAACGGGTTGCCCTGGCCGCCCCAGCGGCGTATCGCCGCCGAAGTTTTGCACTTTTTCTGCCGGCTGTCCGCCGCTTGACTGCAGCACCGTCCAGTACGGGCCGGGAGCGACTGCATTGACCCGGATCCCACGCGGCCCTAACTGCTTGGCCAGCGATTTGGTGAATGCCACCAGGCAGGCTTTGGTCTGGGCGTAATCCAGCAGAATTGGGCTCGGTTTAAAAGCCTGGACCGAAGAGGTGTTGATAATCACGCTTTGGGCTTTGAGGTGCGGTAGCGCGGCTTTGGTTATCCAGAACGGCGCATAGACGTTGGTTTTGAAAGTAGCATCGAAATCGGCGGTGGTGAGTTGCTCAATTTTTTCACAGTATTGCTGACGTCCTGCATTATTCACAACAATATCCAAACCGCCAAGACCGCTTACCGCTTTTTCCACCAGCGTTTCACAGAAGGATTCCACGCGAATATCGCCCGGTATCGCCACCGCGGTACGGCCTTCCGCTTTGATAAGCGCGATGACGGCGTCCGCATCGCTCTGTTCTTCCGGCAGATAGTTAATGGCAACATCCGCGCCCTCGCGGGCAAAGGCGATGGCCACGGCGCGACCAATCCCGGAATCTCCGCCGGTAATCAGCGCTTTCTTACCCTGTAGCCGTCCTGAACCGCTATAGCTGACTTCACCATGATCCGGTGTGGGTTCCATTTCAGCGGCCAGGCCGGGAGGCGTTTGCGGTTGATCGGGGAAAGGGGGTTGTGGCCAATGGTTGGTACGCAGTTTGTCATTATCCATAGCAATCTCCTTCACAGAAAAGAGTAATGATAGAAGACATGCGGAAGTTTTTAAAAATACAGCTGGAGTCTAAATAGATATATTCCCGGTTTTTACGAGGCAACTGTTTGATATAAGAGGTTTTGCAAACTGATTTCTTTGCTGTGGTTTTTAGGATTATTCAATGATGAAATGTTTCGAATTATAATCTTTAACATTTTTTACATTACACTTTTTATCTCGACGGGATAGTTTTTTATTTATCCTGCGGTTGCGTTTATTTCTCTCATAAAATATCACCTTATGCCGCTAAGTTGTTATTTTGCGGCTTCGCTATTTATTGTTTAATTAATTTTGTGGTGGCTTTTATTTAATTATTAGTGAATTGCTTTTTTTAGTGGTTACGCCATGCTTAGTTTTCGACGGCGATGATTTAGACCGATAAATCATCATTAACTAACCGAGCTAAAAGGTAACCATTATGGCAGAACATAGAGGCGGTTCAGGTAATTTCGCAGAAGACCGGGATAAAGCATCTGAGGCCGGACGTAAAGGCGGTCAGCACAGCGGCGGGAATTTTAAAAATGACCCGGAACGTGCATCCGAAGCCGGTAAAAAAGGCGGTAAAAACAGCCATGGCGGCGGCCGTAAATCCGGTGATAGTTAGTTTGTGAATATAAATGATTTGATCTGGAAACTGCTGTTAAAAATACCCTGCGGGTCATCCGACCCGCAGTTTTGAAAAGGTGTGATTTATGAAAATTAAAACCATTGAAGATATTTTTACCCATTTATTATCGGATACCTATAGCGCGGAAAAACAGTTAACCCGCGCGCTGGCTAAACTATCCCGCGCCAGCGCATGTGAAGAGCTACAAACCGCATTCAGCGCTCACCTCGAGGAAACGCAGGGCCATATAGAACGTATCGATAAACTCCTCGAACAAAATGATCAAATTCGCCTGAAACGGATGAAGTGCGTGGCGATGGAAGGGCTTATCGAAGAGGCCAACGAAGTGATCGAAGCGACGGAAAAGAACGAGATCCGCGATGCTGCGCTGATAGCCGCCGCGCAGAAAGTTGAACACTATGAAATTGCGGCCTACGGTACGCTGTGTACGCTGTGTACGCTGGCAGAGCAGCTCGGCTATAAAGCCGCGGTGAAACTGCTGGCGGAAACGCTGGAAGAAGAAAAAGACGCTGATATGAAATTAACGTACATCGCCGTTGGACACGTCAATCAGGATGCCCAACAGTCCGCTTAATCCTATCTAAGGCATCAGGCAAAAAAATGAGTCTTAGTCCGGTTGTAATAAAAAGGTGTCATCTCGTCGCGGCGATAATGTGGTTTGTACTGGCTATACCGTCGGTAATATGGTGGAAAGACAGTGTCCTGTGGGTCATCATTATTAGTATTTATGCAAATATTGTCGGCCACTTATCCGGGTATAGCGCAGCGCGAGCCGACCAGGCCGCAGAAGAAGAAAATAAAGATAAGGCTGAAGAGTAATCATCTTGTATAAAGAGGTTGTTATGACTGATATTGAAAATTATCACGATTGGTTGCGTGACGCGCACGCTATGGAAAAACAAGCTGAATCAATGCTTGAATCAATGGTAAAACGAACCGACAGCTACCCGGAATTATGTACCCGCCTTGAGCAGCATCTTTTTGAAACCCGTCGGCAAATTACCGTGCTGGATGATATTATTGCGCGCAATAATATTTCCCGCTCTGTTCTTAAAGACTCAATGAGTAAAATCGCCGCGATGGGACAATCTATTGGTGGAATGTTTCCACAAGATGAAGTGGTGAAAGGGTTGATCAGCGGCTACGTTTTCGAGCAATTTGAGGTCGCCTGTTATACCTCCTTATTAACCGCCGCGCAAAAGGTCAACGATCATGATTCGATTGCTGATTTAGAAAGTATTCTGGCGGAAGAAAGAGGCATGGCCGAATGGTTGCTGCATCATATACCCGATATTACGGAGCAATATATTATTCGCTCCGAAACGCCGGGTTTTGATGCCAAGCGTTAGCGGCAAAAGGTTTATAAATGATACGCCTCCTTGCCTCCTTGCCATCTTGTCACGAATTAACCAAATCTCGCTGGCTCTAACGAGGGCGGAAAAGCAGATTACGTTAGAGATAAATTTCAGCGAGCACTGTCAGTGTCCGTCATTGACCCCGAGGCAGCGAATGATGGTAGATAAACTTGCCACACGCCCGAAGCCTGCGCAGAGAAAATAATAGCTTATACCTCGGGTATGTTTCTGGCGCTCGTGATGTTCTACTGATACGAGGGGGAATAATGCCTCGCCAACCGTGGTTTCAAAACGCTGTAATTTATCAGGTTGATACCTCGCTGTTTTATGATGCCAATGGTGATGGCTGTGGCGATCTGGCCGGGATAAGGCAAAAACTCTATTACTTACGTAGCCTTGGGGTGACGGTATTGTGGTTAACCCCCTTTTATCTGACCCCATTTCTCAATGACGGTTATGACGTGCAGGATCATCTGCAGCCCGATCCGCGTTTTGGGCAAATTAGCGACGTTATTCGACTGATTGATGACGCGCGCGAATTGGGGATACGCGTAATCATCGAGTTGGTTATCCAGCATAACTCTTCGCAACATCCCTGGTTTCAAGAGGGGCGTAAAAACAGGCATTCTCCTTTCCGGCCATATTATCTCTGGGCCGATTCGCCGCCCAAACAGGACGATCCGCCAATGTTTCCCGGTGTCGAAAAGAGCGTCTGGCGCTGGGATCAACAGGCGGGACAGTATTATCGCCACATGTTCTATCGCCACGAGCCGGATCTCAATCTGGTGCACCCTCCGGTGGTAGACGAAATTGACAATATTGTGCGTTTTTGGCTACGCGTAGGGATTACGGTTATCGCTGGTTTAGCCGCCAGCACGATTAACGGCGCTTGCGCGGGCGGCGTAGTAGTCCGCGTAATATCATCAGTCCAAATGCGATCCCTACGCCAGATGCGACTTTACCAGGCAAATCGGCGCTGACGTTAAATGAACGCTGGCGAGCGCCGGCGCTAAATGTCCCGCGAGAGCTGTGCTCGCCCCGCACGGCAGAATAGAGATCGTCTGGCTTTTCGCTACGTTTTGCTTGCGCTGTCAGCTGACCTTCCCAGGCTTTGTTAACCATCAGGCGGTCAAGTAGTGAAGGGAAGAAAAACTGGCCAACGATGGATTGAATGGTGCTTTTACCTACCCACAATTCGCGAACGGGGCGCTGAACGACGCTGAAAATCGCCTCTGCCGCCACCTCCGGCTGATAAACCGGGGGAACGGGCTGCATCTCTTTATCCATTTTATTCCTTGCCCAACCAAACTGTGTCGTATTCATTCCGGGCAGTTGCACCATGGTTAATTGGATCCGGCTGCGTTGATGCATCAGTTCGGTTCGCACTGCATCGGTAAATCCGCGAATCGCCGCCTTCGCGCCGCAATACGCCGATTGCAAAGGGATGGAACGCCAAGCAAGCGCGGAGCCCACCTGGATTATTATCCCGCGGTTTCTGGGGCTCATGACCTCCAGCGCGGCGCGTGTGCCGTTGACATAACCCAGATAGGTCACCTCCGTCACGCGGCGAAATTCCTCATCACTCATCAGATGGAAGGGCGCTAACACCGTGGCCATGGCATTATTGACCCACACCTCAATGGCGCCGAGCTGGGTTTCGATTTCTGCCGCGGCCTGTCGCAGCGAGCGGGCGTCAGCGACATCAGCGCTGATAACCTGCGTCCGCACGCCGAACTGGCGGCATGCGTGTTCGGCCTCCTGTAACCCACTTTCATCGCGCGCAATAATCGCCACGTCATAGCCGGCTTTCGCAAAGCGTAGCGCCGTCGCTTTACCGGCGCCCGCACTACCGCCGGTGATAACCATTACCGCCATAGTCGCCTCGATTGGTCTGAACATGGCATTTCGCCATGGTGTATTGGTCATGAGTAATTGAGTATTATTGATTCATTGCTGGCTGGTGGTCGGAAATATCTGAGAGTACTTATTATGGCTAACAAGCGACATTATTTATTATGGCAATGGATAAATTTCGTGGTAACGCTACCTTTATAATTCAATGCCGCAAGGTTGGAGGTGGTATGTATATTAATTATGTTACTGAATAAGAAGAAGACGACCAGACACGGGCACCTGAGTCGGGCGATAAACAACCGGAACGTGATAAGTAACGTCTCACGTTTCGGTCGGAATAATTGAAATCTGGCCGTTACGTTCGAGGATCGCAAATTTAATCTTCTCAAGTTGATATATACCATGGTGCTGTCGCGCGGCGAGCAATATGTCATCCACAGAGATATTGACCATTTTCATTTTATCGTCAGCGACAACACCATTTTCTACGACGATCGTCGGCGAACCATCAAGATAATTCTCAGCCTGCGAAAAGCGTTTCTTAATATAGCCAAATAAAATATCTACGCTGACCAGCGTGACAATCGTCAGCATTGAACCGGTGACAGAATAGTCGGTACTGAGCATGGCCTGCTGGGTGGCCTCACTGATAATCAGCAGTAAAATCAGATCAAAACTGGTGAGTTGCATAAGCGTTCTTCTGCCAGCAACTTTAAAAATAATCAATAAGATAAGATAGATTGCGACGGCTCTGAGCACCATTTCCATCGTTGTGGCTCCTACGGAAAGACAAATTGGTTAAAGGTGACGGCGGGTTGCTGATTCGCCTGCAGTGTCGTGGAAAGGTTGCCGAAAGTTTTTGGCGTGATGGATAACCACACTGAAAGCGGCGCGCCACGGCTATTTTCATTGTAAACCAGGATCAGATGACCGTTAGCGCTGTACATTTTATCGGGCTGCGGTCGAATATCGCCAATTTGGTAATGGCTTAATAACGTGGGTGAAAAATCCACTGAGGTATGAGCGAGGCTACTGTTTTTCACCTGAATATTGACTTCGGTTTCGCTCATTAGTCTGGCAAAACGGTCATAGTCTACCGTTAACGATGAAGCGGAATTCTCATGATGGGCGGAACTCAGGATGCCAGATGAAAATAAACCGCATAATGCAGCAATGATAATAATGGCGAGAAAAACCACCCCGTAGCGCCGGAACTTATACTCGAAGCGTAGAGCCTGTAGATTCTCGTTTATCTCTGGCGGATCCTGTTGATTATTGTCCATTATTTGGGCTCCAGCATGATGTTTATATTTAACGCAGCGATAGCGACGTTGTTATTTTAGCTGATATCAGAATTATTGACGTTGTTAAAATCGCTATCAGCGGCCAGACTTTAATAACAGTCTGCTGACATGAAAGGTGAAATAATGAGGAAAAAGCTAATCGCGACACTCTGTTTGTTACTCACCGCTGGCGTCTGGGCTGAAGAAAAGGGCGGTTTTAAAAACGATGCCGCGCCGCCGCCACCGCACCAGCTGGACGACGGCTATCGCGGTATGGAGGATGGCCGGATTATGACCATTGAGCAGGCGAAAACCATGCACGACGGTGCGACTATTTCCCTGCGCGGCAATGTGATTAAGCATGAAGGCGACGACCGCTATCTGTTCCGTGATAAAACCGGCACCATTGCGGCCATTATTCCGGCAGCCGTTTTTGATGGTCAGGAAATCAAGCCGGACAAACTGGTGAGCATTAACGGAAGCCTGGATAGCAAAATGACGCCGCCGCTGGTGCGGGTTGATAAGCTGCGCAAACAGGCGCCCAATTAACCGGAGAGCCAGACGATGAGCAGAGCGCATCACCATGAACTGGATAAACGCGGTAAACACCCGGCGCGCGAAGAGCCGGGTAAACACGGTGAGATCCCACGTAAACGGGATGATAGCGACGATCACAAAAGCGATCCCTATCATCCGACGGAAAACGCCAAAGCGGTATGTTTCTGCTGAAGCTCATGATACCCCGCGCGGTGCGCGGGGTTAGCGTTTACTCACGTAACGCGTTTCGCCAGTCAGCAATCAGGTCTTGCGGATCTTCAATACCTACCGAGAGTCGGATCAACCGCGGCGTTATGCCATTCGCCAGCCGCTGTTCCAGCGGAATGGAGGCGTGCGTCATGCTGAATGGCTGGCTCACCAGGCTTTCCACGCCCCCCAGGCTTTCCGCCAGCGTAAATAACCGTAGTTTTTTGATGATGCGCCCGGCGTAGTCATCATCTCCTTTGACCACAACGGAAATCATACCGCCTGGCAGGGCCATCTGTCGGCGAGCCAGATCGTGATGAGGATGGCTGGCGAGCCAGGGGAACCACACTTTCTCGACCTGCGGCTGCTGCTCCAGCCATTCCGCCAGCAGCAGAGCGTTGCTGCTATGACGTTCCACCCGTAGAGCCAGGGTGCGAATGCCGCGCAGGGTCAGGAAGCTGCTGAATGGGTCAAGTACGCCGCCGACGGCGTTTTGCAGATAGCCCAGCTTCTCGGCCAGCGCGGGGTTGTCGCCAACCACCGCCAGACCGGCAACCACGTCCGAGTGGCCGTTGAGATATTTGGTCGCCGAATGCACCACGATATCAAAGCCCAGTTCGATAGGGCGATGAATGATCGGTGAGGCGAAGGTATTATCGGTGACGCTGATAATGTTATGTCGACGGGCAATCGCGGCGATGGCGGTAAGGTCCGCCAGCTTTAATAACGGATTGGTCGGCGTTTCTACCCAAATCATCCGTGTATCAGGGCGGATTGCGGCTTCGATGCCTGGCAGATCGTCAGGTTTGACCCAGGTGACCTGTAACCCGGCACTACGACGGCGAACATTTTCAATCAGTCGGTATGTGCCGCCATAGACATCATCTACCGCTACCAGATGACTGTCCTTATCCAGCAGTTCCAGTACCGTGGAAATAGCTGCGAGGCCTGAAGCGAAAGCAAAACCCCGGCTACCGCTTTCCAGCTCAGCGATGGCCGTCTCCAGCGCGTGGCGGGTTGGATTACCACTACGTGAATATTCATAGCCGGTATGCTGACCCGGCGCGGGCTGGGCAAAGGTGGAGGTGGCATAAATCGGCGGCATCACCGCGCCATGCTGGTCGTTAAAAATGCCGCTATGGACGCTGAGCGTCTGTAGGTTTTTCATGTTCGTTCCTTATTGTTCCAGTCGGTTACGCCAGGTGGTCAGGACGTCGCTACGGGTGATCAGGCCGATAAACCGATCGTTATCGGTGACGACCACGACGTGTCCACGGTCGAAGATATCTTTAAGCGCACTTTCCGGGGCGTGCTTATCCAGGGTTTCGACATGGCGGGTCATCGCCTCTCTGACCGGCAGCGCGAAACGCTGGCTGTCGCCCTGGACGTGGCTTATCAGATCCCATTCGTCGACGATGCCTACCACGTGACCGTTTTCCAGCACCGGCAGCTGGGAAAAATCGTACAGGCGCATACGAGCAAGGACGGCAGCCAGCGTATCGTCGGGCGCAGCGGTGACGGTTGCGCCTTCGTCATGACGCAGGGCAATAAAATCGCTAAGATCGCCGCGCGTCGGACGGCTTAGCAGACCTTGCTGGCGCATCCAGTCATCGTTGAACATTTTCGACAGGTACTTGTTACCGCTATCGCAGGCGAAGGTCACCACCCGTTTAGCGGTGGACTGCGCCTGGCAGTAACGCAGGGCTGCTGTCAGCAGGGTGCCCGTTGACGATCCGGCGAGGATACCTTCCACCTGCAGCAGTTGCCGGGCGGTGGCGAACGCTTCACGATCGGTCACCCGCCATGCTTTGCGTACTTTCTCCAGATGGGCGAGCGGGGGAATAAAATCTTCGCCGATCCCCTCCACCAGCCAGGAGCCGGTTTCACCGTATTGCCCGGTCTCTACCTGATCCGCCAGAATCGACCCCGCAGGATCGGCAAGAATAAATTCGGTTTTCGGCGAATGCTCCGCAAACCACGCCTGCAAACCGCCCAGGGTACCGCCTGAGCCGACACCGACCACCACGGCGTCAATATCGCCATCGAGCTGCTCAAACAGCTCCGGCGCGGTAGTGGTGGCATGAGCCAACGGGTTGGCTTCATTGTTGAACTGGTCAATATAAAACGCGCCCGGCGTTTCCTCCGCCAGACGGCGGGCGTAGTCCTGATAATAGGCGGGATGGCCTTTGTTGACGTCCGAGCGGGTTAACTGCACGGTGGCGCCCAGCGCGCGCAGATGGAAAATTTTCTCGCGGCTCATTTTGTCCGGTACCACCAGGATCAGTTTGTAGCCTTTCTGGGCGGCAATCAGCGCCAGCCCCAGCCCGGTATTACCGGCGGTGGCTTCAATGATGGTGCCGCCGGGGCGCAGTTTTCCCTGGCGCTCGGCTTCATTAATCATCGACAACGCCACGCGATCCTTTATCGAACCGCCGGGGTTTTGGTTTTCCAGTTTCAGGAACAGGCTGCACGGGCCGGTATCCAGTTTATGCAGCTGTAACAGCGGGGTATGACCAATCAGGTCGCTTACAGAGTGAAAGAGTGACATAACCATTTACCCATTCGTATCGAGATAGCTGAATGGTAGAACTGTAAAAACGGCATTTTAAAGAACATAAATCTGCCGTTTAGCGCAAAATGGAATATAAGATGCTTTTTAGCCATCCAGAAGGAAAGCAGGTTATCCGCCCGGGCGTATCGATTGCTGGAATAGCGGTTTTTTGCCTTGTTTTTAAGCAAATTAGCCGCTGTCTTTAACCTGTCTATGCGTTTTCCGGCAAAGCATTACTGAAAATTATCGATAGCTTGACTCTCCAGGCATAGCGATTATAAATAAATTGACTATGCCGATACGGCAAGGCTATGACCGTCACTGGATTACCACCTGGACCGATAAGGGAATACTGATGAAACTGTGGAATAAAACGCTGATTACCTCTGCATTGTGCCTGGCGTTGTTTGGCTGCGATGACTCATCGAAAGTCGACAATAAACTGGATCAGGCCAAAGATAACGCGGAACAAATTAAAGATGCGGCCGCCGATAAAGCGCGGGCCATTAAGCAAGAAGCGGATAAGCAGATCGACGACATCAAAACGCAGGCCAATAATGAAGCGGATAGCCTGAAAAACCAGGCCAGCAGTATTAAATCTGAAGCCGACAAGAAAGCCGACGCGATTGCCCAGGATGCGAAAAATAAAGCGGATGCGGTAAAACAGGATGCGCAGCAAAAAAGCGATGCGATCATGAAAGAGGCGGGAAAAATTAAAGATAACGCCATCGTTGAAGCCAACCAGCTTTCCGCCGATGCCGCCAATAAAACTAAAGAGATAAAAGAGAGTATCGCGCCGGAGCAAGCGCCAGCTCAGCAGGCGCCGGCCGGCCAGCAGTAAGATACTGGACTGCTACCGCGGCGATACCATTCTCGCCGCGGTGTATTTTATCAGGAAATAAACAGACTCAGTAATAACACCATCAACAGACCCACCACCGAGTTGATAAGCTCCAGTAAGCCCCAGGTCTTAAAGGTATCGCGCATCGAGATACCAAACGTTTCCTTAAATAGCAGAAACCCGCCGTCATACATCAGAGTAATGGTATTGCTACCGCAGGCCACCGCCAGACACATCAGCGCCGGATTAAGGTGAAACGCGGTCACCATCGGCGAAACAATGCCGGCTGAAGTAATTGCCGCCACGGCGCCCTGGCCGGTAAGAATACGAATAATCGCCGTAATCAACCAGGCGATAATAAACGGCGACAGCGGGACGTGGCTCATCATCGTGACGATATGGTCGCCGACGCCGGAATCGATAATAACCTGTTTGAGAATGCCGCCGGCGCTGATGACGAACAGGACGTTGGCAATTCTGGCGACCGAATCCGTTACGCAGTGGTTAACCTGAACGGCATTCATACCGCGGCGGCAGCCGAGCAGCCAGATTGCGGCGCCGGTCGCCAGCAGCATGCTAATTTCCGCGCTGCCGAGAAACTGAAAGAATTTTGCCGCAGAAGAAGTCGCGCCAAACAGCGACTGAATCAGCGAAGACGCAATCATTAATATCGCGGGGATCAGCGGAATAGCAATACTGACCGCAAACGACGGCAGCGCCTCCGCGGGTTTCTCCTCCTGTGGTTTAATCATGGCATTCAGCTTCATCTCGCGGATGCCCGGAAGCCAGGCGGGTAATAAAATCCCCGCACAGAACAGCGCCGGGATGATAACGATAATGCCGTACAGATAAACCTGGACAATATCTGCCTGGAAGGCGCTGACTAATGCAACCGGCCCCGGCTGTGGCGGAAATAAACTATGGCCCATAGTGGCGCCGACGACCGTCGGTATAACCAGTTTCATCCATGGGATATTGGCTTTGCTGGCGATGTTGAGAACCAGCGGCATGGCAATCAAAAACGCCACTTCATAAAACATGGCGATGCCGAAGATGACGCCGATAAACATCAAGCCGACCGCCAGATAACGGGTGCCGCAACGCCTGATGACCGTATCGGCAATCTGCTGGCTGGCGCCGGATTCAGTCATGAATTTGCCGATGATAGCGCCGAATATAATGATCAGCGCCAGGTGTCCCATTATTCCGCCCAGTCCTTGCTGAACCATCGAGACGATTTTATCGAGGGGCACGCCCTCCATAATGGCGACAAACAGGCCGGCAATTAACAAGGCGAAAATATTGTGGACTTTGTATTTCAGATTCATGATGACCAGTAGCGCAATACCGACCACCACCCATAGCAGAGCCAGGGCTGGAGACATGGCATCCTCCCAACAGAGATTTTATTATATTTTCAGTGCCGGAGAACTCCGGCACCTGAGTGAAGAGCGGATCAGGCGTGCTGGTTTTCCAGCGCTTCCCATAATCCCAGCAGGTAAGTGGCGCCGAGCGCGCGATCGTACAGGCCGTATCCCGGGCGGCCGGTTTCACCCCAGATAAAACGGCCATGATCGGGACGAATATAGCCGTCGAAGCCGTTGTCGTGCAGCGCCTGCATCACCCGATACATATCGAGCGAGCCGTAGCGGGTAGGGTGCGCCGATTCGTAGAAATCTTTATCTTTTATGATTTTAATATTTCTCACATGAGCGAAATGAATGCGCCCGCGCTGGCTGAATTCCGCGAGGATTTGATAAACATTATTTTGCGGCTCCTCGGCAATAGAGCCGGTACATAAGGTAATTCCGTTTGCCGGTGAATCCACCGCGCGACACAACCAGTCGAGGTCGTCGCGGTTTTTAATAATGCGCGGCAGACCAAAAATAGAATACGGCGGATCGTCAGGATGAATGGCCATTTTCACGCCGACCTCTTCGCAGACCGGGATAATTTTCTCCAGGAAATAGAGCAGATTTTCTCGCAGTTTGTCATCATCGACCGCTTTATAGCTGTCGAATAGCGTCTGTACCTGCGCTAAACGTTCTGGCTCCCAGCCCGGCAGGGCATAGCCGTTGGCGTTGCTGAGCACTTCCGAGACGACCTGTTCCAGCGTTTTATCGATGCCGGCTTTTTCAAAAGCCATCGTCAGCGACCCGTCCGCCAGCCGGTAGTTCATGTCGGTTTTCATCCAGTCAAAAACCGGCATAAAGTTGTAGCAGATGACCTTAACGCCAAAGGCGGCGAGGTTACGGATAGTTTGCTGATAGTTGGCGATATAGCGATCGCGCTCCGGTAGCCCGATTTTAATCGCGTCGTGAATATTCACGCTTTCGATAACTTCCATCGTCAGACCGTTAGCGTGGGCCTGCTCGACTAACGCCTTAATTTTCTCCCGCGGCCAGACTTCGCCAACCGGAACGTCGTACAGCGCGCCGACCACACCTTCCACCCCCGGAACCTGACGGATCTGTTCAAGAGTGACTTTATCTTCGTCTGGCCCAAACCAGCGCATCGTCATTTGCATGAAAACTTTTCCTTACCGCGTTGTTTATAGTCTACTACCATACAAGTTGAATTAAGGATAACGACAATGCGTAGTGGAGGACATGATCGAACTCACAAAACCATACATCGGATGAATTGCACTCGCTGACGCAATAGTCATTACAAGATGCGTAAAATCGGGTAAAAAGGGCGGCTAACGTGGCGGCATCAGGTAGAATTACTATGCTTAGAGACGAGGTCTCTTTTTTAAGTCGTTAATTTTGTTTGTATGGAGAGTGTATGGGTTTCTGGAGAATCGTATTTACTATCATCCTGCCGCCGCTGGGCGTACTGCTGGGTAAAGGTTTCGGCTGGGCATTCATTCTGAATATAATTCTGACCTTGCTGGGCTACATTCCTGGTCTCATCCACGCGTTCTGGGTGCAAACCCGCGATTAACCCTGCCGTAATCTAGCGGCGCTGATGCGCCGCTATCATTCGCTTCGTATAGTCTCAGCAATTAGCTTTTAACGTACCTTTTAGACCATGCGGCTCCGAGCGCAGATATTGCGGCGGCACGCTAACCTGTGCCCCCAGAGCAGCCGCAGCCTGCCACGGCCAGTGTGGGTTGTAGAGCGCAGCGCGGGCGATGGCAATCAGATCGGCGTCGCCGTTTACCAGGGCATCTTCAGCCTGCTGCGGTTCTGTGATTAACCCTACGCCAATGACCGGAACGTTGATCTGCTGGCGGATTTCATGGGCGAACGGTAATTGATAGCCAGGACCGACCTGAATCGCCTGCTGTGGCGACAATCCGCCGCTGGAAACGTGAATATAGTCGCAACCCAGCGCTTCAAGCTGCTGACTAAAGACGATGGATTGCGCGGTATCCCAACCGCCGTCCACCCAGTCCGTCGCCGAAAGTCGCACGCCGACGGCGATATTTTCGCTGACCGCCTCCCGTATTGCCTGGAACACCTCCAGCGGGAAACGTAAGCGGTTCTCCAGCGAACCGCCGTATTCATCTGTACGCTGGTTGCTCAACGGGGAGAGGAACTGATGCAGCAGATAGCCGTGCGCGGCATGCAGCTCTATCAGTTCAATTCCCAGGCGTTCGGCGCGCCGCGCGCTATCAACAAAGGCTTGCTTAAGCCGCGCCAGATCGTCATGGCTCAGCGCTTTCGGCGCCCGGTCGCCGTCATGGAATGCCAGCGCGGATGGGGCGACGGTTTGCCATCCGCCGTTATCCAGCGCTAACTGACCGCCGCCAAGCCAGGGTGCAGCGGCGGAAGCTTTGCGCCCGGCATGTCCCAGCTGGATACCGATGCGGGTTGCTGAATAGGCGCGAACATCTTCCAGTACCCGGTACAGGGCGGCTTCGGTTTCATCGTCCCACAAGCCGACGTCCGCCGGGGAGATGCGGCCCGCAGGCTCGACGGCGCTGGCTTCGATAATTAATAAACCGGCGCCGGAAAAAGCCAGTTGACCGAGATGAATGCGGTGCCAGGCGGTTGCTTTGCCATTATCCGCGGAGTACTGGCACATCGGGGCGATGACAATACGGTTTTCCAGCTCCAGTTTGCCAATTCGCGCAGGGCTAAATAGTTGACTCATAAGTACCTCGTAAGCGTTGTGCTGCCTGATGACCTTTAGTTGTAGCATGCCTGAATGGCGGCCTCTTTTCCGTTGTTGCGCTTAAGACGCTGTTCGTCGTTATTCGCATGCTGATGGATCACCACTCATCGCTGAACCACAGCTTGCGCCGGCGACCGCTGGCCTGTTGTGAAACCGCTCTCGCCATCGCGGCGCCGATTTCCGCGCTGGCGACGAGGCCCTGAACGAAAGGGCGGTCATGCATCAACCACGGCAGCGCGCCGAAGGCAATGCGTCCGCGAGCGCACGCCGGCGCCTGCAGGGTGTAATCGTCACCAATATCCGGGATTTCATCACCACAGGCGAGAAGCTGCTGGCGCAGCGTCGGGAAAGGGATGTCTTTACTCTTCAGCGCCTTTTGGCCTCTGGCGTCAATAAAGACGTCAAATTCGCTGCGTTGATTGTGATGGTGGATGACCGTTCGTTGTGGTTGAACTTCCAGTTGATAATCGGACCCCAGCGGCAGAATACTAATAAGCCCTGCCTCCCGTAACGCCAGCAGGCGGCGAATCGATTCCGACGGAATGGCCGCGTAATTATCGATAAATACCCGGGCGAGCCCTGTTTTAAAGCGTTCACGATCGCGTTCGTTAAGATGCGGCGCAATCATCTCAATCACTTCATGCAATCGCAGAATGGTATACCGCCACGGCACGGTATGCTGTTGCTGTTTGTTGCGTTCCACTTCCTGCAAATTGGCTTGCGCCCAGGCGAAGGGATCGTGGCGTTTTCTGTCGACAAACCAGGCGTCGCTGAATGTATCCGCGGTGAGCTGGCGTAACCCTATCTGCTTGCACCAGTGCGGCGCGGCGAGTTCCAGCTCTTTGACGATAAGTTGGAATACACGATCCAGCAATCCCTCGCTCCCCTCGGCAATGGCCGCTTCCAGCGCCTGATGGGTGACTATCTCCAGCGGTTCATAGGGGATGGGGCAGTAGAAATCGGCCTCGGGCAGAATGCCGTTTCGCGACATCAGAGTAATGTGGAGTTTGTGGCTGGCGTCATTAAGCCGAAAATGGACGCTCTCATCCTCGTCAGTCGTAAAGTGGCCATGCTGAATGACGACGGCGACGGCGGCATCAATGCCGCTGAGTGACGTCCCCATGATACCGACCCGGCACGGGGCTATCTGCGCCTGCATCAAGCCGCTCCAGGGACTGGGATAATATTCGCGGGGGGAATCATCATCCTGCGGCCAAAGATGTCCGGTGGCGATAACGGCAAAATCCGCGCGTTCCGCTGTGGGCGCGTGGTTAACCCACAGTTTGACGCCATCCTGTTCTGCCTGGATATCGGTCACCTCGCAGGACTCGCGCACGCTAACTTTGAACCCCGCTAACCTTGCTTTCTCTAACAGCGCGAGAAACCGATCGCGATAATAGTCGCCGAGGATCACACGCGGTAAAAACTGCCGCTCATGTAAGGCCTCACGCTCAATGCCATACCGGGTGAGCCAGTCTTCGCTCTGATTTTGTAGCCACGTCAGATAGATAATATAGATGGGGGGGATTTCGATACTGGCGATATTCGCCAGCATTTGCGCTGAATTATGCTCATCGTTATAAGGCATGCCGACGCCAGCCTCTTCACCCTGCTCGTAGAGCACTATCTCCAGCGGCTCACCCCGTTCAACCAGGGAATGAAAGGTATATATCCCGGTCGGCCCGACGCCGACAATCGCCACTTTCTTCATCGTTATCCTTCCTTTGGTGCGGTTCCCGAACTGAAAGATAAGTGTGGTAGAGAAAATGACGAAAGGTGGAGTTATTTAGGCAAAGCGAGGAAAAGTGTGCGTTCCTGGGTGGTTGAGGCTTTGAATCCGTGGTGTAGATAGAATCGTTTCGCGCTATCGGTCAGAGCATGGACCATCAGGGCACGTACGCCAACATTTTCGGCAACGCGATAACTGCGTAAGAGCGCATCATGGAGTAGATCGGCCCCCAGCCCCTGTCCGTGAAAAGCGCAGTCGATCGCCAGGCGGGCGAGAATGATGACCGGGATAGGATCGGGCATATTGCGCCGCAGGCCGCCAGTGGCTTCCGTGTGATTAACGCTGCCGGTTGCTAACGAATAAAACCCCACCACCTGGTGGCTATCTTCCTTGCAGACCACAAAGGTTCTCGCGGCGCCCTGAGCCTGGTTTTTCAATCCTCGCTGTTTTAGCCATTGATCGAGAACCGTTTCTCCACAACAAAATTCCGCAATCTGGTGGTGTGAAGATAGCGGCGTCGGCGCGCTTACTTTTCCCATTGCGGTTTTCTCGCCAGCAATTTATCGAGAGCGGGGTTAGCTTCAACCGGCGCATCCAGCATGTCGATAAATTCGGCGTATTGTTCATCGCTTAAGTTAAACACCCGACGGTCGAGAATGACGTTTTCTGCCGCCTGGCAGGCCATCTCAAGAATAAAGTCGGTCCGCGATTTATGCAGAATTTCAGCGGCCGCATCAATCAGCGCCCGCTGGGACTCCTTCGCCCGGATGTTGAGTTGGATATCTGATTTCATCTTCTTTTCCCGTATAGCAATTGGTATACAGCTCATTGTAGAACAGCTGTATATCAAATGCTATACATTCTGCCTGCGCGGGGTATCAGGGGACATATACTTAATTTGAAACAAATTAGCATGCTAATTAACTTGCAGCCATACGATTGTTGGGTGTATTTAACATATGGGTAACTTAAGAAACTTTACATTTACATATGCAGTTGGCCCTGCATGTTCTTTCGGCTAGCTGCTACATCTCCAGGCCGCTGTGCCAGGATAGGGATAACACGATGTTAGGCTGGACTTCACTACAGCGCAATGCCGCCATTGCCAGCTTCTTAAGCTGGACACTTGATGCCTTCGATTTTTTCCTCCTCGTCTTCTTACTGAGTGACATTGCCCAGACGTTTCACGTTGGGCTGGAAAAGGTCACGCTGGCGATATTACTGACGCTTGCCGTACGGCCTATCGGCGCGCTCATTTTTGGTCGGCTCGCCGAGAAATATGGCCGTAAGCCGATCCTGATGTTGAATATCATCTTCTTTTCGATATTCGAGCTGTTGTCCGCCGCGGCGCCGTCATTAACGATTTTTCTGGTTTTAAGAGTGCTGTATGGCGTGGCGATGGGCGGTATTTGGGGCGTGGCGTCGTCGCTGTCAATGGAAACCATTCCGGATCGTTCCCGGGGGCTGATGTCAGGAATTTTCCAGGCCGGTTATCCGTTTGGCTATCTGATTGCCGCCGTCGCTTATGGGCTGCTATTTGATTTACTCGGCTGGCGCGGGATGTTTGTTATCGGCGCTGCGCCTATTTTGCTGTTGCCGTTTATCTGGTTCTGCGTGCAGGAGTCCCCGGTATGGCTGGCGTCACGGGCGAAAAAGGAGAGCACGGCGCTACTGCCGGTACTGAAAACGCACTGGAAATTGTGCTGTTATCTGGTGGTACTGATGGCGGCGTTCAACTTCTTCTCCCACGGCACCCAGGACCTGTATCCGGTATTTTTGAAAGTGCAGCACGGCTTTGATCCGAAAACGATCAGTATTATTGCGGTCACTTACAATATTGCGTCGATCATCGGCGGGGTGCTGTTCGGTTCGCTTTCCGAGAAGATTGGTCGTAAAAAGGCCATTATAACCGCCTCGCTGCTGGCGCTACCGGTTATCCCGCTGTGGGCATTCGCTAGCGGTTCACTGATGTTGGGAATCGGCGCATTCCTGATGCAGTTCATGGTTCAGGGCGCCTGGGGCGTGGTCCCGACCTATCTGAATGAACTGGTTCCAGCGAATACCCGGGCGGTGCTGCCGGGCTTTGTGTATCAACTGGGTAATCTTATTGCTTCGGTTAATGCGACTTTGCAGGCCACGATCGCGGAACATCATGGTCAGAACTATGGACTGGCGATGGCAATTGTTGCCGGTACGGTAGCGATCATTATCGCGATACTGACCTTCTTTGGTCAAGAAAGTCGAGCGAAGAAGATAAGCGGGGCGGTTGAGCAAAACGCCATGCAGCATGTGAGTCGGTAACCCGCTATGGCAATGCGGGTAGTAATAGTCTACCCGCGCTTTGGATTAGCCCTGGTTAAGTTCGCCTTCGATAGATTTCAACCCGGCAATTGCGCAGGCTTCGTCAAAATTTCCCCCCGGCGCGCCGCCGACGCCAACCGCGCCAATGACCTGGTTGCCCATCTTAACCGGCACTCCGCCAGCTAATAGCAGAAAACCGGGTATATCGCGCAGATTCGCGGCTCCGGCGTTGGACTGAGAACCTTTCATGACAGCGCTGGTGGCGTTTTTAGTGGTTAGCGCGGTGAATGCTTTCATACGGCTGGCTTCGACGGTGTGCGGGCCGGCATTATCCATTCTCTTCATCAATAGTGGCGTACCGGAACGGTCGACCAGAGTGACGGCGACGTTATAGCCATCTTTGACGCAGGCCTGAAGCGTGCTTTGCGCGATTTTATCCGCGAGCTCAAGTGACAAATTTTGCTGGCTGAGTACGCCCGTGGCGGCGCTGGCGGTAGTGACCAGGCTACCGAGCAGAATGGCGCTAAGAAGAATACGTTTCATAGTGATGCTCCGTCGTGTTGAGTGGCGATAGGTCAATACTAGGGCGCAGGGAGCATGGCGACTATTGCCGCGAATACCGAACGTACCAGGTATTTTTACTTAGAACCACTGGCGACATCAGCGTAAATCTTTAACAGTTTGGGCAGCGAGTTAACTTCAAGCTTGCTAAAAATATTGGCGCGATGCGCTTCGACGGTACGCGGCGAGAGTGAACAGATACGGGCAATTTCTTTACTGGAGTAGCCCTGGATCAGTTGCTGGAGCATTTCATGTTCACGGGCGGTAAGTGTGGCGAGTTTTTCCTGCAGCGGCAGTAATATTTGTTGTCGTTCGAGATGCGCTTTTTGCTGCGCCATCGCTTCGCCGACTACTTCGAATAACAGGTCGGCATCAATGGGTTTGGTTAAAAATTCAAAGGCGCCATTTTTGAAGGCGCGACGGCATAAATCAATATTACCGTGCCCGGTCATAATAATAACCGGTAAGGTTAAACCTAGCTGGCGCCACTCATCGAGCAGCGTCAGCCCGGTTTTCCCCGGCATGCGGATATCCAGCAGCATACAGCCGGTTAAGTCAGCAAGATTCCCTGCCTGATGTTGAAAAGCGTGTGCGCTATCAAAAGCCTGCGCCTGCCAGCCAACGGTTGAGAGCAGCAGACTCAATGAATCGCAGATTGCCGCATCGTCATCTATTAACCAGATATACTGTTCCATTACTTCTCCTCCGTGCGTAGCGGAAACCATAGCCGGAAGCAGGCGCCTTGTCGGGTGATATTGCTCGCTTCTATCGTGCCATTAAGGCGCTGGACGAGAGTATCGGTGAGGGCCATGCCCAACCCAACGCCGTCGCTACGGGTGGTATAAAACGGCATAAATACCTGCTCCAGCGCTTCAGTCGATAACCCTGGTCCGCCATCAGTAATAGTTAAGGTAATACCGTCATTCACTCGCTCAGCTTGTAAATGAATCCATGCGCTACCAGAAGCATTTGCGCCTTGCGCCTGAATGGCATTGCTGGCGATATTATGCAGAATTTGCTCCACCCATAGCGGCGGCGCAGGAAGCGCGGGGAGGTCCGACGGAAAATGGCTGGAGACGCGAACTTTACCGGCGCGGATCTCGTTATCCAGTAATTCGCAAACGCGTAGCCACAGCGACGGAAGGTCCACCGGCTGATATTCGGCGCGCTTACTAGTGAGCTTGAGACGAAACTGGCTGAGCAGGGCGTCAATGCGTTTTATCTGCAACACTGAGGCCTCAAGTAGTTCGGGGATCCGCACGGGATCATTTTTTTTAATCAGGCGCACAGCCGCCTGGTTATAGCTCATGATGGCGGTCAACGGTTGATTAAGCTCATGTACGATGCCGGCGGCCAGTTCGCCCATGGTATTAAGACGAGTAAGTTCACCATAGCGAGAGCGTAGATCGGCGATATCCCGTCGGCGTTTATTGGTTCGATACTGATTAACGAGATAGATAATCACCGCCCAGAACAGTGCCGGTGAAAGTATCAGCCACCACGGCAGTTGATGCCACTGCGGGTTATCGCCTGCGCTAATCCGCAGCGGCTGCGTCGGGCTGGCGACGGTTTTCTCCCAGCGCCACCAGGTGTTGGCAGAGGCGGTACCTTCCTCAAACAACGTGGTATGGTCCCAGAGAATGGCAAGATGTTTGAATGTCTTTTTCTCATTGAGACTGTTAAGTAGGGTGTTCAAATCAATCAGCAGGGAGATGCCCGGAAGATTCAGCCAGTAGCGTGCGGGGCTTTGCGCGACGATGGGGCGTCGCGGTTCAAGGGAATCGTAGCGGCGCCATTGCACGATTTGCGGCAGGATCTGCTGGACTTCGGCAGCATTTTGACCGGCCGGAAGCAGGGGGATGATGGCATCGTGCTGCGACACCTTTACCGTGATTTCTCGATACAGGATGCGGAAGTCGGCGGAGCGCGCGTCATATTGCTGTTGAAGAAACCAGGCGCCAAGCCCCGTCGAGCTTAACAACGTCAGCATGAGCCAGCAGAGGTTTTTTATCATATCGCATTTTGTGCATGATGTTTTAATTGCCAGCGCCAAACTCGATTATGTAAATAAAATGCTGAGGTTTTTACAAACATAGCGCTGTTAATGAGTTTGATGCTCCCAGCGCTAAACAATACACCAACCAAAGCGCTTATAAGCAAACCGGCATGCCCGCCAAATATGAATACCGAAATGAATGCGTAAATGAGATTTCCCGCGGCGAGCGCGGCGGTCAGGAAAATCAGACCTAGATAGAACTTAAGCGCCGCCAGAAAACCTCGAGAGAACAGCGTCATCGACGGGAAGATCAGCAGACAATAGAGTAAACCTGTGGGGATGATACCAGCAAAAACAGCATGCGCGGGCCAGGAAAACCACTGAAAGATGGCTCCCCAAAGCGTTAGCTGCGGCATAGCAAAACTTATTACGCTTAACAGCGCGCTTAAAATAAAAGGCACGCCAGCCGTATGCAACCCGACAGGCGTTCCCATACGCTCCATCAAGTACATTTTCGCGGACTCTAACTGCTTAGGATCCTGCTCCTTTATCCTTTGCTCAACGATGGTGCCCAGTTTGAGACTGTCATTAATATATTTCATTATGCCGAGTGCTTTAACTATCTAAAATGAGAACGACTGTATAACGCCGATGACGTACTTACCGGATTGCGTCATATTTTGCGGGTGGCGTATTGTTCCGGTGAGCGCGCTCCCCGCGAAGGCTGAGGTATTAATAACCGCATTCGTTAATTCGCGCTGCAAAGAACGCTGTATTGCCTCAGACGGGAAACGCTTAGGGTAAAGCTGCGCCTGCATGGCCGCCTTAATTCCACCGTTAGAAATTCCTGGATTTTGGGCGCGGATGATTTCTTCTGTAATACGCTTACGCTCGGCCCGGCTCAGACTTTTGAGCCAGTTTATCGCCCCGGAGGAGGAACTGGCTTTCATTAATTTATATGTTGCAATGGTACTTTTTAAACCCGCACCAGCGCCAGCTAAAGAAACGATATCCAAGGCTGTTGAGGTTGCGGTATACCAGTCCTGGCTGTCAAGCCAGGCAATATCCTCCTCATGGCCGATACCGATAGCTAACAGACGTCCGCTACCGATAAAACACTGTAAACCTGTCGCCACACCACCTGCAGTGATCATTGCTGCCACCACGCCTGAGGCTCCGGCGGTGAGGGGGATGGCCGCGCCAGCTCCAAGCGCTAAAAAGACAGTGACCACGGCAGCGCCGCAGGCTATAGCCGTGGAGGTAATTTCATTAGCCAGTGACGGTGCTTGTAGCGTTTTGATCGTGGCTTTTGCGGCATTGTGCGGCGTCGAGGATGCAATTTTTGTCACGATAACATGGCTAACGCTACTTTGGTTTGGTGTGGCGATTCTACGTGAAGGGCGCACAAGCCAGCGATTCATTCCGTCGGAATAGATTATCCCGGCTTGAGAGAAATCACGGGAGCAGTCCAGTTGTGCGGCCAGCGCGGTAAAATCAAAATCACTACCAGAGGCTAGTCCCAGGCTACGAGCAAACCCATAGTCGGGCAGATTTGAAGAATGTGCAGGGAAGGTCATGAGCTGCTCGCTACGTGAATTGTGGAATTATAGAAAAATGAGGTTAGATGTTAAAAAAACCATAAACAACCAGGAATAGTCCGAAACAGACTAACTTTTGAACTCAATCAAGTATTTACCTGATATTGGAAGGGTACGCGTCGTACAGTACGGATGAGGGCTTGAGCAATATAATTAGGCGGTGATGAAAAATTGAAAACATCGCCTGCCAGCGATTTAGTGTATCGCCGGCAGGAACGAAGTGGATGGTACAAAGTTATGAAATAAACTGGTGAATTATTTATTCAGCAGTTCTTCATATTGCGCCTGAAATTGCGGCGCGTTCGTTGCCCCATCAAAGAGGGTGTAGGTGATATAACCTTTATTAAGCCAGCCGGAATCGGTATCGTTCTCAACGTTCTTTAACGATGCCGGGTTGATGATTTGTTTGGCGCGTCCATCAGGTAAAATATCATAACCAATCTGTGGGGTAGGGAACATCTCATTTTCGATATAGTGCACACCTTTAATTTTTGATTTTGGCAGCGGCGGATAGTTAATGCTTAAGCCCGATCCTTTAGGCACTAAAGGTGAACCAGGAACATGATTACGATTCAGGGTCTCAACAACCTCAACCACATAATCCACCGCATCAGGCCAATATTTATGTGTGCTTGGCCATTTATTCTTCATTTCATCTTCGGTAAAGATATACCCAATGCTGGCCGCAATCGCCGGGAAACCATAACGTACAGCCCTGGCTGCCGCACTTACCGTCCCTGAATTGACCTGGGCCATCCCGGTATTCGGGCCATCGTTGACGCCAGAGATAACCAGGTCCGGCTGATTATTAATGAGTAGTCCCCGTAAGCCGAAATCAACCGCATCAGCGGGCGTTCCCGGGAAGCAGTAGCGTTTATCAGCAGCTTTCTTTACATCAAAGATTTTACCCGTTTTGAAGGTAATGGCCGAACCGATGCCGCTCTGATTGGTGGCAGGAGCGACCATCCATACCTCAAAACCTTTTTGCGTGAGTTTTTCCTGAAGCGAAATACTGCCCGGAGATTCGCAACCATCGTCGTTTACAATCAAAATTTTAAGCGGGGCGGCGCTTACGGTGAAAGTGAATGCAGAGATCAGCGCTGCGGCAATACATGACTTGTTCATCGAAACCCCTGTTAATCCTAGGGTAGATACAATGCAAAAAAAACCTAAGGCCGCTCCTGCAACGAGTACAGAAACGGCCTTAGGTTTTGCCTGAAAGAGTAACAATCCCAAGTGAATTTAAAATACGTACTGCAGATATTTACGTCCAGACGGAAATACGGTTGATATGAGGAGGATCACATTTACATAAATCATCGTTATAGATTAAGTGCAATTCAAAAGCATTAGTGATAGGGTCCGTAATAGCTGGATTGTTACTGTATCAACAGGCAAAACCTACGTTTTCTTCTCCACCTGCATGCCAGGGCGCTGAAGAGTACGTAGGTTTTTTTTTGGCTATAGAAAAGGATTCTTATAAAATGAAAAATTTATTTCTGGGGGCCTTAATGGCTGTTACCGCCGTTACCAGTCCACTGCTGATGGCGAAAAGTAACGATAAAAATGACCAGGAGGTCATCAATATTTATTTTGCGCGTCATGGGAAAACGCTGCTTAATTCGTTTGACCGCGTGCAAGGTTGGATTGATTCCCCGTTGACGAAGGATGGGGTGCAGGTTGCTCAATATTTAGGTGAGGGACTCAAAGGGATAAAATTTGATCGTTTTTATTCCAGTGATGCGGGACGGCAGCGCGAAACCATGGCAGTGATTCTTAAACAGGCTGGCGTAACGGATTATCATTTAACCGAAATGACAGGCCTGCGAGAGGCGTTTTTTGGCGGTTTTGAAGGCGGTTATAATGTCGATATGGCCAATGCAGGCGCACACGCACTAGGGATGTCGGACAGTAAAGCGCTTTTTAAGGCGATGAAAGCTGGCACACTTTCGGTAAGCGAAAGCCAGAACGCGCTGGCCAAATCCGATCCTAAACAACTAGCGGAAAACTATGAGCAGGTAAAAGAACGGACACAAGCTGCGCTGGCAACTATTGTAGAAAATGCCCAAAAAGAGGGTGATAAAAATATTCTGGCCATTTCTTCAGGTACCGCGATTCAGATAATGATTTCCGATCTGACGGACGACCCGGCCAAAAATCTGCCATTGTCGAATGCTGCGGTGGTGAAAATCACTTATCACGATGGTAAATACAGTGTACCAGAAATTGGCACGATGAAATACGTTGAAGCAGGCAAGGTTTCACTAAACCATAAATAATCTGACAGTTTAGTTTTCCGCCATAAATATGCTATGGCGGATCTTTTCTCAGGAAATAAAAATGTTTAACAACATAACTGCCGCGTTAATAGCGTGCGGGCTGGTTACGCCTGTATGGGCCGCTACAGACGCTATTTTTGATGATCCTTTTTTTACTGACTCACAGCTCACTGTCTCTGCAAAGAATTATTGGAAATATCTTAAGGAGGAAAATGCCAACCCTAAACATGTACACAACGCCTGGGGACAGGGATTTTCAGCAGAATACCAGTCTGGTTATTTAGCCGATATTATCGGCTTCGACGTATCGTATTATAGCGCGATAAAGTTGGGCGCCAGCGACTATTTCAACTCCCGCGGCGTGCTTTATAACAATGGGACTGGTAACAAAAAAAGCAATGCAGAAGGGTATTCAAAGTTTGGTCAGCGTAACGTGAAGCTTAACTACACGCTTTCTGGTGCTCAGCTAAACGCGCGCTGGGGATGGCAGATGCTGAAAAATTATGGCGTTATTTCAACATCTAACAGGCTTTCGCCGACAACGTATTCCGGCGTAAGCAGTGCTTTAAGCTACGGTCCATTTACCATAAGAGGGGCATGGCTTGAAAATTCCATGGACAGAAACTCACCAGATAAAAAGCGATTTCAGACCAATACCGGTGAATATATTAGCCACCTGGCAAGCGGAGAAATTCTCTGGCGGGGAAAAATTTTTGATGCACAGTATGCTTATGGTGAGAGCAAAGGCTATCTGCAGCGGCACCTGCTGTTTACGCAGTTTCGACCTGATACGCAGCTAACGATAGGCACTCAGGTATACGGCACCCACGCCATGGAAAGTTACCGTGCAATGCCCGCGAGTAAACGGGATTTTGACAATAATGCCTGGCATTTTGCGTTGGACGCGACCTGGAAAGGTGAACGCTGGAATAGCAAAATGGGCATTGGCTACACCAATGCTAAAAAAGCAGATGAAGTCGGGTTTTATCCACGCCACATGAGCAAAAATTCCCGGGGAACATTTATTTCTATGGCCTACGCTGGCGACGATTACATGCGTGATGGGGAACTGGTGCTGGCGAACATCACCGAATATCGGTTAACGCCTGAATTAGCCGTGGGCCTGGCGGGAAACATCGGGCAATTTAACTATAAGGGGAATCACGTGCGCACCGGGGAAATCAATGCCTTTAGCCGTTGGGTTCCAACGCAGTCCATGTTTAAAAACTTCACCTTTTGGGCAATGTTCGGGCCGGGATGGTCATACAAGACGCAAGGAAAAACGCCAGTCCTTACGGATGGCCATTATACACGTACCAACACGTTGTCTTCGGAAGTCATCATGGAATATCGATTTAAGGTGTTCTGATCGGGATGACATGGCGAGGACGAAGCCGTCCGGGAGCGATGGCGAACGATGAGCCGTGAAAACGCCATGTTGAGAATGATATTGTAGACGCGGACAACGACATAATGATGTTGTTGTCCGCGATGTAATCTGACAGCCGGAGATGATTGTTGGAGAAAGAAAGCGACATGTCTGATTGCGGATATCATGAAGGCTGAATGGCGCTCGTCGCAGACAGAGCAACGATAGATGACCAGTTTGATTGGATAGCTACGAGAACGGAACAAGCACTAATGCACAACGTTAAACGCCGTTATCCGCCACGCTCCATGCAAGTGCGCATAATGTATATTATGTTAAATGCAGTCGATTGTTAACTTACTTACTATGGTCCTGTCCTGACGATGTCCGTTATGATCCTCTTTCACGAAATAACAATGACAATATCCAGCGCCGGCAGCGCGAATATTACTCGCTGCCGCGACAGTTTCCCAACTACTCGATTTTAGTTATGGGTGATTCACAAGTTGGATGACTCCCTAATAGCCCGCTCAGTCTATGCCGTGCGGACTATTTTCCTCTTCTAATATAAAATCACGCCGTTAAACATGAATGTCTACACCGTCCGTTCCCCTAAACATCATGCGATAGAACGAGACCATTACTTGTTGCCCTTTATAAACGCTCCGGGCGTAAATCCATTAGAGGCAGCCAACTGTGCAAACCAAAGAGCGTTGCGCTTTATCTGTCGCTCCCCGCTTTCCAGATCCAGTCGCCAGAAACCGTAACGGCGTTTAAAGCTATTTATCCACGACCAGTTATCAATAAATGTCCACTGGTGTACGCCAAAGCAGTTCGCCCCCTCGCTGATGGCGCGATGGAGCTGTTCGAGGTGTTCTTCCATTAATTCGATACGGAAAGTGTCATCAATAACCCCATCAGCCAGAACAGGACCTTCTGACTGGATATCCATGGCGATACCGATTTCAGCCAGATACCACTTCATATTGTCGTAATTATCGCGGATGTTGCAGGCTATATCGTAAATCGCCTGCGGAAAAATCTCGTTATTATCGCGATACGGATTGAAGCGCCCTTCGGGATCGCTGTAGTTCTCGAAGTAATACTCTGGCGTGAAGTAATCAAGTTCATAGGGACATTCGCGCGCTTTAACCCGACGTGGAACATAGTAGTTAACCCCCAGGAAATCTACCCGCGAACTCGTTATCAGATCGACATCCGCTTTTTTTATTTCTGGCAAGCAATCATGGGTTGCGAGGACTTCACATAACTCCTTCGGGAATTCATGCTTAACCAGCGGATCAAGGAAACTGCGATTAAAGAACAGGTCGGCATACCACGCTGCTTTTTTATCCTCGTCGCTATTGTTTCGGGTATACGAGGGAGTCAGATTAAGCACCACGCCTATTTCGCCCGGTAGCTCAAGTTTCCGGTACAGTTGCACCGCTTTTGCATGCGCCAGCATAATGTTAAATGCAACCTGCGCCGCCAGCTTGCCATCTTTTTTACAAGGATAATGGAAATCATAAAGATAGCCGCCTTCGACAGGTACTATCGGCTCATTAAAGGTGATCCAGTATTTGACCTTATGACCAAATAGCTCAAATGCCGTGCGTGCAAACCGTGCGAAAAGATCCGTCACATGGGGTGATTCAAAACCGCCATACTGCTTTTGCAAAATCTCCGGCATATCGAAATGATAAAGATTAATCATTGGCTCAATGCCGCTGGCGATCATCTCATCTAAGTAGTTGTTGTAAAACCGGACGGCTTCCGCGTTTGGGGCGCCAGTTTCAAAATCATCAATCAACCGTGACCACTGAATGGATGTACGAAACGAGTTAAATCCCGTTTGCTTCATTAGCGCAACGTCCTCTTTATATTTGCTGTAGGTTTCACATACTTTCTGCGGACCAATCTGCTGGAAAAAGCGGTTGGGCTGTTCTGCATACCAGCTATCCCAGATAGAACGGTGCGGCTTATGCGCTATGCCTTCCGTCTGAGGACCCGACGCCGCTGCGCCCCAAAAAAAATCTTCCGGAAATTGATACCGATTCATAATGCCTCCTGAATGATAAAAAGCTGCCCCAGAAGGGCAGCCAAATAACTACTCTGCAGTAACTTCAATTGATTGGATGAACATATATCCCCAGTCGCCGGCGAACTTTCCAAAACTGATGGTATTTGCCCCCTCTCTGAGCGAAACAGGAACGACTATGGTCTGGCCCTTCTCATCCGTTTGCGGAAACTCAATGCTGACTGGCATCCCATCGTTCACGATGACCGAGTTTTTCTTGCTTCCCCATTTGCCGTTAAATTTCACATGTAGGGCGAATTTACCGTCCCAGGGAGCGTTAACCTGCCAGCTCACGCTGTCTCCGTCACGAGCGAAAGGACCGAGAAAACCGTCTTCTCCGATGGCTAAGGTCTCTTTTTCACTTTTAGTTGAGGTAAGTGTTCCCTTGCTAACATCAAGAGTCCCGCTGCCAAAGCGGCAATAATCTGCCGGTACAGGCCTCACAGCGGGCTTCACGCTGACATTTATCGTTTTGCTGCTTTCCAGCAACCCGTCATCAGCAGTAAAGGTCAATGCATAGTCACCCGGCGCAGAGAACCAGACTCGGGTTTCCTCTTTGCTGCTGTCACAGAAGTGCACGTTATTCTTACCGTTATGACTCCACGCTACGCTGACTTTCGTGTCAGGCAGATTGTCATCCTGCCAGGCCGCATTGAGTTGAACGCCTTTATCGACAGTGGTGGAAAGCATGTTCTGCAGAGTGATAACCGGTGGAAGGTTTTTCTGCATATGCTTCAGGCGAATTACGTTTGAAGGTGCTGACTGACCACTTTCATTCTTAGCGATTATCCGATAGTAGTAAGTCTGGCCGAGCGTCAGGCTGCGATAGTCATCGCGGAAAAGACTCATTTTTGACGGGTTCCATTCATTTTTGCCGTCGGAGATGTCCTTTCCTACGCGTGTCCATGGCCCCTGTGGCTGTGCCGCTCTTTCTACGTCGTAATAACGCCCAACAGGTGACCCCATCCAGTTAATGGCAAAGGGGGAATCGCCCTCGCGCAACCTCGGTGCTTCCGGTACCGGCAGAGCTGGCGCCTTGCTCAGACCAGCCATTTGTGCCGCGGCGGTTCGTACCAGATTGACAACCTCCATCTCCTGGTTCGCTTTCCCCTCATCCGGGAAGCCAGGCAGATGGTAGCTATAGTGCCCGGTATACTCTTTGTGCCAGTAAAAACCGCCATCATGCCGATGACCGCGAAAACCCCAGATAAAGCCACCTGCAGCCTGAGCACCATTGACCTCGGAATGGACAATGGACTGTATGATAGCGTTCAGGTCTTTTTGATCGAGCAGACCGAATTCGCCGACCAGATACACTTTTTTGCCGCCTATCGCCGCAAGATCTTTACGCACCTGCTCGGGATGATTGTTATTGGCATTGGTGTAATAGTGATTGCTGATGATGTCGACGTTCGGATCGCTGAGCGCAAAATCATTCACCTTTTTATAAGTCCCATCGACGATAAGCTGATGGGGTGCCCATTTACGGATCCAGGCTGATGTCTGATGAAGAAAATCGGCGTTAGTGTCCTCCAGTTCATTACCCGTTTCCCACGCCATAATCGCCTTTTCATCGTAGTAGTGGCGTCCCGTAATGGTGTTAGTCCGGGTTATTACCTGACGAATCACGTCCAGATAAGCCTGGAAGGTTTTACTGTCCGTCCGATAAAAATCCTCAGGTTTTTCATGATAAAATGCGGCAAGTTGTTCTCTCCCACCCCACCACCACCAGTGATCGATAAACGGTAGAATCAGGCGAAGCCCCTGCTTATCCGCTTCAGCAATCATGTTGTCATAAACTTTCATTGCCGCTTCATTCAACCGCGGCATGCCGTCAGGCGTTTCCGGTGACAGGATATGCGTTTCACGTCCGCAGGCCGCGTCGTTTTCCTGCTGAACGGATAGCACATACACGCGCTGTGCTTTAGCACCCGTTTGTACCAGGGCTTTAATCCAGTTTTCTTGCTCTTCAGCAGTAGGCCATTTGAAATATTGCCCCCACCCACGCGGATCCGCTTTGCAGGTCCCTCTCGCGTCATCCTCTATACGATGCAGCTCCGGAGCGTGGATCCCGGCAAAGCGAAAGAGCCGATCGCCGTCTTTTAACGCAGCACCATCACGAGTAATAAAATGTTCAAAATGGGATTGTTCCGCCGCCAGCGCTCCCGCGCTTCCCAGCGCGGACAGTAAGGAGACGATCAGAAGTTTTCGAATCGGGAAAGCCATCTCTTATCTCCTCAGAACCAGACTTCAGCCTGTACACCAAAATTCAGCGTATCGGTATCCCCGCTGCGAGAGTATCCCCCCGGGCTAAGGGTACCGGTGCTCCAGTCGTAATTTCTGTCCATCGCATCCGAGACGCCTTTATCCCATTTTGCGTACGTGGCAAAGAAGCGCAGCTGTGGACGACTCCAGAATCCGGAATCAAAGGTGAGCGTCGGCGCAATGGTCACTTTGGTCAGGCCACCCTTCCCTTTGCCGTTTACCCCCATGTAGTTTTTATCATCCAGATATTCGTAACCCACTTCATATTGCATGGCGAAATTCTTCGTTATCTGATGATACGGCCGGATACCCGCGACCCACATGGAGCGTCCCCAGCCGTCATCATCGCTGGTCCACCAACGGTAGTTTTTGTCTTTCTGATAAAACGCAAAGGTCGAAACTTCTACTTCGCCCAGGCTGGCCATACCATCCAAAATCACGCGCCAGGACTGGGTGTCATCTAAGTTTGCCCAACCCCAGCCGTTTTTACCCAGCGAGTCAGCGGCAGCGAGCCCTTTGCCGTACTGGAAAACAATGCGGGAATAGCCACCTGTCAGCCCATAAAAACTGTCGACGTTATACAGCGCCGTCACGCCATAACCTTTTTCAGCAGAAGTGGGATGGTTTTCGTTGCGGTTCATATGGTGGCCAATAAGCTCAACATCCAGCCCGGTGCCGCCGATTTTTTTAAACCAGAGGTTAAGCGAGTAATCGTCAGGGTATCCCTGATCCCCCAGAGCCACGGGATAGGCTTTGGCTTCATCCGTTGTTGAAAACGCATAAACGCCGGCGTCAAAGCGCGCAAAGCCTAAATCCAGGTTATCAAACCCGCCCCCCGTTCCGTTGTACTGAATATACTCCCAGTCGAACTGGTGGCTGGAAAGATTGGAGCTGCTGTAACGTTTACCCGCCCAGAAAGTCATATCCGGCGCAAAATCGAGATTTGATAACTCAGCAAAACCTTCACGGAACTGGGTTTCTTTACCGTCATCGTCGGTACAGTTCCAGTCTGCGGTACATTTTGTTTGATGCGTCAGGTTGGCCTGAACACGGGCGACTGCGCCTGTGTCTGATTTCAGCGTGACCGTCGGGATAAGCTCAATCTTGGTATCTTCTTCGTTCCCCAGACGCCATTTCCCGTCGGGCATCAGTCCCACTGAATCCACCCGGTTACCGTCACTGTTGGCGAGGATCCCTGAGCGCAAATAGCCGTGGAGTGCAAAATCATATTTCTCATCGGCGCTGGCATAGCCGCTGATGACAGTGAGGGTAATCAAGGACAGAGGTATTGATTTAATTAACGTTTGCATAGGTTCCCTTTGAATTTTTATTTTCACGGTTAAACGTGCAGGGGAAATGTAAGGATCAAAAATGGAAATGTACATCCATTAACGGAAAGCGCTTTCCGTCTTTGCCGGATTGAATCACAAATTTGAGATCTTTGAGAATGTTTTCGTGATTAAGGTCACGAATTAAGCTTCTGCCCACGAGAAATGGGCAGAAACAGAAAGAGGAGCGTTATTTTTCCAGCTGCATCAGCTGGCGTTCGTGAACCTTAAAGAATGGACGATAAAGCATCCATGCGTTGAAAAAGGCAAACAGGCACATACACATATTCTTCCAGCTACCGTTGGCCGACCATGCTGCACCCAGCGGTGAGGGCATTGACCATGGCAGCATTGCAACGGCCCTGTCGAGGATACCCATTTGCGTCAAATACCAGGCTATACAGGCATTTATCAACGGAACAAAAACAAAGGGCAGTAAAAAAACCGGGTTCATGATGACGGGGAAGCCAAACAATATTGGCTCATTAATATTGAACAGAGAAGGCAAAAGACCAATCTTTCCCACACTCTTCAACTGCCTTGAGCGGCTTCGCATTGCCATAAACACCAGTGGCAACGTTGAGCCGATACCGCCAATCAACAGATAAAAATCCCAGAACCCCTGGAGATAAATATGGGGTAGCACAGCCTCCCCAGCAGCCAGGGCTCGCTGATTTTCAAACAGATAGGTGAGCCAGAACGGGTTCATGATACCCGTTATGATCAGGGCACCGTGTATACCAACAAACCATAAAAGATTACACAGAAACAAGGAGATAAGCACCGCCGTAAGAGTATCCGACGCCACGATAAGTGGACGTAATGCTTCCCCAATCAGTTGCGGCAAAATCTGTCCGGTCGTCTGCAGCATCACGGCATTCATCACGCTGATGGAAAGCATAATCACCAGCAGCGGCATCAGCAGCTGGAAACCATTCCGTGTCATCACCGGCACCTCATCCGGCAAACGAATGCACCACCCTTTATTATAAAAAAACCTTATGATTTCAATCGAATATGCGCTTGAAATGAGGGCAGTAAAAAGTCCCATCCCTCCCAGAAAAACATTCGTCGCGCCATTATCCCGAAAACCGATAAACAGCAGAAAGGCGAGACATCCGGTGAGCCCGCATAACCGTTCCGGTAATTGATATTGCTTGGCAAGGCTGGCACTTGCACCAAATGCAACAATCAACGCCACCAGGCCGAGCGTCAGCTCAAAGGTTGGTAACAGCATCGGACGCAGCAGCAGATAAAAAGATCCGAATCGTGAGGTGCTTGAAATGGCGAACGGTGGAAACAGCATTGGCACCATCAGACTTCCCACGATGACAAAAGGCATTGCAAGAGAAAAGCCGTCTCGCATTGCTGTAATGTGTTGATTCTTAGTGATTATGTTCGCCACCGGCGTGAGGCGTTGCTCTATCAAATCCACAGCAACATTCATCAAATGAATGTTCATAAGTCGACCTTAGTAGTTCTTGAATAGCAGGGATGATCGCGCACATTCATACAAAGTGAAAGGTGCTCTCAAGTGATCGTGGTCACAATTACCTTATCCGTAAACGGAAAGCGCTTTCCGTTTTGTTCCGTGGTGACTATATTCCAGCCATAAATTCAAAGGAGACGTTATGAAAAAAATCATGTTGTGTTGTTCTGCCGGGATGTCTACCAGCCTGCTGGTAAAAAAAATGGTCGATGAAGCGCACAAGCGTGGCCTGGAAGCGGAAATCAAGGCGTATGGCGTTGCCGAATTTGCCGAGCAGGTTGGTCACTACCAGGTGGTATTGCTTGGACCACAGGTGAAGTACATGCAAAGCGATCTACAGAAACAAGCCGATAAATACGGGATCCGCGTTGAGCCAATCAACATGATGGATTACGGCATGCAAAAAGGGGGCGCCGTTCTCGATTTCGCCCTCTCCCTGATAGATAACAAATAACGAAGGGAAACCCTATGAGCTCTCTGTACGCAAAACTAATTCAGGTTATCGAAAAGAAAATTACTCCGATGGCGGGCGCCGTCGGCCAGCAAAAATATGTCACCTCCATTCGTGACGGCTTCATTACCGCTCTGCCGTTCATGATTGTGGGTTCTTTTATGCTGGTATTTATCTTCCCCCCCTTCTCGCCCGACACGTCCTGGGCCTTCGCCAGGGCATGGCTGCAATTCTCGCTTGATCATCGTGATGCACTCATGCTGCCCTTTAACTTCAGCATGGGAATTATGACGATCTTTATTTCCGTCGGGATTGCCGCAAGCCTGGCCAAACACCACGATCTCGATGCACTTACCGCCGGGATGCTCTCTTTAATGGCCTTTTTGCTTGTCGCTGCGCCATTGAAGGACGGGCAGATTTCAACGGCCTACTTCTCCGGTCAGGGGATCTTTACCGCCATTCTGGTGGCTATTTATTCCACGGAACTTTACGCCTTCCTGAAGCGACACAATATTACCATCCGCCTGCCGCCGGAGGTCCCAGCCGGCGTAGCACGCTCGTTTGAGATCCTCATCCCGGTACTGGCAATCGTCATCACGCTGCATCCGCTGAACCTGCTTATTGAAGCGCAACTGGGGATGATTATTCCCGAAGCAATTATGTCGCTGGTGAAACCGCTGGTTGCCGCGTCCGATACACTCCCAGCAGTGCTACTCTCGGTGCTGGTGTGCCAGGTGCTCTGGTTTGCCGGTATCCATGGTGCGCTGATCGTCACCGGTATTATGAACCCTTTCTGGATGGCAAACCTGTCCGTAAACCAGGCGGCAATCGCCGCGGGTGAAGCTATCCCACATATTTACGTTCAGGGTTTCTGGGACCATTACCTGCTAATCGGTGGTGTTGGCTCGACGCTGCCGCTGGCCTTCCTTTTGCTGCGCAGCAAAGCCATCCATTTGCGGACTATTGGGCGAATGGGCGTGGTACCAGGGGTGTTTAACATTAACGAACCCATTCTGTTTGGTGCGCCCATCATTATGAATCCTCTGTTTTTCCTGCCGTTTGTGCTGGTCCCGATGGTCAATGCCACCTTCGCATGGTTTGCACTGGATCTCGATTTAGTCAGCCGTGTGGTGTCGATGACGCCATGGACAACACCTGCACCCATTGGCGCGTCATGGGCAGCCAACTGGAGCTTCAGCCCTGTGATCCTGTGCCTGATATGCATGGTGACATCTGCTGTCATGTACTTCCCCTTCCTGAAGGCCTACGAAAAACAGCTTCTGGAACAAGAGCATGAAAACGCGGTTGAACATGCAGAAGATGCGGCCCAATCCGCCTGAAAGTAGAAAATAGAGGGAAAAAAACATGGAATTAGAAGAACAAGTTATGGGCATCATTATTAACGCGGGTCAGTCGCGCAGCCTGTGTTATGAAGCCCTCGGCTGCGCAAAGCAAGGTGATTTCGAAGCCGCAGATCAACTAATGAAAGAGGCGACTCATTTCGCCCGTGAAGCGCACCTTGTTCAAACCCAGCTCATTGAAGCCGATGAAGGCGAAGGGAAAACCAAAATGACGCTGGTGATGGTGCATGCGCAGGACCACCTGATGACCTCCATTCTGGCCAAGGAGCTGGTGACCGAACTTATTCACATTTACCGTACACGCCAGCAACAGGCATAACGACAGCAGAGAGGCCGCGGCCTCTCTTATGACAGAGGATTGTATGCATTATCTTGGACTGGATATTGGTGGCACAAAAATGGAAGCTGTATTGCTTTCAGCTCAAGGCGATTATCTCTGGCGTAAGCGCCAGCCGACTCAGAAAGAAAGTTACGCTGAATTTATGCTGCATCTGGTGAGCCTTATTGATGATGCCCGCGCGGCTAGCCCGGAACCCTTCACTGTAGGGATCGGTCTGCCAGGCGCAATTGACCCGCAAACGGGGCTCATCAAAAATTGCAATTGCCTGGTTCTTAATGGCCACGATCTGAAAGCCGATCTTGCCACACGCATCCATCAGCCAGTGTGGATTGCCAACGACGCCGATTGTTTTACCCTCTCTGAAGCGGTAGATGGTGCTGGTGCAAAGGCAGACACCGTATTTGGTGTGATTATCGGTACGGGTTGTGGCGGTGGTGTTGCCGTGCGCCAGCATTTGTTACAAGGTCCAAACGCCATTGCCGGTGAATGGGGACACAACCCGCTTCCGGGTTACGCGGCAGCGAGTGACGGTCCCGCTCAGCCCTGCTATTGCGGGAAAGACAACTGTATTGAAACCTTTATTTCCGGTACCGGGTTTGCCCGTCGCTTCCCGGGAAATCTGACCTCTCAGGAAATTATCAACGCCGCAGAACAGGGAGATCCGAAGGCGTGCGAACACTGGCGCCATTTTATTGATGTATTTGCCCGTAGCCTGGCGTCAGTCATCAATATTCTGGATCCCCAGGTCATTGTGTTAGGAGGAGGATTGTCGAATGTCAGCAGAATCTATGATGATCTGCCTGTCGCTATTATTCCTTATCTCTTTTCTGAAACCTGCCATACGCGCATTGTTCCGGCGCGCTTTGGCGATGCCAGCGGCGTACGCGGCGCAGCCTGGCTTCCCCGGCTGAACGCGCACGAAACATAAGCGTCATGACCGGCGACGGGACGATTCTTCGGGAGGGTTATGTTAAGATGATGAAAACTCACCACGCAGAAAACGCTATGCCAACGATTGATGATGTATCTCGATTAGCCAATGTTTCCAGAGCAACGGTTTCCCGCGTGCTGACGGGAACCCGAGGTGTTCGCGAAGAGAGCCGTGAGGCGGTATTGCGGGCCGTTGAAGAACTCAACTACCGCCCAAGCTTCGCCGCGCAAAACCTGGCGAGTCAGTCATCAAGCCATATCGGTGTGGTACTTTCCTCACGTGATGAAAGCAGTGGCGCGCGTATTCTTCCCGCGCTTGCGCGCGCAATGAAAGTGCTGAACAAAACGCTGATCGTCCAGTATGTGGATAATGACTTCGAACATGCAGCTTCGGTAGATGATTTACAACGGCAATGCGCCGCCGTTGTGGTGTTCGGACCAGTTGTACCAGGCAGTGGCGATAACGTGATTTCTTTCGACCGGCCCGTGGTGGATGCGAAAATTCAGGGCTACGATTTCGCATTTGCTACGGAGAGCGCCTGCCGCTACATGATAGGTAAAGGCCATCGCAACATCGCGCTGGTTATCGATAACGAGACGGATGACGCAAGCAAGCGAATGGTTGAAGGTTATCGCAACGTGTTGCAGAACTACTCATTTCCGTTTAATCGCCAGTTGGTATTAACTGCCAATGAGAGTGTCGAACGCGCGCTGTTGACGCTTATTAATAGTCTGAGCAAGTTCTCTTCCATCGTAGTTAAGCGTGATGCTTACGCTGCAGAGGCCATGCGCCTGTTCCGCGAATTTAATATTGCCGTGCCTCAGGAAGTATCCCTCCTCAGTCTTGAGGATTCTCCGTTGGCCACGCAGTTATACCCGCAACTGACCTGTATTTCCTGGCCAATGGAACCCCTCCTGCACCAGTGTGTACAGCGCATTAAAAGCATCGTTGAGGGTCGTCCGCTTCGCGAAACGGAACTGCCACCGATAATTGGTAAGCTTACGCCTCGCCAGTCGGTGCTGGAAATGAGTTAACTATTTTTCAGGAGTGAAGATATGAATGCAGCCCAGCTTTTGTGTTCTCTGGCATTGATTTTGGTCGCATCCTTTCGCATTTTTGCGCAGGAACCAGGGCTCCCGCTGAAGGAACAGATCAATACAGATGAAGGTACAATCTGCGTTTATGAACGCGGGGAACACCGTGAAAAAATTGTTATTCCTGTTGGTCAAGCGTGCCCGAAAACCTCACCCAACAATAATTAATGATGTCAGGGGTGTAGGCGCTGTCCTGGTATGTAAAATCCAATGACGATTACGCCCATCTGTGAAAAAAACTCACAACACCATTCGATGACGCATGCTGGTTCCCTTCATGTCAGTGCAATACCCTGTCACACACAGAATTGCTGGCAATAAAAGAAGGAACACAGAATGAAGTATGTGAATCTGGGTCGTAGCGGTTTGAAAGTCTCCCGTCTTTGCCTCGGTTGTATGAGCTATGGTGAACCTGAACGTCTTCCTCAACCCTGGTCCCTGGATGAAAAGGCGTCACGTCCGCTCATTCGCCAGGCGCTTGAAGCGGGCATTAATTTTTTTGATACCGCGAATATCTACTCGGGCGGAAGTTCTGAAGAGATCACTGGAAAAGCACTGAGAGAAATGGCCAGGCGCGATGAGATCGTTGTGGCGACAAAGGCCTTCTTTCCGTGGCGCAACTCACCCAATACCGGGTTTCTTTCCCGCAAAGCCATTTTTCAGTCTATTGACGATAGCCTGATGCGCTTAGGTATGGATTATGTGGATCTCTTTCAGATTCACCGCTTTGACCACTCCACGCCTGTTGAAGAGACCATGGAGGCTCTGCATGACCTCGTTAAATCAGGAAAAGTACGTTACATCGGCGCATCATCTATGGAAGCCTGGCGCTTTGCAAAAATGCAGCATATGGCAGAGCGTAACGGCTGGACCCGATTTATTACGATGCAACCGCAATACAATCTGCTTTACCGGGAAGAAGAGCGCGAGATGTTGCCCCTGTGTGAAGACCAGGGAGTTGGTGTGATCCCCTGGAGTCCGATGGCACGCGGCAGGCTCACGCGCGACTGGAGTGTCACGTCCCGACGAACGCAAAACGATGCCTTTGCGTTAAAAATGTATGAGAACGCAGCCCTTCTGGATAAGCCCGTTATTGATGTTGTTGCCAGCATTGCTGAAAAGCACCATGTGCCAAGAGCCCATGTTGCAATTGCCTGGTTGCTATCAAAAACGGTCATCACAGCACCGATCATCGGCGCGACGAAACCAGAACATCTTTCCACGGCTATCAGCGCGCTGGACTTTTCACTTAGCGATGACGAAAGCATGGAACTCGAGGCACACTATCTGCCGCACCCCGTCGACGGGATCATCCCCCCACTTCCGGATACGCCACCTTCACTCACGCCGCCTTCAGCAATACAGGACTGTTAATGCCCTGAGCGCGTTATGATTTAGTCCATTCATGTGGTTTATCCCTGACAATAACACAGAGGGAGACATTATCTACAGTCTCCCTGTGACAGTAAGTATAAAGGTGGCCATCACCGTTTAACTTTTATCAAACTGACTTTCGGTAAACGGATCTGCGCGACCGCCCTGCAATGGGATCCTGGCAAGCGCTGCATCGATTTCGCTTAATTCGCTGTCCGTCAACCGGACTTGCGGTGCACCGCTGTTTTCTATTAGGTGCGGATATTGCGTCGTACCCGGGATAGGGACAATCCAGGGCCGCTGCGCCATCACCCAGGCCAGCGCGAACTGAACCGGAGTGGTGTTTTTGCGACGGGCCCACGACTGCGCGAATTCAAGCAGTACCATGTTTTTGGCCAGGGCATCGGGCTGGAAGCGTGGCAGGTTATGCCGCCGATCTGTGCTGTCGAACCGCTGGCTTGGATTGACTGCCCCGGCAAGGAAACTGCGGGCGGTCGGGCAGTAAGGTACGAAACCGATACCCAGCTCTTCGAGTGTTGGAAATATCAGTGTCTCCGGTTCACGCCACCACATGGCATACTCACTCTGCACTGCAGCCACAGGGAGTACCGCATGTGCGCGGCGGATTGTCCTGCCACTGGCTTCCGACAATCCCCAGTGTTTCACTTTACCCTCCTGGATCAACGCCTTCACGGTTTCCGCCACATCCTCAATCGGCACATTCGGATCGGGGCGATGTTGATAAAGCAGATCGATGTGGTCCGTTTTCAGACGCTTTAGCGAACCCTCTACGGCGCGGCGGATATGTTCAGGATGGCTGTTGAGGGAGGTTGGCTTCCCCTCCTCCACGCCGAAACCGAACTTAGTGGCAATCACCACACGATCGCGAACGGGGGCCAGTGCTTCCCCGACAAATTCTTCACTGAGATGAGGGCCATACACCTCGGCAGTATCAAAGAACGTAATGCCTTGTTCGAAGGCGGCCCGGATGAGCGAAACCATGGCTTTACGATCGCGCGGACCACCGCCGTAATACCCCACCATAGGCAGACACCCGAGTCCCATGCTGGAAACCTCCAGCGAGCCGAGTTTACGCGTGGTTAAGGTCTCCTTCTGGACGGGAACAGCATCCGATGGGGCGTTCGACGTGTCCTGACCAGCCGGTTTCGCCATCACTGCACCGCTCCTGCCAAGGGTGGTTGTGGCCAATGCCAGACCGGCTCCGGCGATCAGAAAATTGCGACGATCCTGGGAAGCGGGTACGGAAGCAGAATGCTGGTCATGCATCATCTTGCTCATAAACTGGAACTCCCTATAGCGAAGAAAGGATTCATTAATTTGGTCCTTACCAGGCATAAGCCTGTGGCGCTTCTCCCCCGGGGCCGGGCCAGATTTCGTCGAGACAGCTCATGGTGTCGTCTGATAGCGTGATTGTCGTTGCGTGAAGCGCCTGCTGGAGTTGTTCGACCGTACGAGGCCCGATAAGTGGAGCAGTAACGACAGGATTCTGCAGGAGCCAGGCAAGCGCCACATCGGAAGGGGTTTCGTCGAGGTCCTCACATAATTCTTCGTAGGCTTCCAGCTGTGGACGATACTGTTCGATTAGACGGGAAAACGCGGGTCTTGCACGGCGCCCGCTTGCCATCTTTTTCAGTACGCCGCCAAGCAACCCTCCGGCAAGTGGGCTCCAGGGAATCAGTCCCAGGCCAAAATGGCGGCATGCGGGAATGACCTCCAGCTCAACAGTTCGGGCAGTCAGATTGTAGAGACTTTGCTCAGCAACCAGGCCAAGGGAATGACGGGCCGTAGCAACTGACTGCGCAGTCGCAATGTCCCAGCCCGCGAAATTACTGCTACCGATATAAAGCACTTTTCCCTGCTGAACAAGGAGTTCCATGGCCTGCCAGATCTCTTCCCATGGCGTATAGCGATCGATGTGATGCATCTGATAGACGTCAATATGGTCGGTCTTAAGCCGTCGCAAACTGTCCTCGCAGGCCTTGCGAATATGGTAAGCAGAAAGACGGCGATCGTTCGGACCCGGTCCCATAGGCTGATAGACTTTCGTCGCCAGAACGATACTGTCTCGCCGGCCACCCTGCTGGAGCCAGCGACCAATAATCTCTTCGGACAGCCCCGAGCCTTGCTGGATATCGGGTGATTGCTCAGTGCCATACACGTCTGCTGTATCAATGAAATTTATACCTGCCTCAAGCGCTTCATCCAGAATGCGGGCGCTGGTTTTCTCGTCGGTGACGTCACCAAAATTCATGGTTCCGAGACAAAGGCGGCTGACTTTCAGGCCGGTGCGGCCAAGATGCGTATAGTTCATACACGGCTCCGTTAGGTGAATGTTCCGCCCTGACCGACGGCCAGAGCGCATAATTTTCAAGAATAACGAAGCACAACGTGTTCAGTGAGAGGCGATGAGTGGATGGACTTGTGAAATAAATTCAGCAACGGATTAGCGCTAATCGGTCTATGGTGTATATCATTTCCGTATCAATACATTCGGGCCTTAACGCACAAGGAAAACGATTCTGTATGCAAATAAGCAGAGCTGATGTCGCCGATCTCATTTATTTCATGGCTATTGCACGTCATCGCAGTTTCAGCCGTGCGGCGATTGAATTAGGTGTCAGTGCATCAGCGCTTAGCCATGCCCTGAAGGGACTGGAAACCCGGCTCGGGGTTCGCCTCCTTAATCGCACGACCAAGAGCGTTACACCTACGGCTGCAGGTGAAGAACTGGTTCAGTCTGTACTTCAACCTTTCGACACGATAGAAGGCGCGCTTGAATCGCTTAACCGGTATCGTAATACCCCTACCGGACGTATCCGAATCAATGCTGCCGTTGAAGCGGCCAATCTTATGCTTGCGCCAGTTATGCCCGCGTTTATGGATCGCTATCCCGATATTGAAATTGATATTGTGGCCAGCAACCGTATGGTTGACGTCACTGATGCGGGCTTCGATGCGGGTATCCGCTATGGTGGCACCGTCCCGGAAGACATGGTTGCCCGGCGTTTATCTGCCGATATTCGCTGGGTTATCGCAGCATCCCCCGACTACCTGGAACGTTACGGAACGCCTGAACATCCGGATGATTTGTTACACCATCGCTGTATAAGCAATCGTCTCGGCGACGATCGGATTTATCGCTGGGAACTTGAGCGAGACGGCGAAACGTACCAAATCACTGTGCCTGGCTCAATGACGGTCAACCAGGCTGAAACGGGTCTTGTGGCCGTATTAGGCGGGGCCGGCCTGATGTATTTTCCGGAGCCTCTTGTTGCACCCTATGTGAAGGATGGACTGCTCCGCCTGGTGCTTACGGAATGGTCCCCGCTGGAGGAAGGTTTTTATATCTATTATTCAAGCCGCCGGCAACTACCGACCGGGCTTCGCCTTCTGATTGAGTTCATACAGGAAGCCCGGCCGCTGGGGTTGTGAAATAACGCCTCCATACTAAACGAGGCGTTATCGTCCCGTAGCGGATATCAGAAAATCAATCAGGGCCTTCACTCTTTTCGTTTTACCCGCGTTTTTGGGGTAATAGAGATACACTGGCGGGTAGGTTTTCCAGTAGCTCTCCATCACGGGTATAAAGCGCTCCCTGTCCGGCTGTAACTGCCAGATGGGTTCAAACAAACGTCCGATTCCCTGGCCGTTACGGATCCCGTCTGCCATAACGTCAATATCGTTGCTGATTAACTGTCCGGGCATCTCAACCGTCAACTGCTCTCCGCGATCGTTCAGAATCAACGGAAGGATGCGGTTGTTAGTAATAAAACGGTAGCCAATCAGCTTGTGTTGACTGAGGTCAGCCGGCACCTCGGGCATTCCATGCTCGCTGATATAAGCTGAGGATGCATATAACCCTTCACGAAATGGTTTCATTAACGGCCGCGCCACCACCCCACCTTCGAGGATATCGCCAAAACGGATCCCAAGATCAAAACGCTCTTCGATAACATTCACGGTACCGTCGTAAACCGAAATTTCAAGCTGTATACCCGGATATTGCTGACAGAATTTCGCCATTGCAGGCTTAAGAATTAACAGATAGGCAAAACGCGAGAGCGTGATTCGCACGATACCAGAGGGCTCCTGATTCTGGTCGCGAATGCTTTCAAGCGAATTTTCCAGCGACTCCACCGCCGCAGCGGTCTGTTCCAGCAACAGCTGCCCAGTTTCCGTCAGCTCAATACGGCGGGTCGTACGCACAAAAAGCGGATGGCCAATATGATCTTCCAGCAGCTTAAGCGCATTGCTGACGGAGGGAGGCGTAATTTCCAGTTTTCTTGCGGCTGCCGAAATATTGCCCTCACGTGCAATGCTCTGAAAGATCCGTATCTGGTTATACAGGGCGTTATTCATAATGTTTTCCTAAAGCAATCTCCGCCTGATTATTAAGTACAGTCTAAAGATGCTTAAGTCAATGCTCCTCTAATCTTCGTGAAATTCGCCTCTTATACTTTTATCTCTTTCTACAACGACCTGAGTTCAGGAGACTATGATGCGAATTTTATGTCTGGATATCCCCGCACCTGGAGCATCGCTGGAAAAATATGCTCCACACCTTAACGCTGAAGCGCTGCACGCCTGGGGATTGTATAAATCCGGCTTCATCCGCGACATCTACTTCCGTCAGGACAGACCTGGCGTCGCTATTTTTCTTGAATGTGACTCTGTCGATGAAGCGATGAACGTAATGGGCGAATTCCCGCTGGCAAAAGCTGGCTTATTAAGCTTTGAGTGCATTCCGCTTGGCTCCTTTATTAACTGGGAAAATCTCTTTGCCGCTGAATTTAAAAATAAATAGTGAGGCCCGATATGAAACCTGCAGATAAACCCGTGCTGTGTGTCGTTTCCAGTCATCCGATTAAAGGCGCATCCGGTGTACCAACCGGTTTTTTCCTGGCTGAGCTGACGCATCCGCTGAAAGTACTGGAAGATGCCGGACTAAAAACGATGATAGCCAGCATTCGCGGGGGACAGCCGCCGGTGGATGGATTTGACCTCAGTGACTCTGTCAACGCCTGGTTCTGGAACGAAACCGATTTTCAGCAGCGCCTGGCCACAACGCCTGCGTTATCTGAGCTGAACGGTTCCGATTACAGCGCCGTTTTCTTTGCGGGCGGGCATGGAACCATGTGGGATTTCCGCGACAGCCATGATGCCCAGCGTATTATCCGCGAAGTGTATGAAAGTGATGGGATTGTCTCAGCCGTCTGCCACGGGCCTGCGGCACTGGTTGACGCAAAGCTCAGCAGCGGCGAATACCTGGTGAAAGGCAAAAACGTGGCGGCCTTTACCAACAAGGAAGAGGAAGAAGTTCACACTACAGATGTGGTTCCCTACCTGCTTGAGACTGCACTCCGCGAGCATGGCGCGCTTCATCATGAAGCCCCGAACTGGTCTGAAAACGTGGTTACCGACGGACGCCTTATCACGGGGCAGAATCCCGCTTCAGCGCACGGTGTCGGTGTGGCGCTGTTAAATGCCCTCCGCGAGCCAACTTAATTCATTCATCTGTCTTTCATCGTTACTCACCCTCTTTGGCCGGTTTACGTCAGCAACGTTCCGGCCTTTTTTCAGGAGCTGAATATGAAAACTCTTCCTCCAGTCGCGCTCGGCACATGGTCCTGGGGCACCGGCTTCGCCGGTGGCGACACCGTCTTCGGCAATCATCTTTCTGATACTCAGATGGCAGACGTGTTCACCACGGCCATGAGTAAGGGTCTCAACCTCTGGGATACCGCAGCAGTATATGGCATGGGGAGTTCCGAGGCAGCGCTGGGAACATTAGTCCGTCAGTTCCCCCGCGAGGATATGATTTTATCCACCAAATTCACGCCGCAGATTGCGAACGAGCAGTCTGCACAGCCTGTCAGCGATATGCTTGAGGCCAGCCTCGGACGCCTGGGCGTGGACGCGATTGATATCTACTGGATCCATAATCCCCTCGACGTCGAAAAATGGACGCCAGGACTGATCCCACTTTTACAAAGCGGTAAGGTAAAACGCGTAGGTGTTTCCAACCACAATCTGGCACAAATCAGACGCGCCAATGAAATCCTTAACGCTTCCGGTTATTCCCTCAGTGCAGTACAAAATCACTACAGCCTGCTCTATCGCGCTTCTGAAGAGGCCGGGATCCTTGATTATTGCCGACAAAATAACATCACGTTCTTTGCTTACATGGTCCTGGAGCAAGGCGCGCTCAGTGGTCGTTATGATTCAAATCATCCCATGCCTGCCGGGAGTGGCCGGGCCGAAAGTTATAACGCAGTACTGCCGCAGATAGAAAGACTAACCGCCGCCATGAAAAAAATGGGAGCCGAAAGGAATGCCAGCGTGGCACAGATAGCCATCGCATGGACTATTGCGAAAGGTACCCTTCCCCTCGTTGGTGCGACTAAAGTCCATCACGTTCTGGACGCCGCCTGCGCTTCAGACATCCAGTTACGCGATGAGGAAATCATCCTGCTGGAACAACTCGCCGCAGAGACCAGAGTGGATACACGAGGCGCCTGGGAAAAACCGATGGTGTAAAGCCCGTCCGGAACAGACTGTCATGAATCACATTCACGTATGGACAGTTCCGGGCGATCCTAATCTGTATCACTTTTACTGCTTTGTATGAAGGGTGAGAATATGAAAATCATTTGCCTTGAAGAACATTATCTCGACTGCGAGTTAGGCCGAGCGTGTATGCCTGTTGCGCTTGAGCAGGCGCCTTCCCTTGGCGACTGGGGGAAAACCGTCGCTGATGGTCATAATCCTGACCGAAGCCGGCCGCAGATAGAAAAGAATGCGCTGATAAACGCGAAAGGCGCTGATTTGGGAAGCCGCCGCCTCAGGGATATGGATGAAGCTGGAATTACCCTGCAGATACTCTCTGTGGGCGGATTCCCCCAGTTGGCACCCGAGGATGAAGCGGTAACATTAAATATGGCGGCAAACGATCGCGTTGCCGGGGCGGTAAGAAATCACCCGGATCGCTTCGCGGCATTTGCCACACTTCCCTGGGCACAGCCGGAAGAGGCTGAAAATGAGCTTGTCCGCGCAGTTGAAAAACTAGGATTTAAAGGAGCACTGCTGAATGGCAGACCCTCTTCATGCTTTCTCGATCATCCTGACTATGACTCCCTGCTTTCCCGCTTTAATAAACTGAATGTGCCACTCTATCTTCATCCCGGATTACCGCTTAAAAGCGTACAGCAGGCCTACTTCACGGGCTTCAGCGCAGAGGTCAACGCCAGGCTTTCTATGTTTGGCTGGGGCTGGCATCACGAAGCGGGGATCCATTTGTTGCGGCTGATGTTATCGGGCGCATTTGATAAATATCCCAACCTGCAGGTAATCAGTGGCCACTGGGGGGAGATGTTACCCTTCTGGCTGCAGCGTCTTGATGACAGCCTACCACTGGCTGCAACGGGTCTGTCACGCACGCTAACGAGAACCTTCCAGGAACACGTTTACGTTACCCCGTCAGGTATGCTGACACTGCCGCACTTCAAGTTTATCTACGAGTTAATGGGGGCAGAAAGGATCCTGTTCTCCGTCGATTATCCCTATCAGACCCTGGACGGTGTAAAAACCTTTATCGACAGTCTGCCTGTCAACAAGGCTGAAAAAGAGGCCATCGCATTTCGCAATGCAGAACGTTTACTGGGCATCACGGCGTAGTTCACGGGTTCGTGATGACCGGTACAATGAGAACAGTTGACCATTATTAGTTTTTGTCTAAAAGTGAATGAGTCTTTACTGCTCTAAAAAAAATAATGGTGTCACTCTATACTGGGTTAAACATTCACCAAATATATTTAACTCATTGAAATGAAAAATATCCTTATTGTTTCAGGTCATCCTGAGCTTACCCATTCCGTCGCCAATGCCACGATCCTTGATGAAGTGGCGACCGCCCTTCCCGATGCTGAAATTCGTCGTCTGGACTGGCTCTATCCGGACGGCAAATTCAATATCGCTGCGGAGCAGGAAAGCCTGCTCAGGGCCGATGTGATTGTCTGGCAGTTTCCTTTTTCCTGGTATGGGCTGCCCGGGTTAATGAAACAATGGCTGGACGAGGTCTTTGTCCACGGCTTCGCGCATGGCTCAACGGCGAAACTGGGCGGTAAAAAGCTGCTCCTCTCCTTCACTACAGGGGCGCCACAGGCGCTCTATACCGCTGACGGTTTCTTTGGCCATGCCATTGAAGAGTATCTTATTCCGTTCGAGACCACGGCAAAACTGTGCAATCTTGAGCTGCTGGCGCCGGTTTATACCTGCGGTATCAGCTATGCCGACCGGGATGCCGACAAAATCGCGCAGCAAAAAACGCTTGCCCGGGAACACGCTTCAAGGCTTGTCGATCTGCTCAATTCCGTCGTGAATAATCCAGAGAGAGAATAACGATGCAGTATACCCGGCTCGGTAAAAGTGACTTACTGGTCTCCCGCATCTGTATGGGATGTATGGGGTTTGGCGACCCGTTAACGGGCCAGCATCGCTGGACGCTGGACGAAACAGCAAGCCGGGACATCATCCGCTACGGTCTCGAAAAGGGTATCAATTTTTACGATACCGCCATCGCCTATCAGAACGGCTCCAGCGAGCGATACGTTGGCCGGGCGCTGCGGGAGATGGCAAAACGCGAGGACGTGGTGCTGGCCACCAAGTTTCTGCCACGAACCGCCGCGCAAATTGCTGCGGGGATCGGCGGAAAAGAGGCAATAGCCCAATCGCTCGACCAGAGCCTGCAGAATCTGGGGATGGACTACATCGACCTCTACATCTACCACATCTGGGATTACAACACGCCAGTTATTGAGGTGCTTGAAGCGCTTCATGCCGCCGTTACTGCGGGCAAAGTGCGCGCTATTGGTATTTCCAATTGCTATGCCTGGCAGCTGGCGAAGGCGAACGCCCTTGCAGAACGCGAAGGGCTGACGCCCTTTGTCTCCGTGCAAAGCCACTACAACCTGATTATGCGTGAAGATGAACGAGAGCTCTTCGGTCTGTGCGCTGAAGATGATATCGCAATGACCCCCTATAGCGCGCTGGCCAGCGGTCGTCTCTCCCGGAAAGAAGGCCACACGCGGCGAGCCACGGAGGATGATTATGCGCGCGGAAAATATGACAGCACGGCTGAACAGGATCGGAGCATTATCGAGCGCGTCGCCGAACTTGCCGAACGGCATCAGGTGTCTATGACGGAAATATCTCTCGCCTGGTTGCTGACAAAAGTCACGTCACCTGTCGTCGGGGCCACAAAAAAAGATCACGTCGATGACGCGGTAAACGCCGTAAATCTACAACTGAATCCGGAGGAAATCCGGTTTCTGGAAGAAACCTACCAGCCGCATGTTCTGACGGGGATCATGGGGCAAAACACGCCGCAAATGAAAGACGTTAAGCAGGTCTGGACGCGGTAGCAAACAGTAATTTCAGTAAAAGGATCATCGTGAAAAAGCCCCTTATGCTTTTAATTTGTATGCTCATAAGCTGCCCTGTCTTTGCAACAAAACTGGACGCGCCGGATAAGGTAGTGATGAATATCTTTGAGCTCGGCGTCAGGCACGATCGGGACAAAGATTTTGCAGACGTAGCCAGACAGACGATTTCCGCTTCGGTTGATCATGAAGCAGGTACGCTGGCGATGTACGCCCTGCACCGCAGCGACAATCCACGTAAGGCATTCATGGTCGAACTCTATGAAAACGAGAGTGCTTACCGCAAACATCTGAATGCCGAACCATACAAGGCATTCGCTGCCCGGGCACCTGACATTATCGATCGGAAAAATAAAATCACTCTGGAGCCCCAGTTTCTGGGGGACAAACACATCATACCGAATGAGCGAACCATTAATAATCTGGTGATCGTCGAGGTAAAGCCTGAATTACAGACCGAATTTAAAAACATCGTCATGCCTGAAATGGCTGAGTCACTCAAAGTAGAGAAAGGCGTGTTAGCCATGTATTCCGCTACAGACTCACAGACTCCGAACCGCTGGTATTTCTATGAGATTTACGCCAGTGAGGAAGCGTATCAACTGCACCGACAAACGCCACACTTCCGTGACTATCTCAGGCAAACGGCGCATATGAGCACCAGTAAGGACGCTATCCCGGTAAAACCGGTATTTCTTCGTAACAAAGGCGGAATCAAACAGGATCCGCACCGTTGACCAGTGAGGATTGACATGAAAAGCGTAATTGCAGCAGCGGCCATGTCGCTTGTTATTTCTGATTTTGCTAATGCTGAGGAAACAAGAGGTAAAACTATGATGAAAATTGAACCTTCAGCGATTTCTGAAGCTGATATTCGTTCTGTCTCACCGGCTCTTGCGCGCTTTGGTCGAGAAGCTATTACTGAAGATCTGTGGACACGCGATGCCCTCTCGCCCAGGGATCGTAGTATGGTGACCGTCGCCATGCTAATTGCCAGAAACCAGCCTGGCGACCTTAAGCACTATATAGACATTGCCCTTGATAATGGCGTTACACCAGCGGAATTGTCAGAAATCATTACCCATCTGGCGTTCTACTCAGGTTGGCCAAATGCAATGTCAGCCGTCAGCGTGACCAAAGCAGTATTTGAAACTCGTGGCGTCACGGCAGATGCACTTCCTGAAGCTTCTCCGGACCTGCTTCCTCTCAATCAGGAAGCAGAAAAGCAGCGTTCAGAGACAGTGGAAAAAAATGTTGGCCCAATATCTCCAGGCCTGGTTAAATTCACTGCTGATCCACTGTTCCTGGATCTCTGGCAAAGACCCGCGCTGAAACCCCGCGACAGAAGCCTGATTACGGTCAGCGCCTTAATCGCATCCGGACAGAGCGCGCAGATTGGCTATCACCTCAATAGAGCAATGGATAATGGACTTTCTGTTGAGGAAGCTGGTGAGATCGTTACCCAGGCCGCCTTCTATGCTGGCTGGCCAAACGCATTTACCGCTGCTCCGGTTGTGGGAGAGGTGCTAAACAATCGATCATCGAGTAAAAGGTAACATTACTGAACACTAAAACCTGACGCACATCACAAAATTAGAACGATCAGTTCATGAACCAACAGACGTGACATCGAGTGATTTATGGACAGCGTTTAACACAGTTATGAACCAAAACTGAGTTCATAACTGTGAGCTTGAATCGCCATTTGATTAATATCCATTTAAAACAGTTTGTTATACTGTTTCTGGTGCTGTCGTAAATTATGTATATTCCTCAAACCCAGAATAGTTAAATCACATTAAGCATACCTGACGATCTCCACATGGGATTATGAACCTGGTAATTTGTGGTGATTAGCGACCTCCCGCAAAGCAGACCAAACTGCCCTTTTTTCTTCTTAAGTAAAAGCAGCTTGATCTAAACGAGTCGATGCCGCAGATTCAAGACTCCATTTGTTCATGGAGTCAGCTCAATCAGCCGCAAACTCAGCAGACCGTTACTGTCTGAAATGTCGCTGGGTGGCCGGTTCATTAACCTGACAGGCCTGAAACCTGACATCAAACCATCGCTGGAGGAAGCATGCTTAAAAAATCGATAGTCGCCCTTTCATTGTTTTTCGCTCTGACGCCCGCCGTTTTTGCGGGCAATAGCGAAAGCGAGCTGTTGAATAAAAAGAATGTCATTGATTTTTATAATAAGGCCTTAAACGACAAAGACTTCTCTGCCGCCAGGCCCTATCTCGGGGATCGCTATGTACAGCACAATCCGATGGCAAAAGATGGCGTGGAAGGCTTCGAGCAGTTTATCGCTTTTCTGAAGAGTAAATATCCCGACTCGCACAGCGAAATCAAGCAGGCATTCGTCGACGGAGATAACGTGATTTTGCATGTTGAAGTAACCGGTCGTGAGCCAGGCGTTACGCGGGCTATCGTGGATATCTTCCGCCTCAACGAACAGCACAAAATCGTTGAACATTGGGATGTTACCCAAAACGTTCCGCAAAAAACCGCCAGCGGCAACGGCATGTTCTAAGACCTTTGACTCACGCTCTTGCTTTCCCTTTTTTCATTCGTATAGAAGATTGCTTGTTTAAATAATTTATTTACTTTACTGTAAAGTAAATAAATTCATGAGATCACACTGATGCTCAACGAAAGAAATTGGGGAAAGCTTCTTTATTTCATTGGCTTATGGCTTTTTAGCTCCAGTGCTGATGCTGGTTTGCCAAACTTCAGCAGTGAATACTTGCGCGCATCACCATGTGTTGCAACCCGCAAATTGTTCACAATCAACTCCTACGGCGTGGCAAAACAGATACCGCCCTTGCCTTTTTCTCCTCTTCCGGCTGACGACGAGCTAAACGAACCAACTGACGCGTTTGCTATGCAAAAATCCCTTAACTGACTAAAGGTGAATAACAATGCTGGCCCGTTTTTTTGTCTTTCGCCCGGTTTTTGCCGCGGTCATCGCCATCTGCATCATGGCAACCGGCGCTCTCGCCATGATGACTTTGCCGGTGGAACAGTATCCGGATATCGCCCCGCCTGCTGTTAATGTCACGGCTAACTATACTGGCGCTTCAGCAGAAACCGTCGAGGATAGCGTTACTCAGGTGCTGGAGCAGCAGATCAAAGGTATCGATGGGTTGATCTACTTTTCCTCAAGCAGCAGTTCAGCTGGCCAGGCCCGCATTAGCCTTAGTTTCGATCAGGACGTTAACCCTGATATGGCGCAGGTACAGGTACAAAACGCGGTAAATCAAGCAATTACACGATTACCACAAGAGGTGCAGCAGCAAGGAATTACCGTTACCAAATCTCAGGGGGACAGCTTGATGGTGGTAGCCTTGTATGACCCAAGCAGGCAATTAACCAGTCTTGATATTAGCGATTTCCTCATCAGCTCTTTACAAGAACCGTTGAGCCGCGTCGAAGGCGTGGGTGAAACCACTGTTTTTGGCGCGCAGTATGCCATGCGCATCTGGCTCAATCCGCTCAAACTGACCAGCTATGGATTGATGCCCTCGGACATACAGGCCGCGATCGAGGCGCAGAATTCGCAAGTGACCAGCGGTGAAATTGGTTCTCTGCCGACGATTGAGGGACAATATTTGAACGCCACGGTGACGACGCAGTCCCGCCTTGGTCATCCGGAGCAGTTTGAGAATATTATTCTACGCACTCATCGCGATGGCTCAGTAGTGTACTTGCGCGACGTGGCCCGCGTGGAAATCGGCGCGGAAAACTATCAAAACCAAACGACGCTCAATGGTTACCCTTCCGCTGGGATCTCAATTCAGTTGGCCTCGGGAGCCAACGCGCTGGAAACGGCGGAGAAAGTTAGGACTGAAGTCGAACGCCTTTCTCCCCGCTTTCCACAAGGCGTAATCGCCGCCTATCCACGCGACAGCACTCCGTTTGTGACGGTATCGATCGAAAGCGTGGTGCATACGCTGATTGAAGCGATACTCTTTGTCGTGGCCGTTATGTATCTTTTTCTTCAAAGCTGGCGTGCAACGCTTATCCCGACCCTGACGGTACCGGTGGTTCTATTGGGCACTTTCGGCATTCTCAGCCTGCTTGGCTACAGCATCAATACACTGACCCTTTTTGCCATGGTGCTGGCAATCGGGCTGCTGGTAGATGACGCTATCGTGGTGGTGGAAAATGTTGAACGTTTGATGGCAGAGGAAAACCTCACTCCACAGGAGGCCACGCTGCGCTCGATGAATGAGATAACCGGGGCGCTGATAGGTATTGCTCTGGTTCTCTCCACCGTTTTTATCCCGATGGCGTTCTTTGGTGGCTCTGTGGGGATTATCTATCGTCAGTTCACCGTGACCATTGTTTCAGCAATGGCGCTGTCTGCATTGGTCGCTCTGACGCTGACGCCAACGCTGTGCGCCCACCTGCTCAAGCCTGGACACATAAATAAAGGTCGTTTTTTTACCCTCTTCAATCGCGGAGTAACGATAAGTCAGAACAGCTACCTGGCCACACTTCGTCGAATGACCGCCCATCCACTCCGTTTTGTTTGTCTGGCCCTGTTACTAACTTTTTTGATGCTCTGGCAATATCAAAAGCTCGCAAGCGGATTTTTGCCCGAGGAGGATCAGGGCGCGGTTATGGTTCAGTACTCGCTGCCGTCTGGTTCGCCGATGTCGATGACCGAGGCCGTTGGCGCGGATATTACCCACTATTTTATGACTGAGGAGAGAGATAACCTCGACGTTATTTTTATGGTCACAGGAAGAAATAATGCCGGTAGCGGGCAGAACGTCGGTATGGCATTCGCTGAGTTAAAACACTGGGACCAGCGTCCCGGGAAAGAAAACAGCGCTCAGGCCATTATTCTACGCGCGAACCAGTATTTTAATAAAAATGCCAGGCAGGCCAACATAAGCGTGATGTCACCCCCGACCATTCGCGGTCTCGGACAATCCAGCGGTTTTGAATTATGGCTGCAGGACAGCGCCGAAAATGGCAGTGCGGCACTTATGCAGGCACAAACCACCCTGCTCAATGCCGCCAGAGAGAATCCTGCTCTTAACGCGGTAAGGATTAATAGTCTGGAGGAAAAGGCGCAGCTGCAGGTCGATGTCGACCGACAAAAAGCGCAGGTTCAGGGGCTGGATCAGGCCGATATCAACAATACGCTTTCAGCGGCCTGGGGGGGCATATATGTTAACGACTTTGTCGATCGAGGGCGGGTTAAACGCGTGTATATCCAGGGAGACGCGCCCTGGCGTTCAACACCGGAACATTTATCCGCCTGGTTTGTCCGTGGCAACAGCGACAACATGGCGTCCTTTGACAGCTTCTCGACGCTTCGCTGGACCAGCGGACCGCAGATGCTTCAGCGTTTCAATGGGCTGTCGGCCGTGCAGTTTCAAGGAGGTGCTGCGTCTGGCGTCAGCTCCGGCATGGCAATGGCTGAAATGTCCGAAATGGTCAGCTCGCTGAACGGATTTGACCTGCATTGGAGCGGTTTGTCATGGCAGGAGCGCTCATCTTCGGTGCAAACGCTGTGGGTCTATCTGGCATCGCTAGCCTTTATGTTTCTGTGCCTCGCTGCCTTATATGAAAGCTGGTCGATCCCCATTGCCGTGATGTTGACTATCCCGTTGGGCATCATTGGCGCGATCAGCGCTTCGTTGCTCGCCGGTTATGAAAATGATATTTATTTCCAAGTGGGGATGTTAACAACAATGGGCCTTTCGGCCAAAAATGCGATCCTGATCGTCGAATTCGGGCTATCGCAGTTTCAGCAAGGAAAAAGCCTGACGGAAGCAGCACTGGAAGGCGCACGGCTGCGCTTGCGTCCGATTATTATGACCTCACTCGCATTTGTTGTCGGCGTGATCCCTCTGGTACTCTCTGCAGGTGCCGGCGCTGCCAGCCAACAAGAAATTGGGACGGCGGTGATTGGTGGCATGCTTTCAGGGACGCTACTGACGTTGCTTTTCGTTCCACTATTTTTCCTGCTAGTGCAGCAAGGAATCATGCGACTGAAAAGTCGCAAACAGTAAGGACTCAATTGATGGTCAATCAACGCGGGCGGCCGATGAAAGCTCGCCCTCGCATTTTGCAAACCGCGCGTGAGCTGTTTCTCCAGCACGGACTGGACGTGTCTTTGGATACCATCGCCGCCGAAGCGGGCACCACGCGTCCGACGCTGTACAGCCATTTTCCCGGTGGTAAAGATGCGCTGCTGCTGGAGACTTTTGCGTTTCTGAATGACACAATGCAGCCCCCCCTACGCCAGCTTTTACAGGAACGTCAGCAGGATTTTCCCGCGCTGCTGCACGGATTTGCAAACGTTGTGCAGCAGCACTTCTATGCCCCTGAGAACATCCATTTTCAGCGCTTACTGATCCAGGTTCTCGTGCAGAAACCCGAGCTATATGTCACGCTTGAGCAACGGCCCTCCGGTCGCGTACTGCAGGCACTCAGCGAGATCCTTGCGCAAAAACGAGACGAGGGACTGTTGACCATCAACGACCCGGAACTGCAGGCAACAGCGTTTCTCGGCGCAATTATGGGTTACCCGCTGCCTGGGGCGCTCATTGCACAAAAAGCAATAGATCCAAAAAGGCTGGAGCAACTTGCCGACTGCGCAATTGAGGGGTTTCTCAAAGCATGGGGGTACAAGCCGTAATGCTTTGCCACAACTATCTGAAAAAACAAGGAGAATACCTGAGGTACTCTCCTTGTTTTATAGGTGGTTAATCACCCCGACATATATAAGTGGGATAATGCCGATCCTGGATCAGCCACACCGAAGGCGCAACCTCGGAGATGGTAAGATAGTAGCGGGCGGTTGGATTGGCAAAGCTTCCCCATTGCGCATCCGGCGTGTTGTCATTGTGCCTGCGCCAGGTTTTGGTGTAACTCAATACCACCACTTTATCATCATCCCGCCGCGACCAGATAAAATCGACATCTCTGTCAACGATCATACTCTGGCCATTTGCCCAGGCAGCGCCTTTATAGGCAGTCAGGCCAGTACCGTCGCGGTGAAAATAGAACTGAGCAACAGTATTAACCCGCACTTCACTGGCCTTCCCTTCATTGCGCGTAAAATTAAATTCTGTACTGCAGGCCAGTACATCACGTTTACCAACTCCGGTAGAACAGTAATAAAGCGCCATTCCGCCACCGAGCAGAAAAATACCGAGGCCACAGAAAACTTTAATTTTCATTTTTCTGCTCCACTTTTATAGCGAATGGTTTTACACAAACTGGCTTTATTGATCTGGCATGCGCCGATAAACACTTCATCCGCAGCGACCAGGGAAAAACGAGCGCTGAAATAATAGACGTTGTACTCCTCGCGCTGGCACGCTACGTTGTTTTTATCCAGCAACGCGGCCAGTTTCGATAATACCAACGGTCGCCCATGATCGTTAATAAGCCAGATGCTACATTTAGCGATTTTTTGCTCAACCGGCTTTAGCTTTATCGGCGTCGTTATATTCTGTTGTTGGCGAATAATTATACCAATACCGAATACCGACGCTAATAATGCCGTGAATACCAGCCACCATTTCAGACGTCGTGGTTGCTTCCTCTTTTCAGCGTTTTGTCGCTGGGGTTGAGGTTCGCTTGCGTAAGCGTTTTGCGCTGGTTGAAAAATAACATCCGCCTCAAACCGGAAACCATAGCGTGGTATGGTCACAATCAATTCATGATGTTCTCCCAACGCCTGGAAGCTTTTGCGTAACTCACTTATCGCTTTGTTGAGATTATTTCCCGAAGGCGTGAAACCGAATTCCTGCCACACGCGGGTAATCAACTCCTCACGGCTAAGTTCGCTTCCTTTATGTCGAATAAATTCCTGTAACAGACGCACGGCGGGTGCCGAAAGCGTTAATACGGACTCAGGCTGTCCAACAATACTTAATGTGTGAGCTTCAGGATCAAATAACAACGAATTGTTGCATATAAAAAACATATTTCATTCTCGGCTGTTGCCGCTTGCTTTTTATCCCTGTAACTGCAGGCAAGAAATCCCCTTCTGAATTAGCTTATTTTTTCATCAGTAGGAATTTTCTCCCCATCCTGGGTTGCGGCATTTTCTTTTAACTATACAACTTTAAAGCCTGGATTGCAGGATAAAGAACTGTATTTTTTAAGTTAACTAATACAAATTTTCACAACCTGCTGTTCCGGTTAAAGTTTCCCTGTCCTGAAGCGATACGAAAGCAGACGGTGTCGTGGTGTAAAAACGCCGTACATGAACTCAGAGCAGGCAGAATGAATGTGAAAGTAAAAAACAGAGTAAACAAGTCCACTGCGCTTTATCTCGCTGCCCTGTCGATGTCATTTTTCGCAGAAATGACACAGGCTAATATGAGCGTTTACCCGATGGAACTTAACGTCGACAGTTCCGGGACGGCCCAAATCAGAGTGGCCTCTAAAAGCGATGATATTCAGTTCATTCGGGTGAGGCAAAAGAAAATTCTTAATCCGGGTACGCCACAGGAAAAAGAAGTTGAGATGGCAGCCTGGAAAGACGGTGGCGTTGTCGTTACCCCTGAAAAATTCGCCTTAGCGGCAGGCGCTTTACGTATCGTGAGGCTGGTATCTCTGACGCCGCCAGAAAAAGAGAGTACCTGGCGCGTTTATTTTGAAGGGGTAAAACAGCCGGATAGTATTCTGCCCGCAGCATCCGCGGGAACGCCGGCTTCGGCCAAACTCGGCGTTAACGTTATCTGGGGAGCATTGGTTCATTTGGCGCCGGAAAAGCCGGTGGTTTCTCTGCGAATAAATCCCGCAGCTGGAACTTTAAAAAATGACGGCTCTTTGCGGGTACCGCTGAAAGAAATTGGCGCTTGCGATGTTAATGATAAATGCAGGTGGTTTAAAGAAGATGCGACTATTTATCCGGACACCGAGCGAAAATTAAAAGTGCTCACTCAGGTTCGTGGCCAAAAATATAAATTCCGCTATTTCAACTGGATTAATAAAACAGCTGAAGAAGCCGACTTACCCGTCGTGCAATAACACGACATCACTGTCAAAACCACGTGTGGTTTGTTTAAAGAGCTAATGGAGCTCGTTTATAAATATGGAGATATCAATGAAGAAGTATATTAAACCTCTGATGATCGTTGCTGCGATGTCGACTGCGTTCAGCGCAATGGCTATTCAGAAGGATATTACGGTTAATGCCAACGTAGATTCCCAGTTGGATATGACCCAGGCCGATAATACGCCATTACCAGCCAGCATCGATATGCAATATCTGCCGGGCCGTGGGCTGGAAAGCTACCGTCTGAATACCAAGATCTGGTCGAACTCAGCCACCAGCAACGTCAAAGTGCGTCTGGTTAGCGCAGCGAATCTGACCAATGAAGATGGCGCCGAAACGGTACCGATGACCGTAAAACTGGGCGATAAAACCCTGAATACCACCGATGCTGAATTCACCGGTAGCGAACTGTTCCCGGGCAGCGTTGAAAACGGTTCTGCGGTCCTGCCGCTGACCATCTCTCAGACCACAAAAGGCATTCTGAAAACCGGTCAGTACAGCGGCGTGGTGAGTCTGATGCTGACTCAGGCGACCACCGCGGAAGGCGGTGCGTAACCCCACAATACGTATAAGGAAGTACATCAGAGGGCGCCTGCCCTCTGATGTCAGGATGACGTCGAGGCTCGTTCATGGCTTTTCACAGAAATGCTCTTCTTTTTGTCGTTTTGTTACCCGCTTCCGTTCAATTAGCCAGCGCCACTATCGTCGTACCTGCGGGCTTTGAGGATCTGGCGAAAACGCAGCGCCTGTGGACAGAAGTGAGTCTGTATGGCGCGTCGCTTGGGCTGTTTGAGGCCGATATTACGCTTGAAACGGTCACCTTCGTGGCGCCGGAAACGCTTGTCGCGGCAATTAAACGTCAGTTCAACGATGATCCTGCCTTGATCGCCTCGGTGACCGGCGCCCTTTCCTCTCCGCTTGCGCGTAACGGCAATCTCGCCTGCAGCAGCAATGGTTCCGCGCCGGGTTGCGATTTTATCGACACCAAAAGCGTGGCCCTGATTTATGACGAGAATAACGCGCGCATAAACCTGTTTTTCGACAGACGGTATCTACCTAAACAAACGGCGGAAAATCAGTGGTATCAGCCTACGCGTAATACTGAAAACGCGCTGATCCACCAGCAAAATATCAATTTCGTGGCCGATGAAAACTATCAGTCGATGACCGTGCAGGGAAACGGCGCGCTGGCCATGACTGAGAATGGGTATTTTAACCTCGACTGGACCTGGCTTGGGCAGCGCTCTCGCCATCAACAGCAGCAGGAGATTACGGTGAATAACGCCTGGTTCCGTCAGGATCTGTGGCACGAATATTACGTTCAGTTAGGTGAAATGGATACGCGCGATCTCTTCAGCGCGGCCGGCGGCAATATCAACCTCAGCCAGCTGCCGCTTGGAAAAATTCGCGGTTTGCGTGCCGGCTCAACGCGGGCGTGGATCAACCCCGTGCAGCAGTCCAGCGGAACGCCTATTACCGTGCTGCTTTCCCATGACGCGCGTATAGACGCCCGTAGGGGGAATCAGCTGCTGGCCAGTTTTTATCTTAATGCCGGGGCGCAAACCCTGGATACCCGTTCGTTTCCGGACGGGAGCTATACCGTGACGCTGGCGATTTATGAAAACAACCGCCTGACCCGCACCGAGCAGGTTCCGTTTACCCGCACCGGCATCACGCCATTCGACCGCGTCGAGTGGTTTATGCAGGCCGGTGAAACCGACAACGACGATATGAGCGACGAACGCAGCGCCGTGGTGCAAGCGGGTATTCGCCTGCCTGTAACTTCTACGCTGGCGGTCACCAGCGGCGCAACGGTGAAAAAGAACCAGCGTTTTGTGGAAAGTGCCGTCGACTGGAGTCGCGGATTCAATACCGGCCCCATTGATGGCGTCCTCAGCACACGCTTTAGCTACCTTTATGGCAGCCAGGGCCAACGCGGCAATATCCAGCAAATCAGCTACAACGATGGCTTTTCACTAAGCTTCTATCGTAATGCCTTATCGGCTGATAACTGTGACTCCAGCAGTACCGGATTTGACGCGGTGAATGGTTGCTACCGAAGCCTCTCGGTAATGTTCTCCGTACCTGTCGGCTCGTGGTATGCCAACCTCGGTTATTCCGATAACCGCAATGAAGGTCGCTATGTTTCGCGGCGTGAATTACCGAATAGTGACGATCGGCGCGACAACGGTTTGCCCTGGGAATCGGTGTATATGACCCGCACACGCTCGCAGGCATGGCAGGCCGGACTGAGCAATTCGTTCAGCACCCGCGGGCTGAATATCAACAGCAGCATAAACCTGTTTATGCGTAACGATCATTCTGGTGATGGCAAGGATAAAGGCGGCTTCCTGAGCGTAAGCCTGTCGCTGGCTCATAACCGTCAGGGCGATGCCTCCAGCTACACCTCCGTGGGGGCCACGTGGCAACAGCAGAAGCATGAAAAGAATCAGCTCAACTATAACATCGCGCACAACTGGTACACCGATGCGCGCGGTGAAAACGAATATGGTCTCAACGCTTCCGGTATTAATAGCGACTCGCTAAATACTTCGGCCTATACCCGTCAGGGCGGCCGTTTTGGTAACGGAAGTTTGACCGTCAGCGATTCGTGGGATCGCCAGGATCATCGCCACCGGTTCAGCAGCAGCGGTAACTACAGTTCTACGCTGGCGTTATCTCGTTCTGGTCTGTGGTTTGGCCGCTGGGGTGACGGACGCCCGGCGTCAGCCATTGCGGTCAACGTCGCCACGCCGGAAGCATCTCCTGATTCCCGCATTGCCGTTTCGCTTGATAACAGCGGTAGCGCCGATATCCCGGCAAACGCCCGCGCGCTGTTCGCCCTGCCCGGCTATCAGCAAACCACGCTCACTATTAATGAGTCGACGGACATTTCCCACGGCGCCAACAGTGAAATTACGCAGGGGTCGGGAAGCAGAACGGTATTTATGGTGCCAGGAAAAATGCTGCACAGAGAGGTGCAAACCACCACGCGTTACACCTGGCTTGGCCAGTTGACCGATGAACAACATACGCCGTTTATCGGCGGCATGCCGCTCAACGTCAGCGGCTGGAGCGATTTAGGTAATGGCGGCTTTAGCGCGGAAAGCGACAGCCTGATCCAGTCGCTCTATCTGGTGAAACAACAGCAGTTTTACCAGTGCGCGCTGAAGGTGAAGACCATGCGTGACGTCGTGCGTTATGTCGGCACGGTGACCTGTGAAGAACTGACTTATTCCGCGTTACCGGAAACCGTGCAGCAGCAGGCGCAATTACTGCTGGCTGGCCGTACGCCTGCGGTCAGCCCAACGGCGATGAATAACTCAACTCTCTCTACAGGAAAATGATGTGATAACGCGTCTTTTGATTTTACTGCTTGCCTGCATCTGTTTTGCCGAGGCTCAGGCCGGTAGTCCCGCCGGCAGAAATACCAGCGTGGCGTTCGCCTTCGATCGCCAGTCTCCTCCTGCCCGGTTGGATATCTGGCTGCACGAGTCCGGCGGTTATGATTCCAGCGATCCGCAAAAATGGGGACGAAATACCCTGACCTGCCAGTCGCGTACCGATACAACCTATGGCGCCTGCATGACCGCGCCGGTATGGTTTTCGGCAAACCCGGCCGCGCCCTATCCGATAAACCTGCGTTTTACCCACGCAATAACCAACAAAACGGTGGACGTAAAAGTCTATGGCGAACACCGTATGTTTATCAATAACAGAACCTTTGTTTTCGCCAGCTACGTAACGGGCGGTACAGTAGATTTGCCAGCCTGGAACAGTGCGCCCTATTTTGATTTTTACATCGTTCGTAGCGAATTAAACAAACTCGATCAGGCCGGTATCTGGACGGCAACGCTGAAACAGAATTTGCGTGAATGGGGCACCGCCGACTGCAACGGCAACTTTAATGACGTCAATGTTGGCTGCCCAGGCTACCTCACTCTAGCTAACTGGCAGGCAAACCTGCGTATTGAGGTGGTCGACCCGGGCAATCAGCAGATTTACTTACCGGCATTTCCGCACTCCACGCCGGTGGTGAACCTCAACCTCACCAATTTCCCGGGCAGACCCGGCGGCAGTGAGATTAAGGGCGAAAACTCGCTGGATATGTGCCTCTATGATGGCAACAACAGTTCCAGCTCGCGGGCGTTTCTACGCTTTGAAGACGATGGACTTGACGCGACCGGGCGTGCCGAAGGGGCGTTCTCCATCCGGCGACGGGGGGGCAGCCAGACAGATCCAAGAGATCGTCTTGATTATCAGGTGCTGGTGACCAACCCGACCACCGGCGCAACTGAAGTTGCTGCTAACGGTAAAACATTGACCTGGGAGGGTACCAACAATCGCCGCTATTTGCGCCAGGTTGTCCTGCCGGGCGGCCGCGAAAGCGTGTTATGCATCCCGGCGCCCATTACCCTGAAAACTCCCGCCTTTGCCGCCAGCAGCAAAAACGCGGGTGACTATACCGGTACGTTACGCGTTATCTATACCCCCAGTACGTTATAAAGAGGCTACTGTGAGCTACGTTGTTCTTGATAATAATCGCTTTTATGCGGAGGGGCTGCGCTACGCCCTCCTCCGTCGTAACGTTAAGACGGAAGTGCATAGCGGCACGGTGCAGTGGCAGCCCTTACTGTTAGAGAGCACCACCCTTGTTATTCGCTGCCGTTTCTCCATCAGTGGTACACATCAGTCGCTGGTTGATATTTTGCTTACCCTTGAGGCCCATTGCTGGCAGGGAACGGGCTACCTGGTGTGTAATGAAAAAAGCTGGGGGCTGGCCACCTATCTGCGCAAGCGCTTTGAAACGTTAACGTTGCATATCATTGATGACCGAATTTCCGTTGCAGATGCCGCCAGGCTGTTATCGAAAGAGCCAAGGCGGATCCGCACCCTGCGCTGCTGCCTGACCGAGATGGAATTTAACGTCCTCGACAGACTGGTTAAGGGGCAGTCGGTAAGATATGTCGCGCATATGACGAAGATGAGTGAAAAACAGGTCTCGACCTATAAATGTAATGCGCTGAAGAAACTCAATGCGAATAATCTTCTACAGCTTCTGGTGTAACGACTTGTCCATGCGGCATATCGCCACTATTTTCTCTCTAAGCCAGCGGTGAGCGGGATCGCGTTCCATTCTCGGATGCCACATCTGCGAGACGGTAATCCGCCGGCTTTTAAAAGGCAGTTCAAAAAGATGCACCTGCTCAACTACCTGCTGATTGACTAAATAGAGGGCGGGGATCATAGCGATAAGATCCGATTGCAGCGCCACGGAAAGCGCGGTCGGAAATCCGGGTACGACGCTGGCGATTTTGCGTTTCATGCCGAGTTCGGCCAGTACATCATCGACGGACCCGTGCAGCGTACCTTCTGGTGAGGCCACCACATGACCCCAGGCAACATAATCCGCCACGGTTATCTCTGTCAGGGCGGCCAGCGGATGCCCCTTACGCACCACCCCCACAAACCGATCTTCAAATAGCCGTTGCAGACGGATTTCAGGCCCCATATTGCTCTGGACGCCAATCTCCAGATCAACCAGTCCTTCCCGTAGATAGCGTGACGTTTTTTCAGGCTTAGGCGCAAAGCGTAGACAGACATTGGGCGCGGCTTCGGCTACCGCCGCAATCAGCGAAGGGCCAAACGCCACCACAAACCCATCGTTTGCCCTGATGGTAAAAAGACGCTCCAGATTTTGCACGTTGAGCGATTTGGCCGCTGGCTGCAGCACCGCTTTCGCCTCGAAGACCGCGCGACGGGCGCGATCGCGGGTCGCCTCCGCCCACGGCGTCAGCACCATGTTACGCCCGGCGCGAACCAGTATCGGATCGCCGGTGACGTCGCGTAACCGGCTTAGCGTGCGGCTCATGGCTGACGTACTGAGATTCAAACGACGTGCCGCGCCCGCCACGCTGGCTTCGTTAAGTAATACGTCGAGTGCAATCAATAAATTAAAATCGGGGTCTGACATGACCATCACTCCTGGAACATTCAGATAAGGCGTTTCATGCAACTATAGAGTGTAAATGGTGCGCCTTCCGCCCGGTAAAAGCCATCTTTATAGTTTCGTCATCCAGATATCCTCTGCAGGAGACAACACGATGACACTTTTTTCCAGCCAACCTGGCGATGACGGGCTGCCAGGCCCGGCGCGAGCGCGGGTCATGGCCGCGGTAATGACCACCACGTTAATGGGTGTCTTTGATGGCACCATGGTAAACATTGCCCTGCCGTCGATGGCGCAGGAACTGCAGGCATCATCCAGTACCGCCGTCTGGTTCGCCAACGGGTATCTGCTGGCGGCGGCGATGACGCTGGCGATATTCGCCGCGCTGGCGGCGCGTTTCGGCTACCGCCCGGTGTTTCTGGCCGGACTGACGACATTTATTCTGGCATCAGCAGGTTGCGCGCTGGCGACGACGCCTGAGCTGCTCATCAGCATGCGGGTGCTGCAAGGGATCGGCGGCGCGGCAACGCTTAGTATCGCGCCCGCCATATTGCGCTCCGTTTTTCCCGGACGACTGCTGGGGCGTATTCTCGGGATACACGCCCTGCTCATCGCTTCAAGCTCCGTCATCGGGCCGGTGCTGGGCGGCACGATCCTGCATACCTTGAGCTGGCAATGGCTGTTTGCAATAAACGTGATCCCCGGCACCGTCGCCTTACTGCTGGCGGTCAGAGCGCTACCGCGGCCGGCAGTTGGCGGGCAAGCCGCTTTTGATACGCCCGGAGCGATATTGTCGGCGCTGCTATTGGGTTCAACGATCATGGCGGCGAATAGCTTGCAGAGCGCTTCGCAGCATATCGATAGTCTGTACTGGACATTGCTCGCGGCGATAAGCGGTACCGCCTTTATCTGGCGTATCCGGCGTACGGACAACCCGCTGCTGCCGCCTGCGATGTTTAAGAATGAACGTTTTACCCTTTCGGCCTTTACGTCGCTGATCGCCTTCGTAAGCCAGGGGATCACTTTTATTGCGCTGCCGTTCCTGTTCCAGAACGGGTATGGCTATAGTCCGATGCTCTCGGCGCTGCTGTTTACTCCGTGGCCATTAGGGATAGTGCTGATCGCGCCGCACGCCGGCCGCTGGGCGGACTCAATCTCTGCTCCGCTCATCTCGACGCTGGGATTGATGATTTTTGTCGCGGGTTTAATCCTGCTGGCGATGCTGCCCGCTACGCCCACCGCTTGGGATATCTGCCTGCGGAGCCTGGTATGCGGTATTGGCTTTGGCTGCTTCCAGAGCCCGAATAACCGTGAAATGCTGTCAAACGTGAGTCGCGGACAGGCGAGCTATGCCTCGGGCGTATTATCCATCATGCGCACGTTCGGGCAGTGTCTGGGCGCCGCCGTGATGGGCGTACTGTTGGCAAAAGACGAAAGCGCCGTTCATATTGCGCTGTGGATCGCCGCCGCGGCCTCGGCGTTGTCGGTGGCCGTTAGCGCCAGCCGACTGCGGAAAATAGCTTTTCCTGCGGGAGCGGGATAAGTCGGCGGCGCATCCCCGACAAGAGGATGCGCCCGTTATTGCTTTACCCGGCAAGTTTTATCACCGCCCGGCTGAAGGCATCAATCGCCAGTTCGACATCGGCTTCGCTGACCGATTCCGCCGGATGGTGACTAATTCCCCCTTTACAGCGCACAAACAGCATCCCCACCGGCCAGCGCTCCGCGACAGCAATCGCATCATGTCCGGCGCCGCTTGGCAGCGTCAACGCCGCGCCCTGTACCTCGCATACCGCTTCGGCAATCACCCCCTGTAATCGCGGATCGCAGGTGGTTGCCGCAATGCGATAGAACTCCTCAGCGGCAAACTGCAGGCCGCGACGCCCGGCAATCTCTGCGGCAGACGCCAGCAATGAATCCAGTAATGCATCCAGCGGTTGATCCTGCGGACCGCGGATATCAAGAGTCAACGCGACTTCGCCGGGAATGACGTTGACCGCCGCCGGCGAGCAGCGCAATGTCCCGACGGTAGCGACCAGATTGCCTCCCTGCTGGCGCGTAGTGCTCTCAATACACAGCATCCACTCCGCGGCGGCGGCAAGCGCGTCGCGGCGCTGGTCCATCGGCACCGTGCCGGCATGACCCGCCTCGCCGGTAAAACAGCAATTGAGGCGCCGCGCGCCGTTGATCGCCTCGACCACACCGAGTGCCGAACCGGCCTGTTCCAGTCGCGGACCCTGCTCGATATGCAGCTCCAGATAGGCGGAAAAATCTTCCGCCGGGCGCGAGGCTGAATGGACGCGTGATGGATCCAATCCGGCGTTGACCATCGCCTGCGCCAGGCTAATGCCATCGGCATCATGCTGGTCCAGCCAGGCATGTGGCCAGCTTCCCGTCAGACCCTTGCTGCCCAATAGCGTGATACCAAAGCGCGTCCCTTCTTCATCGCAGAAACCGACGATTTCGATGGCCTGCGCCAGTCGGCGTTCCTGATTATGCAGGCTTTGTACCACTTCGATGGCGGCTAACACCCCCAACATGCCATCATATCGCCCGGCGTTGCGTACCGTATCGAGATGCGATCCAAGCAAAATCGCCGGTGCCCCTTCTTCACGGCCTTCATAGCGCCCGCAAATATTACCGACGCTGTCCTGCCAGACGAGCATACCTGCCTGGCGCATCCAGTGGCCAACCTGCTGATTAGCTTCAAGATGCTGTGGCGAAAGGTAAACCCGCGTCAGGCCTTCCGGCGTTTCGCTTATCGCCGCCAATCTCTCAGCCCGCGCCATCACTCGCGCTGCGGCCAGGTTCATAGCGGCTTCTCGCTGCGATAATGATCCCACGCCGCCTGCATGGCTGCCCCTTGCGTGGTGGGGAATTTCAGGTAATTGAGTACTGATTCCAGCGCGCTGAGGGTAGTCATGACGCAATCTTTACGCGCGTTGTAACCCATTGTGCCTATACGCCACACTTTGCCGTGCAGCGGGCCGAATGAGGTGCCAATCTCAATGGCGAAATCTTGCAGCATCAGTTGGCGTACCTGGTCGCCACTAATGCCCTGCGGGATGATCACGCCCAATACGTTATTCATTTTGTGTTGCAGGTCGCCAAAGATTTCCAGACCCATCGCCTGAATACCTTTCACCAGCGCGTCGCCGTGCAGTTTGTGGCGGGCAATGCCGTTATCGAGCCCTTCCTCAAGAATCAGACGTGCGCATTCGCGGGCGGCGAACAGCGCGGATGTCGCTTCCGTATGGTGGTTAAGGCGTTCTGGCCCCCAATAATCCATCACCATTCCGAGATCGAAATAGTTGGAGTAAACCATCTCATCGACGCCATCAAGGTGTTCGGCCGTACGGATCCCCTGCTCAACGCATTTACGTCGACGGATAGCCTCTTCCATCCGCGGGCTCAGGGTAATGGGCGAGGTGCCGGAGGGGCCGCCGAGACACTTTTGCATCCCCGCCGATACCGCATCCAGTCCCCAGGCATCGGTCTCCAGCGCATTGCCGCCCAATGAGGCGGTGGCGTCGGTATAAAACAGCACATCATAACGACGGCAGATCTCGCCCAGCTCCGCCAGCGGCTGCAACATGGTGGTCGAGGTATCTCCCTGTACCGTCAGCAGCATACGTGGACGCACCCGTTTGATCGCATCTTCAATCTGCTCGGGAGAGAACACTTCACCCCACGGCACCTCAATGGTATGCACTTCCGCCCGGCAGCGGCGGGCAATTTCACATAACAGATGGCCAAAGCGGCCAAATACCGGCACCAGCACTTTGTCGCCGGGGCGGATCGCGGAGATCAAAATGGCTTCAATCCCCGCCCGTGACGTGCCATCCACCAGCATGGTCCAGCGGTTGCTGGTGCGGAATACCCCGCGGTATAACGCCATGACTTCGTTCATATAGTGCGTCATAGCCGGATCGTATTGGCCGATAAGCTGGCTGGACATCGCGCGCAGGACGCGCGGGTCGGCGTTGATCGGCCCCGGCCCCATCAGCAGACGATGCGGAGGATTGATTTGTGAAAATTGAGCGATATCCATCGTAGATTCCTTTATTAATTCAGTCCGCGCACGGAGGAGATAAATTGTTTGAGTTCATTGGTTTGTGGCTGGCTAAACAGCGTTTTGCTGTCGCCCTGCTCCCAGACTCGCCCCTGGTGCATAAACACCACCCGGTCGCCGACTTCACGGGCAAAATTCATTTCATGGGTAACCAGAATCAGCGTCATTCCTTCCGCGGCCAGCTGTTCCAGCACTTTAAGCACCTCTCCCACCAGTTCCGGATCCAGCGCGGAGGTGATTTCGTCACAGAGTAAAACTTTTGGCGACATCGCCAGCGCGCGGGCGATAGCTACCCGCTGCTGTTGCCCGCCGGAGAGGCTGGAGGGATAGAAATCCAGCCGATCGCCAAGCCCGACTTTTCCCAGCATTTGCTGCGCCAGTTCGCGGCACTCGGCAGGCTTTTTTTTCAATACCCGCCGCGGCGCCAGCATCACATTTTCCAGCGCCGTCATATGCGGAAATAAATTGAAGTTCTGGAATACCATGCCAACGGAGCGGCTAATCTCCCGCGCCTGCGAGTCACGATCGGTAATGGTCATGCCGCCGAGCTTAATGCTGCCTTCCTGGTACCCCTCCAGCCCGTTAATGCAGCGCAATAAGGTGCTTTTCCCCGAGCCGCTTCGGCCGATGATGGAAATCACTTCGCCCATATTGATATCGAGATCGACCCCCTTCAGCACGTGATTATCGCCGTAGAATTTCTGCACCTGATTAATGGTGATGAGCGGCATTGAATTTATTCTCCAGATAGCGGCTGTAACGGGACAGCGGATAACACAAGATGAAGTAGCTCAGCGCGACCAGCGCGAAAACCTTAAACGGCTGATACGTCACATTGGTGAGCATGGTGCCAGCCTTGGTGAGCTCGACGAAACCGATAATCGACGCCAGCGCGGTGCCTTTTATCACCTGCACGGCGAAACCCACGGTGGGAGCGATGGCAATCCGCACCGCCTGTGGCGCCACTACGCGACATAACGTCTGGGTGAAATTTAATCCCAGGCAACGCGATGCCTCCCACTGTCCTTTCGGCAAGGCCCGGATACTGCCGTACCAGATATCCAGCAAAAAGGCGCTGGTATAGAGGGTCAGCGCCAGCGCGGCGGCGGTCCACGGCGACACATCGATCCCGAATAACGCCACGCCGAAAAAGGCGAGAAACAGCTGCATCAGCAATGGCGTCCCCTGAAATAGCTCGATATAGCCGCGAATGAGGCGCTGCACCCACAATTTACCCCGCAGGCGCAGCAGCAACAGCGGTAATGTCACCAGCGCGCCGCCAATAAAAGCCGTCAATGACAGCAGCACGGTCCAGCGTCCGGCCAGCAGCAGATTGCGTACGATGTCCCAGTCGGTAAAGGTTGTCATCATGCCTGCACCCTCAGCCATTTACGTCCAGCCGCCATTAGCAGTTGGCGCATCGCTATCGATAACGCTAAATAGAGACACGTTGTCACCAGATACACCTCGAAGCTCAAAAACGTTCGCGATTGAATTAAGTTGGCGGCAAAGGTCAGCTCTTCATAAGAGACCTGCGATACCACCGACGATCCGATCATCACGATAATGCACTGGCTCACCAGCGCCGGATAAATACGCTGCAACGCCGGCGGCAACACCACCTGAATAAAGGTCTGACTCCGGCTGAGCCCCAGTACCCGGCCGGCCTCCCACTGCCCTTTTGGCGTCACCTGGATCCCGGCGCGGACAATCTCCGTACTGTAGGCGCCCAGGTTGACGATCATCGCCAGTAGCGCCGCTTCGCCCGCCGTCATCTTCAACCCCAGATTCGGCAGGCCGAAGACAATAAAGAACAGTTGAACCACGAACGGCGTATTGCGGATAACCTCAACGTAAGCCCCCCATATCCGACTCAGCCAGCTTGCCCGCCCGCTACGCAGAGCCGCGCCGACGATCCCGATGGCCAGGCCGCCGAGTGTGGCGAGTACAGTGAGTTGGATAGTGACCCAGAGTCCCGCCACGAGCTCCGGCCAATAAGGCCAGAGCGCGGAAAAATGTAATTGCTCCGTCATCGCCGTACCTTAAGCGGCAAAGTCGCTGGGCAACGGCGCTTTCAGCCACTGCTGTGACAACGTATTGAGGGTGCCGTCCTTAATGCCCTGCGCGATTAAGGCATTCACCTTTTCCTTCAGCGCCGGTTCATTCTTTTTCAGGCCAATCACGCACGGTGAATCCTTAAGCATAAAGCTGGCGACCGGGGCTTTCGCCGGGTTTTGCCGCGAGATAGCCGCCACCACCAGGTTACCCGTCGCTACGTATTGCACCTGACCAGAAAGCCAGGCCGACAGCGTGGTGTTGTTATCTTCGTAACGCTTAATCTGCGTCGCTTTCGGCGCAATGCTGGTCAGCACCATATCTTCCACCGCGCCGCGGGTCACGCCGATACTCTTACCGCTCAGTTCGGCCGCGTCTTTCAAGGTACTGCCCTGCGGGCCGAAGACGCCAAGGAAAAACGGCGCGTAGGGTTGGCTGAAATCAATGACCTTTTCCCGCTCGGCGTTCTTACCCAGGCTTGAAATCACCAGATCCACTTTATCGGTCTGCAGATACGGCACCCGGTTGGCGCTGCTCACCGGAACCAGTTGCAGTTTTAGCTTCATCTGCTTTGCCAGATAGCGGGCCATATCGATGTCATACCCCTGTGGCTGGAGATCGGTGCCGACGGAACCAAACGGCGGGAAATCCTGGGGAACGGCGACGCGGATCACCCCGCGTTTTTCAATATCCTGGAGTTGGTCCGCGCGTGCGGCGGTGATTTGTGTTAACAGACAAGCGGCCCCGGTCAGCGCGATCAGCAGTTTTTTCATCATCATTCCCCGTTACGTTAGTATGAAACAAAAGATTCTTTAAATAAACTTCTGCAACTAATGTGCCAGATACGGACAAAACAAATTTGCGCCGGCCAATCGGCTTTTAGCGGGAAATGACGGGAATATTAACCATAGCGGTAAGAAGAATTGGATTTCTTCTTACCGCATTTTGGCACCAAAAAGGTGCAAAGCACCAGCATGACTCCCCATTATCGTTGTTCAAGCTCATCCAGTTGCTGGTATAACGTAGCGATGTCATGAATGCGCGGGCGACCGCTATCGAGAATTTCATGTAGCAAGGCGTTGGCCAGCAGGTTGATAAGACTATTGGCCGACGCGTAGCTGTCGAAAGCCGACACGCTGTCCAGCGGGGCGCAGAGCCGCCAGCGCGCCAGAGGAAACAGGCTATGCGCCTGCGGCTCACAGATTAGCAGCTGCGGAACTACCCGCTGTTGCAGTTGCTGCATCAATGGGCGAATAATTCGCGGCCGACGGCGAAACGCCATCACCACCACCATATCTTCCGCGCTTAAATCGACCAGTTCTTCACTTAGGCTTTGCCCCGGTTGCGGCAGCACCACCACTTGCCCGCGCGCCTGCAGTAACTGCTGACGTAGATGCAACGCCAGCGGCCAGGAGTTACGCATCCCAATAATGACGACGCGCCTGGCATTCACCAGTGCGTTAATGGCTTCGGCAAACTGCCGGGCATCCAGCGCGTTTACCCACTGCGTCAGGTTTGCCATCTCCTGCTTATAATGCCGCGCCAGCAAGGTATTACCCTGCACCGCCTCGCGATGATCGGTCAACGGCATCCCGCTCTGGCGTAACGTGCGCAGTTCATCGCGCATATCGCGATACTTTTCATACCCCAGCCGTTTAAACAGGCGGCTTACCGTCGCTTTAGATACCCCGCTCAGCTGGGCCAGCTCGGCGCTGTTGTAGCTAATCAGGTCATCAAAGTGGTCGACAATGAAATCCGCCACCCGCTGCTCCTGGGGTGACAACGACGCATATTGCGCCTTCAGCCGTTCATCGAGTTGTTCCATAGCGCCTCTGTAACTTTTGTTTCACTGAACTATACCGCTAACCCCCTTCACAATGCATGCCACAATGAGAAAAGACAAACGGCCGCCGCATCATTGAAACTTTCTTTTCAAAGTGGAACAGCTTTTGCACGGACAGCGTTTGCAGCAGTGGCTGCACGATTCGTTACGAGGATAATTTATGCAGAGTCATTTCTCGACCCAGGGGATGGCGGTCGCCCCCCATCATCTGGCTAGCCAAAGCGCGCTGTCCGTGCTGCGCGAAGGCGGAAGCGCAATAGAAGCGATGGTCGCCGCCGCCGCAACCATCGCGGTGGTCTATCCGCATATGAATGGTTTAGGCGGCGATGGGTTCTGGCTGATCGTGCCGCCGCAGGGCGATCCGATCGCCATTGACGCCAGCGGCGCCGCCGGTTCACTGGCGACGCCGGAAGCCTATGCCGGGCTAACGCACATCCCGCATCGTGGCCCGCAATCCGCTCTGACCGTCGCCGGCACCGTCAGCGGCTGGGATGAGGCGCTGAAAGTTTCACAATCCCTGACCGGTAAATCACTACCGCTTTCGCGCCTGTTACAGGACGCGATTGGCTATGCCGATAACGGTATTCCGGTGACCGCGTCACAAGCCAGCGCCACCGCTGGAAAGTTAGATGAACTTCAGCGCCAGCCGGGCTTCGCTGAGACCTTTCTGGTCAATGGCCGCCCTCCTGAAAGCGGCAGCCGCTTTTGTCAGCCTGCGCTGGCTTCCACGCTAAAACGGCTGGTTGCGGAAGGGCTCGATAGTTTCTATCGCGGCTCGCTGGCGGAACAACTGGCGGCCGGCATGGCCCGTTACGGCCTGCCTATCACGCTTGACGATCTGCGCCAGCATCGCGCGCGCCGCCCGCAACCACTGCGGCTACAGCATCAACACGGTGAGTTATGGAACCTGGCGCCGCCGACGCAGGGGCTGGTGTCGCTGGCCATTCTCGGCATCACTGACCGGCTGGCGATGGAACAGGCCGACGATGCGCAGACTATCCACCGTATCGTGGAAGCGACAAAACAGGCCTTTAGCCTGCGAGATAAACATATTACCGACCCGCTGCATCTGGACGTGGATATTCAAAGCCTGCTGTCCCCGCAGGCGTTACAACCGCTGGCGGAGAAGATCGACGACCAGCGCGCCGCGCCATGGGGCGCAGGCAAAGGCCCCGGCGATACCGTCTGGATGGGCGTGATGGACAGTAGCGGGCTGGCGGTCTCCTTTATCCAGAGTCTCTACCATGAGTTTGGCAGCGGCGTGGTGCTTCCGGACAGCGGTATTGTCTGGCAAAACCGCGGCGCGTCGTTCAGCCTCGACCCGGCGCATTTGCTGGCGCTGGCGCCCGACAAGCAACCCTTCCATACCCTTAATCCCGCCGCCGCACGCCTGAACGATGGGCGGGTGATGGTTTATGGCTCAATGGGCGGCGACGGCCAGCCGCAAACCCAGGCGGCGCTGTTCACCCGTTATATCCTGCAGAACGTCCCGCTTCAGGAGAGTATTTCTCGTCCGCGCTGGCTCCTTGGGCGCACCTGGGGACAGACCTCGGACTCACTAAAAGTGGAAGGTCGCTTTGCGCCGCAAACCCTCGCCCGACTCAGGGAACTGGGGCATGAAGTTGAGGTACTGGCCGACTTCAGCGAGGCCATGGGACATGCCGGGGCCATTGTCCGCCATCCTGACGGCCTGTTTGAAGGCGCGTCTGACCCGCGCAGTAACGGCACCGCCGCTGGCTATTAGGAGGAGAAGCATGAAACAAACCGAAAAAGAGTGGCGCGACTGGCTTCTACAGATGGAACAGATCCTCGCCCTTGAACTGGATGAATCGCGCCGCGCTGAGCTGCTGGCGCAATTTCGCCGCATTGCCGATATGGCTGAACCGCTGATGGCCTATCCGCTCGATCAGCGTCTGGAAATCGCCGGAGTGTATAAAGCATGAAGCTACATCAGATGACCATTGCCGACATTCAGCAGTCGCTGAGTCGCGGTGAATTTAGCGCCAGAGAGCTGGCTCGCCTGACGCTTGATGATATTGCGCAAAGTAACCCGCGGCTCAACGCCTGGACGACAGTCACCGGGAAACGGATGCTCGACGAAGCGGACGCTATTGATGCCCTACGGCGAACGAATCAGCCGCTGCCTGCGCTGGCAGGGGTTCCCTACGCGGTCAAAAATCTGTTTGATGTCGCGGGGGAAACCACCCTCGCCGGCGCGCAATTGTTCAGCGATAACCCGCCTGCCCGCGTCGATAGCTGGGCAGTAAGTCAGATCCATAGCGCAGGCGGCCTGCTCAGCGGGATGCTGAATATGGACGCCTATGCTTACGGTTTTACCACGGAAAATAGCCACTATGGCGCGACGCGCAACCCGCACGATCTTAACCGCATTGCCGGCGGATCCTCCGGCGGCTCAGCGGCGGCGGTCGCCGCCGGATTGGTTAATTTCTCGCTCGGTAGCGACACCAATGGTTCGATTCGCGTTCCGGCATCCCTGAGCGGGATTTTTGGTCTCAAGCCAACCTTCGGCCGCCTGTCGCGCGCCGGCAGCCACCCTTTTGTTCCCAGCCTCGATCATATTGGTCCGTTTGCCCGCACGGTAGAGGATTTAGCCACAGTTTACGATGTTCTGCAGGGGCGAGACGTCAACGATGGGTTTCAGGCCGAACGCGGCGTCGCCCCTGCCACGCCGCATCTACGATATGGCCTCCAGGGGCTGCGCTGTGCGGTTTTAGGCGGCTATTTCAGCCGCTGGTGCGATGACGATGCCCGCGCGGCGGTGGCTCGCGTCGCCCGTTATCTCGAAGCCTCTGAAGAGTATCTCTTCCCCGAAGCGGAGCTGACGCGCGCTTCTGCGTTTATCATTAGCGCTTCTGAAGGCGGAAACCAGTACCTTCCAGCCTTACGGCGCGAGCCGGAACGCTTTGAACCGCACTCGCGCGAACGTCTGCTGGCGGGCGCGATGATCCCTTCCGCCTGGTACCTGCAGGCGCAGCGCTTCCGTCGCCACGCTCAGCAGCAAGTCGCCTCGCTGTTCACCCATGCCGATGTGCTCATCGCTCCGGCAACGCCATGCAGCGCGACGCTTATTGGCGAGCAGACGATGGAGATCAACGGCGAGTCTTTACCGATACGCGCCAGTATGGGCATGCTTACTCAACCAATCTCCTTTATCGGTCTGCCGGTGGTAACCGTCCCGCTACGTACCGCGACGGGGCTGCCTGTCGGGGTGCAGTTAATTGCCGCGCCGTTTAATGAACAGGCCTGTCTGCGCGCCGCCTATGCACTGGAGGCGATGGGAGTAACCGATTCTCGTCCGGTGGGGGTAGCCGCATGATCGCATCGCAAGACATCAATCTTCCGCAGGTGGTCGCTGAAGTTACGGCGGCCTTTTATCGCTATGAACAGGCGCTGGTGAGTAACGATATTGCAGTGCTGGATGCGTTGTTCTGGCACGATACGCGCACGGTTCGCCTCGGTGCCGGAGAGAATCTGTATGGTATTGATGAGATCCGCGCCTTCCGCGCCGCGCGCCCCGCCGCAGGACTTGCGCGGGAGTTACGCCATACGGTGATCACCACCTATGGAGAGGATTATGCGGTATGCAGTACCGAGTTCACCCGTGAAGGCAGCGATCGTATTGGCCGTCAGCAGCAAACCTGGGTGCGGTTTTCCTGCGGCTGGCGTATCGTTGCCGCGCAGGTCAGTTTGATGGGGCATTGATGCCGTTGTCGCCCCCTGCTTGCGCTGCGCTTAGCAGGGCTACCAACTCACAATGGCACGGATCGTAGGCCGGATAAGGCGCAGCCCCATCCGGCGCGAAAGTGGTTCTTTACCCGCGGTTATTGCCCGGCGGCGCTACACTTACGTGGGCCTACAGATCACATGCCGGCGTAGATACTGTTATCGATTTGCAACGGTTTTGGTCTGGGAAAAACATGTGCTTTGTGTTAATTCTGAGCACATTGCGCTCCCGGTTAATTTTTTCCGCAATATGTTTTCCGTGGCGCTGGGAGCGCACAGAGGGCGGCCAGTCGCCGCCGCCCTCTGTACTCCCGGGCTCTGGCCGCCAAAATCGCCACTTCGTGGTTCCTTCGACTTATCCCGGCAGGCTTCGGGTCGGGCCGAGGCAGCATCCCTGCAAATCACGGCCCTCAGCCCGCATCCATGCGGGCTGCCCCGGCCTGCCGGGAACGTCTCAGCGATTTTGAGGCCACCAACACCGCAGTTTCAGTAGCCATTTACAAGATAGAGATCTTAAGCTCACAACGGTACGGACCATAGATACTGTTATCGGTTTGCTACTTTTTTAAGGGGTTTTCCCGGACGCGGCGCGTTGCGCCTTCTCTGGGCTACCAAATCGCAAAGCGCTGTAGCCCCGGTAAGCGGCAGCGCCACCGGGGATTTTGAGGCTACCAACACCGGCAGTATAAATTAACGGCAGGCCGCACGGACCGTAGGTCGGGTAAGGCGTTAGCCGCCACCCGACAAAACAACGGCGCAATGGGCCTGCCGCTATGGCTGGTACGGATGCACCTGCCGCCAGTGGTCGGCAATCTGCTGGCGGGTACAAATCCACACGCGCTCATGCTGCTGCACGTAATCAAGAAAACGCTGGAGGGCGCGGAAACGTCCGGGGCGCCCCAGCAACCGGCAGTGCATGCCGATAGACATCATTTTCGGCGACGTTTCGCCTTCCGCGTACAGCACATCAAAGCTGTCTTTCAGATAGGTATAAAACTGTTCAGCGGTATTAAACCCCTGAGCGGTGGCAAAGCGCATGTCGTTGGCATCGAGCGTGTAAGGCACGATGAGATGCGGTTTACGCTGCCCGTCGGCGCAAGGCACTTCCGTCCAGAACGGCAAATCATCGCCATAATAGTCGCTGTCGTAATCAAATCCGCCATGTTCCACCACCAGTTGCCGGGTGTTAGGGCTATCGCGACCGGTATACCAGCCGGTGGGCGGTTTGCCAAACAGGTCGGTCAACACCTGCACCGCTTTATGCAGATGGTCACGCTCCTGTTCAATCGCCATATGCTGATAGTGGATCCAACGCCACCCGTGGCTGACCACATCGTAGTTGGCCGCTTTGATCGCCGCGACGATATCCGGATGACGCGCCAGCGCCATTGCCACGCCAAACACCGTCAACGGCACCCCCCGCTCCTGAAAGGCATGATGGATACGCCAGAAGCCCGCGCGGCTGCCATATTCATACAATGAGTCCATTGACATATGGCGGTCGGGGTAGCTGGCAGCGCCGATGATATCGGAGAGAAACTGTTCGGAACCCGCATCGCCGTGCAGGACGTGATTCTCGGCGCCCTCTTCGTAATTAAGCACAAACTGTACCGCGATACGCGCCTGATTTGGCCACTGCGCGTGCGGCGGCTTTCCCGCATAGCCGCGCAAATCGCGCGGATACGATTCTGCTGCTGGTATCATCTCCCACCCCCTCATTTAATCATTAAACACGGCAAATTTACCGCTAAGCGTTTTACGTTCCGGATAGGCTAAATCACCGTGCTTGCTGGTTGTCAGCCCGAGCGACACCAGAGATTCAACCATCTTCACCGCCGCGCTGACGCCATCAATAACGGGTACCTGAAGTTCTCGGGTCAGTTGCTGCGCCAGGGTCGCCATGCCGCCGCAGCCCAGCACGATAGCGCCGCAGCCGTCCTCGTTTAGCGCCTGAATACAGCGGGCGCGTACTTTTTCCTGCGCCACGCCGCTGCCATCTTCCAGCGCCAGCACCGGTAGATCGATCGCATGCAGACCGGCGCAATGGTCATGGAATCCATACTGATGTAGCAGGTGGCGAGCGATAATCAGCGTGCGCGGCAAGGTAGTGACCACCGAGAAGCGGGTAGCGACCAGCGTCGCCATATGCATCGCCGCCTCGGCAATACCAATAACCGGTCCCTGGGCCAGTTCACGAGCGGCCAGTAATCCCGGATCGCCAAAACAGGCGATAACATGCCCGGAAACGCCCTGCCGCCGCCCGGCTTTAATCTGCTCCAGCACACCGACGGCGGCGATGGCTTCGTCAAAATGCCCTTCAATCGACGGCACGCCGTCTGGTGGACAGGCCGCGACAATATCGGTTCCTGGCGACGCCGCGGCGCGGGCCGCCTTGGCGATGGTTTGCGTCATACCGGGATCGGTATTAGGATTGATAACTTGTATACAGATGGTGGACATTACCGCTCCTTATAGCCGGCGAATAGCCGGGCGAAATCGGGAACCGACTCCCCCGTGCGGGAAAAACATAAACTGGCGACGATGTGTTCAAAGTGATGGTTGAGCGCCTCGGTCAGCGCGGTTAACGCTTTTTCGCGCAGCAGGCCGACAAGGCGCTCGTGATCATCGCAGCGGCACCCTTGCCGCCACGGCGCGCCCCAGGCGGCAATCACCAGCGATGAGCGTTGACTGAGTCGGGTGACCATCTCCGTTAGCACCTGGTTGCCGGAAATGGCCTGTAACTGAATATGAAAATTAGCGGAGTGGCGGATAGCCGCCGGGCCATCGTAGGCCTCATGCGCCAGTTGCTCCTGCTGAATAATGGCTTCCAGCGCCGCCAGATGCGGAGGCTGGCAGCGTTGCAGTACATCCGGCAGATTCGCCACTTCCAGTAGCGCGCGGGTGCGGAATATTTCCCGTGCCTCGTCGACCGTCGGACTGGCGACCTGTGCACCACGTTTGGGCGTTAATGTCACCATTTGCACAGCGGCGAGTCGTTGCAGCGCTTTGCGTACCCCCGTGCGGCTGACGCCGAACACCTCCGCCAGCGCCTCTTCCGGCAATTTGCTGCCCGGGAGCAGCTGTTGCTCGACAATCGCGGTCAGCAAGGCTTCGTAGATAGACTCATCCTTGTCATGCAGTCCGGCTGCGGCCTGCAGCGGATTTTCATTGCCCATTGGTCTACTCCACTTTCCATTTTGATATCAAATCGTATACATAAAATAAATATTTTGTATACAAGATTAACCATTCTGGCCTGAATCCTGCAACGCCTTCCGCTATCAACGGCACAACGTTTGTCTTCAGAGGAGCAGGATCCATGCCAAATACACAAAACACGCATCAGCTCAACGCCGGTGACCCGGCATCAGGCTACAGCCCGCGTCTTTGCAACGAGGATCTGGCGCCGACGCGCGAGCAAAACTGGAACTGGTACAACATTTTTTCTTTCTGGATGTCGGACGTGCATAGCATGGGCGGCTATGTAGTGGCGGCGAGTTTCTTTACGCTGGGGCTGGCGAGCTGGCAGGTGCTTATCTGCCTGTTGGCCGGAATTGTTATCGTCCAGCTTTGCGCTAATCTGATGGCCAAACCCAGCCAGATTGCCGGCGTGCCCTATGCGGTCATTTGTCGTCAGGCGTTTGGCGTCTTCGGCGCCAATATTCCAGCGGTGATACGCGGACTGATTGCTTTCGCCTGGTACGGGATCCAAACCTATCTGGCTGCGAACGCCTTGATGCTGGTGCTGCTGAAGTTCTGGCCCTCGCTGGCGGCAATGACGCAAACCTCATTGCTGGGTCTTTCATCGCTTGGCTGGCTCTGTTTCGCTACCATGTGGCTGTTGCAGGCGATGGTGTTCTGGCACGGCATGAGCGCGATTAAGCGTTTCATCGACATCGCCGGCCCGGCGGTATATGTGGTGATGCTGGCGCTGGCGGGCTGGATTGTATACAAGACAGGCCTCGACGGTATCTCCTTTACCCTCGCCAGTAAGACGCTGACCGCCGGCGAGCAAAGCTGGCAGATGATCACCGCCACCGCGCTGGTGGTCTCTTACTTCTCCGGTCCGCTGCTCAATTTTGGCGATTTCTCCCGTTATGCCAGAAGCATGGGCGAAATTCGCCGCGGTAACCGCTGGGGGCTGCCGTTTAACTTCCTGCTGTTCTCGGTGGTGACTGTAGTGATCGTCTCCGGGACGCAATCTTTATTTGGCCGGATGATCACCGACCCGATTGAAACGGTGAGCCATGTGGGTAACGATCTGGCGGTGGCCATCGGCTTGCTGACCATGATCACCGCCACTATCGGCATTAATATTGTCGCCAACTTCGTCTCGCCGGCATTTGATTTTTCCAACTGCGCGCCACAAAAAATCAGTTTCCGCACCGGCGGGATGATTGCCGCCGTCGGCTCGATACTGCTCACCCCGTGGAACCTGTTCAACTCCCCTGAGCTTATCCACTACACCCTGGATGTATTGGGAGCGTTTATCGGGCCGTTGTTCGGCATTCTGCTGGTTGATTTCTATTTGATTAAACGCGGGCAGGTATCGGTCAACGATCTGTTCGATGACACTCCGAAAGGCAAATACTGGTACCGCAACGGCTTTAACCCGAAGGCCATCGCCGCGCTGCTGCCCTCGGTAGCGGTTGGCCTGATTATCAGCTTTATTCCCGCTCTGCATGAAGTGGCCAATTTTAGCTGGTTCATCGGCGTGCTGCTAAGCGGCAGCCTGTATCGCTGGATTGCCCGCGATGAGCGGCAGGCCGCTTCCTCCGCCCGCTTTACCCCCGGCGCGCTGGCGCAGAAAGAATAATCCCGCCCGGCCGCGGCATCTGTCGCGGCCTTCTGGCATTAAATTTGCAAAACATTTGCGTAATAGATATCTCCACACTCAAATAAGGCGGCAACATGCTGGAATACCACACCGCGCTACGCGGTGCGTTTTTTGATATTAGCCAACCCGCCGCCAGCGCTGACGATATCGCCCGCTACGCGCGATATATTGATGATGGCGTGCTGTTTATTTACGCCGGAAAGATTCAGGCGCTACTGCCATGGCAGGAAGGCGAAGCATTACTCGATCCACAGAAAGGCTATCGTGATCTGCGCGGCAAACTGCTGCTGCCGGGGTTTGTCGACGCCCATATTCATTATCCTCAAACCGAAATGATCGGCGCCTTTGGCGAACAGCTGCTGGAATGGCTGACCACCTATACCTTCCCGGTGGAAAGCCAGTTTGCCGATGAACGGTACGCGGCAGATATCGCCCGTTTTTTTGTCAACCAGTTGCTCAGCCATGGCACCACCACCGCGCTGGTATTTTGTACGCTTCATCCGGCGTCCGTGGAGGCCCTGTTTACCGAGGCGTTGCGCCTGAACATGCGCCTGCTGGCCGGTAAGGTGATGATGGATCGCCATACGCCGGAGTATTTAACCGAAACCGCCGAACAAAGCTATCGCCAGACCCGCGAACTGATCCAGCGCTGGCACCGGCGCGGTCGTCTGGGCTACGCCATTACGCCGCGTTTCGCCCCCACCTCCACGCCGGAGCTGCTGCAAGCTGTTCAGCGTCTGCGGGAGGAGTTTCCCGATACCTGGCTACATACCCATCTGAGTGAAAACCTAAATGAAATAGCGTGGGTAAAGCAGTTATGGCCGGAGCATGAGCACTATCTTGATGTTTATCATCACTATCAATTGACCGGTGAGCGCAGCGTCTTCGCCCACGGGATCCATCTGGCGGAGAAAGAGTGGCGGTGTCTGCATGAGACCGGTTCGGCAATTGCTTTCTGTCCGACGTCAAACCTGTTTCTGGGTAGCGGGCTATTTCGCCTGCCCGCCAGCTGGCAACATCAGGTCCGGATCGGCATCGGCAGCGATGTTGGCGCCGGGACCTCCTTCAGCCTGCTGCGTACTCTCGGCGAGGCCTATAAAGTGGCGCAGCTACAGAGCTATCGCCTGCGCGCCAGCGAAGCGTTTTATCATGCGACGTTGGGCGGCGCGCACGCGTTACGCCTGGATGACAAAATAGGTAATTTCCAGTCGGGAAAAGAGGCCGATTTGGTGGTTATCGACCCGGCGGTGACGCCGCTACAAAGACTGCGCAGCGCCCGCTGTCAGGATGTGTATGAACAGCTGTTCGTGTTAATGACCTTAGGCGATGAACGGAACATTAGTGAGACCTGGGTCAATGGCGAACAGGTATGGTGTAACGAAGGATGAACCGCTGCCCGGCACTGTATTCTGACCGGGCAGCGGACTCAATTTAACTTCCGCGATAGGTCGACCAGCCGCCGGGGGCAATTAAAAACGGCAGATGAAAATGGTCTTTGTCATCAATGGTAATCATAAAATCGATCTGCGCCTGTCGGTACAGGGTCTGGCGGCCATCGCGCGCAAACCACGATTGCAGTTCGGCCACCAGCTGATAGTTTCCGGGACGCAGCTGTCCCGTCGCCAGCTCGCCCAGACGGCCATTGCTGTCCGTCACGCCTGATGCCAGGCTGCGCCCTTCGCATAACAGGGTGACCGCCACGCCTTGTGCAGGCTTGCCGGTGGAAATATCAAGAATATGGGTGCTCAGGGTGATCATGCGCTAATAACTCCCGCCAGTCTGAGTAAGGTGATTTCACGTAATTGTTCCAGTGCCGCTTCAATTTCCTGCGCGTCATTATGCGTCAGCCGTTGGGTCAGCGCCTGCAGGATCTCGGCGGCGCTGCGCCCTTTGGCGCGGATCAGAAACACGCGGTCAAAGCGGGCTTCGTAACGGGCATTCCCTTCTTTCAGCGCCCGGGCGATAGCGGCATCGTCGGCATTAACCTCCGCCTGCTCCTGGCGAGACAGCGCGGCATGCGCTTCCCCGCCTGTCGGCTTCTCTCCGATCCGCGGGTGGGCGCAGAGCGCCCGCGCCAGATCTGCCTCTCCCCAGTGCTGCATCAGCTGTTGTGCGCGATCCGTTAAGGCCGTCAGTGTGGCATAGGGTCGCCCCAGCGCCAGCGCTTCGCGCCAGACGGGGAGCGCCACGCAGGGTTCGAGCAGTCGCAGGGCTTGCGCCTGCGGCAGCTGATTAAAGTGGTTGAGTGTTATCATCATTGCTCCTTGCCGCTGCCGTCATGGCGGCTTTCTCTTGCGGAATAATCAGATTCAATACAATCGCCACCAGCCCGCCGCTGGTAGCGGCAGATCCAAACAGATTGCCGATGATGGGCGGGAAATGGGCAAGGAAAGCGGGAACCGCCTCAATGCCGAGGCCAAAACCAAATGCCAGGCCCACAATCAGCATATCGCGGCGGGTTAGCGGGGTCTGGGTGATAATGCGGATCCCGGCCGCCACGACACAGCCAAACATGACCATCGTCGCGCCGCCTAACACCGGCGTGGGGATCTGGCGCAGGATTTCGCCAAATGGCGGGAATAGACCAAGCAGAATCAGCAATACGCCAATATAACGCCCGACATAGCGGCTGGCGACGCCGGTCATTTGGATAACGCCGTTATTCTGCGCGAAGGTGGTATTGGGAAACGCGCAGATCGCCGCGGCGATCAGGCAGCTAATACCATCCGCGAGGATCCCGCCTTTCAGGCGTGAGCGAAACGCGCCATCATCGATGGACTGTTTTGAGATCAGGCAGTTGGCGGTTAAATCGCCGACGGCTTCAAGAATGCAGACCAGCGACACCAGCGCGACCGGTAAAAAGATGGCGCTATTAAACTGAAAGCCGAAAGGAAAGAGCGCCGGCAGACGAAACCAGCTCTCGCCGATCGGCGCCAGATGAAATTTCCCGCTCAACGCGGCGGCGATACAGCCCACCGCCATGCCGACGACCACCGACGATAAACGCAGCCAGCGGTTTTTCGCGCAGCTTAATAACACGATAATCCCTAAGGTCACGCCGCCCAATGCGATATTGCCAGGGCTGGCGAAATCCTTCGCGTGCTCGCCGCCGCTCCAGTTAATAATACTGACCTTTATCAGGCTGATGCCGATTAGCGCAATGACGCTGCCGGTAATAATCGGGGTAAAGAGTTTTTTCAGCGGTTCGATAAAGCGGCTGACGATGACCGGTACCAGCGCGGCAACAACGTTGACGCCGAACAGCATGGCCATAATGTCCTGCGGGCCGCCTCCCTGCGCTTTGACCCACATGCCGCCGGCAATCGCTACGCCGAGAAAAGCGAAGCTGGTGCCCTGCATACAGATCATGCCCGCACCGATCCCCCAGACGCGGTTAGCCTGCAGAAAGGTGCCAATCCCGGAAGCTATTAGCGACATACTAATTAAATATGGCAGCCATTCGCCAAGCCCCAGCGCGGCGCCAATAATCAGCGGCGGCGTAATAATGCCGACCAGCCCCGCCAGCACGTGCTGTAAGGCGCTAAAAAAGGCCGGCAGCGGCGGGATGCGCTGCTCGAGGCCATAAAGCAGGTTGCTGTTCTTTTCATCAGACATGGGGTCACCGTCTCGTCGTGGATAAGCGTTGACGATGTAGTGCACAAAGCAGGCCACATTGCTGACTCCCTCTATCTTTACTCACCTAAAAATCGTTTTATCTATTATTTTTCAGTGAAATAGCTTCATTAAAGAGTGGGTGTTCCGTAACGATCGTTGGCGCAAGGCGATGAAACTTTTGATTCCTGAATCCATTTAAAGAAATCTTTGATTCATAAAAAGGCAACATTATCGCAACTTTGCCCTTCTTTGGTGCGCACTCCGCCCATCACCCTTCCGTTTTCCGCTGATTTCGTAGGTTCTGCTACCTGGTACGCAAATTGCTGAACCCCTTAAACAACACACCTAAGGGGAAGACAATGAAAGCAATCGTGATTGGCGCGGGTATCGGCGGCTTGAGCGCCGCGGTGGCGCTCCGTAACGCAGGCATCGCAAGCGAAGTGTTCGAAGCGGTAAAAGAGATTAAGCCGGTTGGCGCCGCGATTTCTATCTGGCCCAACGGCGTCAAGTGTATGAACCGCCTGGGGATGGGCAAGATCATCGACGCTTACGGCGGCCCGATGCATTATCTGGCGTATAAGGAGTATCAACGCGGAGAAACGCTCACCCGCTTCAGCCTCGCGCCGCTGGTTGAACGTACGCAGGGCCGCCCTTCGCCTGTGTCGCGAACGGAACTGCAGCGCGAGATGCTCGATTTCTGGGGGCGTGAGCAGGTGCGGTTCGGCAAGCGGGTTACCCGCGTGGAAGAGCATACCGACGGCGTAACCGTCTGGTTTACCGATGGTAGCGAGGCGCACGGCGATGTGGTTATCGCCGCCGATGGCAGTCATTCGGCGCTGCGGCCATATGTGCTCGGCTATACGCCGGAACGCCGCTATGCCGGTTACGTTAACTGGAATGGTCTGGTCGATATTGATGAGTCCATTGCTCCCGCCGATCAGTGGACGACGTTTGTTGGCGAAGGGAAACGCGTGTCGCTGATGCCGGTGGCGGGCGGACGCTTCTACTTCTTCTTCGATGTGCCGTTGCCGGCCGGATTAGCGGAAGATCGCCTCACCCTGCGCGACGATTTAACCCGCTACTTCACCGGATGGGCGCCGCCGGTGCAAAAGCTTATCGCCGCCCTCGACCCGCAGACCACCAACCGGATAGAAATTCACGATATTGAACCTTTTGATAAGCTGGTGCGTGGCAAGGTGGCGCTACTGGGCGATGCCGGACACAGCACCACGCCGGATATTGGCCAGGGCGGCTGCGCGGCGATGGAGGACGCGGTCGTGCTGGGGAATGTACTACGCGAAAACAGCGATATTGTCACCGCGCTGCGCCAGTACGAAGCATTGCGCTGTGAACGGGTGCGTGACCTGGTGCTCAAAGCGCGTAAACGCTGTGATATCACCCACGGTAAAGATATGGCGTTAACCAAAGCCTGGTATCAGGAACTGAAAACGGAAACCGGCGAGCGTATTATCAATGGCTTGTGCGAAACCATTCAGGGCGGGCCATTAGGCTGAGAGTGAGCAGCGCTACGCATCTCCTCCATCACCAGCGTTAGTTTTTGAATCGCCATTTGCGCCGGACGAGATAGCTGGCGCGATGGCGCGGTGCATAGCGCCAGGGTCAAAGGCCGCAGCAGCTTATTACGTAGCGGCACAAACGCCAGCGAACCGTTGTTTACCTCGTCCTGCACGTCGAGCAGGCTCAGGACCGCCACCCCGCCGCCTTTAAGCACCAGCGATTTAATCAGACGAATATCATTGCAGCTAACGGTGTTGGGCGGCGAAAAATCATAATGGCGATAGAGCATTGTCACCCGGTCATGCACTATTAACGGCGCGCCGGGAATAATATGCCGTTCATCGCTAAGTTCCCCCAGCGAGATCGCGGGCGCAGCGGCAAAAGGATGGTGCGGATGCAGTACCACCCCGACTTCCATTTCAATAAACGCCAGTACGTTGAGACCCGCCTGACCTTCAGGATCGAGGATCAGACCAAAATCGACATCGGCCTGACGCACTCTGTCGCTGATGCTCTGGCTATCGGCGACCTGCAACATCAGTTCCAGCCACTCGCACTGGTTGATAATCTCTGCCAGCGCCGCGGCAAAACTCCCTTCGGCCAGCGCCTGCACCATACCGACATTCACCGTTCCGCGTTTTAGCCCCTGCAGTTCATCAAATTTCTGTTGGGTTACGCGAAACTCTTTTTGCCAGCGCAGCAGATTGTCATACAGCAACTCGCCTGCGGTGGTCATCCGCAAACCTTCCGGCAGCCGTTCAAATAGCGGCGTGCCGAAGGACGCTTCAGCCTGCAGTATCTGGCGGTTAATCGCCGAAGCCGAAATATGCAGTTTTTCCGCCGCCCGGCGCAGGCTGCCGCTGCGGGCCACTTCCATAAAATAGCGAGCAAAGCGTGAGAAAGGACTCATTGGTTACCTGTACTGATTTTTGCAACGGATAGCTGAATTAATGCTGATGGATGTCAACACCCTACTATGGCAACAATTAACTCACAACAATTAAACAATCACTTTAGCCATCAGGAAGCAAAACGATGAACAGACAACCGCTCACGCCCCCCGCGCATTGCACCTTTGAACCCCAGGACTGGCTGCGGCTGGCAAAATGCTGGCATCCGGTGGCGCGTAGCGCGGATATCGGCCGGCAACCGGTGAAGGCCACCCTGCTGGATGAAAAGCTGGTAATCTATCGCCTGCACGAAAGCATAGTGGTCGCCCGCGACGCTTGCCCCCACCGCGGGGTACCATTGACGTTAGGTTTTCATGACGAAGAAGGTATCATTTGCCCTTATCACGGCCTGCGCTTTGGGGAAGATGGCCGCTGTAACCGAATCCCCTCCAGTCCAAATCAGCCGATACCGGCGAAATTAAATCTGACCAGCTACGCGGCGGAAGAGCGCTATGGTCTGGTGTGGGTCTGTCTCGATTATGATGCTGACAATCCCCCGCAGTTACCGACCATGCCGCACTGGGCAGACGACGGATTTCAGCAACTGACCTGCCCGGCTTTTGAGGTCAATGGCTTCGCAGGCCGTCAGGTTGAAGGGTTTCTTGATGTGGCGCATTTTGCGTGGATCCATACCGACACCTTCGCCGATGCGGATAATCAACAGGTTCCTGACTACCTGCCTGAGGAAACGGAAAATGGGTTTGTCGTCGACTACTGGAGTACGGTCGGCAATTATCCGGCAAGCGCCGGCTACCGCGCTCCGGAGGGTTTTCAATGGCTGCGTCGCTTTGAGATGCATTTGCCCTTTACCGCCACCCTGACGATTCATTTCCCCGGCGAAGCCCGGCTGGTAATAATGAATGCCGCCTCGCCCGTCTCATCACGGGTCACGCGAATGTTTGCCCCTATCGCCCGCAATTTCGACCTGCATGTGCCGGTGGAGGAAGTCTACGCCTTCAACCTTCGCGTGTTTGAAGAAGACCGGCTGATGGTAGAGAGCCAGCATCCGGAGACGCTACCTCTGGATCTTACCCTGGAAGCACATATTCCTGCCGACCGTAGCTCAATTGCCTACCGTCGCGGCTTGAAACGGCTGGGTTTCGGTGCATTTTTCCTGGTCTGAGCAAGGAGTTATATGATGAGTACTCTGATTGAGGTGGTTGTCGATGGTCTCTGGCGCGAAGGCGAACATAATCTGGCGGTCACGTTGGTGACGACTGACGGCGGCCCATTACCCGCATGGCAGCCCGGCGCCCATATCGATCTGCATCTGGCGAGCGGCGTAACCCGTCAGTATTCACTCACCGGCAGCCACATCAGGCTGGAACGTTATCTGATTTGCGTGGCGAGAGCGGCAGAATCGCGCGGCGGTTCGCGCTACATCCATGAGACGCTGCGACCGGGTCAGAGGATGATGATATCACCGCCGAGAAATCAGTTTGCCCTGCAGACGGCGCGACACGTCACCCTGCTAGCCGCCGGGATTGGCATTACGCCGCTGTATAGCATGGCGCGGGCGTTAGCGGCGCAGGGAAATCCGTTTACCTTACAGTATTACCTCAAACGCCTTGAAAACGGCGCCCTGCTAGCCGCGATTGCCCGCAAGCTGGCGCCAGAAAACGTGAGGATTTATAGCTCAGCTGAAGGCGGGAGCCCGCGAGAAAATCTGGCTGGCAGATTGAGCGTTCCTCACCGTGAGGATCGGCTTTACGTATGCGGTCCGGCGGGATTTATGGCCGCCGCGCGCCAGGCGGCGGCGATACAAGGCTGGCAGGCTGAGCAGATCCATGAGGAGGCGTTTCAGGCGTCAATGCCCGCGAACGACGCCCGGCCAGAAGAGACGTTTACGGTGACGCTCGCCTCTTCTGGCCAATGCTGGCCCGTTGCCGCCAATCAAACCATCGCGCAGGTATTGCAGGAAAATGGTGTGGCAGTGCCGCTCTCTTGTGAGATGGGGATTTGCGGCGCCTGTCTGACCAGGGTGGTTGAGGGAGAGGTGGACCATCGTGATACGGTGCAGTCAGCAGCAGAAAAATGCGCCATCGTGCAGCATGTCGCGCTGTGCTGTTCCCGCAGCCGCAGCACGAATCTGCTCATTGATTTATAAAATAAGGCCAGGCGAACCCTTTTCTAACGTGAAGCGCGGCGCGGCATTTGGCGCTGAATATTAAGCTGTTTTCGCCAGACCCTGTTATGTAAATAAAGGGCGTTTGCACGGTAAAAAGTCTGGCTATTTATGCATCGGATACAGCCGAACATAAATAATAGTCCCAGCACGGCGCTGATGAGAAATCCTGGTTTTAGTCCGGCGCCGAATAATGCCCCGAGGCAAACAGAAAGAAAATAAACACTCGCAACCAGACCACTGAAAACCATCAAAGCCAGTGATAATTTAAGCGCCAGAAAATTGCCTCTGGCAACGAAGTACATCGCCAGAACCATTACCAGACTATAAATTAGCGATACAGGCACAATCGCCGCCATCACGGCATACTGCGGCAGCCCAAATAGATCGAACATCGCCAGGCAGAGATAAGGTTGAGCCAGGGCAAAAGCGAGCATGCTCAGAATCATTGCCCCTATCAGCGGTATTCCTGACATATGCCAGCCGACCGGAATACCCATCCGGTCTTTTAATCTGTCTTTAAGCTTCTCCAGTTGCTGCGGATCGTTGGTTTTTATTCTGTCCCTGACGACCGCACTGAGCAGCAAACTGTCTTTCATGAACTTCAGCATCCTCTGAACATCCTGTTGTCGAGATGGATATACGCGCCAATTATGGCCCTTCCGTCGACGGCGGTGTCGTCGTCCGTAAACTGTTTTCCTGCGATAAGCGCCAGAAATCATGCCCGGCGGGATACTGGTAAAGACGCAGTGAAAACTGCCCGGCCACGGCGGTAATGTATTCAAAAATAGCGGATTGCGTGTTCTCGTAATCCATCCATAGCGTCGATGAGGTAAAGCAGTAGATTTCCAGCGGCAGCCCGGACGGCGATGGTTTTAACGTCCGCGCCACGATGTACATATCTTTAATGATATCTGGCCGTTCGGCGAGATAGCTCATCAGGTAATGGCGAAACAGCGTCAGGTTAGTCAACCCGTTATCAATAAACCAGCGATCCGCGACGCCGCCCGGATCCCGACCATCCAGTAATTTACTGAGCGGCTCACTCACCCCGCGGATTGCCAGCATCGGGGTTAACATCTCCTGATTCAGGAAGGTTACCGAGTGCTGATCGATATTAATGCTACGCATGATCCGCCGTGCGCCGGACGAGAACATCGCCTGCCAGTTGGTATACGTTTCTGTGAGGAAATTCTTGGTCGGAATACGCGAAATGGTGTTGTCCCAGTTACGGATAGTAATGGTATGCAGCGCGATATCCGTCACTTCCCCGCTCAGGTTCTTGTCGGGCATTTCGATCCAGTCGCCCAGTTGCAGGACATCGTTGGACGATAGCTGGACGTTGGCCACCAGCGACAGCAAGGTATGTTGAAACACTAACATCAGCACCGCCGCGACGGCGCCGAGGCTGGAAATGATAATCACCGGTGATTTATTCGACATCACGGCGAGGATCATAATCGCGGCCAGAATGTGAACTAAGATTTTACCTATCTGGATATAGCCTTTGATGGAGTGGTTTTTACGTTTGGTCTTACGCAGATAAGAGCTATTGACGATATCCAGCATTTCGTTGAAGAAGATCGACAGAAAAATAAAAAACAAAATTCCGCAGATGGTATTAATCGCCGTTACCAGCGATGCCGGCATATTGGGCATAAACTGCAGAACGTAGTAGACGATAATAACCGGAATGAAGTTTGACAGTTTCTCGGCGATACGGCGGTCTTTTTCCAGCGGCACGTCCTGTTTATGGCTGGCGAAGAACACCTTGCGTATCACTTTAATCAGCAAAAACTTGCACAAAAGATGGGCAAAGATGCCGGAGACGACCAGCAGAATAAGGTTAAAGCCGATCGCCAGAGCCGGATTACTTTCAATAAACGTCAACAGATGATTCAAATACGCCATGCGTTATCGCCTGAATTAATATGCCCTTTTGTATTAGCCATTCACTATCAGCTATTAATACAAAAATTTAACCAATGTGCATCATGACATGTCAAAGCCGCATAAGTCCACGCTTTGCGCAGGGGATCACATTCATTGTATAAATATGTTCATTTGCATTAATGATGCACTGCGCCCACTATTAAGGGGCCCGAAATGAGGACATATCAACTCCAGGAGGAAACATGTTCAAAACACTTGCCGCCGTCATCGCACTCACTGCATCCGCCAGCGTCATGGCGCAAAGTGATGTCACGCTGACTTCACTTGCCAAAGATAATGCGACCAAAGCGTCGTTCAGCCAGATGGTTAAAGGTCATAAACTCCCGGCCTGGGTTAACAGCGGCGGTACCGGATCCCCGGCACAAACCGTGAAACTGGGATCTGAATCCTGGCAGGTATTAAGCGCCTGTAAACCACACGATTGTGGAAGCGAACGTATCGCCGTGATCTGGTCGGAAAAATCCAAACAGATGGCGGGCGTCTTCTCAGTGGTTGATGAGAAAACATCGCAAGAAAAACTGACCTGGCTTAACGTCAGCGATGCGCTGTCGATTGATGGCAAAACCGTGCTGTTTGCCGCGCTGAGCGGCAGCCTTGAAAACCATCCTGACGCGTTTAACTACCCGCAATAAACAAAACCCCTGGCTATCCGTTGATAGTCAGGGGTTGCTCACCGTCTTCGCCGCTCTCTATTTACGCTGCCGCCGTAGTGTGCCCGCGAGAAGAGCCAACCGCTGGCTACGACAATAAATCGCGAACAGCACGAATCCCTGGCGGTTAAATATTAGCCGGCAACACAGTAATGCCAGCGCGGCGAACGCCAGCGGCCAGAGACTTTCACCTGCGCTAACCATCGCTCGCAATGCTTGCACCACCGTTGACGCTGAGAGGATAAGAAATAGCGCCAGGAATCCCTTCAGCCCGAGGGTATAACCGCGAGCCAGCAACACGCCGCTGGTTAACAGAAAAAATATTATCACCAGCGCCGGTACAAAAAAAATCGCTACCCGTATCGGTGCCGAGAATGGCGGGAGCGTCTGCAAAAATGGTAGCAAGTTGAATGCAAAAGCCACTAAGAACAGTGGGAATAGCGCGGCGACCGGAAATGGGTTTTGCCGGGGAAGTTCGCCTGGTGGACGCGAAAAGTAGCGTTCAAGTCCTGGCGTGGAGTGATTCAGCAAGCTGGCGTCCCGGCGCGCAATAGCGCGGTCTATCTCCCGACCATGCTGCAGGAGATCGTAGAAGACGGGCCCCACTATCGGAGAAACTATCGACATCAGATGAGGGCCTGGGCGCGAATTATCGCTGCCAAAATAGTGCTGAATGTTTGTGGGCCGCTGAGACGCTCCACCACCTGACCATCGCGGAAAACAAGCGTATTGGGTAATCCCCAGACGCTATATTTCGCCGCCAGCACCGGAGCCTGAACAACATTTACTGTACCGACTAAAACATCAGACGGTAGCCGGTCGGCCGCCTGGAGAAAAAGACTTTCGCTGCTTTGACAAGGGCCGCACCACTGCGCATGAAAACGCACAACAGCCACGCCGTTATAGCGTTCAACTTGCGAGAAATTGTCTTCATTCCACTGAATGACGCTCGGATTCATTTTGACCCTTATAACTCTGCACAAAAAGTGATTCAGTTGAGCGATTGTAATCGTTTTCTCGCATAGCCGACAGCTTACGGCGCCAGCATCAATACCTTGAACTGGCTGGGGACGATGCGCATACCGACCGCGTTTGTCGAGTTTTGCAGGCTAACGCTGGTTAGACGCGTCGCCGGCGTGCCTTTCAGCAGCACGGTAAATGCGCCGGTCAGATGACGCGATGGCCCCATCACCGTACCTGACGCTACCCCGGTAGCCACGCCGGGGTTATCGCCGTTGGTGAGCGGCGTCACCGTCGCCATATTGTGCGCGGGCATGCCCATAAACAGAATATTGAGCGCGTTAGGGATCGCCGTCGGCCCCAGCGCGATATCCGGATAGGGAATCGGTGTAGGCGCCGGCATCGGCGTCAGACAGACGTCGGGGAAGGCTAAATCGACACCGAAAAGCTGGCAGTTGGCAAACATGATTAGCTCCTTAGCCCATATGAATCTGTTCTGAATCGACTTTGGTGATCGCTTTTGAGGTGATGACCGTATTGTGCGCATGCAGGCGGGCATAATCTTCCGCTTTCATATCCAACTGCCCGGCGCGCACCTGCTCGGTCTGCCGGGTGGTGCGCAGCAGATTGTGGCTAATTTGCGTCACCGTTTGCCAGACCGATTCGGCGCGCTTGCCGACAATACGTGACAGTGTCACCCATGCCGAGAGCTTATCGCCGCTGTAGTTCATCTCGCTGATATGGCAGTCCCCCTGCGCGGCATTGACGCACAGGCGCTGACCGCTGAGGCTGAGTTCCCCCTGACTTTGAATATGCAGGTCACCCGGTACGCTGAGCTCCGCCTGGCGGCTTTCATCACGCTCCAGCACCGCTAACAGCCAGATCTGGTTGTCCACGCTGCTGATGAGTACGCGATCGCCAGCCTGCGGCGCGATCAGACAGCTGACCGCTCGCCGACAGTGCCAGCCGCGCCCTTCGCTCTCGACGGTCACGCTACCGTCGGCAAAGCAATGGGTCACCGTGCCGGAAGCCTGCGCCGGCGGCATCACCGCCTGGGCCAGTTTGTGATTAATAGTTGTCATCTGTTGTCTCCTTAACAACGGCTGTGGCGCTGGGCGCTCCACGCCTCAGCGGCTAATAACTCTTCATCGTATTCCAGGATCCCCTGGCGGCCGGTAAACAGCGCTTCGTCCTGGCGGGCGCGATGCAGCCGGGTGCGGGAAAAGGTCGCGCCGCGCAGATCCGCCTGGCGCAGGTCGGCGGCGGAAAAATCACTCCACGTCAGATCGCAGAGCGCGAATCGCGCCCCAGCGGCCTGAACCCGCTGTAAAACGCTCTGGAACAACCTGCTCTGGCTAAAGTCGGCCTGCTCCAGGATCGCGCCGACAAATATCGCCTGGTCGAACCGGCTGCCGCGACACTGGGCGCCGCGCAGATCGGCCTCCATAAGCAGCGCCTGGCTGGCGTTCACCTGATTGAGCTCTGCTTCACGCAATGACGCGCCTTTGAAATTGCACTGGGTTAGCTGGGCGCCGTTAAACTTCGCGCCGTCCAGCGGACAATCGGTGAACTGGCAGCCGGTAAAGCCCTGCCTTGAATAGTCTTTGCCGCGCTGATCGCACTGGAAAAACACCAGCCGGTCGCACTGCATTCCGTCCAGTGCGGTGTCCCGCAAATCAATATGGTAAAAGGTGGTCAACAGACCGCGGCTTTGTGCAAAGCTGGCGTGAGTCAGGTCAGCCTCATAAAACACGCTGCGTTCCAGCGTTGAACTGCTAAAACGGCTCCTGCTCATCTGGCAACGCATAAACTGGCTGCTTTGCAGCGTCGTCGCCGAGAAATCGCTCTCTTGCAGGTCGCACTGATTAAACACGCAACTATCAAGCGTGGTTTCAGCGGCCTGAAGATGGGCCATTTCACACTGATTGAAGGTCGTCTGCTTAAGTTGGGCGCCTTGCAGCTGCAGGTTCTGCAGCTGGCACTCGGTAAACAGGGCTTCATGCAGATTGGCATTTTGCAGATTAGCGCCGCGTAGCGACACCTCCTGAAACAGTCCGCCGGAGAGATCGCAGCCCTGCAGGTTGATACCATCCAGCGATATTTCATTGAGTGGCTCGCCGTTTTTGATGCGCTGAACGATCTCCTCCGGGCTCAGTATCGTCATATCACTTCTCCATCGCGCTTCGGCAGGGTTTTAATGCGTTTGGTCCATGCGCCGTCCAGCCGCGTGGTTTTACTGGTAAAGGATTGTGAAAGATCGGCGCGGAACAGATTGGCGCCTTCGAAATTGGCCCCGGCAAGCTGGCTTTTTTGCAGCAGCGCGCCCATCAGGTTGGCGTCGGTAAAATCAGCCTCGCGAAAATCGGTGCGAACAAACAGACTGCCGACCAGATTCGCCCGTACAAAGCTGGCATCGCGACAATCAGCCTCACTCAGATCGCTGTTTTCGATTTTTGCCAGCGCAAAGCGCGCGCCCTGTAATGGCGTCTGGCGCAAATTGCTCTGCTGCAGCGTAGCGTGGCTGAAGTCGGCGCCGATAAGTGAGCTTTCCGACACCGCAGCGCTGGCTAGCCATGTTGCAGCGCTAAAATCAGCGCGCTCCGCGATGGTCTGCACCAGCGAACAGCTTTCCAGCGTCGCCTGATGGAAAATGGCATGCTCCAGTTCAGATTGTAAAAACGAGCATTTGTGCAGCCGCGCGTGGCTGAAATCAGGTTGTGCCAGCGTCAGTTCCATAAAGACGCAGCCATCCAGCTCGGCGCGCTGAAAACGGCAGTCAATCAGGCTGATTTCCCGAAGGATCAGCGTTTTTAGCGTCGCGTTATCGAAAATGCATTGCGCAAACAGCGCGTTCTGTAGCTGACTATCTTCAAAGCGGGCGCCGGTGAAGTCGCTTTGATGGCACTCCGCCAGTACCAGGCTGGCGCCGCTAAAATCACAGTTACGCAGCGACGAATGCTGTAGCTCCGTTCTGGCCAGCACGGCCCCCTGAAAAGAGGCGTTATCCAGCTGACAGTGGCTAAGGTCCGCGCATTCCAGTAACGCCTTTTCAAAATTGGCGCCGCGAAAATCCATGCCGGAAAAATCAACGCCGCTCAGATCCATCCCGCTAAAATTGCCGCCCTGCGCCATGGTACGCTCGGCGCGTTGGCGCAGGATCATCGCCAGATCGCCCTTCAGCCGGACCGCCGGCGGCTGATGCTGCACCGCGGCCAGGTACATCTGATGTAGCGCCTCGCGCGTTTGCGCACGCTTCTTCTCGCTCAGTTCCTGCTGGTGCTGATGCAGCATCTCCTGCATCCGGTGCATGGATTCGGGGCCGCGCGGTTGGTTTTCATCGTTATTCAACTGCGGATATTGCGCCTCCATCTCACGTTTGCGCTGTTGCGCATCATTCTCCATTTCCTGCGCCTGACGCTCCATGTCGGCGATAAACTCCGGCAGGTCTTCAAGCTTAGGCAACGTGGGCTCGTCGATATCCGCCAACAGGCTATCGATATCACCGCCGCTGGCTTCAATGGCGGCGCGGTGCTGTTCACGCAGCAGACGAGCGCGGTTTTTCATATTCTCCTGCTGCGGACTCGGCGACTGTTCAATTTCATTGTCGATCCACGGGCCGATGGTCTCTTCCGGTATGAGATCCTTTTCGCGAAAGGAGAAGAGCGCGCCCTTCTCTTTATCCATTCGCTGGGCCAGTACCTTGCGATAGTGATTAAGCGAACGGGCGGCGCCCTCTTTTTCCAGCGCCGGGATCAGCTGCAGGACGTCGGCGGCATCGTCTTCATTGATACGAATGTGCCCCTGCCAGATAAGCATCATCTGTTCCCGATGGGGAAAGAACCATACCGTGGTGGCGCGTAAGGCAATTTCTTCGAATAGCGTTTCATCCGCGCGCTGGCGATGAATAAAACAGCGAGCCTGCCACGGCGGCAACTGGCCCTCCTGCATTGATTTCTCAGGATGCATATTCCAGATCCGCCATTTCGCCCCTGGCGGCAAGGTATCCCGATCCTCCCACCATTGATCCGAACTGGCGGCGTTAAAGACTTTCCAGTCAATATCGCGGGCAAAACCGGGAAACTCCTGTTGTAGCCAACTGGCATCATATTTTTTGCCCATTCGGCTAAAGCGCCGCGGCCACTGAATATCCAACGGGCCAAAACTTGCCGGCTGCGGTTTCTGCTGCGGCGAGCTTACTCTTCCCTCCAGTGGTTCAATATTCGGCAGAGGATGATGCTCGCGCCCCTGCTGTTTTACCGGCGCGACACCAAGACCGTGCGGGTTGTCGGCATAATCACCGCCGCCAAAGGCGCGGCTCCAGTCGAGGCGCATTTCGCTGAACGGCTGCGGTCGGGTCATACGTTGCCCCGTCCACTCGCGATCGCCGAACACCACCAACGACTTACTCAGTTTGTCGATATCGATGCGCGCCACGCAGGCGCTTTTTTCCTGCTGATGATGGGTATAGGCAAAACCGGTGGCAAGAAATTCGGCGCGGACTTTAGGGATGGCCATATCCACCACGCCGCCGCTGGTTTGCAGTTCGTCGGCGGCAAGCTGCCACAGTTCCATCTCGGGGCGCAGCTGCGGGTTTGGCCCCATATCCGCCAACGCCAGCACCGAAACGCCAAGATAATTTTTGCCCTGCCAGCGGAATGGCCGGTTCAGTACGCTCAGGCGTAAGGGTTTAATGATTTTCATAGGAGGTCTTTGTACGTTGCTGTGTAATCAGTGAAATGAGACTCGTGCATGGGAAAATAGCGGGATTACAAAAAAAGCGGCCTGTCGTATAGCGCAATTCTCTGCGGGTTAGCCGGATCGTATTTAATCGTGGTGCCATTACCCGGTTTAAAACGCTCAATGTCGCTGAAATTCAGGGTGTGATTCAGGCTAGCCTGGACTTCCACCTGCTCGCGGGTCTTAAATTTAAAGGTGAGACGATAGACCGGTTTACTTCCGCTCCAGGCGCTGGTCTGGTGTGCGGCAATGATATCCGCGTTGACCGCAATCCCGGATTGCAGGACCTCACTGTGGGTGAAACTATCCTTTAAATACGGATAAACATCCTGATAAAGAAAGCGGGCCATGGGATAGACACCAAACACCAGGACAATCAACCCCATGAGGATAAAAAAGAGTATATCCATCGTGACAAGCCTTATTTGCTCATGGCTTACAATTTAATAATTGACAGCAATAACCGCTATCTTTACAGGCGTGTCATTACTGTACTTTACTGATAATAACATTCCTTTCTTTAATTTATGAATGTCATTAGGTCTCACAATGCCTTTCGCAATGTATTTTTCCACAGAGCCGTTTATATTTGCACTAAAATAGAAATCATAAATATAATCATTGCCGTACTTTGTTTCTGTCTGACGCCATGATTCTAGCGGAACCTGGATTGTTTGACCGGGCCACTTATCTCTCGATAACCAGTTTTTAATTGCTGAGACTTCAGCTTTATTTGGTTTGAATGCAGCAAATGATATACCTAATGCTATGATTGTCATCACAATGCCAAAGATAAAAGATGGTTCCGTGATAACATTCATAGGGTTGCATCCGTGCTATTAACAAAAACCATCATCGATAGCTTACTCCACATCTCCAATTAGACATATTGTGAGTATTTTTAAGTGGCCATATGAATGACCACAGACATAGTAAGTCCAGCCGACTATTTATTCATAATTCACATCTATAACAGCCATTCGTTTTGGCGGAACGCCCTCATGCTTTATAGTTAATTGAAGCCCCGGTTTTAATTTTGGGATTTCTGAAGCACGTACTACGGCGGCAGCATTATACTGTTTTGTCGTACCCTCAATGTTCGTATAAAAGGTAAATGCAAAATAATAATCGAAATTATTGGTCGCGTTAGTTCGACGCCAACTTACCAGAGATACGTTTTTGATCTCACCGGGCCAGCGCTCACGGCTTAACCAGTTCTTTAATTCAGTGAGGTCTCCTCCTTGTCCTTTGAGGCCACATAACGAACTGAATAGGTTGTGCTTCACAGTGATTTACTGTGTTATACATCTTAGTAATCACTGACACTTAGAGAACCGACTCTAAGTGCCCACCAATAACCTTATATGTTGTATTGAATTCTGAAATACATTACTTACGTCTTAGATTGGGTTTAGGGATAGTCAGGATGTATTTATGAGGTTCTTTTTTCGAATAACTCAACGGTATCTTTTCCCCGGGCTGAAAATCATTTATTTTCATTGCATCAATAACGGTATCAGCCTCTCCCTCTAATGTTGTACCATTCTCGATGACATAATTGAACTTAACTGTAATGTTAATAAACCCTGAGTTACCACCTGAGCGGCTACGAACACCAGTAATAGTTCCCAGAACACTTACACCATCCGTCTGAATGCCTTCTTTCAATTTCTTATTTTTGAAATCGCGAATGAGAAGAGACGCAAAAATATAAATAAAAAGAATTACAACAGCTAATACGATTAGGTTTGTGACAATTCTCATATATCCCTCTAAATAAACATAAACACTGCAGCCGCATGCAGACTCATAGCAAGCGAATCAAATTCCACACCAGCCACGCGGGTTTTTATACCGTTATCAAAATGTATAGTAACAGGGTTATTTTCTAATTTCACCCCTGTCAATCCGAAACTTAATGGGGTCAGCGATATGCTGAGGCCTTTCATATCAATACCTGTACCTGTTAATCCCAACGATATACCTACATAACTTTCCTGGTGACCATGTGCATTGGTGACCCAGTATGGTGTATCAAGGTTAACTTCGGTGTCGCTGTGTATGGTGATTTTATTTGGCGAGGTGATTAAAACTTCACCGCCGGTGACGGTTTGTGTCCATTTGCCGTTAATCGTTGTATTAACGTCACCTGTAATTTCTGTATGTTGTCCTCCTGAACTGACTATCAAGCGATCGCCATTTTTTATTTCCGCGTTCCTGCCCCCGGCATTTATAAAAAGCTCCTGCTTACCCGTAACGATCGTAGTGGATTGATCACCTTTGTCTATTTTAGTTTTCTGGGTACCGGTAATATTATTAACTTCCCCACCAGCAGAGATGGTCAGTTCTCGGCCTTCTTTAATATTTATAATTTCTGTTTTATTGAGGTTTATTTGTTCAACGTCATCAACTGTAGTTGTTCTTTTCTTCTGATAATGAAAGGATGAATCACCAACGACAGTATCGCTTTGCTCTTTACCTATTGTGGTAGTACGGCAACCATCAATATTGACATGTTTATCATTCTCTACCGAGATCTTCATATCTTTCTCTGAATGCATCTCGACAGATTCATTGCCCGGATTATCTTCGAAGAACAAGAAACTGCTGTTATCAATATTCCCATCCTTACTCCGCGTCATAAAGCCCATCCGGGTGGCGTCGCCGGGGAGATCCCATGGCGGCATGCTGGCTTCATTATACACACGTCCGGTGACGATCGGGCGGTCAGGATCGCCGTTGATAAAATCAATGACCACTTCATCGCCGACGCGGGGAATTTGCACGCCGCCAAAGCCCTGGCCTGCCCAGGCGCTCGACACGCGAACCCAGCAGGAGCTGGTGTCATCGCCTTTGGCATGGCGGTCCCAGTGAAACTTCACTTTGATGCGGCCATACCTGTCGGTCCAGATGCTTTCCCCTTCAGGCCCGACAACTTTCGCCGTCTGCGGGCCATAGGTGCGCGGCCAGTCGGTTACCTGCGCCGGGCGATAGACTACCGAAGAGGGGATCACTCTAAAATGGATTTGGTGCGAGATGTCGCTATTACCGCCGCTGGCGTAGCTGTTCTCTTCAAACAAGTAATCTGCGGCGGTCGTCAAATATTCGCCGTTATCGCTAAAGAATGGCGCATTGGTTAGGGTAAACGTTGCGCCGGGAGCGATGCCCACCGCGGTGGCGGTTGCCTGAATTTGCTGATGTTCCACCTGCCAGCGCTCCTGGCGGATACGGGCGTAGAATTCACCGTGTCCGTGATCGACAAACCGCCCCGGCCAGTCGTACACGTCGATACTGCCCGGCGAGGGCGAAGCAGGGTTCTGCCGCGCCTGGAACAGCCAGGCGTTAGGTTTACGGAAATCATAGTCATCGAGGCTGTAGATCCCCGGCGTCACGCTATCTTCCAGCGCCCACTGACCGATCCCCTCTTCAGTGGTAATACCGCCCGATGCCGTCTGGTGGTAGGGAATGGTTTCATAGCCGCTTACCGGTTGATGCTGGGTGGCTGAATCGGTCAGAACCATCGTATGTTTACCCGCCTCGTGGCGGAAATGGTAGGCAATCCCCTCCAGCTCCATCAGGCGGCTGATAAAAGCGAAACTACTTTCCTGATACTGGACGCAGTAATCCCAGACGCGGTAACTACCGTTCAGCTTATCCTCAACGTTGACCTGATATTCGCTCAGCAACGTATTGATGATCTGCGGTACCGTCTGTCCCTGGAATATACGCAGGTTGCGGTCGCGTTTCATCGGCCATAAGTCGGGTTCAACGGTCAGTTGGTAAGCGGCGTAGCGGATACCGCTCAGTTCAACGGCGTTCACCGCCACGCGGGTAATTTTACCGTTGAAATAACGCGAACTCAGCGCGTTTTGCGTCGGAATAGTCACGGTCACCGGCTGGCCAAGCAGCTTGCTGCGATCCAGACGCGCATCGCTGCCAAGCAGCGTTAAGCTGAGCTCGAACATTTCCGACATGGCTTCATGTCCGCTGAGTTTCCAGAAAAGCAGCCCCTCAACGGGGAGCTGAACGGTGATCCTGTTAGACATAATATTATTCCATTCAGGGAGATACAGTTTGTGCAGCGCTAGCTGCGCGTTAACAGTGGGTTCGGCAGATCGACCAGCACCTGTTGCGAGTCAAGGCGCAAGTAGCGTAACGGAATCGGCTTTCCCGGTTGAAAGTTTTGGATACGCGTAATATCAATAACGATATCCCGCTGACCGGTCAGCAATTCACCTTTTTCGTTAACGTAATTAAAATCGACGCTAATATTAATAAACCCGGAATTACCGCCCGAGCGGCTTCTCACATTTGTGATGGTGCCAGATACCGCAACGCCATCATTGTGAATAGCCGCTTTGAGTTTTTTATTTTTCGCATCGCGAATCAGCAATGACGCAAAAATATAAATAAACAGTAGGACCACGGCCAGAACGATTACGTTAGTAAAAATATTCATCTTTCACTCGTCAGTTTTGGCTTATCGTTTATATCTCTTACAAACACAATGGCGTTATCTTTTGGATCTAGTTTTGCCTCATAATTCACTCCGACCTGCCAGGCATCGAGGGTAATTAGCAAAACCGTTTCCTGGTGCTTTTCCACAAGCCACGTTTTTCCATTATTTAAATCCTGTACCCGCAGATCCATATCAATGACAGGATTGTTGTTGATAAATAATCCGGTTTGCCGCATTGCGAGTATCGTAATCTGGATATCGTTCCCGTTTTCGATAATCCGCTGCTCTCGCCGTTGCGAGTTTTTTACTATGCGGTTGGCAAGGTAAAAGCTGATGAAAATAATAACCAGCGTCAATACTGCGTTGATAATCCAGCCTGGCGTCATTAAACACTCCTTGTTGACCAGTGATATCTTGCTAAATGATTAGCCCCCCCGCCGTTCATTGCCGGCGGAGGGATTTCGCTCTCAATTGCGCCATCTAACTCGATGGATTAATAAGCCAGGTTCCCGGTTTGGCGATCTCCAGCGTCTGCTCGCGGGTTTGTCCATTACCCTGCAGGGTAATTTCATAATGCCCCGGCGCCAGCTTCAGCGAGGCGAAGCCGTTCGTGGCCGGTTGCGTATTATGAGGTTCGCCATTGAGTTTGAGCTTTTCCCCTTCCCGCATGCGCACGTAAACCTGAGCAACAGGCGCCGCAGCGGCGGCAGGTTTACTCTCTTTAACGGCAACGGGCGGAGCGGGCTGCGCGTTAGCGGTCTGCGTTGTTACCGGCGGCGTAACCGCCGCTGGCGGCTGGGTGCTGGCGCTCTGTGCTGGTTGCGCCTCGCTGCTGCCGCCGCTGAACAGCATACCGCCGGCAAAAATGCCGACCAGTACGCCTGCGGCGACCATCCCCGGAACCTTATAGCGCCGCCAGTCTGTCGCGGCCGGCGCCTGTTCTTCCTCTTCGACCAGCGCCAGCATGGTGCCGGTTTTTTTGACCGACAAGACGTCATCGATACTGGACACCGGCATTTCAATCAGCTCGGCAAACGCGTCAATTGACTGGGGACGATCCTCCACCCGCAGCGCCAGAGCTTTATCCACCGCCTGTAGCAGCGGCAGCGAGTAACCTGCCGGCTTCAGTTCCGCCAGCGGCTGATAGTTGTCCTGAATACTCCGCACCACGCTCACCGGCGGCGGTGAACCCACGATCAGCGTATGCAGCACCGCGCCGACGGCATAAATATCGGTCCAGGCGCCCTGTTCGCTGTCATTATCGTCGGTATACTGCTCGATAGGCGCATACCCCGGGCGCAGCATGGTTTCGGTTTCGTCGGACAGATTACCGATGGTCCGGCGCGCCGAACCGAAATCAAGTAGCACCGGCAGGCCGTTATCCTGGATCTGGATATTTTCCGGTGAGATATCACGATGCAAATAGCCGGCGTCGTGAATGGTTTTAATGGCGCCGAATAGCATCGGCAGCATCCGGCGGATCCATGCCTCATCGATGAGGTTTGGCTGCTGTTCGCGCAGGCGGCTCAAAGTGGTGCCGCTATAAAACAGCGTGCCCATATAGGCGGTGTCGTTCTGAACCCAAAAGCGCAGCACGTGCAGCAAGTTGGGATGATTAAAGCGCGCCAGCAGCCGCGCCTCCTGGATAAAGCTGTTTAATCCAGCGGAGAACGCTTTGCTAAAGCGCTCGCTACGCAGTACCAGGGTCATATCTTCGTTACGTACCGCCAGCGACGAAGGCATAAACTCTTTAATCGCGATGGTACGTTCCAACTGATGGTCCCAGGCGCGATACACAATGCCGAAACCGCCGCCGCCAATCACTTCCTTTATTTCAAATTCGTTAAAACGATACCCGACCGGCAGCGCGTTCAGGACAGTCCGATTGTTTTCGTGATCCGTCATCTTAAGACTCACTTTCTGATGGTGTTACGCGGCAAACTGACAATGAAACTCGCCTTGCGCATAGCTGATGCGCAGTTGCGTAAACTGCTCATCGTTACGGTTGGCGGTTAACAGAATTTGGCTCATCTGCGGCAGCAGCGTGTTGGTCAGAATCGCATCGACCATACGCCCGCCGGATTCCATTTCGGTACAACGCTGAACCACCTGCTCGACGACGCTGTCGTCAATCTCGCAGACAATGTTGTGATTGTCATGCAGACGGCGCTGAATACGCGCCAGCTGCAGGCGCACGATTTGCCCCAGCATCGCATCGCTCAGCGGATAGTACGGCACCACCAGCAGGCGGCCGAGCAGCGCTGGCGGGAAGACCTGTAACAGCGGCTGACGCAGCGCGCCGCTCAGCGCTTCCGGCTCGGGCATCAGATCCGGGTCGGCACACATGGCGCTAATCAGCTCGGTACCGACGTTGGACGTTAAGATAATGATTGTGTTGCGGAAATCGATATGGCGGCCTTCACCGTCTTCCATCCAGCCTTTATCAAACACCTGGAAGAAGATTTCGTGCACGTCCGGATGCGCCTTCTCGATTTCATCCAGCAGCACCACGCTATACGGGCGGCGTCGTACCGCTTCAGTCAGCACCCCGCCTTCGCCGTAACCCACATAACCCGGCGGCGCGCCCTTCAGGGTCGAGACGGTATGCGCCTCCTGGAACTCACTCATGTTGATGGTGATAACGTTCTGTTCGCCGCCGTACAGCGCTTCCGCCAGCGCCAGCGCGGTTTCGGTTTTACCTACGCCGGATGGACCGCATAGCATAAAGACGCCGACCGGCTTATTGGGGTCGTCGAGCCGCGCGCGTGACGTGCGCACACGTTTGGCGATCAGATCCAGCCCGTGGCGTTGGCCAATCACTCGCTGGTTGAGCGTGTCGGCCAGGCTCAGTACGGCGTCAATCTCATTTTTGACCATCCGCCCCAACGGAATGCCGGTCCAGTCAGCGACCACCGCCGCCACCACGTTCTCATCTACCGCCGCGAACAGCAGCGGCATCTCACCCTGCAGGGTTTTTAGCGCCAGCTGTTTTTCATTAAGCGTCTGGCGCAGCGCCGGCTGGGCGTCGTCATCGGCCTCCTGCAATTGCGCGCGCAACGCGATGACTTCATCAACCAACGCGCGTTCCTGCTCCCAGCGACGACTCAAGGTATCGCGTTCAGTTTCCTGCTGCTGACGCGCCTGCTTGAGTTGCTCAATGCGCTGGGCATCGCCAATCGCCACCCGGTTCTCGCGTTGGGCAATCTCCAGTTCCACATCCAGGGCGGCAATGCGCTGCAGGCAATCTTCCAACTGCGGCGGCGGCGCGCTTTGGCTGACGGCGACGCGGGCGCAGGCGGTATCCAGCAGCGCTACCGCTTTATCCGGCAACTGCCGCGCGGGAATATAACGATGCGACAGCTTCACCGCCGCGTTGACCGCTTCATCAAGCAGCAGCACCCGATGGTGTTTCTCCAGCGGCGATACGGTACTGCGCAGCATCAGCAACGCTTTCTCTTCATCCGGCTCGTGGATTTGCACCGTCTGGAAACGGCGGGTCAGCGCCGGATCTTTTTCAATATATTTTTTGTACTCAGCCCAGGTGGTCGCGCCGATGGTGCGTAACTGTCCGCGCGCCAGCGCCGGTTTCAGCAGGTTCGCCGCATCGCCGGTGCCCTGCTGGCCGCCTGCGCCAATTAGAGTGTGGATCTCGTCGATAAACAGCACGATCGGCGTCGGGCTGGATTGCACTTCGTTAATTAACGCCTGAAGACGGGCTTCAAATTCGCCTTTCATGCCCGCACCGGCCTGCAGCATGCCGATGTCCAGCAGCCACAACTCAATATTACGCAACGGCTGCGGGACATCGCCTGCGGCGATCCGCCGCGCCAGCCCTTCCACCACCGCGGTTTTACCGACGCCGGCTTCCCCGGTCAGCAGCGGGTTGTTCTGCCTGCGGCGCATCAGGATATCCACCATCTGGCGGATCTCTTCATCACGGCCGACCACCGGATCGATTTTGCCCTCCTGCGCCCGCTGCGTCAGATTCTGTCCGTACTGGGCCAGCGTGCCCTGCGCCGTCGGCGTCGGCATCGCGCCAGTATTGGCCGTCTCCACCGCCGCCTGCTGGCTCTCTTTACTGGCGGCCAGCAGCGTCTCAAAGCTCTCGCTCAACGCATCGACATTGATTTTGCTAAACTGCGGCGAAATACCTTTCAGAACATTAGCCAGATTCCAGGTTTTCAGCAGCCCTATTAACAAATGGCCGCCGCGGATGCGGTTGACGCCATATTTCAGCGAGCCATAAACCCACGCGCGTTCGACGGCGCTATCGATATGCTCAGAAAGGTCGGAGACAGAGCTGGCGCCGCGCGGCAGCGCATCCAGGGCCGCGATGATATCGCGGGTCAGCGCCTGCTCATCAAGGGCGAAATGGCGGATAATGTGTTGCAGGTCGCCGTCCTGCTGCTGCATCAGCTGATGCAGCCAGTGCACCAGCTCAACGTAAGGGTTGCCGCGCAGTTTACAAAAGGCGGTTGCGCTTTCCAGCGAGGTAAACAACAGCGTATCCAGTTTGCCGAAGAGTACGGCACGGCTGATTTCTGACATGTTCGGTTCCATTGATAACATTAATAAAGGTGTCAGAGAGCAGACGACATCAGGCGTCGCTCTGCTCCACGCTAAACACTAAATCGCCACGCGGCGCGGGGGCTGGCTGGCGGCCAAGCCAGGTGCTGTAGCCGAGTTTGCCGTCGCCGCTGAGGACCGTACCGGGTACTTCATCGCCGCGGATAAGTACCCTGACGTCCCATGCATATTCGATCCCGAGATACTGGCGGACCCAATCGCGTAATTCGTTCACCGCGTTTTCGCCCGGCAAAAAACGGGCGTATTCGGCGGCGCTAAGCGGGCCGATTTCAAGGCGGAATTTATGCTGAACATCGCGTACCGCAACGCCGAGAAACGCCGAGACGCCCAGGCGAGGCAGACGCCTTCCCGCCCCGAGTTGCGCTTGTTCTCGCGAGGTCAGCGGCATCCATTGCGGCACGTTGCTGATAATGTTGATCGGGACTTTGAAGAAATTTCGCAGGATCTTCTCCAGCCCTTCCGGATCCTTGCCGTGGCGGCTGAGATGACCTGCGTGGGTGAAACGCGCATGCGGGCTCAGGTCGCCCTTCTCCAGTTGCCCCGGCTGGCCCATGCCGATGAGTGAGGCGAGATAGCGCTCAAAGCGGCGGTTGTCCGCACGGTCTAACGATACCGTTGGCTGCGCGTCGGCCCAGGCGCGGTAGAACAGCAGCGTCAGGCGGTGGTGAAAGAGATCGGCAAAAGCGCTCAGGCTGTCGTCCTGATGATGATGAATACGCTCGCGGGCGTATTCGGTCATATGAACCGGCAGCGGGCCATTGGGGCCGAACAGACCGAAGCTGAGAATCGATATCTCATGCACCGCGCTATTTTCCCGTTTTTGCGCGCTGGCCAGCGTCGCGGGGGCAAATCCCATTGAGGGCGTTTGCCCGATGCGCAGCGATTCAAATTTCGGCAGCGGCGCGCGTCCAAGCGGGTAACGTTCGCCTCCTTGCGCGTCAATGCGGCGCAGCAGATGAAAAAGATCGTAGCGCCAGGGTGCGGCGGTAACCTCGCGCCAGAAAACGTCCGCCAGCGGTGTCAGGCGATGAATGGTAGCCATCGTCTCACTCATATCAGCGCCCTTTTACCCATTCGCGGCGTCCAGTAACCGATTTCGCCGCGCTGCTGGCTGCATAAGGTGAACTCGGTAAAGCTGTTGAGCGACACCAGCCGGGCAAAGACCCGTTCCAGTACGCTGCCAAACAGCCACGGGCTGGCGCCGGAAAAAGCGCGCTCATCTACGGTTAAGGTAATGCCGATACCGCGGGCGAAGACGATGGGTCCCGGCTCCGGCACCCGGCGATGAACCGGTTCCAGTACGCAGTGGCGTACCCCTTCGATTTGGCGGGCCACGGCGGTCTCCGCCAGCCCGGCATACAGCCCAAGCAACTGGCGTAGCGCCGCGGCGCCTTCGCCATTTTCACCGTCCATCAGGCTGAGATAGTTCATTTGCAGCTGGCTTATCAGCCGCCAGGTGCTGAGCCCTTCCGCCAGCGCCGGGCGCGGCGGCGTCGGGCCGCTACGCATTTTCAATGTTTTTACCGGTAGCGAATCCGCCAGCACAAATTGCCCCAGCTCCTGTTGTAGCATCAACGGCAGGTCGCGGCTGGTGCACAGCACCTCGGCGGTGATATAACGCAGATCTTCCTGCCACGGCGCATGCTGCTCATCGACCAGTGAGACAAAGGTCTCAGAACCGGTATAGCCGGTACGCGTGCCATAACGCAGCGCGTGTTCGGAAAGCACCCGCTGTTCGCGGCGCAGTGAAAAATAAGCGCCGTAATCTCCGGCATCCTTGCTCCACGAACTCCAGAATGGACGGAACTCGCGATCGTCGCGGTGGCCATCGGCGCTACCGTGAATTTTACTCACCGAATAGATTTCGTAGTCCAGCGGGCGGATGTTATCGACCACCAGATGGTATTCATGCTGGCTATCGCTTAGCGACTGGCGGGCGGCGATTTTCGGAAACAGGTTAATCACCGGCGTGCAGTGCAACGCGAAGTGGTTAGCTTCCACCACTTGTTCCAGGCGGTCGTCGGTTTTATCCAGCAGAATGATGATATCGAATGATTTTTCTTCCTTGCACTGCCCAATTAGCTTGCTCAGGCCGTTAATACTGATAAAGCGGAAGCGCGCCGGGAAGGCAAAGTATTCGTGCAGCAACCGGTAGCCGTCAAAATTGCGAAGATCTTCCGGTAGCAGCGCCTGATTGGCGGCGAATCCCTCTTGTTGGATAGCCTCTTCGCTCAGCGAAAAACGCAGCGGATCGCGCCCGGTGGTCTGGCACACCACGCCGACCTGGTGGGCAAGAATCAGTTCCAGCAGGCGCAGCGCCTCTATATCCGGTCCGCTTAAGAAAAACGCCAGCCGGTCAAAGGTCAAATGGCCAAGATGTTGAGCCCCTTCACAGCTGATACGCAGGCGCAAAGCGCTGACGGCGCCGCGCTGGCTGAGTCCAAGCGCGGCCAGCGGGACATCGGCGGGGATCCCGCCAAGTTCGGCTTTCTCAATACGCAGCGGCAACAGCGTGACATCGTGCGCGGTGGTGTAGCTACAGGTGACGCCGTTTTTCTTCAATACCTGGCTGTCCATCATCGTACCGCGCGGCACCACGAAACCTTTACTCAGATCGCCTTTATTGATGTCCGGCTGCAGTTCGGCTATCGCCATCGACGGCGTAGGCGCCAGATAATTGGGCGCGATCATCTCCAGCAGGCGCTGTGAAAAACGCGGGAATTCGGCGTCCATTTTTAGCTGCACGCGCGAAGTCAGAAAGGCGAAACCCTCCATCATCCGCTCAACGTAAGGATCGGCGACCTCAATACCGCGCATGCCCAACCTGCCGGCAACCTTCGGATAGCGTTCGGCGAATTCAGCGCCCATCTCACGCAGATAGGCCAGCTCGCGGTTGTAATATTCAAGCAGTTTGCCTTCCATCGTTACCCCGCGTCTTTCAATTCAAAGTGGCCATTTTCGAGATCCACATCGGTACGGAACAAAAACTCTAATGGATACGGTACGCACCACAGACGCCCTTTAATTTCAATCGACAGGACGTTATGTAAATCCAGTGACTGGGTATCAGAAATACAGCGGACCTGAAGCCCCTGCGGCAGAATGCGCGGTTCGAAGCTGATAATCGCCTCGGTAAGTTTGCGCTGAATATCCTGCCATTCAATGTCCGACATCCGTTTCCCGGCCAGCGGCGCGACGCCAAAATTAACCACCGAACGGCGCACGTGCGCCAGCGCGGCCAACGCCTGCGGATCGTCATGATTGATGGTATTGAACAGCCACTGCAGATCGCGCAGCACGTGACGGCGCAGCGTACTGTGGGTGATCAGGTTGCTGTTAAGCGGCTCCGATTTTTTCTGCGGCTGATTATCGGTCAGGCGGTCGAGCAGCGACGGCTGCATCTTATCGCGGGCGCCAATGGTCTCTTGCTTGCTACGCGCCTGCCAGCCGCTGCGCAGCGCGTCACCGTCGCGTACCGTTTTGTTCATGCAAAACTCACCACGTCAAGAGAGAGAATCGGGAATTCATGGTTATCGTTAAGCCACACTTTCTGCCCGTGGCCCTGATACAGCGATCCTTCGTCGTCCAGCGGCTGCCACTCGGTGGCGCGGCCCAGCTGGAAGCGCGCCTCCGTCTGGGGCGTGACAGGGTAACGCGCGGGGATCTGACACACCTGCTCGCTTCCATCGGTCAGGCGCACCAGCGCATGGCGCCACACCAGATCGGTGACGCTCGCCGGGGCCTGAAAACGAATTTCGGCGATAGCGGCGAACGGCAGCCAGCAATACCGGCCATTGACGATAAGTTCGCAAACCGGACCCAGACGCGCGTCGCCGTCCATCAACCAGTGAAAAGCGACCGCGGGGGTATCCGCCTGATTGAGATTGCCAGGATTAAGGGGCGCCTGTTCAAAGGCGGCCAGCCGCTGTCGCTGGGCGGTTTCTGAATCAACACAAAGCGCGGAGGCCAGCGCAGACAACCACGGCCACTGGCTGTCCGGCATCTGCGGGCGTGCGCTACCGGCAAATACCGCATCGCGCTGCTGCTCGCCCTGAATGCTCTGTTCCAGCAGGGTGACCGTTGGCCGGGCCTGCGGCTTCAGCGCCAGCCAGCTTTTTAGCTGCGCCAACGCGCGCGCCCAGTTACCGCTCAGGCATAGAAACTGGACGAACGCCGCGCGCAAGTCGGCATCGGCGGGACGGCTTTTGATGTCGCTTTCCAGGCGCTGCAGCGCCGCGTCGACGCTTTCGCCAGCCAGCTGTTGATATAGCGTGTTCATCGTCGCTCCTTAGTTTGCCGCGCGCCATGCGCTGGCCGCCGGATTACGCAGCAGCGGGTGCAGGCCGTCGATCAGCACAACGTTGAGTTTGATATCCGGCGCCAGCCACGGCGACCAGACGCTCCGCGCCGCCTCTATCCGCGCCTGTAGACGCGACGGATCGTTGGCCAGTTCGCGGGACATTTCGATAGCCAGCGTGCCGGTCATCTGCCAACCGTTTTGTCCGGCGACATAGGGCAGGATCATCCAGCTTTGTTGGGCGTTTTCATTGCTGACTACCATGCGTTGGTTATTGACCGCGGTGATCAGAAGTTTGTTGGGGTCAGCGGCGGCATTGAGACCCACTACCGGGAAGCCATGCACGAACGTGACGGTGCTCTGCTTTTCTTCGCCGTTCACTGATTGAGTGATGACGGTGCGTCCGCTCAGCCAGCCGCCCTTTTCGCAACTACCGGATTCAACGGCGGGAATGAATAAGGCGGCGGCGCTTTCCTGCCAGAAGGTGCGCAGTCGGCAGCCGCCCTGCAGCGTAAACTCCTGCCACGGCGTGCGGTCGGCGGCGGGAGACAGTTTTTCCGCCTTCTCTTCCGGCGGCAGCCAGGCTGGCGCGACGGGCTTTTCCGCCGCCGCGACGGTCTCAGCGGGCGCGACTTTTACCGCCCATTTTTTGTTTTTCGCCGCGCTACCCTGGGCGATATGCCCATTATTCGCGTCAACCAGCGTCCAGTTCAGCTGCTGTAAACGCGAACACTGATGCTGCATTAAGGCACCGACGCGCGGCAGGAAGTTATCCAGTATTTTGACGTTCTTATTGCCGTTGGCGACGATGCGTAGCGCCACTTCATCAGCGCACCAGTTCTGCGCGGTGTTGCCCTTGATGTTATCGATCCAGACATCCAGTTTTTGCGAAGGCGATTGCACGATACGGTAGTTTTCCGCCTGCGCGACGCCGGTGGCGGCAAATATTGCCGCACCCAATATCCAATGTTTCATAAAAATCCTTCTTAGCCTGTCTCAATCCCGCAGTGGGAAAAATTGCGCGGCGTCGGCCAGCGAGTGCAGCAGCGTCGCCTCTTCCGGACTGCCCATCCATACCGCGACGGCGCTGTAGTTGTCCTGCGAGGCCTGGTCGCCGTCATTGTTTCTCTGAAGATACTGATTCATCAGGGTTAACCACTCCTGCGGGGTATTGACCATCTGCAGGGAGGATTTCATCTGCTCTTCGCCAACGCCGTGCCAGAAACCATCGGTACAGAGCAAAAAGGCATCGCCGTCTTCCACCGGCACCACATCGCTATAGCTGGCTTCCGCGCCGTCGCTGGCCATGCCTAACGCCCGGTACAGCAGATTACTGTTAATATCGTCGGTCTGATGTCCGGCATCTTTCATCTGTTGGACCAAACTGTGGTCAGTGGTGACGTGGTACAGCCAGCCGCGGCGAAACAGGTATAACCGGCTATCGCCGGCGTGGGCCCAGTAGGCCAGCTTATAATCGCGATCGATAAACAGGCTCACCAGCGTGGTGCCCATTCGCCGATAATCCGGCGTCGCCTGCTGTTGTTGGAGAATGGCGCCGTTGGCCTGCTGCACGTACTGGCGAATGGTCTGGGCGTTCAGATGATTATCGCCGTCAAACCGATCCAGAATCGCGTTGCGCGCCAGTTCCGCCGCCACCTCGCCGCCGGGCAACCCGGCAATGCCGTCGCAGACCACAAAGCAGGCGGAGCGCTCACCGACGCATTCGCCGGTCTGATCCTGATTGCTGGCGCGCGTTCCCTGGCGGGAAAGAGAAGCCGTGGTAATGTCCATTATTCTTCCGATCCGCTCTGTGAGTCTTTGTACTGATTCACTTCCATGTCATAGGCATAGAGGAACGCTTCGCCAAACAGGGTGTGGAAATCGTCTTCAATTTCCCCGGCGGTTTCGCCGTAGGTACGGACAAAATAGTCCCATAACGCCGCTTTCCGGCTGGCCGGAAGCGCCAGGCGCGAAGTGTGGCCATCGCGTTTAGCCTCTTCTTCCAGTTGCTCGGGGTTAAAGGACTGCAGCATCGCGGCGATAATGGCGCGGATCCCCGAGATCATCCCTAACTGATGGGCCTGCAGGTCGATCAATGCGTCGCGTACCGATTTTTTCGGCGGCATAAAGCCCGGCATCCGCGCGCCGAACATCTGCATCAGCACGGTTTTCCCGGAAGGCAACAGCTTGAACGGGTTGTTGGCGTCGTCCAGTACCATGGTCATATCGGCTTTGACGCCGCGTTTGAGGATCGAACGCGAAGAGAGCAGCGCGACGGTGCCCTGCGAGAACATGCTCAGCATTTGACCAAGCTGACGCATATTCTCTTTGTCGAACTGCGGCACCGGCTGCATATCGCCGAGCCCCATGCCTTCCAGTAAGGCTTCCAGTAGCTCTCCCTGCAGCACTTCGCCGTTACCCGGCTGCGGCGTGCTGGTCGCCTGATGTTCATGACGTACGGGATCGATACGCAAGCGCCCTTTTGGCGTCTGGGCGGCTTGCCGCGCCACGGCCTGCGGCGTCGGTAAGGTTATTTCCGGCGCTTCTTCGCGCGCTGCCGCGGGCGGCTCCTGCGGCGGCTGGGTCATTAATAATGGCGAATCAAAAGCGGCATCAGGCTCGTCGGCAACCGTTTTAGCAGGCTCTTCGGTGCTGAAGGCATCTACCGATGTCAGCGGCGCGCCGCCCATTAGCCCCAGCGGATCGTCATGACGCGCGGTTTTGGCGCTAGCGTCGCCGCCGAAGAGCGCCAGCGGATCCAATTCTACCTGCGGCTCATCGGCGACAGGCTGAGCCGGTTTTTCAACTGGCGGCAACAGCGTCGTTGGCGTAACGTCGGCAAAGATACTGTCGCGGTCAAATGGGGTGTCATCGGCAAACAGGTCGTCCGTCGCCACCGGCGGGCGCTCAAACAGCGGTTCGCTATCAGCGAACATCGCCAGCGGATCTTCCGGATTACGTTCGGCAGGCTTCGGCTCGGCAAAGGGATTCGGCGCGTTATCGGCCTGCGGCTTGGCCCGGCTGCTGGAGATGCTGTCGGCAATCGAGAATTCCTGCATCAGGCTATCCCAGATTTCTGACGGCACCGCGGTTGGCGCGGCTTCCGCCACGGCGGGCGCTGCGGCTGAGTTTGGCGTTGTCGGTTTCGCAGTGACAGGCGGCTGACCGCTCGCCGCCATTCGGCTGATCGGTTGGCTATCCTGCAGCAGATCGCTGACTTCGATGCGATAGTCGTCAATGGCGAGGATATCGCCATCCTGGAGTTCAACCTGACGCCCCCGCTCCAGCGGGATCTCGTTGAGTACCACCCGCGTCACGTTGCCGCGATTGGTAATTTTGCACTCGCCGTCTGCCGCCACGTGGACGATGGCCTGCAGGCGAGAAATGGCGCGGTCGTCATCCGGCAGCACCAGGTTATTGTCCGTGCCGCGCCCAATGGTACCGCCCGGCGCGTAAAAGTCACAGCTCCCCTGCGGGGGCTGATGACCGGCTTTGGTCGAAATAATCGTGAATCGCATAGCCTATTCCTGCTGATATGATTGGCGCACAAACGCTGCCGCTCTCGAAATAAGAACGGCGGCGTTTGCGGGGGCACATTTTATTCAGTCTGTGTAAGCTTAAATTGCCCTGAAGCACTTTCTACTAAGGAGAATCGAGCACCATAACGAACGGAATCGTTTTTACCAGACACCTTTAGTGCAACATCATATTCTCCAGCTTGCCATGTAATACCACTCCATTGGTGACACTGCTGGCTATTTAACATCGCGGTAGGGCTGAACGTCGCTGGCGGTGATATTGGTTTCCATTCATTGGCCGTTTTTTTCATAATGGTGGGCGAAGAACTAGTGATAGGCGCTTCCAGCCCTGAGTTAACGGGGAGAGCAAAACAAGGTTCATTGTTTTTTAGTGTTACTGAAAACGTCTGATATTGTGCCGGGTGAGGTACACAGGCGTTTATCATGATTGTGAACGCCAATATAATAAAAAATTTACTCATAACCATGTCCGCCGATCTTTAGGGTTTTTAATAAACAAAGATAACGCCTGTAAATATTTATCTCTTAGATTTGGCCCAATAATCCCCTCAAAACCTGTGATGTTTACAAAATCGCCCAAGCCGTAATTAATTAGATAATAATAATCTGAAATTATAGAGGCCTGCTGTTCCATACCAAAGTTCGACAATTTCTTGTTTGGAGGTAAAGAGTAATTATAACTCACTGCCCAACTGAATACCCCTCTGGTTCGAACATTCATTCCAATCTGATGCTGCAAAACATGAACCATCTCGTGTATGAACCAGTGCTTATATCGAGGAGGCTCTGTTGAAAAATCATCACGATAATGCGGCTCTCGGAAATACATTTCACCATTAGGTGTCATTGCAAAATTATTTGATTGCATGTTAAATGGTAAGTAACTTTTATTATGTACTTTAACTTCAGAATATTTTATTGCGCCGCCAAAAACCAAACGTGCCAATGCTATCTCGCCGATAGTAAGAGAACGATAACCCCCTTCCTGCAAATTTGCCATGTATCCTTCCTCCTTGATTGAGAATGGCCGGGGAAAATCCCCGGCACGTAGGCAATTATGCTTCTTTATTTTCTTTGATATTCCAGCCGGCGCTGCTTTCTGCCCCTTTACCGCCAGCGGAAGTCTGCTCCCAGTACTGCTGTTTCACTTTCGCCGCCTGGAAGGCATAGGTTACGCCAACGGTGTCGCCGTTATCGGCGCCGGTGTACTGCACGGAAGTCACCAGTACATCTTCGAGGGTGATTCGCGCATATTCAACCTGCTGACCACCGGCTTTGCAGACCGAAAGTTCAACTTTGGTCAGGTGCTTGCCGCTGGAGCAGTGCTTCAGAATCGCGGTGGTGGATTTGTCGATCAGCGCATTTACGTGCAGGTCGTTGAAATTAACTTTACCCGCACCGCCACCGCCGCCCACGCTCATATTACCCGGCTGGGATGCGCCCCAGGAAAAAGAGGTAATATCAGTCCAACCGGTGTGATTAGAATCTTTTGATTCACCGGTTACACCCTCGACCTTCAGAAACATATCAATAGCCATAATATCTACTCTTCGTTAATGAAAATTATTGCTTTCGAAAAAGCACTTATATGGCAAACAGGAAAGCATGGGGCTGAATAAAACCATCCATATTTTACTATTGCCTCAAGCCTGACGAGTTAAACCGTACAGACCACTTCAGAATAGCCGCATTATGACAGCAACTACTCTAAGTTCCCTTCTGTCGCTCAGTATTTCGGACAGGTGCTAGACAACTAATACCTGGTTAATCTAGAATAAATCCAACCAACTACAGCAAAAAAGGATTGATGAATGAAAAAAGCGCTATCGGTAGCATTGATAATTATACTTTCAATTATTGGCATATTTTCTCTTGTCAATATTTTTCAATCATTATGGTATATTATTTCGCTTGAATCATTCAATACAATAAATATTGGACTGCTTGTCGGAAAAATAATTTTCACCGCCCTTGTTTTTATGGGGGTTCGTATTTTAATCAAATTGTGTCGCGCATCACAACTTTGATTTTACCCTCTCTGCGAAATAGTATATGGCGAGAGATGCGATAATAAGCAACATCAAAAGAAACACATTTTTCGCCAGCGCTACAATATCACCACCCCAGTCACATACAAAAATATAATAACCTAGAGTTGTAAAAAATAGAATGAATGAAAAAATCAAAAGAATATAAACACATAAGTATTTAATGATTTTATTTAACACGACCAACCCCTGATAGGAAATGGTTGAATATTTCTTTATCTATAGCGCCATGAGCTTGTTGGTAGTTGATTGCAATGATAAATGGCTTAATATTACCCTCAACCAGAAAATATAATAAATCTAAATCACCAATTCCTCGCAATTGATTATAAATCTCTTTGTTTAAATTGCGTAGCTCATATGATGTATAAATGGACCTCGAAATAGACGCCCCCACACTTAATACTCCAGTCACACCTACGGACACTAAAAAACGAGGAATTATTTTAGAAATAAACAACGAAACCAACTCGTTCACAAATGCCATTTTGAAAGCAATGCCACCAACTTGCGAACCCCCAACTTTTATCAGAAGTTCTCTCGATTGTTCTTCAGAAAGACCACATAAATAACGTTTTATCACCACATTCACTAATCTGCGTACTTCTTCTGAAGTTACACCTTTTTTAATGAGGCTGATAAGCCTGATTTTATCTGTTTCATTGCGCCAGCGATGATCAGAGTCTAGAAAATCTTTAGACAACATCCAAAGATCTTCTGGAATAGACATGAAGCCACTAATCGTGCTGTTAGCAAAAATCTCAATACTGCTTTTTTTGCCAGAGTCAAAAATTTTCAACATACCATCGGCGATTTGTTTCGGCGTACTCATTCCCAAATTCGAATCTCCCTGTCGTTAATTATATATCTCAACATAATTGTCCATTGAATAGCAGGAATGCAAAGTTGAAATTAATGCTAGTTATCCTGACTCCAGGTTTTATTAGGATCACCGATGATTATCTGCGAAGTTAATTTATCCAGTTCCGTACTATGATAAAGGCGCAAACAATTTAAGGTAACGCCCTGAGTTGCGGGTTGTCTCTCGGAATGAAAGCCATTGGCGGCACTTTTGTATTTAGCAATAATGGCGTTAATTTTGTCATTACCGTTTTCAATATCGAAAGGTACCCACTCCAGCAACGTATTGCTACTGCGCGCAGCATCCTCAGAAAACTGACTTTTATCATCGGCTACCTGCGCCAGACAGCGGGATAAAACCACGTCTTTAACAACCTGCTTATAAGGTAGCTGTTTAACAAAAAATACCGGGTCGTCCCCGGCATAAGCCGACGCACTGCTAGCAAGCAGCAGACTGATAATGATTCTGTTCATGGCAACTCCCAAAAGTTGGCTTTGGTTGCTACCTCAATTCCCAAAATTCATCATGTTGTCGCCAGGGAAGCCTCATGACGTCGCTCCCTGTTTGCAAGGCAACTCCTTCGCCAACGCTTCGGTAATCAGCATCGCCGCAGGCTGTTTTATTCGCTCGTCGGGCAGCTTTTTGAAATAGCTGTAGACGCTTTCTCGAAGCGATCCCGGCAATGCCTGCTGATAACCGCACCAGGCTTTACCTTCTGTTGCATCCATCACGCCAAGCAGATACATATTGGCCTTTAACTGCTGCTGGGTATTGTCCTGCGCCAGCCAGGCCTGGAGAAACTTTTCACCGCTCAACCGCACATCATTACGTGATAGTTGATTGGGATCGCGCAGTAAATTGGCGGAATCATCAGCCGCCTGGACGACAGTAAATGGCATCAGTACTGTGAGCAGTCCCAGCGTGCAGAGTGGTAATAATCTCATTTCTTTACCTTCTTCCATGGCGTGGTAGCTGCCGGGAGTTCCCTCCCGGCGGCATCATATTACGCTTCCTTGGTCTTCAGCGACGGCAGCTTGGAAACCAGACGCAGCGACACGGTAAGCCCTTCCAGCTGGTAGTGCGGACGCAGGAAGAACTTCGCGGTGTAGTAACCCGGGTTGTCTTCGATCTCCGCTACCTGCACTTCAGCGGCCGCCAGCGGTTTGCGCGCTTTGGTCTCCTGCGACGAGTTAGCCGGATCGCCATCGACATAGTTCATCACCCAGTCGTTCAGCCAGCGTTCCATGTCATCGCGCTCGCGGAAGGAGCCGATTTTGTCGCGCACAATGCACTTCAGGTAGTGAGCAAAACGGCAGCAGGCGAACAAGTACGGCAGACGAGCGGCCAGACGGGCATTCGCCGTGGCGTCGGCATCATGATATTCCGCCGGTTTCTGCAACGACTGCGCGCCGATAAAGGCGGCAAAGTCGGAGTTTTTGCGATGGATCAGCGGCATAAAGCCATTTTTCGCCAGCTCCGCCTCGCGGCGATCGCTGATGGCAATCTCGGTCGGGCATTTCATGTCCACGCCGCCATCGTCGCTCGGGAAGGTGTGGCAAGGCAGATTTTCCACCGCGCCGCCGGATTCCACGCCGCGAATGGAGGTGCACCAGCCAAACTCTTTGAACGAGCGGTTAATGTTCGCCGCCATCGCATACGCCGAGTTGGCCCACGCGTAATTGTTGTGATCCGCGCCGTCGGTCTGCTCTTCAAAATCAAAACTGTCCACCGGGTTGGTTCGAATCCCGTACGGCAGGCGCGACAGGAAGCGCGGCATCACCAGCCCCAGATAACGCGCGTCTTCCGACTCGCGCAGCGAACGCCAGGCGGCATATTCGGTATTCTGGAAGATTTTTGTGAGGTCGCGCGGGTTCGCCAGCTCCTGCCAGGACTCCATCTGCATCACTTCCGGTGCGGTACCGGTAATAAACGGACAGTGCGCAGCCGATCCGATACGCGCCATTTCGCCCAGTAATTCCACATCCTGCGGACTATGGTCGAAATAGTAATCGCCGACGATGCAGCCGAATGGCTCGCCGCCAAACTGGCCGTACTCCTGTTCATAAATTTTCTTAAAGATCGGGCTCTGGTCCCAGCCCACCCCTTTGTAACGCTTCAGAGTGCGCCCCAGCTCCTGCTTGGAGATGCTCATAAAGCGGATTTTCAGCATTTCGTCGGTTTCGCTGTTGTTGACCAGGTAGCTCAGGCCGCGCCATGCGCTTTCCAGTTTCTGGAACTCGTCATGATGCAGGATCTGGTTCACCTGCCGCGACAGCTGCTCATCGATACCGGCAATCAGGTTCTGGATGGTGCGATAGGTGTCGTTGGAAAACGTGACGGTGTTTTCCAGCGCCTGCTGCGCGAGGGTTTTTACCGCGTTTTCAACGGCGGAACGCGCCTGGTCGGTTTTCGGGCGAAACTCTTTGTTCAGCAGCGCGCTGAATTCATCCTGGCTAAAGGCCTGGCTGGACTGCTGCTCATGTTGTTGAGTCGGGTTGCTCATCGATTACTCCTCGCTACCTTTCGCACTGTCGTCTTGTTTCGGCATCTGGCTCAACGATTTGAGCAGCGTCGGATCCTGCAAAATTTTAGCAATTAGCTCTTCCGCGCCGTTTTTACCGTCCATATAGGTGAGCAGATTCGAAAGCTGGGTACGGGCTTCCAGCAGTTTGTTCAGCGGCTCCACTTTGCGGGCCACGGCATCCGGCAGGAAGTCGTCCATGCTGTCGAAGGTTAAATCGACGTTCAGTTTGCCTTCGTTGGTCAGCGTATTGTCGACCTGGAAAGCGACGCGCGGTTTCAGCGCTTTCATACGTTCGTCGAAGTTATCAATATCGATGTCGAGGAACTTACGTTCATCGACCGCCGGTTGATTGTCGACCGGTTTACCCACCAGATCCGCCATCACCCCCATTACAAACGGAAGCTGGATTTTGCGTTCCGCACCATAAATCTCTACGTCGTACTCGATCTGTACGCGGGGCGCACGGTTGCGTGCGATAAATTTCTGCCCACTTTTACTTATTGCCATGATGTTCTCCATCGAAGATGCGCGGTAAAGGTTGAGCGCCAGACCTTATGCCTGTCGCCATAATGTCCGGACGCGTCAGTCGCGACGTCCAAAAATGTTTTCCAGTTGATGAACGCCGTCCGGCGCTAAATCGCGGATGATGTCCATAAAATCCAGCTCAATCAGCCGCTGTACCCGTTCAATCATCAGCGGCGCGGGGTGACTCGGTTCGTGCTGGGCGAAGTACTGTTTTACTTTTTCCAGCATCTGCTGCGCCTCGGCGCGGCTGCTGATTTGCGCGCTGCGCCAGTCAACGGCAGACGGCGGCGGCGCGTTGGGAATCGCTTGATGTTCACTCACGGCACTCTCCTCGCGGGACGCGTGAAAGGACGAAATATCGGTTATCTGGCAGGCGCCGGCGACGATACCGACGGTCTTCTGAAGTTGTTCCATTTCCGGCACGCCGCTTTCACCCAGACAATCGCTTAATATTTCGCGGATGGTCTGCAAGCGCTGGTGAATGGCGAGGATGGCGTCAATCCCCGGCTGTCCGCCGCGGGCCAGTTCATCAATCAATCGCGAACGGCCGCCGGGATAATCCGCGCATTCGGTTTTACTGCCATCGAGCAGCGCCTGCGCATCGCGCAATAGCAGTTCATCGCCATTACTGCGTAACAACACGGCATTGCGTAACGCGCTGGTCAGCGCTGATTTGTCACTTAGCCCCGCGAGCGCATTGATACGGTAAAACGGATCAGTTTCGCCATACTCTTCCAGCAGCGGATAGATAGGCTGCCAGTAAAGCGACAGCGCCTGTTGCACCAGCAGCAGGCCATCCGCGTAACCACTCAGGCCGCGGCGTTTTGTCCACGCCTGAGTCAGCGCCAGCATGACGCGCAAATCTTTGGTGCGGCTAAGTAGCCCAGCCGCCAGCTTTTCTACCGTCGTCCAGTCAGCGGGTTCCGCCGGGATAATGGTGTCGCCGAACTGCTGCTCGGCTTTACCCTGCATCGCTTGTTCCATTGCCTGGAAATCGGCGTCATATTCGAGGTTTTCACCGCAGGGCTGCTCCGCGCTAACCGGAGCAAGGAATTCATCAATATTCATGGCCTACCTGCTTATTCAAACATCGGCGGATACAGACCGTGACGGCCCGGCCTCGCGCCCCCGGCGGGATCAAACAGCAGCGTGAACAGCTGGCCGGTCAAATTACCGCTATGGACGTGGGTATAGAGCGGATAACCATCGGCGCGGTTGGTCCACCAAAAACTGGTCTGACGCTGCGGATCAAAACAGTCCGCCGCCTGCTGCCAGCCCAGGGAGCTTTGCCCATCTTGCTGATAACCAATCACGTCGAGTATTTCCGAACGCTTTTCCGCCTCTACCAGCTTTGGCGCTGGAATAGCGAGTAGCGCCTGGTCAAGTTGTTCAGCGGAAAAACCATTACGTACCGCATGCAGCAGCGTTCTGCCCACCTGCTGATACCACTCTCCGGCCTGAGTGAGGATCGAAGGCGACCACTCCAGCGGGTTGAAGGCCATTTGCGCGCAGATAGGATACTGGCGACCTACCCGGTCGCGCCCTGGGATCAGACACCCCATCTGCACCATCTGCCCGCTCAACATCGGCGGAACGATAAAGTTCCATACCGGCGCGTTGCTGAACTGGCGTTCGCCGCTGCGCTGTTGCTCCTGTTGCCAGGCCATCAGCCCAACCTGAAACCATTGCGACCACTGGCGAACCAGCATGTCCGGAAATCGACGTTGCAAAAAATCGCCGGTACTGGGGAGTTTCCCGTACCAGCTCATCGCAGGGGCGTGAGTCATTCGGCTTTCCTTGCGGTTATGGACATGAGAAACGGGGAAGCTGGAACGGATTGCGGATACTGTTCGGCGCAAACTCCAGCGTGACCTGGTAACCATCGACATTAAACGTTGCCTGACGGCTCAAACTGCTACTGCCGGGCGCGGTGCGCGCCTTATCAAAAAAGCGGTTCAGCGCCCATGAGCCGCTAGTCACCAGCGTCGAGGTGGTACCATCGGCCAGACCGAGTTGCATACGCACCTGGTTGGTGCCGCCCGGCCCCGGCCAGCTCATCATTTGCACCGCCTGCGGACCGTGGCTATAGCGCAACTGCTGGCCATCAACATCCAGCGTCAGGTTGAGGATCCGGTTGTCCATGCTGATGGTGCGCACCGTCACTTTAAATGACGGCGTGGTCGCGCCATTGGCAAAGAACGCGTCGCGGATCGATTGCGCCTGCTGGAAAGGCCTTAATAACCCTTCACTACCCGGCAATGTTTTGCCATCGATACCGGGCATAAAACGCCAGCTGGACTGCGTGGTATCGACTTTATTGGTCAGGTTGTCACGGAAGAAGGTATCCATCATGCCGGTGCCCGGCGCGAACATACGCGCCAGATCGTCCGGCGTGACTTCACTACTGGCGCTGCGAACCAGCGGATAGCGCCCGGCGATAGCCTGGCGGCAGAATCCGCCGACTTCAACGTTAATCCGTTTACGTACGTTATCGAGATCGCGGCGCTGGGTATCACTGCTGGCGCCGACCGCCATTTTGCTGAACATAGTTTGCAGGCCGCCAGGTAAACGCCCGGCGCTGGCCTGTAGACGGCTAATCGCGTCGCCGCCCGGCGGTTGCATACCGCTGTTGGCGGCATCCTGTACCGCGGTCAAGTAGCGATAAAGTTCATCGATCTGTTTGAGGAAATCGTCGAACACAATCGTTTTGCCGCCCTTTTCCAACGGCTGCGCCAGTTCGATCAGCGGCGCGTAGTGTTCCGTTACCAGCTGTTCCGGCGTCTGGCTAAGCGCCGCGCCCTGGGTTGTGCCGCCCTCATCATGGCGGAAAAGCGCTTCCAGCGTTCGGGTAGCGCGGTTGCCCTGCTCGGCTGAGTTTTCGCTTTTAACCGTATCCGGCTCGGCGCGCGCCAGGTTCAGCACCTGACTCAGGTTGATAACCAGACGACGCAGCGGCGAGTTACTGGCGGAAAGCAGGCGCGCGGTGTTGATCCGCGATGACAGATCGGCGCTATTGTTGAGCTGAATATCGGCAAGGAAGCGATCCCAGTTGGCGATAAAATCACGCATATAGAGCTGGCGGACGGCGTTATCGGTTTGCTGTTTATCTTCCGACGCGCTGGCGGCGCCCAGCACCCAGATATCATCTTCATGCAGCGCGCTGGTCACGTTATCGATCTGTTTATTGAACACCTGCCAGTAGCCATCTGGCGTGTACAGGCCGGGAACGCCCTCAGCGATCGGCGTACCGCTTTTACGCGAGAACACCAGTTCGCTCTGCGGCCCGCCGAGCGTCGCCAGCGATACCGCTTTCAGATTGTCATTATGCTCAAGTAGACGTTTCAGACGACCGTACACTCTTGAGGAGAGCGGCTGCTGGTTAATCAACGCTCGCTCACGGGCGATCAGCGCATCATCCCTGGCATACGGCGAGGACTGGATTTGCGGTTCCAGTAGCTGGACAAGATGCCCTTCCAGCTGTCGTAGCTGCGTCTGCGTCACGTTTTGCGGCAGGTTACGCTGCAGGTTAAGCATCACCCAGGAGAGTAGAAACTTGCCGTCATACTGCTTGGGCTGATAGAGCATCTGATAGGCTTTCAACGCCTCATAGCTATATTCGGCGTCACTGCCATTGTCGTTGCGCAACCAGGTAGTGATACGCATGGCGACATCCGGTAACAGCATTTGCTGCAGCGCTTTTTGATACAGCGTCTGCGAGGCGTCGCTGACATCATTTCCGCGGTAGAGTCCCATCCGGCGGCTGACCGGCGGGTCGTTGACGTCAAAATCGGCACTCTTCGGCAATTCCAGCAGGCCGTTGAGTAGCGGCAGCATGGCGAACAGATCGCGCTGCTCGGGGTTTTGCAACGCTTTGCTCTGCTGCTCAACCTGCGGCACCTTCACCGAGACTTCTTCCAGGTAGGCCTTGTTTTTGCCGTAGCTGGTCAGCCACAGTACGCATGAAATGATTAACAGCGCCGCGAGCGCCGCATAGCCTGACCAGATCGCTGCGCGGTTACGCAGTTCCCACCAGCGGTTCTGCCCGGCGATGCCGGCTTCCTGGAAAATCACGTTTTGCAGCAGGTTTTTAATGAAATAACTCTGGCCTTTGGCGCCGGGGATCGGCGCTTCTTTACTCACTGAGTCCCAGTTGTCGTTTTCATTTCCCTGTGGCAAAGACAGCGCGCGATTGAGTTCGCCCATCACGCGGTCGAACGGTAGCCCTTCCTGGGTACCGCTGGCGAAATAAATGCCGCGCGGTGAAAACTCGGTTTCAAAGTTAGAACGGGCAAAGACGGTACTCAGGTAATCGGCTAACAGTGGCCGCAACGCCGCAAACTCTTGCGGGAACAGCCAGGCTTCGGCGCGGGTTTTGGCATCATGCTCTTGCAGCATTGTATCCGGCAGCCCGGCTTCAAGCCGCTGTTGCAGTAGCGCAAACTCCTGGGTAAAGCGGCCCATCAGGTCGAAGTCGGCAAGACTTGCCTGCTCCCACGGGAAAGTGAAGCCCCAGATTTGATCGCGCTGCGCCTTGTCGTAATCGGCAAACCAGGCGCGGAAGCCTTTAAGCAGGTCGGCCTTCGTCACCAGTACGTACACCGGGAAACGAATACCCAATTGTTCATGTAGTTCAGAGAGACGCTGGCGCAGATTAACCGCCTGCTGCCGCGAGGCCTCCGTCGATTGCGTTAACAGGTCGGAGATACTTACCGTGACAATAACGCCGTTAATCGGCTGGCGGCGGCGGTATTTACGCAATAACCCCATGAACTTCAGCCACTCGCTGGCGTCCTGCGCCTGCTCGCTCTCCTGGGTGGTATAGCGCCCGGCGGTGTCCAGCAGCACGGCCTCGTTGGTAAACCACCAGTCACAGTTGCGTGTGCCGCCGATGCCGCGTAACGCCGTTTTTCCGAAGCGGTCGGCCAGCGGAAACTGCAGCCCGGAGTTCGCTAAGGCGGTGGTTTTACCGGAACCGGATGCGCCAATAATCACATACCATGGCAGCTGATACAGATAGTGGGTGCTAAACCGCTGGGTCCACTGGCCATTGCCGGTTTTGCTGAAGTGCGCTTTTTTCAACATTTGCGCGGCTTCATCAAAGCGATCGGCGAGGATCTGGTCTTCACTATTGAGGCGCTGCTGCGGATCGTTACCCTTCGGCGTGTCTTCCTTCAGGTTATCCATCAGCTTGCGGTTGAGCCAGGCGTTGTACAGACGCGGCAGAATGTGGCTTTGCGCCCAGATGAGGTACACCAGCGCAATAGATATAACGCGGTTTTGTTCCGATTCCAGCGGCCGGGTATCGACAATCGACAATAGCGGGCCAATCATCCAGATGACGGCCGCCACCGCCGTAGCGCCGAGAAAACCCCACAGCAGCCGGTTGGTCAGTATGGAAAGCAGAAGTGTCAGCATCCTTAATTTCCTTGGGGCAATCCGTTCAGCTCAGCCCGGGTATTATCGGGCGACACCAGCAGAGTAATTTCCACACGGCGGTTACGGGCACGGTTCTCAGGAGTAGTATTCGGCGCGATGGGATTCATTTCCCCTCGCCCTTCGGCTTTTACGCGTTCGGGCTGCGTCAGATGATTTTGCAGTTGCTTTTGTACCGATCGCGCACGTTCCAGCGACAGTTCGTAGTTCGAGGCAAAGCGCGCGCTGCGGATAGGCACATTATCGCTATAGCCGACCACCAGAATGCGGCCGCTGACGTTGTTCATCGCTTGCGCAATGCGGTCAATTACCGGGTCGTAGCGATCGCGCACCACCGTCGAGGCCGAAGCAAATAGCCCGTCGCCTTTGAGGATCACCACGCTGCGGTCCGCTTCGTCACGTACCGCAACCAGCCCTTCGGCAATTTCCGGGCGCAGAAAACCTCGCAGGTTAAGTACCGCCGGCAATTTTTCCGCCGGCTGAGCAATCGACGCTTCCGGCAGCGGGGTCTGGTAAATTTTCGCCAACACCGGGTTGGTGGCATCGCCAAGCCGCCAGTTAAGAATGATATAGAACAGGCAGGCGGCGAACCCCGCCAGCGCGACGCAGGCCCATAGCGGCACCACCGGATGCCACAGTTTACGCAGCACCGGGCGATCCTCGCCGTGAACCGATAACGGCGGCGCGTAGCCGCCGCGTACGCCGCAAATCATTTGCCACAGGCGCTGCTTGATGGTTTCCAATTGCGTACGGCCGTTATCCATTACCCGATAGCGTCCTTCAAAACCGAGCAATAAACAGTAGTTGATCAGTTCCAACAGATTGATGTGTTCGCGCGGATTCTGCGACAGGCGCGCAAGCAACTGGAAGAACTTCTCCCCGCCCCAGGTTTCATTGTGAAAGGTCACTAAAAGACCGCTGCCCGACCAGACGCCGCTACTCCCCCATGGCGTCAAGGCCGCAGCCTCGTCCAGCGCGGTACACAGACAGTAACGAGCGCCGACTATCACTTCGTAGGGTAACCCCGCCTGCTGAGCGCGCACTTCAAAACGGCGGATTTCATCAATCAAACGCTGGCGCAAACCGGCCTGGTCATCGTGAGATACCGAATGACGGATCTGTGGGATCGCATTTAGCAATGGGTTGGCGGCCGTCACCAGGGGATTATTGCCGCTTACGCCATGGCTGGCAGCGGCCTGTTGTTCCTGCATCATCAACGCTCGCTTTCTTATTCCGACGGGCTACGGATAGCCCAAAATTCCATATCCAGGCCGGGGAACTCGCCTGCCAGATGCAGTGCGAAGGCGCCGGATTTCTCCATGTCGTTCCACAGCTCGCCGCCCTTTTCGACTGCAAAGTAGTTGTAACCGGCATGCCACGGAATTTGCGGCGGCGCGGCGGGCATAGCGCGCAGGATCAAACCCGGTAGCTGTAGTTGCACTAGATCGCGAATTTTGCTCACCGGCGCGACTTTCATCTGTGCCGGGAAGTGCGTTTGCAGTACATCACCCGGTACGCTAGCTTTAACCGCCAATACGAATCCGAAATCACGCACCATGCTGCTCTCGGGTACGGTCGCGATGTTTAGCCCATGCGATCGTTCTATCAGCGGGAGTTGGATGGCGTTGTCTTCCATTACTTGTGATAACCCCTGACGCAGCAACAACATCAGTTTGCCGAAGCAGCTAGCGAGATCGTCATGGTCGTAAATTGGCAGGGCGGCATCCGGACCGCGCTGCGCCATCCAGGTCGTCAGCTCGGCGGCGAACGGCAGCCAGCTATTCCACAATGACTCAGGGTGAACTAACGGCAGCGTTTTGAGATGTGATAGATGGCCGAGATGGCGATTGACCAGCGCAAGTAGAGTGAACTCAATTAATTCGGAAGTATTAAAACGCCCCGGCTGTCGCAGCCGGCTGCCGATCTGCTGGCTGCGTTGCGCCAGCAGACCATGCAAGTCGTTGATCATCGCGTAAATCAAAGGATGATTGATGCCGTTGAGCATCGGCGGGATATAGCCATTATCGAGTTTTACGGCATTATCGTTGCGCTTTTCGGCAATGAACGCCACGCCGATGGCCGTCCACTCGGCAGACAAATCCTTTTCCAGCATCAGGGTGAGCCGCGGGCGGGCAAACTGCACGGTGGCATCGCCAACCGACAGCGCATTGTCATCCGCTACATCCTGCTCAAACGCGGTAAAGCGCGCCAGCGAGTCTTTTTCCTCGCTGAAGATAACTTCTTCCCGGCCGCCGCGGCGTACCGGCAAGGCCAGTACGACTTTTTCGCCGGCGACGTTATCCGGAAGCTGCAACGGCGTCGGGCCCTGACGAGCATCGCGAAACTGGAAGAACGTCCCATCCGGCAGCAGGCCGCTGGCATAGCTCAGAGCAATGCAGCCCTGACGCAGCATCGCCTCATCAAGTTCAATCTCAAGGAAACCCCACAGCCAGGAGCGCTGTAATCCGCCCCATTCGCGAATTTGCGTTTGCAGGTAGCTTTCTGCCCGCTGAAAGTGATGCGGACGCAAGAACATACCTTCGGTCCAGACCACCTTTTCTGCTTTATTCATACAAATTTCCTGTTAGGGCTCGCGCTATTGCTGCACGACGCGGATCCCGTTAACGTCAAGATATAAATTGGCTTGCAGCTGATCTGCCGACAGTTTCCAGAACTGCCAAAAAGGAGTTTCGCCAGACGTTGGCAGAGGAAGAGAAATGCGCCACTTTTTACCATCCAGAGATTGGTATTCCGCCATCACTCCGATATAACGCGCCTCCGGCGAGCTCTGCCCGCTGAGTTTTTTTGCCAGTTGACCCGGCATAAGGAAAAATTCATCGCTGTTCAGCAAGTTGCCGGCGAGAACTTTTTGCGCGTTATTTTGTAAGGAGTAGAAATCGGCGGACATGAATTCCGCATCGGATTTCAGCACTAACACTCTGACCTTTAATGGCGCAGAACTGTTAATTTGCGGGTGGGCCTGGAACTGAAGATTGTATCGGGCAGGGTCGCTGTGTGAAGACGAACCACATCCACTAACCAACGTAAAAAGAAGCAAATAAAACGCCAGCATGACCTGGCGTAAAAGAGAGTTATTATTCATACGGTGTCGCTCGTAAAGGCGGGATTAATCCAGAATCCAGGTACCGTTATTGCCGTTTTTGCAGGCTTTGGTATTTCCGTCGACGCTCACGCAGGTCGCTTTCTTACGCGCCTTCGGGCGCTTCGACTGTTCGCGGACCGTTTTATCATACAGTTCACTTTTGACGACGGCATTGGCCGGAGCATAGCCAATTAAATTTTCCTGACCTTCATTGGCTAACGCTATCCAACCGTCCTGCGCCTGGCCCAGGGCGATATAATTAGCACCAGGAACCAATTGCACAATCACTTTGCCGCCATATCCGGCCTGGCTCATTACCGCGGCAGAATACAGCGCGCGATATTCTGCGTTAATTGGGGTAAATTCCGTTGGCGGAACAACAATATGGCGATGGGTCAAATTGACGCCGTTAACCTGCGTGGTTTCAATGGTGTCATCGGTAATTTGCGGCTTCGGCGGCGCTTCGCACCCTGCCAGTGAAACCGCAATCATAGCGGCTAAAAACACTCGCGTTTTCATATGCTTTTCCATTGCAATGCTATTATTTTCTTAAGGGTTATCTCTGCTTGAATAACAAGTCTGAATATCCTTAATCACTGTGCGTAAAAGGGTTCCCGATGTGATATGGGCATAGCTACCGCACGAATCTTCACCGCAGTGGATCCCTATATTACATTTCATTAACTATCACCACACAATTTTACAGATCGATCGAGTCAATTCAACACGCAATTTCGGCTCGTAGTTATGGGTGGTTAGCGTATTTAAATTTTTAGGATTAATCTCACCAAAGCTTTTAGCGCAGAAAAACGAACAATCGCCAAAAAAGTGTAATACCAAAGACCATACAAAATAAAGTGTAATTTAACTATATGATTTAAAATATATATTTAATTATTTTGCAAATCGGATTTTTCATTCGCTGTGAATATGGAATAGTCTTAAAAAAGATTTAGCGGTAAATTCGCCCACCAATCTTGGTAGGCTACTTTTATTTTTATCAGGCAATACTGACGCTGTAAAAAATCACGGTGATATTTGACAATATTACGGGAGGCCTCTAAAGGCAGATTACGTATAACGTCTACAGCAGCGAATAATGAGTTGAATCTTAGAGGGATGAAATGCAGTAACTAAAACGGAGCCCGATGGCCCCGTTGTCGTTTTAGTGATGATGATTCTTGTGGTGTTTATAGTATTCTTTCTCACGCTTCTTCGCGTCTTTACGACCGTCGTGATAGCCCTTCTCGTAGGCTTTACGCTGTTTTTTCTCTAGCTTTCGCCAGTGCTTGTCACGATATTCATAATGACGATGCCAGTAGTCTTTATCACGCCAACGGCCACCGTCCCAGTAATGACCGTAGGAATCACGGTCGCCTATCTGCAGTTTAATAGCCGGTAAAAGCGTAATCTCTTCGGCCTGGGTGACGATCGGTGCGGATGCCAGCAAAACGGCGGCCAGCAATAATATTTTTCGCATCGGATTCTCCTTAGCTGTGCGTCTCGTAATATGTTGTAACACAACTGACCAGCTAATTATCCAGGTTAATTCTGCTTTTTCAGCTAAATGCTGTGAAAGGTTGTCGTTAGCTCTGCACGTTATGCGTACGGATACCAGACAAAAGGCATTTTATTTTTCTTTACATCGGAGCGCGGCTTGCCCTGGTGGGGGAATCATTAGACAATGTGATTTTTCAAGCGTCTACATGCCTACGGGAGTAATGATTATCGCTTCTCGTCGCCTCCTCTCCGTCACCAGCATGACCCGGCTTGGCGCGGTTGCCGCCGCCGTACTGCTGCTCGTGACTTGCACCAGTAAAGCGCCAAAATCGCTGGTGACCGCCAGCAAACCGCCCGTTGCGCAAAAATCGGCAAAAAATCAGCAGCCGGTGCGCGGCGTCTGGATCACCACGGTTTCCCGTCTCGACTGGCCGCCGGTGGGTTCAATTATCGCCAGTAGCCCGGAAAGCCGTATCAGCCAGCAAAAGCTGGCACTGATCGCCAAACTCGACAATCTACAACGCCTGGGCATCAATACCGTCTTCTTCCAGGTTAAACCGGATGGCACCGCGCTGTGGGAGTCCCACATCTTGCCGTGGTCAGACATGTTGACCGGCAAAATTGGCGAAAATCCCGGTTACGATCCGCTGCAGTTTATGCTCGATGAAGCGCATAAACGCGGGATGAAAGTTCACGCGTGGTTCAACCCGTATCGGGTTTCGGTCAATACCAAACCCGCCACCATCGCCGAACTTAACCACACCCTGACTCAGGTCCCCGCCAGCGTATTTGTCCTGCACCGCAACTGGATACGTACCGCCAGCGATCGCTTTGTTCTCGATCCGGGGATCCCGGAAGTCCGTGACTGGATCACCAGTATCGTGGCGGAAGTGGTGCAAAACTATCCTATCGATGGCGTGCAGTTTGATGACTATTTCTATACTGAAACGCCGGGATCGATGCTGAACGATAATCAAACCTATCAGCGATATGGTCAGGGTTATGCCTCGAAAGCCGACTGGCGGCGTCATAACACCCAACAGTTGATAGCGCAGGTCTCGCAGACCATCAAGAAACTGAATCCGCAGGTTGAGTTTGGCGTCAGCCCGGCGGGGGTATGGCGCAATCGTTCCCACGATCCGGCCGGTTCTGACACCCGCGGCGCGGCGGCCTATGATGAGTCCTATGCCGATACCCGCAGTTGGGTTCAACAAGGGCTGTTGGATTATATCGCGCCGCAGCTGTACTGGCCGTTCGCCCGCGATGCCGCGCGCTATGATGTGCTGGCTAAGTGGTGGGCCGATGTTGTGAAACCCACTCACACCCGGCTCTATATCGGCGTGGCGCTGTATAAAGTCGGTGAACCGTCAAAAAATGAACCAGACTGGATGGTCGGCGGCGGCGTGCCGGAGCTGAAAAAGCAGATCGACCTCAATGAAACCACACCAGGTATTCAGGGGACGATTCTGTTTCGCGAGAACAACCTTAACCAGCCGCAAACCCAGCAGGCGGTTCAGTATCTGCAGCAGCGCTGGGGGAGCTAATTTGTGCTAATCACCCTCCCCGTTGTGCGAACGGGGAGTTTCTGTTTTCCGCCTGAGAGCGCAGCGGTTGAGATTAAACCGTCAGTTCATCCACTACTTCCGCGACGCTCTTGACCTGCTGAATACTGCCGATGCCGGTTCCCAGTGAAATGTAACCTTCATCAGTGTTGCCCTCCAGCATGCCAATCCGTAGGCCGCGCAACCCGCCCATTTCCGCGGCTATGATTTCATTACTGGCGCCGGATTTATCTAACGCCACCAGTCTGGCGGCTAATTTGCCCGGCAGCGAACGATAGTAATCCGGCAATGTGCGAAATAGCAGCAAATCCAGGCCGTTAGCTTGCACGATCATCTCTTTCACCGATTGCGGCACGCGGCTCTCGGTGGTGCTGATAAACACGGAACCGGCAAATACCCCCTGCGCGCCCAGCGCGTGGGCGGCCCTGGCGGTGCGCCGGTCGGTAATCCCCCCAGCCGCCAGCACCGGCACGCGCTTCACCGCATCGACAATCAATGGCACGATAGAAAACGTTCCCAATGCCGTCCCCGGAAGCGTTCCACCTTCGTCGAAGCCGGTGGCGACAATAACATCAGCGCCCATCTCCTCGGCCTCGCGGCTGTTTTCCGGCGTCGGGTTAATATCACGATAGATAATGTTGATCCCGGCCTGCTTAAGAGAAGCAAACAGCGAGGGAATGATAGCCCCTTGACCATAGCCGGTATAAACCACCGCTTTAACCCCCTCTTCTTTTACTACTTCTACAATCGGCGGCGTCCAGATATCGTTTTCAACCGTCGGAATGAGATTGACGGCAAAAGGTTTCTCGGTGAGTAATTTCGTTTTACGGATCTCTTCACGCATCTTTTCTGCCGTTTCCTGCGGCGTCGAGACGGCGGTTTGCGCGGTTAAACCTGCGTTCGGCCCTAATACGCCAAGCCCTCCGGCATTACTGACGGCGGCGACCAATCGGGCGTCGGTCAGCCAGGATAGCGGCCCCTGAATGACAGGTTTTTCAATACCGAGAATATGGCTAACAGAACGGTTTTGCATGATGCGACTTCCTTAGTGTGTTTTCTGGCGCTTAGCGCTGGGATGAGGACACTGTAGGCCGCTTTATTGTTTGGAAAAATAGTAAAAGTTATCCTTCACTGTTATTAAATAAGTAATAATCAAAAAGAAATACCATGTTGTCATCGGAGCGCATCGGCACAAATGAACTTAAATCTTTTTGAATCTATTAAGATTTTTATCGAGATCATCGAGTCTGGCAGCTTTACGCGCGCCGCCGAGAACCTGCAGATCCACCGCCCGGCGGTCACGAAAGCGCTACAGCAGCTGGAGCAGCACTGCGGCGTTCGGCTGCTGCAGCGTACCACCCGACAGATCCACCTCACCCCTGATGGCGAGGCGTTTTATCGTCGTAGTAAACCTCTGCTGGCGCAGGCCGACGAGCTGATGGAATCTTTCGCCCCGCAGCGTCCGCTGCAGGGTCAACTGCGCGTCGATATGCCTATCGCCCTGGCGAAGTTAGTGGTCGTACCGAATCTCCCCGCCTTTTATCATCAGCATCCGGAGCTTGAAATTGTGCTGAGCAGCTCCGACCGGCGGCGGGATATGCTTCGTGAGGGCCTCGATTGCGTTCTGCGCATCGGCGAACTTGAAGACGGTGACTATATCGCACGTCATCTCGGTACCGTCGGTATGAAAACCTGCGCCAGCCCGGCCTACCTGGCGAAACACGGCGTTCCCACAATCCTTGACGACCTGCAGCATCATCAGGCGATCAACTGGCTGAATAACAGTAATCATCAGACCATGCGCTGGGTGTTTCAGACTGACGCCGGACCGCAGACTCTTGCGCTGGCCGGCAAACTGGTGGTGGATAATTCAGAGACATACATTGCCGCCGGTTTGGCTGGGCTCGGCATTATGCAGGGTCTGGATCTTTTCCTGCAACCCTGGTTGAAGAGCGGGGAGTTGGTTGAGGTCCTGCCGAATAATCCGGTTCCCTCCAGAAAATTATCGCTTATCTATCCCCATCGTCATGTATCACGCAAGGTGCGCGTCTTCGCCGAGTGGCTGGCGACGCTGTTATAGAAATAAGGATACAATAAAGCCCGGCGCGATATGCCGCCGGGCATGAGTTAAGGCGAGGTAAGTTCATCGTAAAGCGTTCGCAATCGGCTGCGAAGAAAGAGTACCGCTTTGTGTTTACGCGACAGCCACGCCTGCTCGCTGGCGCCGCTCTCTGCCGCTAACTCCCTGTAGCTATAGCCCTGCAGTTCGGTTTTCTCGAAGGCTTCTCGCTGCAGCGGCGGCAACTCCGCCAGCGCTTCAGTTAATGCCTCCCACAGCAGTTCTTTAAGGTATGCTTCCTCCGGCGTCTGCGCGACGCCAAACAGCGTTTCCGCCAGCTCATCCTCGGCAGAGCCGCCATCGCCATCCTCATCGCTGTCGAATGTTAATGGCAACTCGCGCTTCTTGCGCGACCGATCGGTCATTTCATTACGCGCCGCCCGGAATAACCATGCCGCCACGTTCTCCACCGGTTGCTCGACTTTCATCAGTTGCAGGGTAACTTCCTGCAGGATGTCATCGGCATCGTCACGTACGGCGGTTCTACCGCGAATAAACGCCCTTAAACGCGCACGACAGGCGGCAAGCGCAGACAACAGCCGTGATTCCCCCGCCATCGTGTTGTTTACCTCGTTCACTCGGCATCCGGCGTCTTCGCCGAGGTGTTATCGTCAGTCGGTTGCCCGCCGCGACGTTCATGCCAGCCGCAGCGGCCGTGATGTCCGTGGCGACCAAAACGTTGAGCAAACTCCTCTCGCTGCTCCGGGGTCATGGTCATCCAGCGTTCATGCATGCGTCGACGCGCCTGCGCCATACCAAACATACCGCGATGAAAACCTAAACCGCCAAACAAGATACGGCACAGCGCCAGCAACCCCAAAGCCTGCCAGAAACCGATGCTTTTCACCCCGAAGATAGCCGGCAGCAAGGCGTTCCATAGCGACATCACGACCAGACTCAGTACCACAACAATCGCCACGCCGATGATCAGCGGTCGCGCCAGTCTATGGCGACCAAAACCCTGGTGATGATGCCCGTGTCGTTCAAAATCTCTCATCGTCAATTACCTCATTAAAATGTATGTATCGAGGTAGACGAATCAGCGAAGAAAATATTGCCAATAAAAATGAAAAAATAACGCAATCACGAAAACGGGCAATAGCACTCAGAAACTCATTGCTAAACCGAGACCATAACCTTCGGTGTTATTACCGAACATGTAGCGGGCCACCAGTCGGGTGCGGGTGATAAATACCGGATACTGGCTACTGTCAAGTTCCAGACCAATACCAAGCGAACTCAGGCTATCAAAGCCGAGTTCACCGCGCTGGTCGCCGAGATACATGGTATGGGCGCCTTCCAGCACATAGCGCACCGGGCTTTTCAGCAGCGTCCAGTCGGCAATCGGCGCGCGTCGGCGAAGGTAGATACCCAGATTTTCGGCACTGGCCTGCCCCTGTACCGCTTCAGATGTGCTACCGAAGGTTTGTAAATTCATCGCGGAATAGCGCGCCTCTATATCAATATCCTGCGTTTTGGAAAACAGTTCATAATCGAGCATTAGCGACCCGCCCAACCCATAGGCGTTCAGTCGTCCACCATCGAGGAAGCGAATATCGGCATCGGTTTTACGTTCGAGCGCCCAGCGACCAAGACGCGCATCACTGGCCATGGTGCCCAGCATCATATTGAAGATAGGCCGTAGTACCAGTTTTCCGCCCCAGCGGTCCTGATACAACGGAAAGTCCCAGCCGACGCCGCCGGTGGCGGTCAGACTGTTCCATTTGGTCGGGATGGTACGACTTTGGTCGCCATCGCTGATTACAAATTGTGGGTCGTAGCGGCTATAACCCATGGTGCCTTCCAGATAGAGAGGAAAACTGTTGCTCAGCGTTGCGCCGCCGCCGAATTGGGTGATGGTGAGTTCGTTTTTCTCATTGGCGCCGGAACCAATATTCAGGTCGCTGGCGGTTACATCAGGCACCACGGTATAACTCATTAAGGTGAGCACCGCGTCCGCACGCTGCTTTAGCCGACTGCCGTCGAGGGCATAGCCTGCCTGGCTGACGAATAGCACCGCCAGCAGTAGCCAGGACGCGCGCGGAACGACAAATACCATGGTCTGATGCTACCTCAACGGGGGGATTAGTTTGATTGAGTATAGCCAGCAGTGACCAATCGTTAGTTATTTTTCAATACGCTGCAGTTGAATGGCATCCGCCTGCTGCGCTTTATCAGCAAGCTGCTGGAACTGCTGCGGAGAATAAAAATTTTGCGGTGCTGGTAGCGACTGCATATCCTGCCCTGGATGGATTTGCAGTTGACCTAGTTCAGCGAGCGTAAACCCGGCAACTTCCTTTGGCATCGTCAGACGATACGGCGGCGTGCGTTCAAAAGGAACCGGCGTTGGCAGGCGATTTTCGCTGAGATCGTAATTCCGCTTCAGTACCAAAAATTTGTCCGGTACCCTGCGCTTACTGTTCCACCAGTCGCCGTCAATCTCGCGAAACATCCGTTCCGTCTCACTTTGCGGCGCGACCAGCAGTTTGACCAACGCCTGTTTTAACGCCGCTTCCATCGCCCGGTTGTAGGCATCGACCGAACCGGCTTGCCCTTGCAATATGACGTTGATCGCCAGACGTGCGCCCAGCAGATTGGAGTAGAGATCCTCCGGCGAAAAGGCGGAAATCTCTTCCGAAAAGCCCGGAACCGATTGGAAGCCATACCATTGGGCGATCTCATGCCATTGCGCAATTTCAAAGGCCAGATGGCCGGCAAGCCACGCGGCTATCGTATATCGCTGCGGCATTGAAGCCGGCGGCGTAAAGGCATTTAACTGGACGCGGCGGACGCCCAGCTCCTCGCTGTAAAAGATACGTCCTGGCTGGCCGAGCGTGGGATAAATTCGGCTGAATAAATAGAAGGTGTAATCAGCGGTATCGCGCACATGGGCAATATCAATAAAGCCGCCGCGGCGGGTATAGATAAGGCCATTGTGCTCATCGCTTAAGCCAATCAGATTTTTAACCGCGCCGAGCGCGCTATCGTTGTAATGATGCTCACCTAAGGTATCGAGCGTCAGCACATTGCCAATCTGATAAACCGGGATCGGCACGCCAATGGCGCGCACCCGCAGATCGAACCCGAAGGCGCAGCATGGGCGCAGCGATTCCGGCGGTGACAGTTCACCCACTACCGGGCTGACATGATTAACGGGAATCGTCGGTAATACCGGGTCCTGGGCAAATACCGAAAAAGCGGCTGCCCATAACCACCACAAACTCTTACGCATCAAAAGCGTTCTCCACCACACAAAAACAGCGCGCATCATACTCGCCGATGACTACGCGCCGTTAAGTCAAAAACGGTATTCGCCAGCGACAAAGAAACTATTGCGCTCGTTAAAGCCAAATTCGGTTAGCACATTGAAGTTACGCGTGATTTCGTACTGGGCGCCGATCAGCATATTCCACGGTGAAGTGAGTTTCTGTTTGACATCAAACTTGCCGTCGCCGTCTTTATTGACCGCGGCAATCAATGGTTGCAGCTGTGGCGGCATATGCAAATCAGCAAGGTTGCCTTTGAACTCCTGTTGCACGTCCTGATACATACTGCCAACCCACACGCTGAGATGCGAAGGGCCAGAAATCCCCTGTAGATCAAATCGATAACCCACGCGAGGTGACACTGTCACGGCAGAGATGCTGCCGTCGAGAATATCAAAATCGGTGCGGGTGTAGTTAGTATCGACGAGGGCAAACCAGTTCTCATAGCCGCCAGCCAGCGTGAACCCGCTCCCCCAGGTAGTACCTTTGAAATCAAGGACAAAATCGATGTTTTGCAACTCGCCGCTTTGGTTGAGGTTATGCACCGCGCCGGCGATGATGCGATCCAGACCGCGGTATTGCGTCGGGTCAGCATCGACCGACACATTCGACACCGACGAACCGCGGGTGTGGCCCAAAATTCCGTAGACATTAAGGAATGGAAATACCCACATATCGAGACGCAGGTTCTCAGTTTTGCTCTTCTCCCGCGTGTGTCCGGCGTCAATGGCGAACATATCGCTGGGGATTGGATGGTTACCCAGCTTCAGTCCGGAAAAGGTGATGCTGTCGACCATAATATCCTGGCGCATATTCATATAGCTGAGATTGACGCCAAACGGCAGCGGAATGGAATAACCGCGGGCGCGGGCTTCGTCGCCCCATATGGGAAAGTAGCTATCACTGTCGTCACTTTCCGCCGCACAGGCATTCCACACGGCGCCAGAGGTTAATAGCAGCGTAATGACGGTTGTTTTCCATCTCATTTTTTATATGTACCTTTACAGTCCGGAACCCACATTAAAATAGACCGCCTGTTCGTGTTCGCTGAAGGCGACATCGACGCCGGTAAATAATCCATACTGACGGGCGACCAGATAACGAAAACCGGTGCCCCACGCCACTTCGTTTTGCTGCCACAACGCCCCGGCTTCGTCAGCGGCGCTACCGACGCCGACAAAACCCTGCAGGATCCAGCGCGGCGCAAATTGCCAGGCCAGTTGTGTCTGGGCGACAGCGACATAATCGCCCTGATAGCGAAAACGCGAGATGCCACGCAGTTCGATGTAAGGCCGGGCCATTGGCGTCAAGTGCTTGTCATGATGAGTTAGCGACTGATAATTCGCCGCCAGCGCCAGGGTTAAGGTCGGCGCCAGCGGGATAAAGTATTTACCATCCAGCGACAACTGATTGTAATGATAGTCGCCGCCAAGCAGAGCGCGGTAAAAACGGTACTCGCCCTGTAGCGATAACCCTTTCTTAGGGTAGAAAAAATTATCGGTGGTGTCATATTCCGCCACCACGCCCAACGCCGAAGAGGTGCTTTTCTCCCCCAGCACCCGCTGCCACACCTTGTTAATCACCTGATTGTCCGCGGTCACATCGGTATGTGCATAGAATTGCGAGGCGCCAAGAAAAACCGGCGAGTCCCCCACGCGGAATAACAGCTTTTGTAGACCGCCAAAACCTTTGGTATGGGTTTGCACCGCCACATTTTTGTTAAAACCGGCAATATCGCCCGAATAGATATCGAGATTCACATTGGCGTAGCCCGCGCCAACCAGGTAACGAATCCGGTCGTGATTCCACGTATGGCGATGCGCGGCGCCGATGAACCAGGTGCCATTTTGCGTCCCGCCGCCGCCGAACCCGGTTAGCGCTGGTGGAATAAAACGATCGCCCTCGCGGGAGCCTTTACCATGCAGAAATAAACCAAACAGACCGCCGCCGTAGCCGATAGCCGGCTCGGTGATCATTACCGGCACCGGCAAAAAACCGTACGGGTTATCCTGCAGATACTGGCTCATATCAAGCATGCCATCTTCAGGATCGAACAATTGGGCGGCTCGAGACACGTCAGGCGCGAGGGCAAGCATCAGTAAAAGAGTAAGGCCTGCCAGCTTCATGCGGTCTCCAGCACTGACGCATTCATAAGGGGATATTAAGGGAATGTGCTAAAAATATATCGTAAGCCCTTGTTCTTCGCCAACTTACCCTCGCCTTACTTTGCTTATTTTTGGATAAAAAAGCGTGGTTAATCACACAAATTGATAAATGTTATTTATCGATCTGGCGCATAACCACTCAAATGTGACAGTGTCACTACTATCGACGCTTTTTACCTTGTCACCGTTGTAATCAAAAAGTGAATGACGTATAACATGTCGCAACCGAGGGGTGTCCCGTGAGGGCTGAGATGGCGTAAAAACCGAACCCTTTGAACCTGATCTGGGTCATGCCAGCGAAGGGACGGGTCGGCATGTTCGCCAGTTTTCAGTTTTTACCTGTTCACACTTCTGCACGCCCGGATCTCCCCTTATTTTCAGGAGGTCCCATGATGATTCCCGCTTTTACCCAAGGTCTTTACGGTCGACTGCGTGAGCAGGCCGGTGGCGAGTGGCAACGCTACGTATCGCACCCCTTCCTCCAGCAATTAGCCGCGGGCACGCTGCCGCAGGTAGCCTTTCGTCATTATTTAACCCAGGATTATCTGTTCCTGATCCACTTCGCTCGCAGCTACGCCCTGCTGGTCAGCAAACTTCGCACGTTGCCGGAGATGCGCGCCGCCGCCGCCTCGATGAATGCCATCCTTGCTGAGCTACCGCTACATGTGGGCTATTGCGAGCAATGGGGGCTGAATGAAGACGCTATGGCCCTGCAAAGCGAAGCGATGGAAACCGTCAACTACACGCGCTACGTTCTGGATATCGGCCACGCCGGCGACGCGTTGGATCTGCTGGCGGCGCTGCTGCCCTGCGTTGCGGGTTACGCGGAAATCGGGCTCGGTCTGCTGCACAACCCACAAACCAACTTGCACGATAATCCCTATGCTTCATGGATCCGCAACTACGGGGACGAGATCTATCTTCAGGGCGTCAACGCGGCGATCGGCCTTCTGGAAACCCTCTGGCAACAGCGCGGCGCGGAATCACGGTTCGCCGGACTGAGCGACATATTTACTACCGCTACCCGGCTGGAAGGCAATTTCTGGCAGATGGGTCTGAATGCCGCCGGGCAGGTCCAGGCGTGATGGCGCCAGGCATTCACGTTCGCGATTTATGCCTGCGCTTTGGCACACGGACTATCTTTCGCGATCTCGCCTTTGATATTGCCGCCGGGCAATGGGTGTCGCTCCTTGGCGCCAGCGGCGCGGGCAAAACCAGCCTGTTGCGTATTATCGCCGGGCTGGCGGCGCCAACCCGCGGAACCGTTGTCGCCAGCGATGGCCTTCCCGTCACTACGCGACTGGCGTGGATGGGTCAAAAAGATCTGCTCTATCCGTGGCTTAACGTGCGGGAAAATGTCGCCCTCGGCGCCAGGCTGCGCGGTGAGAAGGTCGACAACACCCGCGTCAACGAGCTTCTTGAGCAGGTAGGACTGGCCTCCTGCGCTGATGATCGCCCTGCCGCGCTGTCCGGCGGGATGCGCCAGCGCGCGGCGTTGGCGCGCACCCTCTATGAAGATCGCCCCATTGTGCTGATGGATGAACCGTTTTCCGCCCTCGATACCCTCACCCGCACACGCATTCAGAGCCTGGCCGCGCGCTTACTGACCGGACGAACCGTAGTGCTCATTACCCACGACCCGATGGAAGCCTGCCGCCTCAGCCATCAGCTGCTGGTGCTCTCGCCTGATGGTGAAATTGATGATAGCCATCATTTAAGTGGCGTTCCGCCCCGCGATCCGGATGATGGCGCGCTGTTGGCAAGTCAGGCGCAGCTGCTGCAGCAATTGATGAGGGCGTACGGATGAGGGGCAAGTTACTGCGCGGGTGCAGCGTATTTTGTGGCCTACTGTTGCTCTGGCAGTTGGCGAGCTACAGCGGCATGCCCGCCTTTTTGTTGCCTTCTCCGGCGGCGGTCGCTGAAGCGCTGTGGAATAACCGTAGTTATCTGGCCAGCCACACCCTGGTCACCCTGAGCGAAATTCTCAGCGGAATGGCGCTCGGCGTCGCGCTCGGTATGGTGCTGGCGCTTTGTATGACCATGTCGCCGCGATTACAGCGGTGGGTAATGCCGCTGGTACTGACCAGCCAGGCCATTCCGGTCTTCGCCCTCGCGCCGCTACTGGTGCTGTGGTTTGGTTTTGGTATGAGCGCCAAGGTCATGATGGCGGTGCTGGTTATTTTCTTCCCCGTTACCTCGGCTTTCTTTGATGGTCTGCAACGGGTCAATCGCGACTATCTCGATCTGGCCCGCACCATGGGCGCCTCCTTTGGCGCTCAATTGCGCCATGTCCGACTCATGGCGGCGCTACCCGCGCTAGGTTCCGGCCTGCGGATGGCCGCCTCCGTCGCCCCCATCGGCGCGATTATCGGCGAATGGGTCGGCTCCGCCGAGGGGCTTGGCTACGTAATGCTGAATGCCAATGCCCGCCTGCAAACCGATATCTGCTTCGCCGCCTTGTTCATTTTAGTGCTGCTGACCATCGCGCTGTGGTTGGCGGTCGACGCCTTTTTGCACCGGCTGATCGACTGGTCGCCGGAATAACTTATCAACAGATAATAAGGAAGAGATATGCGTATACCTCTGTTGGCCGGCCTCACTCTGCTGGTTTGCGGTCAGGCATCGGCAAATGAAAAGCTGACCCTGGTACTGGACTGGTACATCAACCCGGATCATGCGCCCATTATGGTGGCGGAACAGATTGGCGCCTTTCGGGATGCCGGGCTGGATGTCAACATCATCCCCCCTTCCGACCCGGCGCTCCCTCCGCGCCTGGTTGCCGCTCGCCAGGCGGATTTAGCGATAACCTATCAACCGCAGGTTCACTTCTTCGCCGATGAAGGACTGCCGTTGGTTCGCGTCGGGACGCTGATCCACTCGCCGCTGAACACGGTGATTGCGCTGGATCCGCGCATCAAATCTCCGGCCGATCTACAAGGTAAAAAAGTGGGATATTCGGTGAGCGGTATTGAACAGGCGACCCTGGCCACCATGGCGCAGCATGCTCACATCGACCCTGACAGCATCAAATTGATCAACGTTAATTTCCAGCTCACCAGCGCTCTGCTGGCCGGCCAGGTTGATGCCGTTATCGGCGGTTATCGCAATATCGAAGCGCTGGAACTCAAACTGCAGGGCAAAAAACCGGTGGTCATGAACGTGGAAGACTATGGCGTGCCCGCTTACGACGAACTGGTGATCGTGGCAAACAAGGCCGAGGTCAACGCCCCTAAAATCAAAAAGTTTCTCGACGCATTACAGCAGGGCGTGAGCTATTTGCGCGCCCATCCGCAGCAAACCTGGCAGCGGTTTGCCAAAGAGCATCCGGAACTCAATACCGAACTGAACCAGCAGGCGTGGTTGCAGAGCGTGCCGCTGTTCGCCACCGATCCGGCAGCATTAGATAAGCCCCGCTATGACGCGTATGAACAATTTTTATATAACAACAAGTTGGTGAAAAAAGTAACACCTTTAGCAAATTATGCGGTTGAACTGCGTTAAGTAACCATAAAACTGACGGAAGTATTTCCGTCAGTCATTCAGCGAAGCGGTAATAAAAATATATAGACTTTCTCACTAATAATTACACTTTCCATGGTTTTAAAAACAATCGAAATTTATCTTTTAAATCAGCTAATTATATTGACACCCCTGTATCTAATAATGACGTCAAAATAGCGCCATAAATTAAAGATTGAATGCGGATTTAAAAAGCCATATATTGTGCGCGCTTTATGAATGCCGATTCAATTTTCTAAACCTTTTTATTCAACCAGAGTTCAAACGTAACGCTGGTTGTGGGAGTGATATGATGACGGATAAAGTCCGTATTGATACTTTAAGTGCAGATTTATTGGACGCGAACAACGAAACCTTTTTGGCCCGTCAGGCTGAATTCGAATCGAATGTCAGGAGTTACCCTCGCAAGTTGCCGCTCGCCATCACCAAAGCCGAAGGCGTTTGGCTGACCGATGCGGATAACAAACAGTACCTGGACTGCCTCGCCGGCGCCGGGACCCTCGCTCTGGGCCATAACCATCCTGAAGTACTGCAGAGCATCCAAAGTGTCATTACCAGCGGCTTGCCGTTACATACCCTCGATCTGACAACACCGTTAAAAGATCGCTTCTCTGAATACCTGCTCTCCTGCCTGCCGGGCGAAGGGAAAGAGTACTGCCTGCAGTTCACCGGTCCTTCCGGCGCTGACGCCGTTGAAGCCGCGCTGAAGCTGGCGAAAAAATACACCGGCCGTACGGCGGTGATCAGCTTCTCCGGCGGTTATCACGGGATGACCCACGGCGCGCTGTCCGTGACCGGCAATCTGTCGCCAAAAGCGGCGGTCAACGGCATGATGCCGGAAGTCCAGTTTATGCCTTATCCGCACCAGTATCGTTGCCCTCTTGGTATCGGCGGCGAAGCGGGCGTGAAAGCGCTGACCTACTACTTCGAAAACCTGATCAACGACGTGGAAAGCGGCGTTCGCAAACCTGCTGCGGTCATCCTTGAAGCCGTACAGGGCGAAGGCGGCGTGAACCCGGCGCCGGTTGAGTGGCTGCAGCGCATCCGCAAAGTCACCAAAGAGCACGGCATTCTGCTGATCATCGATGAAGTTCAGGCAGGTTTCGCCCGTACCGGTAAATTCTTCGCCTTCGAACACGCCGGCATCGAGCCGGACATCATCGTGATGTCAAAAGCCGTCGGCGGTGGTCTGCCAATGGCGGTTCTGGGCATTAAGAAAGAGTTCGATGCCTGGGAACCTGGCCACCATACTGGCACCTTCCGCGGCAACCAGCTGGCGATGGCCACCGGCCTGACCACCCTGCGCCACCTGCGTGATAACAAGATTGCCGACAAAGTCGCCGCCCAGGGCGAGTGGCTGAAAGGCAAACTGGCGGAAATGCAGAAACGCTATCCGGTTATCGGTCACGTTCGCGGTCTCGGTCTGATGATCGGTATCGAAATCGTGAAGCCGAACGAGGCGCAGGATCATATGGGTTGCTACCCGGCTGACGGCGAACTCTCCGCGCTGCTGCAGAAGAAATGCTTCGAAGCGGGCCTGATCCTGGAACGCGGCGGCCGTCACGGTTGCGTACTGCGTCTGCTGCCATCTCTGCTGATTAGCGATGCGGAGCTGGAAGTATTCCTCGATAAGTTTGAACAGGCCCTGCTGGCCGCCGGCGTAAAACCGGTCTGAGTGGAGTAAGTGACCGCAATGTCCAAATTGAATCCGATTCTGGCTGGGTCCACGGCAAGCATTGACGCTTACCAGCAGGTCATTTCCCAGACCAGCCAGGCGGTTGCGCAGTGGCTGCAACAACCTGAAATGTATCAGGGGAAAAGCGTTGATGAACTCCGTGAGCGCATCACCCTTGATTTTAACGAACAGGGTCTGGGCAACCAGGCGGCGATTGAACGTGCGATCGAGTACTTCCTGAAAGACAGCCTGTCGGTGCATCATCCGCAGTGCGTGGCGCACCTGCACTGCCCGAGCCTGGTTATCAGCCAGGCGGCGGAAGTGCTGATCAACGCCACCAACCAGAGCATGGACTCCTGGGATCAGAGTCCGTCGGCGACCATCATCGAGATGAAGCTGATCGAGTGGTTGCGCGCGCAGGTCGGTTATCCGGCTGGCGATGCCGGCGTCTTCACCAGCGGCGGCACCCAGAGCAATCTGATGGGCCTGATGCTGGCGCGCGACGCCTTCTTCGCTCGTCAGGGGCATTCCATCCAGCAGGATGGTATTCCGGGCGACATTCGGCAGTACAAAGTGCTGTGCTCGGAAAACGCCCACTTCTCGGTGCAGAAGAACATGGCGCTGATGGGGCTTGGCTACCGCTCGGTCACGTTGGTGAAAACCGATGAATTCGCCCGTATGGACGTCACCGACCTGAAGGCCAAGATTGCGCAAGCGCAGGCCAACGGCGAGCAGATCATGGCCATCGTCGCCACCGCCGGTACCACCGACGCGGGCGCGATTGACCCGCTGCGTGATATCGCCGGTATCGCGGCGGAGCACCAGATCTGGCTGCACGTTGATGCCGCATGGGGCGGCGCGCTGCTGCTGTCCGAGCAGTATCGCGATTACCTCGACGGCCTGGAGTTAGTGGATTCAGTAACCCTGGACTTCCACAAGCAGTTCTTCCAGACCATCAGCTGCGGCGCCTTCCTGCTGAAAGAGGCGCGTCATTACGAGCTGATGCGCTATCAGGCGGCCTATCTGAACTCCGAGTTTGATGAAGAACACGGCGTTCCGAACCTGGTCTCCAAATCGCTGCAGACCACCCGCCGCTTCGACGCGCTGAAGCTGTGGATGGGGCTTGAGGCACTGGGCAAGAAACAGTACGCTTCAATCATCGATCATGGCGTGACGATGGCGAAAAACGTCGCGGAGTTCATTCAGACTCAGCCAACGCTGGAGCTGGTCATGCAGCCGCAGCTGGCAAGCGTGCTGTTCCGCTCACGTCCGGCGCAAATGGCTGGTAGCGATACCGCCGCGATCGCCCTGCTTAACCAGCGCGTGGGCGACGCCCTGCTGGAGTCCGGCCGCGCCAACGTCGGCGTGACCGAGCATAACGGCGTAACCTGCCTGAAGCTGACGCTGCTCAACCCGGTGGTAACGCTGGAGGATGTGAAGGTCCTGCTGAGCCTCGTTGAACGCACTGCCCAGGAACTGCTGGCGAAATAAGACGCTGCCGATTAGCGAGTGTCCTGCAAAGCCGATAACTGCTGTTATCGGCTTTTTTATTTCCCTCTCACGTCCGCGCTTCGCGCAGCAGTTGTTGGATCACCTGCTCCTGACGGGCATAACCGCCTTCGCCAAAGGCGGTATAGCGCAGTTGTCCCCGCGCGTCGAAGAAATAATGCGCCGGCCAGTACTGATTACCAAACGCATTCCAGATGGCGTAGTTGTTATCCGCGACAACCGGATAGTTTAGCTGCCGCTGGCTGACCGCTTCACGAAGCTGCGGCAACGATCGTTCCCACGGATATTCCGGCGTATGTACGCCAATCACCACCAGCCCCGCATCGCGATACTTATTGGCCCACGCCCGTACATAAGGCAGCGTATGCTGACAGTTGATGCAATCGCGGGTCCAAAAATCAATCAGCACCACCTTGCCCTTTAACGCCGCCTTGGTAAGCGGTGGGCTATTAATCCATGCGGTGCCGCCGTGCAAATCCGGCATAGCGCTGGTTGGCCGCGGCGCGACGATCGGCTCCAGCCGAACCCGTTGCGGATCCTGCGGCATAAACGCGCTGAGCCGCTGCTCCAGACGATGGGTTAAACCGCTGGCGCCCTGCAGATAACGATCGCTGCCGCTGGCGATTAACGCCACCACGGCCAGCATCGCCACGCCAGCCAGTTGGCGCAACCGCCCACTTATCAGCTGACCACCGCGCAGACAGGAAATCAGCCGCGCGCCGAACCACCCCAATAGCAGCAACATCAGCGCGCATCCGCTGGCATAGGAAAGCAGCAAGATGCCGGTCGTCACTGAATTTCCTTGCAACAACGCCAGGCTAAATATCGCCCCCAGCACCGGTCCCGCGCACGGCGCCCAAAGTAGTCCAATCGCCAGTCCGGCGAGCACTGAAGCGAGCCCACTGCCATAACGATAGCTCTGTTGGTTAAGTTGATTGCCCAGCGCCACCGCTGGCGATCCGAGCCAACCTGCAACGCGTGATGACAGCAAACTGATGGCCACAACGACCAAAAAGCCCAGCGCCAGCCAACGCCCAACGATAGTCAGATTGACTAACCACCCTGTTGCCGCCGTGGCCAGCAGCGACACAGCGGTAAACATCAACCCCATACCGAACAACAACAAGATCAGTTGTCCCCTACGCCCGCTAACGCTGGCAAACACCAGCGGGATCACCGGTAAGGTACAGGGGCTGAGCAGCGTCAACATACCGGCCAAAAATGCAATCACAACAGCCATGATCATTCTCCTTCGCAACGTTGCCGAAGTGGCAACGTCAGCATTACAACAGGCGATTGTATGGCGGATATGTCCGTGAAACGGCGGTTTAGTATAGGGATTTATCTACAGTTGACGTGGATACAGAAGGATACAAAGCGGCGGTATTGAGACGTACCCGCGCCTCAAGACCGCCCTGTTGAAGATTATGCAGGGTCAAACTTCCCTGCATCTGTCCGGCGAGCTGGGCGGCGATTGCCAGCCCCAAACCGGTTCCGCCGGTATCGCGATTACGTGACTGCTCGAGGCGATAGAACGGCTGCAGTACGGCGGTGAGTTCTTCTTCCGGGATGCCGGGGCCATCATCAGCAACGTGAATGATAACATCGCCATTCGGCGAATAACTCAGGCTGATTTCTACCTTTTCGGCGTATTTCAGCCCATTATCGATTAAATTACTCATGATTCGCCGCAGCGCCTGCGGCTGAAGCGCCATGACGTCCGCCCCTTTAGCGGCATGAAAACTGACCGCTTTACCGATGTCGGCATAATCACAGGCGATGCTATCCAGTAATGCATTGAGACTCATCCGCTGCGGCGCTTCTGCCAGCGGTTCGGCCGATCGTGCCAGCGCGATGCCTTCACGAACCAGTCGGGTCATGCTATCGAGATCCTGTAACAGCTTATCGCGGAGTGCCGGTTGGTCAGCCATCTCAACCCTTAGCTTCATACGGGTAATCGGCGTCTGTAAATCGTGGGAGATCGCCGCCAGGATCCGCGCGCGCTCCTGCAAATGGTCCTGTATTCGCTTTTGCATCGCGTTGAAGGCGCGCGCCGCGCGCTGCACCTCCTGCGGCCCCTTCTCGGCCAGCGGCCCTGCCGCCGGAGTAGCCGGTTGCAGCGTATCAATGGCGCGGGTAAAACGGGCCATCGGCGCAACCACCTGGCGGACGGCGTACCAGGCGCAAAATAGCAGTAACAGAAACTGCGCGACCAGCACCAGCGGCAGCCAACGCGCGATGGCCGGCAGCTTTGGCCACAGGTCAATGCACAGCGGCGCGCCGTCGCGCAGGGTCACGTGGGCCTGAATATGTTCGCGCGGTCCAGGGACGGCGACAATACTCACAGGATAGCGACCGCTCAGAGCTTCCTGTAACGAGCGTACCGCATCGCGGGTACGCCAGCTGGTGGGATAGTCGCCAGTTTGTCCAGCAGACAGCTGATAGCGGTAGTTACCGCGCGCCAGACGCGGCAACCAATGCGGGCGTTCTTGCGGCGGAAGACGATCAAGGATAGCCACGCTGGTGGCGACATCGTATTCAAGGTTGCCCAGCATGACGCTACGGGCGCTGCTCATGCGTTCGTAGAGCAGAAGCGATAGCGTCAGGGCATTCGCAAGCAGCAGAGCGAGAAAAATCATCAACATTAAGCGCGACTGCAGTGACGCCGGCCACACTTTCATTATCGCGCCTCGCGGATCGACACCGGCACTGACAGCACATAACCCTCGCTGCGCACGGTTTTGATATAGGCGGGTTCACGCGCGTCCTCCCGCAGGCGCTGACGCAGGCGACTCACTAACAGATCGATAGACCGTTCAAACAGTTCGGCATCACGCCCCTGTGTAAGATTCAACAACTGATCGCGGTTGAGCACCCGTTGAGGATGATCAAGAAACACCCGCAGCAGGCGATATTCCGCCCCGCTTAGCGCCACAATTATGCCACTCTTGTCCAGTAGATGCCGCGCTGAGGTATCGAGCTGCCAGTCGCCAAAGGCGATAAGCCTGCCGGCTTCGCTGATTTGTAAATTGGGGGGAAGCGCGCGGGCGCGGCGTAAAATGGCTTTAATCCGCGCCAGTAGCTCCCGCGCCACGAAGGGTTTCACCAGATAATCGTCGGCCCCCATCTCGAGACCAAGTATACGGTCGCTATCTTCGCTACGCGCGGTCAACATCAGCACCGGGATATCCTGTTGGCCATCATTGCGCAACTGGCGACAAAGGGTTAAACCATCATCGCCGGGCAGCATGATATCGAGGACAATCAAATCGATTTGATGGTTTTTAAGTACGGACCACATCGCTTTGCCATTAGCTGCGCCGCTGGCGCGATAGCCCGATTTCTCCAGATAACCCACGATCAGTTCGCGGATATCGCGATCGTCATCGACAACCAGGATGTGGTCAATACGTTCCAAAGGCGTCTCCTGCGGAAAAATAAGCTCATGAAAAGCATATGCGGCTTCTCCGCAAGCGCAACTCTGCGTTTGCGCCGCGGTGAGGCTTATAAACGATCGGCGTCAATAACCGCCTGAACAAATTCCGCTGGCGCCTCCTGCGGCGGGTTATGTCCCACTGCTCCTTTGAAATCCCGATGCTCATATTTACCGGTGAATTTCGCCCGATAGGTATCCGGCGCCGGATGCGGCGCGCCATTGTTTTCCCCCTCGATGGTAATTGTGGGTACGCTAATCGCCGGCAGTTTCGCGAGTCGCTGTTCGTAAGCCGCATATTTCGCTTCGCCCTGCTCCAACCCCAGGCGCCAGCGGTAGTTGCTGATGGTGACGGCAACGTGATCCGGGTTATCCAGCGCTTTCGCGCTATTGGCGAACGTGGCCTCCGTGAATGTCCACCGCGGCGAAGCCTGATGCCAGATAAATTTGGCAAAGTCATGGGTATTTTGCCGGTAGCCTGCTTCGCCGCGCGGGGTGGCAAAGTAGAATTGATACCACCACGACAGTTCCGCTTGCGGCGGTAACGGCTTCTCGCCAATTTGCTGGCTGCTAATCAGATACCCGCTCACCGATACCAGCGACTTAACCCGCTGCGGCCAGAGCGCCGCGACGATATCCGCTGTACGCGCACCCCAGTCAAAGCCGGCGAAATCCGCTTGCTTAATATTTAGCGCATCCATCAGATGCACAATATCAGCCGCCATCGCCGATGGCTGACCGTTACGCGGCGTTTTAGCCGACAGGAAACGGGTGGAGCCGTAGCCGCGCAGATACGGCACGATGACCCGGTACCCCTTCTGCGCCAACGCCGGGGCCACCTGCGCGTAGCTTTGAATATCATACGGCCAGCCGTGCAGCAAAATTACCGCCTGGCCATCGCGTGGCCCCATATCGACATAACCGATATTCAAGTCCCCGGCGTTGATTTGTTGCACCTTGTCGAAAGCGCCTGCGTCTTCAGCAGCGCACACGCTGGCGGACCACAGCGCGGAGAGACACAGCGCCGCCGCGCTGACATGACGGATTGCGGATAATCTGTTCATCCTCATTTCACCTTTTATCTGGAAGCGTTAAGCGAGTACGTGAACAGTTAATCAGGCCTGTGTATCCCGCATGTGTGGGATTTATCGTGTTTTTGCATCGCCATGTATGAGGATTGTCGATTGATACAGTGTGATACAAACGCCAGATTTGGCGATTGTTGCTAAGTTGTGAATTTCCACTTGCCGCAGCGAACAAATCAGTTACCGTGTCAGGCATTTCCAGTAAAACCAGCAGAGGGAGCGCGCTATGGCGATTTTTGATGGTCACAATGACCTGCTGCTCAATTTATGGCTTCACCATCGCGAAGATCCTGCAACCGCTTTCTTTGCCGGGATTGAGAACGGCCATCTCGACTATCCGCGCATGCAGCAAGGCGGATTTGCCGGCGGGCTATTCGCGCTATTCGTGCCGCCGCAGGAGTATATTGCCCGTATGGCGCCGCAATACGCCAGCCAGCGATGGGAGCCGATCGCTATCCTCTGGCAGCAGCTGGCCATCCTGAAGCAACTTGTCGCGCAGTCCGCTGGACGCTTGAGATTGTGTCTGAGCGCGGCGGATATCGAACGCTGCCGCCAGGATAAGGTACTGGCAATGGTGGCGCATATTGAGGGCGCCGGGGGTTTTGATGGCGAGGGCCACGACCTGCAGGCCTTCTATGCCGCCGGGGTACGCAGCATTGGACCGTTCTGGAATATTGCTAACCGCTTCGGCAGCGGCGTTAATGGTTCGTTTCCCGGTAGCCCGGATACTGGGCCTGGACTGACAGCGGCAGGTATCCATCTTATTAAGCAGGCCAATGCCCTGAAGATGCAGATTGATGTGTCTCATATGAATGAAAAAGCATTCTGGGATACCGCCCATCACTCGACGTCGCCGCTGGTAGCCACCCACTCCAATGCCCATGCGCTATGCCCGCAGCCGCGTAATCTCACCGATGAACAACTGCGGGCAATTCGCGACAGCGGCGGCGTGGTCGGCGTCAATTTCGGCAACGCTTTCCTGCGCGCCGACGGCAAACGCGATAGCGATACCCCATTGCGTACCATCGTTCACCATATCGACTATCTTATTAACATCATGGGCGACGATCACGTGGCGCTGGGGTCCGATTTTGACGGCATCACGCTACCGGACGAATTGGGCGATGTGAGCGGTTTACCACGGCTAATCAACGCATTGCGCCATAGTGGTTATGAACAATTGGTGCTGGATAAACTGCTGTGGGGCAACTGGCAAAAGGTATTAAAAAATGTTTGGCAACAATAGGTTATATTGTAAACGCAAGGTTAAATACTTACATGTTGCCGGTTGACCTTTATCCCCCTGAGGGGCAATATTTGATTGCCATCACAAAACCGACACAACCGACGTTGTTGATGTCGCATTTTTATAGAGGAAAAAACGATGTGGAAGAAACCTGCTTTTATTGATTTACGTCTGGGTCTGGAAGTGACGCTGTACATTTCCAACCGCTAATCGCTCCGCCCGCGGTCCGTGCGGGCATTTTGTTTTTTTATCTGGTCCGTCTTCATGTTTATAAAAGTCCTCGGTTCCGCCGCTGGCGGAGGCTTTCCGCAGTGGAATTGTAACTGCGCCAACTGTCAGGGTCTGCGCAATGGCACGATTCAGGCCACTGCTCGTACTCAGTCTTCCATTATCGTGAGCGATAACGGTAAAGAGTGGGTGCTGTGTAACGCCTCTCCCGATATCAGCCAGCAAATTGCCCATACGCCAGAGTTAAATAAACAAGGCGTTCTGCGCGGCACGCATATTGGCGGCATTATTCTTACCGATAGCCAGATTGACCATACGACCGGGCTGCTGAGCCTGCGCGAAGGCTGCCCCCATCAGGTATGGTGCACGCCGGAGGTACATGAGGATCTCAGCACGGGTTTTCCCATTTTTACCATGTTACGGCACTGGAACGGCGGCCTGATTCACCATCCTGTCACTCCGCTGAATAGTTTTACCGTTGACGCCTGTCCCGACCTGCAGTTTACCGCCGTCCCCATCGCCAGCAATGCGCCGCCCTACTCGCCGTTTCGCGATAGGCCGCTGCCGGGCCATAACGTGGCGCTGTTTATCGAAAACCGACGCAACGGCCAGACGCTATTCTATGCGCCGGGGCTTGGCGAACCGGACGAAGCGCTCTTGCCGTGGCTGAAAAAAGCGGACTGTCTGCTGATTGACGGCACCGTATGGCAGGATAATGAACTGCAGGCTGCCGGCGTCGGGCGCAATACCGGTCGTGATATGGGCCATCTGGCGCTTGGCGATGAACACGGCATGATGGCGCTGCTGGCCTCACTCCCGGCGAAGCGCAAAATTCTGATTCATATCAACAATACTAATCCAATCCTTAACGAGCAGTCGCCGCAGCGTAACGCCCTGACGCAACAGGGAATTGAAGTGAGCTGGGACGGAATGCCTATCACGCTTCAGGACTAACTATGCAGATTCGCGAAACCCTATCGCCACAGGCGTTTGAACAAGCGCTACGGGAAAAAGGCGCCTACTACCATATCCATCATCCATACCATATTGCGATGCACAACGGCGAGGCCAGCCGCGAGCAAATCCAGGGCTGGGTGGCGAACCGTTTTTACTACCAGACCAATATCCCGCTAAAAGACGCCGCCATTATGGCGAACTGCCCCGATCCGCACACCCGACGCAAGTGGGTACAGCGGATCCTCGACCACGATGGCAGTCACGGCCAGGAAGGCGGTATTGAAGCCTGGCTGCAGTTGGGTGAAGCCGTGGGGCTAAGCCGCGATGAGTTACTCAGCGAGCGCCACGTGCTGCCCGGCGTGCGTTTTGCCGTCGACGCCTACGTCAATTTTGCCCGCCGGGCCAACTGGCAGGAGGCGGCGTGCAGTTCGCTAACCGAACTGTTTGCCCCGCAAATCCATCAGTCGCGCCTCGACAGTTGGCCGCAGCACTATCCATGGATTAAAGAAGAAGGCTATTTCTACTTCCGCAGCCGCTTAAGCCAGGCCAATCGCGACGTCGAACATGGACTGGAACTGGCGAAGATCTACTGCGATAGCGCGGATAAACAGAACCGGATGCTGGAGATCCTGCAGTTTAAGCTCGACATTCTGTGGTCGATGCTGGATGCCATGACCATGGCCTACGCACTGCAGCGCCCGCCCTATCATACGGTCACCGACAAGGCGGCCTGGCACACGACCCGACTGGTATAACTATGCAAAAGAGCGCAATCATCGCCTTTCGTCGCGGCTACCGCCTGCAGTGGGAAGCCGCTCAGGATAGCCACGTGATCCTCTATCCGGAAGGAATGGCGAAACTGAATGAAACCGCCGCCGCGATCCTCGAGCTGGTCGATGGTCAACGCGACGCGGCAAAAATAATCGCCGAACTCAACGCCCGTTTCCCGGAAGCGGGCGGCGTCGATGACGACGTCATCGAATTCCTGCAGATAGCTTACCAACAGAAGTGGATTATCTTCCGTGAGCCAGAATAAACCCGCCGTTAATCCGCCGCTGTGGCTACTGGCGGAACTGACCTATCGCTGTCCGCTGCAGTGCCCCTACTGCTCTAACCCGCTGGACTTTGCTCAGCAGGAGAAAGAACTCACTACCGAACAGTGGATTGAGGTCTTTCGCCAGGCGCGGGCCATGGGTAGCGTGCAGATGGGTTTCTCAGGCGGCGAACCGCTGACGCGCAAAGATCTGCCGGAGCTGATTCGCGCCGCGCGCGATCTCGGTTTTTATACCAACCTGATTACGTCGGGCATTGGGCTCACCGAGAGCAAACTCGACGCCTTCAGCGAGGCCGGGCTGGATCATATTCAGATTAGCTTCCAGGCCAGCGATGAAGTGCTTAACGCGGCGCTGGCGGGCAACAAAAAAGCGTTCCAGCAGAAGCTGGCGATGGCGAAAGCGGTAAAAGCGCGCGACTACCCGATGGTGCTGAACTTTGTCCTGCATCGCCACAACATCGACCAGATCGATAAAATCATCGAGCTGTGTATCGAGCTGGAAGCGGATGATGTTGAGCTCGCCACCTGCCAGTTTTACGGCTGGGCGTTCCTCAATCGTCAGGGATTACTGCCGACCCGCGAACAGATCGCCCGTGCTGAACAGGTCGTTGCTGATTACCGACACAAAATGGCGGCTAACGGTAATCTGACCAATCTGCTTTTTGTCACCCCGGACTACTACGAAGAGCGTCCCAAAGGCTGTATGGGCGGCTGGGGCTCGATATTCCTCAGCGTGACCCCGGAAGGCACCGCGCTGCCGTGTCACAGCGCGCGCCAGCTGCCGGTCGAGTTCCCGTCGGTGCTGGAGCAAAGCCTGGAATCGATCTGGTATGACTCATTTGGCTTCAACCGCTACCGCGGCTTTGACTGGATGCCGGAGCCCTGTCGTTCCTGTGATGAAAAAGAGAAAGATTTCGGCGGCTGCCGCTGCCAGGCCTTTATGCTGACCGGCAATGCCGATAACGCTGACCCGGTGTGCAGCAAATCGCCGCACCACCATAAAATCCTCGAAGCGCGGCGCGAAGCGGCCTGCAGCGACATAAAAATCAGCCAGCTGCAGTTCCGCAACCGCACCCGTTCACAGCTGATTTATAAAACCCGGGAATTGTGATGACCACCGCCACCCGCATCGTGGAACTGGCAGGCGGTATGCGCGCAACGCTGGTTCATCATCCGCAGGCGACGCGTGCGGCGGCGTTGGTTAAGGTGGGCGCCGGAAGCCATCACGAAACCGATGCCCTGCCGGGGCTGGCCCATTTGCTGGAACATTTACTGTTTCGCGGCAGCCAGCGTTATCACGATGATGAGCGATTGATGGCGTGGATCCAACGCCAGGGCGGCAGCGTCAACGCCACCACCCTTGCCCGCCACAGCGCCTATTTCTTCGAGGTCGCCGCCAACAGTCTGGCCGAGGGCATCACCCGTCTACGGGATACGCTCCGGGCGCCGCTGCTGTCGCCTGAAGATATCCGTCAGGAACTGGCGGTCATCGATGCGGAAAACCGGCTTATCCAGCAGCACGATCCCTCCCGCCGTGAAGCCGCGGCCCGTCACGCGATGGCGGCGCCCGCGGCTTTTCGCCGTTTTCAGGTCGGCAGCATGGATTCGCTGGGCGGAAACTTGCCTGCGTTGCAGAGTGCGCTCGGCGAGTTTCACCAGCGCTATTATGTCGCCAGCCATCTGCAGCTATGGCTTCAGGGGCCGCAGTCGCTTGATGAATTAGCCGAATTGGCCCATTTTTTTGCCGCGGGGTTCCCTGGCGGCCTGCCGCCGGAAAGCCCGCCTTCTGCGCATTTTAGCAACAATGTGGATCTTCAACTGGCCGTTGAAGACAAACCGGCGGTATGGCGTTGTCCGCTCATCGAAAAAGGTGACAACGTCACTACTTTCCGCGAATTCTTACTGGATGAAGCGCCTGGCAGCCTGCTGGGCGGGCTGCGTGAATGCGGGCTCGCGGACGATGTCGCGCTGAACTGGCTTTACCAGGATGAACGCGTCGGCTGGCTGGCGCTGGTATTCAGCAGCGACCATCCCGACGCCATCAAGCAGCATGTCGAGCGATGGCTGCAGGCATTGCGGCACACCTCGCCTGAACAGCAGATGCACTATTACAAGCTGGCGCAGCGGCGTTTTGACGCACTGACCCCGCTCGAACAGCTCCGCCAGCGGGCATTGGGTTTTGCGCCCGATTCCCCGCCCGTCGATTTTGCTGGCTTCTGCGCCAGCTTGCTGTCGGCGCCGGCCTCTTCGCTGGTTTGCCGCAAAATAGCGGCTGGCGATGGCGTGGCAACCCAGGGCTTTACCTTGCCGCTCAGCCGCTGGCAGCCACGGACGATAGTGACGGATCTGCTGGCATTTAGCTTTTATCCGCAGGCGGCGACCGCTGAGGCACCTGAACTGCCGCTAACGACCAGCCCAATGCTGCATGTCATTGCAGATAATCAAACGCCTACGCTGATCGTTCGCAAGCCTTTCTATAGCGTGCTCAGCCAGGCGCAGGGTATGGCGATAAGCCAGCAGATCCGTCCCTTGCTCGCGCAACTTCGCCATGCTGGCGGCAGCGGCGAGTGGCAAACGGTGGACGGCAACTGGCAGCTTACTCTACAGCTACCTGAATCCGGCGGCGTAGCGGAGCGCGTCGTCACCGCGCTCATGCGCCGATTATCTCAACCCGCGCCGGGGACGGTGGTCACACCTGAAACCATCGCCATTCGCCAGCTACTGCAACAATTACCTGAACAATTGACTATCGCTCCGCCGCAGGAGGGTTGGCTGGCGGCGATGGTAGGCGGCAGCAGCAATCTGGCGCAGCAGGTTGCCCGTCTGTTGAGCTTGCTCAACGCCCCGGTCAACGCCGAGCTTCGCTCTTCGGCAGGCGGTCGCCGCGGTATTAAGCGTCTTCCTCACGCCAGCTCTGATAGCGCGCTTCTGGTTTTTATTCCATTGCCTGAGGGGGCCTCGCTGGCCGCGCTGCAACTGCTGGCGCTACTTTGCGAGCCGCAATTCTTCCAGCGTCTGCGGGTCGAACAGCAGATTGGCTACGTGGTGAGCTGCCGTTATCAGCGGATCGCCGATCGCGATGGCCTGCTGCTGGCGCTGCAATCGCCCGACCGTTCCGCCGGTAATCTACTACGCTGCTGTAAAACCTTTCTTCGCCAGTTAACGCTGTGTGAGCAAGCTGAGTTCAGCCAGTTACAACACCAGTTGGCTGAGCAGAACGGTCAGGTGCGGGACGCCAGCGCAACCGCGCTCGCCGCCCTGCGCCAGCGCTATCATCTACCGGTAGCCACGCCGCAGGACGTTAACGAGCTGCAGCTGGACGAGATCATCGCGCTATGGCGTGAGATAACTCGCCGTCGCCGCAGTTGGCAAATCTTATATAGCGCGCCGACGACGTCCACCACTTAAGGTCGTTACTGCGCATCGGCGCTTTCGACCTGCGGAACGTTGCTTTGCGCGCTATCCGCAGCTGGCGCATTCGCCGGGTCGAAGATATGGTCGAGAATCGCGCGCGCCGTCGGGCCGGCGACAACGCCATCGCCGCCGCCATTTTCGAGAATGAGCGCCATCGCCACCTTCGGATGCTGATACGGCGCAAACAGGGTATAAAAAATGTGGTCGCGCAGACGTACCGGGATCATTTTGGCATTGTAGGTCTGGTTCTCCTTCAGGCTGAACACCTGCGAGGTCCCGGACTTCGCCGCAATCTGATACGGCGCGGTATGGAACAACTTATATCCCGTCCCGTTCGGCAGGTTCGCCATGCCATACATACCGTTGCGGACAATCCCCCAGTATGGCGATTTCGGGTCGCCAACCTGCGGTAAATTGGCCGGCTGCTGGTAGCGTTCGACCTTATTCCCCTGCTTCATTGAGTACAAAAGATGCGGGTTTTGTACTTTGCCGTTGTTGATTAGGGTGGTCAGCGCTTTCACCATTTGAATAGGAGTGGCGATCCAGTAGCCCTGGCCGATACCGACGGAAATAGTATCACCCTGGTACCACGGTTTTTTATGGACCCGCTGTTTCCACTCTCGGCTCGGCAACACGCCAGAATACTCCTCGTTCAGGTCAATCCCTGTCGGCTGTCCATAACCAAACTTGCTCAGCCACTGATGAATACGGTCAATGCCCATTTCAAAAGCGACCTGGTAGAAGAACGTATCCGCCGACTCTTCAATCGCTTTGGTCACATTCAACATACCGTGTCCGGTTTTTAACCAGTCGCGATAGCGGCGCTGAGTACCAGGTAGCGTCCAGGTTGGCGCGCCGAAGAAGGTGGTATTTGGCGTAATCACCCCGGCGGAAAGGGCTGAGAGCGCCATATACGGCTTGACCGTGGAAGCCGGGGGATACAAGCCCTGAGTGACGCGGTTAATCAGCGGGCGATCCTGGTTATCGAGCAGCGATTTGTAAGCCTGGTAGCCAATCCCCTTAACGAAGGGATTCGGGTCATAGCTGGGGCTCGACACCATCGCCAGTACGCCGCCGTCGCGCGGATCGACGGCCACGACCGCGGCGCGCTGGCCCTTCAGGACCGACTCAATATACTGCTGCAAATGCAGGTCGAGCGTCAGATAGATATTTTTGCCGGCGACCGGCGGGACTTCTTTCAGTAGGCGAACGACGCGGCCGTGGTTATCTACTTCGACTTCCTGATAACCGGTGGTGCCGTGTAATTCTTTCTCGTAATAGCCTTCAATTCCCTGTTTGCCGATATTGCGATCGGCCGCGTAGTTTTCTGCTTCGCCGTTTTTCGCCAGCCGTTGTAAATCGTTATCGTTAATTTTGGAAACGTAACCGACAACGTGCGCCAGTTCCGCGCCATAGGGATAACTTCGCTGCTGGTAGCTCTCGACGGTGACGCCGGGAAAACGGAATTCGTTGACCGCGAAGCGCGCCACTTCCACATCGGTAAGATCGGATTTCAGCGTCACTTCTTTATAGCGGCTATTGTGGTGCATATCGTCGCGGAAACTGGCGATATCATCCGCCGTCAGGTCGACAATCGGGCTTAACGCCTGGAGCAGCGCCGACATATCGGCAATTTTGCTGGGGATCACCTGCAGGCGATACAGGGTGATATTTTGCACCAGCGGAATACCGTTGCGGTCGAAAATCAGCCCCCGGCTTGGCGCGATCGGCAGCATTTTAATGTCGTTCTGGTTGGAACGGGTCTGATAAAAATCGTGCTGCTCTACCTGGAGATGGTAGAGATTGAAAATCAACACGCCAAAGCAGACCACCACCAACAGGAAAGCAATGACGGCGCGGCGGATAAATAGCATCTCTTCTGCCGAGTGGTCGCGGATCTCATCTCTCAATAGGGGCATTGGCGGCAATTTACCTGAGTCACTTGAAAGCACAAAAAATAAAGGCGGGGAAGAATAGCTTTATTGACGCATTAGCCCTACAGAAAGGTTGCTAATGAACTGGCAGAAATGTATCAGTATGTTAGAACGTGAGATGCCTTTCTCAACCGGAGAAAGGCATCAGCATGCGGGGTTCGCCAGTAACGGTTATTTTCTGGCCTCAAAGGCAATTTTTACGGCCATTCCGGCAAGTACCGTCGCCATCAGCCAACGTTGAAATTGTTGCCAGCCCGGCCGCCGCCCAAGAAACAGCGCCACCTGCCCGGCCAGCATAATAATAAGTCCGTTTACCGCCACGTTTATTAGCGCCTGGGTGCAGCCTAATATTAGCGACTGACTCAGCACGCTGCCGAGCCCGGGGGTGATGAACTGTGGCAGCAAAGACAAATACATGATAGCCACTTTTGGATTCGCCAGGCTGGTAAGAAGGCCCATCAGAAACAGCTTACGCCCGCTATCCGCCGGTAAGTCGCGAACTGCGAAAATCGGCCGCCCACCGGGTTTAATCGCCTGCCACGCTAAATAGAGTAAATAAGCCACTCCGCAAATTCGCAACGCGTCGTAGGCATAGGGTACGGCGAAAACCAGCGCGGTTATGCCAAAAGCCGCGCACAGCATATAACAGAAAAATCCCAGCGCAACGCCAGCAAGAGAAATAAAGCCGGCGCGTTTTCCCTGGCAAATCGACCGTGAAGTGAGGTACATCATGTTGGGGCCAGGAGTTAATACCAAACCCAACGCCACCGCGGCAAAAGCCGATAATGAAGCTAATTCAGGCATAACTTATCTCCAGATAGGGGTAATGCCCAGGCGCGCGGCGTACTTGACCATGCTCCCCAACAGTATTCTGTCTTTAGCGCCAGTCACATGGTGTCTAAGTATTAGCTTATTCCCGTTCGGTCGACAACCATTTCGCCTTTCCCGACCGTTTTGTCGGCTCAACTGCCCCTGATACGCCAGACGCGTATATAAAGTACAGCGCTAGCGCCAAACACAGAACCGCCGCCAGGCGTTGTGGCGAAAAGGCAATAGCGCTATTCCCCAACCACCCAAAATTGTCAATCAGCAAGCTCATCGCGAGCTGACCAAATATTACCGCCACCGTCGCCGTTGCCGTGCCGATTCGCTGTACTGCTAGCACCATGATGACAATATAGGGTACCCCGCAGAACGCCCCAAGCAGTTGCCACTTTGGCACATCCAGCAGCGTCATCGACTGCTGCGGAGCAAAGAAAACGATCAATAAACCGGTCACCAACGCGCCAATGGAAAAGGTCAAAAATGCGCTACGCAATATTCCGACATGTGCGCCAAGACGGCCATTCACCGCAGCCTGTACGCTTAGCAATGCGCCGCCAATCAGCGACAAAATAATCATCAACATATTCATATCAGCACCTCAATCAACGGCAATCAGCATTAATGCCGCCACAATGAACAACAGTGCAATAACCCGGCGGCGATCTATTTTTCGCCGCGGACTACCAAACCAGCCAAAATGATCGATTAACAGGCTTTTACATACCTGACCGGCGAGAACGCCGGTAATTGTCATTGCGATACCGATCGCCGGAGTCACAATCGTTAATATCACCACATAACCGGGCCCCAACAGACCACCGGTTAATTGCCAGCCGGGGAGCGAAAAAAAAGAGGGACTCTGTCGCGGGCTAAAAAAAAGCATCAGTAAAAATGTTAATGCCGCGCCAATAGAGAAAATACTCATTGTTGCCCATAAATCACCGACCTGACCCGCCAGCGGCCCCAACAAACCTGCTTCTACGGACAGCCCCATTCCGCCGGCAATCACTAAAAAAATCAGCACACGCTGCATGTTGAATACTCTTCAGTTGTTAAGAGCGGAAGAGAATAGAACGGCGCGCTAATGCAAAAAATAGTATAGTTTTGCAAACACCTTTGCAGGATTTGCATCAATGGCCGACGTAGGTAACATCAATCTCCGCGCCCTCCAGCTGTTTATCGCCGTGTATGACAGCCATAGTTTTTCCGTTGTCGCGCGCCGTGAAGGCGTATCCCCTTCTCTTATCTCACGGGTCATCCAGCAACTCGAGGATGCGCTAGGCCAGCAGCTGTTCTATCGCAATACGCGTGCGGTCGTTCCAACGGAGGCCGGAAACCTGTTTGCTGACTATGCCCGCGGGATGACCGAGCAAATCGCTCACGCGCAACGCGAATTACAAGATCGCACCCAACAACCTGGCGGACTTGTGCGCATCAACGCCCCGGTCTACTTCGGCCAACGGCATATCGCGCCATGGTTAGCCGGACTGGCCGATCGTTATCCCGCGTTGGAGTTCGAATTAATTCTGACCGATGACTTTGTCGATCCTCATCGCCAGGCGACTGATATCATTTTTCGCATCAGCGCCCTGCCTGACGCCAGCTATCACGCAAAGGTTTTTGGCGCCCAGCGCTATTACCTCGCCGCAGCGCCGGGTTACCTTTCCCGTTTCGGCGCGCCGCAATCGCCTTCTGAGCTCAATCAACATCACACGCTGGTGTATCGCGGTTCACAGGGAGCTAACCGTTGGTTTTTTCGCCAGGGGGAAGAAGAGTGGACCCATTACCCGCAAACACCGCGGCTAATCTCAAACAACGCCGATGCCCTTCTCACTTCAGCGATTGGCGGAATGGGTATTGTTCTGTTTCCAGACTGGATGGTGGGCGACGCGCTGGCGCAGGGAACATTAGTTTCGCTGATGAATGACTACAGCGTTGGCATCAACCATTTGCCCTCTTACATTGCCGCGATTTATCCGCATGCTCGTCATCCGTCGCTCAATGTACGCACCGTGATTGATTATTTTACCGACGTTTTCGGCACGCCGCTTTACTGGCAACGCTAATCCATTCATCGCAGTAAAATTGTCATATCTCAAACAATTAGCGATCCGTAGCGGTTAACGCATCATAACGTTTCCTTTACCGCTGCGTTACGACTATGTTTAAAGGTGTGGTTTTGAATTTCGCCGAGTAATCACACTAAAACACTGGTTTTAATTATGTTTGTTGAACGGTAAAAGCTATTAAATCCGTAGACTCATTCAAATATCGCTTATTGGTAGCAGTGTATATCGTAATGGCATTCACAAAAGCAAACGGAGCCTGATATGAGCACGTCAAATGATCCCACTAACAACCCATCCGCTGGGAAATGCCCTTTCCACGCCGAGACGCCGAAGCAAAGCGCCGGTAGCGGTACCGCCAACCGTGACTGGTGGCCCAACCAACTTCGTGTTGACCTGCTGAATCAGCACTCCAACCGTTCTAACCCGCTGGGCGAAAACTTCAACTATCGGGAAGAGTTCAAAAAGCTCGACTACTCCGCATTGAAAGCCGACCTTCGCGCGGTGCTGACCGACTCCCAGGAGTGGTGGCCCGCCGATTGGGGCAGCTATATTGGCCTGTTTATTCGCATGGCGTGGCACGGCGCGGGGACCTACCGTACCGTTGATGGCCGCGGCGGCGCGGGTCGCGGTCAGCAGCGTTTCGCCCCGCTTAACTCCTGGCCTGATAACGTCAGCCTTGATAAAGCCCGTCGCCTGCTGTGGCCGGTGAAACAAAAGTACGGTCAGAAAATCTCCTGGGCCGACCTGTATATGCTGGCGGGTAACGTGGCATTAGAAAACGCCGGCTTCCGGACCTTCGGTTTCGGCGCAGGGCGTGAAGACGTGTGGGAACCGGACCTCGACGTGGACTGGGGCGATGAGAAAGAGTGGCTGAAACACCGCCACCCGGAAAGCCTGGAAAAACAAGCGCTGGGCGCCACCGAAATGGGTCTGATCTATGTCAACCCGGAAGGCCCTAACGCCAGCGGCGATCCGCTTTCCGCCGCGGCAGCCATTCGCGCGACCTTCGGCAATATGGCGATGGACGATGAAGAAATCGTCGCGCTGATTGCCGGCGGCCATACGCTGGGTAAAACGCACGGCGCCGCGCCGGCAAGCCATGTGGGTCCGGAACCAGAAGCCGCTCCGCTGGAATCTCAGGGTCTTGGCTGGAGCAGTACTTACGGCAGCGGTGTAGGCGCGGACGCCATTACCTCGGGTCTGGAAGTGGTATGGACGCAAACACCGACCCAATGGAGCAACTACTTCTTCGAGAACCTGTTCAAATACGAATGGGTACAAACGCGCAGCCCGGCGGGCGCTATTCAGTTTGAAGCGAAAGATGCGCCAGAGATTATTCCCGATCCGTTTGATCCAAATAAAAAACGCAAGCCGACGATGCTGGTAACGGACCTGACGCTGCGCTTCGACCCGGAATTCGGCAAAATCTCGCGCCGTTTCCTGAACGATCCGCAGGCCTTCAACGAAGCCTTCGCACGCGCCTGGTTTAAGCTGATTCACCGCGATATGGGGCCAAAATCCCGTTATCTCGGGCCGGAAGTGCCAAAAGAAGATCTGATTTGGCAAGATCCGTTACCGGCGCCGACGCATAACCCAACCGCCTCCGACATCGCCACGCTGAAAACGGCCATTGCGGATTCAGGCCTGTCGGTTAGCGAACTGGTCTCCGTTGCCTGGGCTTCCGCCTCAACCTTCCGTGGCGGTGATAAACGCGGCGGCGCTAACGGCGCGCGTCTGGCCCTGCTGCCGCAAAGAGAGTGGCCGGTAAACGCCATCGCCAGCAAAGTGCTGCCAACGCTACAGGCCATCCAGAAAGCGTCGGGTAAAGCTTCTCTGGCGGATATCATCGTTCTGGCTGGGGTCGTGGGCGTTGAGCAGGCTGCCGCCGCTGCCGGCGTTCGCGTAAACGTGCCGTTTGCGCCGGGTCGCGTTGATGCGCGCCAGGATCAGACCGACGTTGAAGCAATGGATCTGCTGCAGCCGCTGGCCGACGGTTTCCGTAATTACCGTCGCATCGAAGGCGGCGTGTCGACGGAGACTCTGCTTATCGATAAAGCGCAGCAGCTAACCCTGACGGCGCCGGAAATGACGGCGCTGGTCGGCGGCCTGCGCGTGCTGGGCGCTAACTTCGACGGCAGCCAACATGGCGTCTTCACCGATCGCGTCGGCGTCCTCAGCACTGACTTCTTCGTCAACCTGCTGGATATGGGCACCGTATGGAAAGCCGCCGATGAACAGGCTGAGCTGTTTACCGGTCGCGACCGTAAGAGCGGCGAAGAGAAATATACCGCCACGCGCGTTGATCTGGTGTTCGGTTCTAACTCAGTCCTGCGCGCGCTGGCCGAAGTCTATGCCTGCGCCGATGCGCAACAGAAATTCGTTACTGATTTCGTTGCCGCATGGACGAAAGTGATGAATCTGGACCGCTTCGATCTGTAATTCCCCTGCCCGCCGGTGAATAATCGGCGGCAGGTTACTCTGTTAAAGCGCCGCTCATTATCGAGAGGCGCTTTTTTTATGCTTCCCGCGCGAGCTGCTGTAACCGGCTGTAGGTGCGCTGAATATCATCCAGCTCCACATCCGCCACCAGTGTTTCCAGCCCGCAATCGGTAATTAATATTAAGCGGCACTGTTTTTCATACAAAATATCCACCACGTTGATAAAGCGCTGCTGTGCCGCCGGGCTAACTCGCGCCAACGGCGGAACATTCTCGACGAGCCAGTTCTGGTGCTGCTCACATAGCGTCAGGTAATCCATGACCGAAGTGGGCGCAAGGCAGAGCTGCTCGAAAGTGAAATGCAGAAAGGTCCCTTGCGGCGATGCCGTGTGCAGGGTTCGATAACCTACCTGCAGAGCCTGCGCCTGCGGGGCAATAGCCGGCAAACCGAGCGCTGCGCGGCTGCTGAGAGTTGGCTGCACCAACAATTTTCCCTGGCAGAAATCATTCTCCAGCGAGGTATGTCGCTCGCGATAATCCTGTTCGCCGTTGAGCGCCGTTACCGTCATATGCCGTTTAATGAGGTTAATGGAAGGCAAAAAACGTTCGTGATAAAGCGGATTCGCCAGCAAACGGTCGGGCGGATAATTGGAGGTCGCTAATAAGACGATATTTCGCGCGAATAAATGTTCCAGTAGCACCTTCATCAACATCGCGTCAGCCGGGTCATGAAGGTGAAACTCATCAAAACAGAGCAGACGACAGTTGTCGGTCATTTGCGCGACGACCTGCGGCAATCGCGGCGCCGAAGGGGCGTTCAGCCGCTGATGGAGCTCGCGGAAAAAGTGATGAAAATGTACCCGCCGCTTTTCACGCAGCGGCAAACTGGCAAAGAAACTATCGAGAATAAAGCTTTTCCCGCGCCCGGTTCGCCCCCAGACGTACAAGCCTTGTATTGCCGTTTGCTGCCGGAATAACTGCTGACTCAGCGTTTGCAAATCGGCGACTAACGCGAGCTGGTCGGCATCAAGGGTGAGATTTTCTTTTGCCGCCCGTTGGGCCATCACGGCGCTAAAACAGAAATCAGCGTACTGTTGCATGGGATTCACTAACGCTATTTTTATCGAGAATGGTCGCCATGACATGGTCAAAGTGCGGCAGATCCTTAGCCACGCTAAATGCGGGATTCATCGCTTTACGGCCAATCAAACCATCGATTAACGCAAAGATGGTAAGCGTTGCTTCTTCGACATTAACGTGTGGGCTGAGCTCACCCGCGGCAATTCCGCGAGTAATAATCTGTGCCATTCCGTCGCGCATGATCCTGTCGCTATTGACGAAAATCTGCCGCAGCGCCGGCTTTCTTGCCGACTCAGCAATAATTTCCACCCACAGCTGGTGAGATGAGGGATACCCCACTTCTTCAATACAGGAAACGGCTAAGGCGCAAATCTGCGCAAAATGGGAACCTTCAAAGCGCTCCTGATGCTTAGCTAATGCCGATTTTTGCTCTTCAAGGATAATCGCCTCAATGAGTTCATCTTTGCCCTTGAAGTAGGTGTACATCGCGCCGAGGCTAATACCTGCGCGCAGTGCAATTTCGCGCACGCTGGTTCCATTAAATCCTTTTTCGGCAAAGCACGCCGCCGCGGCGACAATCAGCTTATGGTACGTTTCTGAATTATTTAACATTTCAACTACCTCCGGCGATGGGCAATTCTACCTGCTTCTGCCGTTTTTTGCTTGCCATCGTGCATCGCGCGTTTCATTATAAATGAATGAACGTTCGTTCATTTAATTGCACATGCCTGAGGCGAGGATGATATGGCTCAAAATACTTACCACACACTGCGTTTACTTTTCCCGCAGTGGCAAGGCGGTAACAATCCGCCCTACTTTTTCGGTTCGCAGCTGCTGGCGTGGCTGGCGCCGCCGGCCCAGGGCGCCGTTGAGGAGGTCAGCGTCCCCGCCCCGACCAAGGCGCCGCTGGTTAATGAAGATGGTATTGTCGGCCGCCGTGCGGTAGTTGAACAGCTGCTTGATGCGCAAGACAAAATCACCAGAACTCAGCCAGAGTCCATCGTCACCTTAGGGGGCGATTGTCTGGTCTCTCTGGCCCCCTTTGCCTGGCTTGCGGAAAAATATGGCGATAAATTGGGGGTGTTATGGATTGATTCTCACCCGGACATTATGACGCCAGAGCAGTTCCCACATGCCCATGCCCACGTTCTTGGGGCGTTGATGGGCAATGGCGACGTGGAACTAACCCAGGTGGTCAGAAAGCCATTATCGCCTGGCAAAGCGCTTATTGCTGGGATCCATAGCCCCCTCGATGTCGAAAAACAGTTTATTACTGAACGCGGTATCGCCACCTTAAGCCCTTCAGAGCTGCGTCAGAATCCGCAGGCGATCGACGAGTGGATAGCGCGCGAAAGTGTTGAGTACCTGGCCATCCACCTCGATCTTGATGTCCTCGACCCGGCCCTGTTTCGAGCGGTGCTGTTTGCTCGTCCGGGGCGCGGCGTACACGACTTCGGCGATGTCGCCGAAGGGAAACTGACGATTGCCGAAGTGGTTAATTTTATCAATCAAGCTGCCGCTCAGGCCAAACCGGTGGGACTCACCGTCGCCGAACACTTGCCGTGGGATGCCCTAAACCTGAAGAATATGCTCGAAGCTCTGCCATTATTGAGCTAATCGACGCGTTCCCCGTGGTGGAAAGCGCCAATTGCCATGTTGCAGGAATACCGCAGGACTTTACCTCAGGCCCGGAGCAATAATGCCCCGGGCCTTAAACTACCTAATCCAGACGGTGAGTAAGACTATCACCACCATCATCAACACAGCCTGGATAAAGATTGGGTCTAATGATGTTTTGCGCATAGTCCCCCCGCTATTCAAAGATTTGTCGTATCGCCAGCGCCAGTACCAGCAAACCGGCCAGTAAAAACATCCAGGCGATGAGATCTTCCGGTGAACGATTCATCGTCATCCCTCCTTTTTGTCATCAGAACCACTGGCCAAAGCGCTTGATATAGAAACGTTTCATACCCTGCGCCACCAGGCAGTAGCTCAGCAGCGTGGCAACCAACCACGGGAAATAACTCAGCGGCAGCGGCTCAAGCCCCACCATGGCGCCAAGCGGCGAGAATGGGATATAAATGCCGATGGCCATAATGGCGGCGGTGGTGAGCAGTACCGGCAGCGTCGCGCGGCTCTGGATGAACGGTATTTTCTGCGTTCTCAACATATGCACCACCAGCGTCTGCGACAGCAGCCCTTCAATAAACCAGCCGGACTGGAACAACGCCTGCGCCTCCACATGATTGGCGGCGAAGACGTACCACATCAGAGCAAAGGTGGTGATATCGAATATCGACGACGTGGGGCCAATCCACAGCATAAAGCGGCCAATGTTCTTCGCATCCCACTTGCGCGGTTTACGCAAAAACTCCTTATCCATTTTGTCCCACGGCAGCGACAGCTGTGAGATGTCGTACATCAGATTCTGGATCAACAGATGAATAGCCAGCATCGGCAGGAACGGGATAAAGGCGCTGGCGACCAGCACCGAAAACACGTTGCCGAAGTTGGAGCTGGCGGTCATGTTCAGGTATTTGATAATGTTGCCAAAGGTCTCGCGTCCTTTAATAACGCCCTCTTCCAGCACCATCAGGTCTTTTTCCAGCAGAATAATATCCGAGGACTCCTTCGCGATATCCGCCGCGCTATCGACAGAAATACCGACATCGGCATCGCGCAGCGCCGGCGCGTCGTTAATGCCATCGCCCAGAAAACCAACGGTATGACCATTTTTCTGTAGCATCTGCAGAATGCGCGACTTCTGCAGCGGCGTCAGTTTGGCAAACACCGCGCGTTTCTCGACCTCCTGCTGAAGCTGGCGGTCAGTCATTGACTCAACCTGTTGGCCGGTGAGAATGTCGTGCGAATCAATCCCCACTTCAAGACAAATCCGCGCCGTTACCACCGGGTTATCACCGGTAAGCACCTTAACCGCGACACCGTTATCACGCAGCGCGGTAATGGCTTTGCCCGCGCTTTCCTTCGGCGGATCGAGAAAGGTCAACATGCCCTCAACGGTGAGCCCCTGTTCATCGGCGGCGGTGAGCGGCACGTTTAGCGCGGTGTCGTCCAGCTTGCGGGTAGCGACCAGCAATACCCGGAAGCCCTGAGCGTTATAATCTTCGGTTTTCGTCAGCAGCAGTTCCCGGCGCAGCGCATCCAGTTCAACGATCTTGTCGCCCTCACGGATATGGGTCGCGGCTTCGAGCATCTCTTCAACCGCCCCTTTGCAAATCAGGCTTTTATCGCCATAGCGGCTGTCTTCCACCGAGACCGATACGCGGCGACGTACAAAATCGAATGGCAATTCATCAAGCTTAACGAAGCGCTCTTTTTCCGTCGGCGCCAGCCGGCCTTCCCCATAACGGAGCACGGCCCTGTCCATCAGATTACGCGCTCCGCTTTGGCTGCTGCTATTCAGCCACGCCAGCATTAATACCCGATTACTTTCCGCGCCGCCGACGTCGAGATGATGCTCAAGAATGATATTGTCCTGGGTCAGGGTGCCGGTTTTATCCGTACACAGCACATCCATTGCGCCAAAGTTTTGGATGGCATTAAGACGTTTAACGATCACCTTGCGTCGCGACATGGCAATCGCGCCCTTCGCCAGGTTCGAACTGACGATCATGGGTAACATCTCAGGCGTTAAACCGACCGCCACCGCTAGGGCGAATAGCGAGGCTTCAACCCAATCGCCCTTGCTGAAACCGTTAATCAACAACACGATCGGTACCATAATCAACATGAAGCGGATTAACAGCCAGCTGACGCTATTCACCCCACGATCGAAGGCGGTCTGCGTGCGGGTGCCGACAATCGATTTTGCCAGTGAGCCAAACCAGGTCCGGTCGCCGGTCGCCACCACTACCGCCTGCGCCCTGCCGCTGGTGACGTTCGTCCCCATCAGACAGATATTGCCCATCTCTAACAGGCTTTTATTTTTATCCGGCGTCGGTAAACGATCGCTGCATTTACCTGAAACGCTGGCCATGAGGTCATATTTTTCCACCGGCAGCGATTCACCGCTTAGAATGGACTGACTGACGAAGAGGTCCCGTGATTCCAGCAGACGAACATCTGCCGGCACCAGATCGCCCGCGGCAAGAAAAATAATATCGCCCGGCACCAGCTCTTCAATGGGTATTTCCTCCTGACTGGGGCCAATATTTCCCGGCCCGCGGCGCAGTACCGTTGCGGTGGTACGGACCATGGATTTTAGCGCCTGCGCGGCTTTATTGGTCCTGAACTCCTGCCAGAAGCGTAATAGACCACTCAGGCTCACCATCGTCAGGATAATAATAACGCCGGTGAGGTCGGTCTCTTCACCATTACGCAGCGGTAGCCAGTAATCGGTAATAAAACTGACTGCCGCCAGCGCCATCAGCACGTAAATAAACGGGTTATTAAATGCCTGCAGTAATTGAATAAAAAACGGCGGCGCGGTTTCTCGTGCCACTTCGTTGCGGCCATAATCTTCCAGCCGCTCCAGCGCATCGGCGGTCGTTAGCCCCTGCCGACTGCTATTTAAACGCGACAGCGTGTGATCCGGGCTATTAAAGGCCTCCGTTTCAATCGCAAAGCTCTTTTTATGCTGCTTATCATTTTCTGACGCAGACCGGTTGGTATTCCGGTTTTCTAATTTCATGTCAGTCATGATTCATCCCCAAATTTAGATGTGGTAGTCCCTGCATAAATAAATTATGCATAGTTAGATGTTATTTTTTCACACTCATAATTGCGCGTATTAAATATCCCTGCGAGGTTTGCCAAACCGCAGTGAGAGAGCCTTAATGGCTAATATGAGCGTGTATTACCGCGGCAAAGGCGGAGGGAACAGTGCGTAAAAAAACAATAGCATGATGAATTACCTCGCAAAAAAGCGAATTCCAGTTATCAGGAGGCAATCGGGTTTGGGAAAGGATTGCTGCCTGCCGGTTGGCAAACAGCGCAGAATAGATAGCGTCAGTTTGCCTTGATGTTTAAATAAGGGTGACTGTCCAACATATCTCTCCTGTGTGAAGTTGTGCTTAGTATAGACGTGACTTGCCGGGAGTAAAGCTCCGTAAGCCCGTCAGTGAGGTTTGGTTTAGATTTGCTCTCGTTTAACGTCTCTCATCAGCGGAGTCACAGCGCACAATCGTGTCGGCTGCCCATGCGTCAGACCGCCATCATACAGCTCTTATCGTGAACATTGTGCCACCCCCATCACCAAATCAGACAACATACCTATACGATAAACGTTATTTATATTAACATCTTAAATATTCGCATTATTTATTTATCTGTACAAAATACCATCATAATTTAAGCAAACTTACACAACCACGTAAAGGAAACGGTATGAGCAAGAGAGTTTATTTGGTTTCATGTTCCGGAAGACCAAATTATGGCGATGAATTAATCACCGCCACCTGGCTATCTTTCCTTTATAAAAATTATCCACAGTATGAAGTCTGGTTAGATACCCCTGAACCAGGTAACGTGCAATCGTTGTTTATGAAGTATCATCCCAACTTCAAAGCCATTAATACCTTGTGGAAAATTTGCTGGCGTTCCGTAGATATTCTAACTGATATAAATAATAAAACTGCCAGTCTTATTAAGGATTATGGTTCTCCTGATATTGACCTGAATATCGATATTTTACGCTCTGCTGATATTGTACATATTCTAGGCGGCGGCTATATCAATGCCAACTGGAAAGAAAACTATGCCATCCTGTTCGCTTGCCAGGCGCTAAAACAGGTCTCGCAAGCTAAAACGATTGCCACCGGCATCAGCATTTACCCGCACGAAGAGTTCCTTGCCGCTGAAATTTTTAACGATGCGATAACCTCATTTGATTATTTTTCCGTTCGCGATCCCGCAACGGCCAGTCGATTTGCGGTTGAAAATACTCAGGACGATGTGTTCCTGGGTTATGACCTGGATGTGGTATCCAAAAACAATAGCCCCGATCTGCCGGATATTTTATGCTGTATTCAGAATGAACTTTCTGAAGACGATATATTTCAAAAGCTTGTTTCCCTGGTTGCCGATTACCTTCAGCAACAGCATCAATGCGGCAAGAAAATAGGTTATATAGAAGCTATTCCAGGCGCCGACAACACGGCATTTGTCGAACTGCAGAAGGCCATCCCTGATATTCAGTTTTATCCTTTCTCGCATGTCTGGCATGGAGGTATCCCGGTTCAGGCTGATGGTGAGATTATTAGTACCCGTTTTCATCACCATCTTGTAGGCGCTTGCCTTGGAATTAAAGGCACCGCACTTAATATTGATAGTGAATATTATAAGAACAAGCACGAATCGTTGAGCCTGCTGGGTACCGGCTGGAATGTGCAATCGGCAGACACCCTTGCCGGTAATTTACACTCAACAATCAATGACGGTTTTCATGCGCAACTCAGTAATATCGCCTCTGCCAAGTTTAACAAGGCATTGGCGCTGTATCAGGAATAACGGCACTCCTGTCCCCCGGCAGCGCCGGGGGCTTCAGTTTAATCAAATACGCTATTAATAATCGCGGTGACCACAGCGGTACTGAGCGCAATCAGAACCAGATCGTCACCGACGACTCGCCACTCATAGCCGGGATAATAAGGTAATTGGTTGAGCATCGAGGCAGGCACCGCTTTTTTGGCAATCCCCGGAGGTAATGGTTTTCCACGCGCGAGATTTTTCGCAATCCCCGGAGGCAGCGCCTGATAGCCGGTTAAGCCATAGTTCACCGCTAGCGCGCGAGCGGTGGTATAGCTGATATCACTGTTGACGTGATCCGGTTTGCCGTAGTTCTTACGCTGTCCCTTGCCAGCGCCGTTATCGCTTTGGCCGGCGCTATGGCCATTGTTGCCTTTGTCTCCATGGTTGCCGTTATTACCACTATTGCCATGGTTGCCGCTATTACCATGACCACCGTTGCCATTACCGTTGCCATTACCGTTTCCGGGATTAGCAAGCGCCGGTGCCGCGGCCATTGTTAGCGACAGCACCATAGCCAACGCTGCTTTTACTACCTGACGCTTTAACATGATCTTTTCCTTTAAATGCACAGAGTACACGCTGCAAATGTAGGTGATATTCGCCAACGATACCATTTCACTTATTCTGATTTCCATCACCGGTCGTTTACTTCAATTCCGTCGCCACACCAGGCAAAAAACCAGCATATTTGCCATCTATAAACGCATTAAGCATGATTTCTGACTGTTAAATCGTGATGCCGCTAACAATTAAAAATTTAAAACCATTAACAACCAATTAACATTAGCAGGCAAACATTTCTCCTGAGGAAAATAATAATATGTCTACCACCCAGGTTCTCGGCGACGCCTCCTTTAGCCCGCCAGGACAACATCCCGACAGCTTAACCGCGCGTATCGACGCACTGCCCTCCTCGCCCGGTCTATGGTCATTTATCACACTGCTGGCATTAGGCGGCTTTTTCGAACTCTACGACCTGTTCCAGACCGGTTATATCAGCACCGGTCTGCTCGCCGAGAATTTTTTCCATACCGGGAAAGACGGGGTATTCGGTATCGCGGATCAGGCGGCCTTCGCCTCTTCGACCTTTATGGGCTTGTTTATCGGCGCCAGCCTGCTCGCGCCGCTGGCGGACAGGCTCGGACGCCGTCTGACCTTTATGTTCGCGCTGGCGTGGTATGGCATCTTTTCGCTGATTATGGCGCTGCAAAATAGCGCTGAAGGGGTCATTTTCTTTCGTTTCCTGGTCGGGATCGGCCTGGGAATTGAACTGGTGACTATTGATACTTATCTCAGCGAGTGGATGCCGACGCATTTACGCAATAAAGCCTTCGCGTATGCTTTCTTCATTCAGTTTCTCTCGGTACCGACAGTGGCGCTGATGTCCTGGCTACTGGTGCCAATGACCATCCTCGGCCTGAGCGGCTGGCGCTGGGTGATTATTCTTGGCGCACTGTGCTCATTGGTCATTTGGGTCATCCGCAAAAAGCTGCCGGAATCCGCCCGCTGGCTGGAAAGCAAAGGCCGCCACGATGACGCGCACCGGGTCATGGGTGAAATGGAGCAGCGCTGCGGTTTATCGCCTTCCCGGCGCCATGCCAGCCCGGCGGTATCGGCGCCGCAACGCGGTAATTTTAAAGAAATTTGGGCGCCGCAGTACCGGCAACGCACCCTCATGTTAATGGTGATGAACTTCTTCCAGGCCATCGGCTTCTTTGGTTTCGGTAACTGGCTGCCCGCGCTGCTTTCCGGCCAGGGCGCCAGTATTACCCATAGCCTGCTGTACGCCTTCTTTATCACCCTGGCCTACCCGCTTGGCTGCCTGTTCTGCACTCGTTTCGTCCATCGTTTTGAAAACAAATGGCAAATTGTCCTGTCAGCGCTAATGACGGTCATCTTCGGCACACTGTTCGCTTTACAAAATAACCCGATACTGCTGGTTATCTGCGGCTTTATGATCACCTGGTCTAATGCCTGGCTCACCATCAGCTATCATGCCTACCAGGCCGAAGTTTTCCCGACCCATATTCGCGCCCGGGCGGTAGGTTTTTGTTACTCCTTTAGCCGTCTGTCTACCGCGGTCACCAGTATTATGATTGGTGTGATCCTGCAATATGCCGGAACGCCAGGGGTGATTAGTTTTATCGTCGCCAGTATGCTGATGGTCATGCTGTCGGTCGGCATATTTGGGCCAAGAACCCGGGGAATTCGCCTGGAAAATATTTAATGCTCACCAACGCCGCCGGTTACCCGTTCGGCGGCGTTGCGTACGAGTATTTTTTCTTGATAGCGCAATAAAAATGGCAGCAGCAAGGCGCTAGCTCCGCTAAATACAATCAACCCAGTAGACGCCTGCTGACTCATCTCGCCGTCGGCCAGCCACACTGAACAGAGCACAAAAGCAATCGCCGTACTGAAGGACATGAAACCTCCTTGCAAAGTGGTAAATCCCGCTCGCCAGGTATCGTCCGGGAACCGAATCGCCACCGCCGAGGAGGCAACCAGTCGGCTATAAGATGCTCCCAGGAAGGCAATCATGAACAGCCAACTCGCGCCGTCCAGCCAAAGCACCATCAGCAAACTGATGATAAAAACTACGGTTGCCGCCAGGCTCAGCCGGTAGCCGCCAAAGCGCTGACACAGACCGCCGCTCAACTTTGTCGCCGCAAATCCCGCTATACCGCCGAGAAAGAACAACCACGGTAGCGCTTCGCTGCTTGCCCGCATATTGCCCATCAGCAAAGGCACCAGGATCGGCAGTAATAGCATCGGGCTAAACTGGGTTAACGCATTGCCGCTGGCGAATAACAGCATCGTTGGCGTGATGCGTATCTTTGTACCAGAGCCTGCACAGCCGCAAGTCTTCGGCAGGCCAACATAGATCATGATAAGCGCCAGCAGGCAAAGAACACCAATCAATGCCGGCGCCGTCTGCCAGCCGAAACGTGCGCAGAGAAACAACATGGCGGGCATGCCGATAATACTGACCAGCGAAAAGGCTGAAATGACCGTTGCCAACAAGCGTGCGCGTTGTTGCTGGTCCGCCGCGTTGATCAATAAACTGCTGGCCACCCCCATCGTCATTCCGCCAAGGATCCCGGCAAAAAAGCGCAGCACCAACAGTAATATGAAATGCTGGGTGGCCAGCACCATCAGCGTTAACGCTCCCAGTAACGCCATATTAACCAGCAGAAACGTTCGCGGATTAAGCCTCCCCACCCAGCGCCACGCGCCAATGCCGGAAATGACCGATGCGAGCGTGTATATACCGCTGACATAACCTGCCCAGCTCACCGGCACCTGGAAAGTTGGCGCCATGTAGACAAATAGCGGATTGAAAATCATATATTCCAGCGCGTTGGTAAATTGGATAAAAGCGATAATCGCACCCATTCGTCGTAGATTTATGGTCATTACACGTCCTCTCATCAGGGGGAGCATCAGTTTATCGGCTAGTAAAAAAGCGCATAAGGCGGTAAAAATGGGCGGGTTAATTATCAAAAATGGGATAATCGGCGGTGAGTAAACTGGATTTGAATGCACTACGCGTGTTTGTGAATGTCGTGGAAAACGGCAGCTTCAGCGGGGCGGCGCGGGCGCTACGTATGCCTTCGTCAAATGTCAGTCGCCAGATTTCTCAACTGGAAGAAAAACTGCAATTGCGGCTTATCCAGCGCAGCACCAGACACATGCATCTCACCGATGCCGGACAGGCTTTTTTTAACAGCATGCGTCCCCTGCTCGATGAGCTCGCGGCAACCGAAGCGGCCTTGACTCAACAGCAGGCCGATCCTGAGGGGCTGTTGCGCTTATGTCTGCCTAACGAAATTGGACCGACGCTTTTTGGCCCCCTGCTGGCGCAGTTCGCCACGCGTTATCCCAAAATCGAAGTAAGCTGCGTGGTCAGCCTTGCCGGTGCCGATGCGCTTAAAGATGATATTGATATTGCCGTCGCCATCGTCCGTGGAAAAATGGAGGATGCCAGCTATATCGCCAGGCCGTTGGCGACGTTTCCCTGTTGTGTTGTCGCTGCGCCTTCGCTGCTGGAAAAATGCGGACAGCCAGTACGTTGCGAGCAGCTTGCCTCGCTTCCCTGCATCACCACCGTCAGCGCGCTGAAGGGGCAAGCCTGGCAATTCATCACCGCACAGAACGCGTTTAAAAAAGTGAACGTACAGGCCCATTTTCGGGTGAATAGCGGAGAGATCGCTCTTCATGCCGCCGTCGCCGGCGTGGGTTTCGCCATCCTTGCTGAACAAGCTTGCCGCCCGTTTATCGCCTCAGGTCAGTTAAAGGTGATTGAACTGGAACTACCGGCGGCACCGCTACATCTCGTGGCGCTGTATCGCGAACGCCACTTTTTACCCGCTCGTTCTCGCGTCTGGCTCGATTTCATGCAACAGCATTTTGCCGCCGATTAAGTTTCTGACGTTTCGCCGAAAATCGCCTGCGCATCGGCGAAGCACTTCTCCGCCAGCGACGACACCGGCTCCTGGTTACGCATGATGAGCGCAAGCGTGGAGTCAACCTCGGTTTCTGCAATGGGAATAATCGCCAGGTTGTCGCTCAACGCCTCCAGGCCGTTATTGAGCGGCATGATGGCACAACAGATCCCGGCCTGGACCGCCTGGATTATCTGAAATGTCGAATCGCTTTCAAAAACATATTTCGGCGTTAACCCTTTGGCTTTGAAGCTCATTTCAATCGATTCACGATAATACATCCCCTTGGTAAGGAAACCCAGCGGCAGTCCCGCTAATGTCTCCCACTCGGGGATACCGGCATCAAACTGGAAATGGCGACTGTCGTGCAGCAGGCCCATTCGCGTTTTCGGCAGCCAGGTGACGTTAAATAATTCGCTATCGACGTGGTGCAAATAGCAGATGCCAAGATCGAGCTGATTACGGCTGACGCCGTCGATAATTTGCTCAGAGGTCATCGACAGCAGACTGAACTGCAGTTCAGGGTATTTTTCCGCCAGCGGTTTGATAAGCTGCATAGGGTTCAGGCTGGCTAACGGCACCATGCCTACGCGTAACTGGCCCACCATCTGGCCGCGACAAATCGCCGCTTCTGCCGCCAGGCCGTCGTGCGCCGCCAGCAGCGCTCGCGCCCAGGCCAGAATGCGCTCCCCCTCCGGGGTAAAACCTTCGAAGCGTTGGCCGCGCTGAATCAGCGTAAGATTAAGTTCGTCTTCCAGGTTGCGAATACGCATCGAAAGCGTCGGTTGGGTGATATGGCAGGCCGCCGCGGCCTGACCGAAATGGCGCGTCTGATCGAGCGCGATCAGATATTTCAGCTGTTTAATGTCCATCTTAACTTCCAGAATAGTGACGTCCGCTGGTCAGTGGTGGACGCGATGCAGAACACAGCTGCGATAACATATGTTATTTAAATGTTACTTGCGGTGGGGGCTGATTTCAAGATGCCATTTGCCAGCGGCCCGATCGCAGGCCACTGGCAATATTCAGCAAATTAACGCAGACCGGGAACGGCGCGCACCTCTTTCGAACGCAGCGTCAGGCGGATAGGAACTGATTTGTACGACGGCGTTCCGCTCTCTTCATCGATGTAATCCAGCGGCACCAGCACGTTGGCTTCCGGGTAATAGGCGCCAACGGTGCCCGGCGCGATGCTGTATGCAACCACGGTGATATCCTCGAGGCGCAGATCGCTGTTCGGCAGCGCGGTGAAAATATCGACGCGGTCGCCATGCTCCAGCCCCTGCTCGGCCATATCCTGCTCGTTCATAAACAGCACATCGCGGCGGCCAAACACTCCGCGATAGCGATCGTCCATCGCGTAAATCGTGGTGTTGTACTGATCGTGGCTGCGCAGCGTAACCAGCCGCATCACGTCGTCGCCGTCAACCCGGCTGTTCTCATGGACGCCTTTGAACACCGAGAACATCGCTTTGCCGGTCGGCGTCGGCCAGATCCGCTCGGTTGGCGGCAGCGGCATTCGGAAACCGCCCGGATGACGAATACGTTCGTTATAATCCTCGAATCCGGGGATAGTGTGCTCGATGAGATCGCGGATGCGGTCGTAATCCGCCACCAACGATAACCAGTCGATCTTACTGTTCGGCAGCGTCGCCGTCGCCATCCCGGCGACGATAGCCGGTTCCGAGCGCAGTCGGTCAGAGGCCGGTTTCAGTTTGCCAGATGAAGCGTGGACCATCGACATCGAGTCTTCCACGGTAATCGACTGACGTCCGCTCTCCTGCATATCAAGTTCGGTGCGGCCCAGACAAGGCAGAATAAAGGTCTCTTTCGCCACCAGCAGATGCGAACGGTTCAGTTTGGTGCCAATGTGCACGCTAAGATCGAGCCCGCGCATTGCCGGGAACGCCTGCTCATGATCCGGCATCGCCACCGCGAAATTACCGCCAAGACAGATAAGCGCTTTCGCTTCGCCGGCAACCATTGCCTGCAGCGCTTTCACCGCATCGTGACCATGTCCACGTGGAGCGGCAAAGCCAAACACGCTTTCAAGATTATTCAGAAACTCCGCACTCGGTTTTTCGGTAATGCCGACGGTACGGTTGCCCTGCACGTTAGAGTGACCGCGCAGCGGGCAGATCCCGGCCCCCGGTTTGCCGATATTACCGCGCATCAGCAGAAGGTCGGCAATCAACCGGACGTTAGAGGTGCCTTTGTTATGCTGGGTGATCCCCATGCCATAGGTCACGATAGTGGCGTTGGATTTGGCGTAGGCAACGGCAACGCGCTGCAGATCGTCGCGGGTTAATCCGGACTCACGCTCAATTTCCGGCCAACTAGTCTGACGTAAATCTTCGGCAAAAGCATCGAAGCCGAGGGTGTGCTCGTTAATAAACGCCTGGTCCAGCACCTGGCCCTGGTCCGCTTCGATCTCCAGTAATGCCTTAGCGATCCCTTTCAGCGCCGCGGCATCGCCGCCCGCTCTCACCTGAAAATAGGTTGAGGCGATATTAGTTGAGCTGTAGGTCGCCATTTCAATAACGTTCTGCGGGTCGGCAAAACGCTCCAGCGCCCTTTCACGCAGCGGGTTAAAGACGATAATCGGCACACCGCGGCGGGACAGTTCATGCAACGTCCCCATCATGCGCGGATGGTTGGTTCCGGGGTTGTGACCGATGGAAATAACCAGTTCGGTTTTATCAAAGTCATCCAAAGACACCGTGCCTTTGCCGATGCCGATCGATTGCGGCAGACCGACGCTGGTCGCCTCGTGGCACATATTAGAGCAGTCCGGGAAGTTATTGGTGCCGAACTCGCGGGCGTAAAGCTGGAACAGATATGCCGCTTCGTTAGAGGCGCGCCCGGAGGTATAGAACTCAACTTCATCGGGCTGCATGCCCTGTAATACTTCGCCAATGCGGGCAAACGCGCTTTCCCAGGAGACCGGGCGCAGCGTGTCGCTTTCGCGATCGTAAGACAAGGGATGGGTAATACGTCCGTACCCTTCCAGTTCAAAGTCGCTTTTCGCCAGCAGCGAGGTCACGGTATTGGCAGCGAGGAACTCTGGCGTCACGCGTTTGCTGGTGGCTTCCCAGGTGACCGCCTTCGCGCCGTTCTCACAAAACTGGAAGGTTGATTTATGTTCTTTATCCGGCCATGCGCAGCCGGGGCAGTCAAAACCGTCAGGCTGGTTGGTACGCAGCAGCGTGACCGGGGCGTCAAGCGCGTCCATTTGCGTACGCACGGCGATGGCGGTCGCTTTTAACGCCCCCCATCCACCCGCTGGGCCATCATAGGGATGAACACCGGGGACAGCGCGTTTTTTCTTATTCATATGAACTCCTGAATACTCTCTTCAGCTAGCGGATGTTATTAACAACATTGGTCACGTTTTTTTGCGGTGATGTTAAATAACCACATTAATTAAGCGGGAAATACCGCATTTCATTTTGCAATGAATAGCAAATGACAGGGTTAACTCGTTGTTTTTAATCTTTAACTAAATGTCTGGTTAAAATGAAATGAGCGACTTTAATCGTTAACTAAATAATAACATCTCATTTCGTGTTGTATAATAGATGTTATCTATCGGGTGTTAAATTTAACCTATTTGATAATTAAAGAATTATTTTTAAACTTTATTATCAAGGGCATTAACATATTTCAATGCCCGTCAACGCCGTAATTTAATTGTCATCAACAGGAGGCTTTGCGCAGGTAAAGCCGTATCCGCTATGCAGAAAATATTCCATAAATACAATGAAGTAATGTCGTACAGGGGTGAGCCATGTTCGGATTAGATGCCTTTTATTTAGCCAGGATACAGTTTGCATTTACTGTATCTTTCCACATCATTTTCCCCGCTATTACCATTGGTCTCGCCAGCTACCTTGCGGTACTGGAAGGGCTGTGGTTAAAAACAAAAGAGGATACCTACCGCCAGCTCTACCATTTCTGGTCAAAAATATTTGCCGTTAATTTTGGTATGGGCGTCGTTTCCGGACTGGTGATGGCCTATCAGTTCGGCACTAACTGGAGCGGGTTCTCGCAGTTCGCCGGTAGTATTACCGGGCCGCTATTGACCTATGAAGTCCTGACCGCCTTCTTCCTCGAAGCCGGCTTTCTTGGCGTCATGCTGTTCGGCTGGCATCGCGTCGGCCGCGGACTGCACTTCTTCGCGACCTGTATGGTGGCGCTGGGCACGCTGTTTTCCACTTTCTGGATCCTCGCGTCCAATAGCTGGATGCATACGCCGCAGGGCTACATTATCGAGAATGGCATCGTGGTGCCGGTAGACTGGCTGAAGGTCGTTTTTAACCCTTCATTCCCGTATCGCCTGCTGCACATGTCCACCGCCGCCTTCCTTGCCAGCGCCTTTTTCGTCGGCGCTTCGGCGGCCTGGCATCTGCTGAAAGGCAATGACACGCCGGCAATCCGCAAGATGTTCTCGATGGCGCTGTGGATGGCGCTGATCGTCGCCCCCATTCAGGCGATGATTGGCGATGCGCACGGCCTGAATACGCTCGAACATCAACCGGCAAAAATCGCCGCGATTGAAGGACACTGGGAGAATAAACCGGGTGAGGCCACGCCATTAGTGCTGTTTGGTCTGCCGGATATGGATGAGGAGCGCACCAAATATAAAATTGAGGTTCCCTATCTTGGCAGCATCATCCTGACCCATAGCCTAGATAAACAGGTTCCGGCCTTAAAAAGTTTCCCGAAAGAAGATCGCCCAAATTCCACCATTATCTTCTGGTCGTTCAGGGTGATGGCCGGGCTCGGTATGTTAATGGTACTGCTCGGCGTGGTCAGCGCCTGGCTGCGTTGGCGTGGCCGGCTTTACACGTCAAAACCGTTCCTGCGTTTTGCCCTGTTGATGGGTCCTTCCGGGCTGGTCGCGCTACTGGCAGGCTGGTTTACCACTGAAATTGGCCGCCAGCCGTGGGTAGTCTATGGTGTTCAGCGAACCCGGGATGCGGTCTCCGCCCATGGCGATCTGCATATGTCCCTCAGCCTGCTGGCCTTTATCGTGGTTTACGCCTCGGTGTTTGGCGTCGGCTACGTGTATCTGATTCGCCTGATAAAAAAGGGGCCGGAAAGTGCGCACACGCCGGAGGACCCGACTCAGAACCAAACCCCTGCCCGCCCGCTGTCAGCGGTACGCGAACCTATGAATACTTCGGGGAGAAAATAATATGGGTATCGACCTGTCAATTATCTGGTTCACGATCATCGTTTTTGCCACTCTGATGTATATCGTGATGGACGGTTTCGATCTCGGGATCGGCATTCTGTTCCCGTTTAATAAAAATGAAACCGACCGCGATATGATGATGAACAGCGTGGCGCCGGTGTGGGACGGTAACGAAACCTGGATGGTGCTGGGCGGCGCGGCGCTGTATGGCGCGTTTCCACTGGCCTACGCGGTGATTATCGATGCGCTCAGCATCCCGTTAACCGCCATGTTACTGGGGCTGATTTTCCGCGGCGTAGCGTTTGAGTTTCGCTTTAAGGCGACGCCGGAACATCGTCCGTTGTGGGATAAGGCGTTTATCGGCGGTTCGCTATTGGCGACGTTTAGTCAGGGGATCGCCGTAGGCACCCTGCTCAACGGCCTCAGCGTCACGGGTCGCGAATTTAGCGGCTCAACCCTCGACTGGCTGGCGCCCTTCCCGCTGTTTTGCGGCGTCGGACTGGTGATTGCCTACGCATTACTGGGCTGCACCTGGCTGATAATGAAAACTGAAGGCGCTCTGCATCGCAAAATGTCCGAGCTGGCGATCCCGCTGACGCTGGCGTTGTTAGCAGTGGTCGCTATTATCAGCATCTGGACGCCGCTGACTCACCCGGAAATCGCTCACCGCTGGTTTACCTTCCCCAATATCATCTGGTTTATGCCGGTGCCGTTGCTGGTGCTGGTTTGCTGCTGGGGGATTGTCCGGAGCGCCTATAATCGTCAGGCCAGCTATGGGCCGTTTTTACTCACCCTGGCGCTGGTGTTCCTCGGGTTCAGCGGCCTTGGGATCAGCATCTGGCCAAATATTATTCCACCGGCTATCTCTATCTGGCAGGCCGCTTCGCCGCCGCAGAGCCAGGGCTTTATGCTGGTCGGCGGGCTGCTGATCATTCCGGTTATTTTGATGTACACCTGCTGGAGCTACTACGTGTTCCGCGGCAAAATCAAACCCGATGAGTGGTATCATTGATGGCGACTCAATCTGATAAAACGTTAACGACGCATCATCGTCCGTTCTGGCACAAACTGATGTGGCTGGTGATTATCTGGGGGGCCAGCGTGCTGGCGCTCGGCGTGGTCGCCACCTTCTTTAAGCTATTGATGACGGCGGCAGGAATGCGCACTCACTAATACTAAATGCCGGACGGGCTGACCCGCCCGGCGTTTTTTTATGTGAGGTTGTAAAAACGATCAGGCTGCATTTTTTCCGGTAACGGATGTTGCCCGGTCATATCCATCAAATTACGTTCAATGGTATTGCACATTGCATTCAGCGGCAGGTCGTTGGCCGAGGTGCCAAACGGATCTTCCAGCTCTTCCGCCAGGGAATCCCATGACAGGAAGGTGTAGGAGATAAACACCGAAACAAACGGCGTCATGTAATGCAAATCCCCCACCAGCGCGAACGGCAGCAACGTACAAAAAAGATACACCGTGCGCTGTAAAATCAAGGTGTAGGCAAACGGCACCGGCGTACTCGCCAGACGTTCGCAGCCCCCCAGGACATGGGCTAACTCATCGAGTTTATTATCCATCAAGCCGTAGGTAATATCGCTGAGCTTACCCTGCTCGCGCAGCTTACCTAGCTCATTACCAATCAATAATAATATTCGGTTAGTCGGCATTGAGCTGGCGAGAATTTCCGCCACTTTTTCTTTCGGCAACAGGCGATAGAGGTCGACCGCCGGGTCGGTTTTACGCAACTGGTGCTTAAGGCTCCAGCTGAACGCCACCAGGTAACTGACTAATGTTTTATGCGTTTCATCCTCGGCTGGAAGGATATTTTTCAGCTGTCGCACCAGCGTTCGTTCGGCAATCAGCACGGTTCCCCATAAATTACGCGCCTCAACGAAGCGGCTGTAGCTCGCGCTATTACGAAAGCCGAGAAAAATCGCAATCGCGATCCCCAACAGGCTAAATGGCGCAACGGTTAAATGAATGCCAAGTTGTTCATACCATTGATAGCTGATGATGGCGATGACCGACATCAGGACGTTCAATAGCAGGCGGAAAACAATTTTTGACAGCACGGAACCGTGCCAGTCAAACAGACGAAAAAACCAGTGTTGTTCTGGCCGGATGATCATTGTATTACTTCCTGAAGACCCAATGATGCTCAGTACATACCCTAATGAAAAATGATGGGTATATACCCGTCATACTTCAAGTTGCATGTGCGTTGGCAATAACTCGGCCCATCCCTGGGCCTCGCCCTTACGGGCGCAGTGAACTGCGTTCAAATTCGTTCCTGACGAATTTGTCCTCGCTCACCCCAGTCACTTACTGGAGTAAGCTCCTGGGGATTCCCTGCGTCGCCGCCTTCCTGCAACTCGAATTATTTAGGGTATAGATATTATCTATTAAGCCATTGGTTAATTTTATTGTACACAAACACGACATCGCGTTGATAACCGCCATTAATTAGCGATGAATTAATGGTGTTTTAATTATGGGCTGTTTTTATTTTCCACGCAATATACGGCCTGCAAAGCAGGCCGGAGAAATAAACCATCTGTAGCGGCGTAATGGCCGATATTATGCAGGGTTATTCAGCCTGACGGCTGGATAATTCTTCAAGTAGCGTCGCGGAAGGTACAAAGAACAGACTACCGGTAACCGGGCGGCTGTAATCGAGCAGTCGATCGTAATTACCGGCCGGGCGACCGACGAACATGTTTTCCAGCATCTGTTCGATGGGCGCCGGGCTGCGCGCATAACCGATAAAATAGGTACCAAACTCGCCCATCCCGGGTTTGCCAAACGGCATGTTGTCGCGCAGGATTTTAATCTCCTCGCCGTTCTCTTCAAGCGTGGTCAGCGAACTGTGCGAACAGCTTGGTTTGACGTCGGCATCCAGTTCGATGTTGGTCATTTTTTTACGCCCGATAATACGCTCCTGCTGTTCGACGGTTAGCGCATTCCAGCCCGCCATATCGTGCAGATATTTCTGCACGATCACGTAGCTACCCCCGGCGAAATCTGGGTCTTCTTCGCCGATAATGGTGAAATCCGCCGCCGCGCGCCCCTGCGGGTTTTCACTGCCGTCAACGAAGCCAATCATCGCCCGACGGTCGAAATAGCGGAAGCCGTGAACTTCATCGACAACCGTCACCGCGTCACCCAGTTTATCCATCAACTGCGTCGCCAGCTCGAAGCTAAGCCCCATATCATCGGAACGGATATGCAGCAGCAGATCGCCCGGCGTAGAGACCGCCACGCGCTCTCCGCTGCCCACGCGGCGGAAAGGATGCAGCTGCTGCGGGGTGGGCTGACCAAACAACTGCGGCCAGATCTCAGCGCCAAATCCGCAGATGCAGGAAATCCCCGCCTCCGGCATGCGGGTACCAACGGAACGCACCACCGCGGCAAAATCATCGCACCAGTCGCGCACGCGGCTCAGGCTCTCAGCGCTGCGCGCTACGGTCGCGACGATGAATATCGCCGTTCGCGGCAGCGGTAAAGTAATCGCCTGAGGTTCGTTAATTTTCATATCATCCTCTGTTATTGCCAATTAACGGCAAGGTAGCGTTGGCTCCTGCAGGCAGGAGTCGAAAGTTGTTTACGCGTGAGCCAGTTCGCCGCCGGGCGCTTCGTATGGATCAATGTGAATCATCACCTGTAGCACCTCATGGCGCGCGAGCACATTTTCCCGCACCGCCAGCGCGATAGCATGGCCTGCACGAACCGACAGCTCGCCCGGAACTTCAATATGGACATCGACGAGGATCAGGTCGCCCGCCTTACGGGTTTTTAGATCATGTAAACCCACTACGCCGCCGGTTGCGGCGATGGTGTCGCGTATCGCATTCTGGGTTTGCGCGTCGACCGAGCGATCCATTAAATCATGCAAAGCATCGCCGGCAAAAGTGTAACCCATTCGTGTAATCAATACCCCTACTAACAATGCCGCCACGGGATCCAACCAGGCAATACCGGCGAGGTTACCCACGATCCCCACCGCCACCACTACCGACGATGCCGCATCCGAGCGCGCATGCCAGGCGTTCGCAATTAATAATGACGATTGAATGCGCTTTGCTACCGCCAGCATGTAACGGAACAGCGTCTCTTTTGCGATCAGCGCCGTCAGGGCCACCCAAAGTGCCGTAATATGCACGGATTGAATGGTTTCCGGATGGAGTAGTTTATCCACCACCGACCACAACATACCGACGCCGACAACCATTAAAATCGCGCCCAATATCAGCGACGCGCCATTTTCGTAGCGCCAGTGGCCATAATGATGATCGCTGTCGGAAGGTTTACGGCTTTTCTTATTGGCAATCAGAACCACAAAATCAGCAACTAAATCGGAAAGAGAGTGAATGCCATCGGCAATAAGCCCTTGCGATCCTGAAAAAAGGCCAGCGATAATTTGCCCGGTCGATAAAAACAGATTAACCACGACGCTGACCAGGGTGCTTTTTCGCGCGGCCTGTGAACGCTGATGATATTTATTATCATTCTGTTGATTTTTATTTTCCATCATCCCTCCCGAATAAAGTATGGATGATAGCCTGATATGAATCAGCGATATTCAATATTAATGGCTTGTTGATAATAAATTTAAAATAAATAGCCTGAGTTATAATATATAAATGCGAATGATTGCGCTTTAAAAATAGCCGACATTGAGCGGCTATTTTTTTATTTTATGACGTTGCCATTCGACGCATAGCGCAATGATAAGCCCCATTTCGCACCGAGGCGCGGAGCACCCGCGCTACGCCATTGACCGCCACTCTCGCGGTTCGCCGCTGCAGCGGATTGATGGGGATCGCCAGCATCTGCTGCGCCCAATCGGGGAGCAGATCGATTCCGGCGACCATCATCCAGCGCCCTACCGGCTGGCTTAGACGGCCCGGCAGACGGGTGTTGAGCAGCACCTGCGCCACTTCTTGCGTTCGCTCATCACAACGTAACTGTGGGCGCATATCCTGCAAATACTCCGCCACCTGACGTGGCGTTTCGGGGATGTCTTCGGCGCCAAGCCGCCGGGCGACCTCCGCCGCTTCGCGATAGTATTGCTCCTGACGCGCGGCAGTAACGATGGTGCGCTTATAACGCAGATGAGAGGCCATAAAGCTGCTGCACTCGGCCACATGAACCCAGGTTAAGAGCGCCGGATCGCTGGCGCGATAGGGTGTGCCGTCCGGCGCAACGCCGCTGATGCGCTGATGGATCCCCTGCACTTTGGCGATTAATCTTTCGGCATCTGCGGTAGCGCCAAACGTGGTAGCTGAGATAAATTGACTGGTGCGGCGCAGACGGCCAAAGATATCCTCGCGAAAACGCGAATGATCCCACACACCGGCCAGCGCCAGCGGATGTAGCATCTGCAATAATAGCGCGCTAATGCCGCCGCAGAGCATTGAGGTAAAGTCGCCGTGTACCTGCCAGATAGCCGACTGCGGGCCAAATAAGCCTGGCTCGCCCTTCGGGTTTTCAAAATCAATCTCTTTTAACGCCATCCCGGTTAAACCCAGGACCTGTGATTCAATCATGCCGCGTATGCTGGTCATTGCGTTGCCCGTCGCTATCCGTAACGCCACCAACATAACACCATTCGCGGCGGCAGGCATTTGCCGACGGTGACTTTAAACGCCAACGCGCCCGCGTCCCCGCGGGCACGCCACGGATCAAGCGTTGAGCTGATAATCGAGGGAGATGTCGGCTTTCAGGACCTGCGAAACCGGGCAGCCGGCTTTGGCTTTCTGGATAATCGGATCAAAGGCCGCTTTGTCGATACCCGGCAGGACAATATTGCTCTGCAGCGCAATCTTGGTGATGGCGAAACCGCCGCCGCTCTTATCCAGCGTAACCACCGCAACGGTATCAATAGAGGTCGCCGTATAGCCCTCTTCGCTGAGCATTAATGACAGCGCCATTGAGAAGCAGGCGGCGTGGGCCGCGCCGATAAGCTCTTCCGGGTTAGTCCCTTTAACACCTTCAAAGCGGGTATTAAAACCATAAGGTTGTTGGTTCAGCGCGCCGCTTTCCGTCGAGACGGTGCCTTTACCGCTTTTCAGATCCCCTTCCCAATGCGCCTGACCTTTCTTATGAATTGCCATCGTTTCACTCCTTTTTGACGTTAAAGGAGTAAGTATAGACAGCTCTAGCTGACCTGAGCCAACTGTTGCTGAATGGCCTCCAGAAACAACGGCAGCGCGCTGGGCTGATAATCCCGTGACAGATAGATGCCATAGACGGCCAGGGATTTTGGCGTATATCCAGTCAGCACCTGCTTTAGCGCGCCGCTGTTTAGCGCGCGCCGGGCTTCCAGTTCCGGCAGCATGGCGATGCCGCATCCGGCAACCGCCGCTTCCATCAGCAGAGAGGAGATCCCGGCGCTCAGATTGCCGGAGACGGCCACCGACACGGGTTCACCCTGCGGATCGGTAAACTGCCATGTCGGGGTGGCGAAATGGCTATAGTGCAGACAGTTATGTTGACTAAGGTCCTCCGGCGAATTTATCTGGCCATGCTGCTGTAGCCACCTCGGCGAGGCGCAGAGTACCGAGCGGCAAATGCCGAGCCGCCGCGCTATCGCCCCAGGCTCCGGATTATCGGTGATCCGGATGGCGACATCGATACGCTCGCCAATCAGACTCACCGGATGGTTATTGATATCCAGTTCGAGACGCAGTTGCGGGTAGCGGGCCAAAAACTCCGGTAGCAGCGGTGAGAGCAACTGCATGGCGGTAAAGTGCGCGCAGGCGACCCGCAGCGTGCCGCTCGGCACCGCGCGTTCCGTCTGCCCCGCTATCTCATCCGCCAATTGCGTGAGGCTACGCGTTTTCTGCAAAACCTTTTCGCCAGCGCTGGTTAAGGTCAGTTTGCGTGTCGAACGATGAATGAGCCGGGTTCCGGCCCAGTGCTCCATCTGCTCCAGATAGCGACTCACCATCGGCCGCGACATACCAAGCGCCCTGGCCGCCGCGCTCAAACTGCCCAGCTCGCATATCCGCATATATACCTGGGCGGCGATCACTCGATCCATATCCGTATCCATCTGCACGTTTTATGAAACTCAGCATCTCTTTTTTCAGGAATTTTCGCAAATCAAGAATGACGTAAAATAAACCTATTCACCTGAAAGAGAGAAAACCAACATGAAAGTATCTGCCCTGGCCATCGCCACCGCCCTGTTCAGCACCACCGCTTTTGCCGCGCCATTGACCCTGCAAACCTACAACCCGCAGGAGAACGCGATCTTCGCGGTGAACTCCACGCTGGCCTCCGGCCCGCACGAGGCGGTGCTTTTTGACGCCCAGTTCAGCGTTAAGGATGGCGAAAAGCTGGTTGAGATGATCAACAAAAGCGGTAAGAAGCTCACGCACATTGTGATCACCTCCGGCGATCCGGATTTCTATTTTGGCCTCGAGCCGCTGGTGAAAGCCTTCCCGCAGGCCAAAGTGGTGGCGACCCCTCAAGTGGTTAAGCATATTGAAGAGACCAAAGCGGCGAAGCTGGCTTACTGGGGCCCGCAGATGAAAGACGGCGCGCCGAAGCAGGTCTATGTTCCACAGGTGTTAGCCGCAGATAGTTTCACCATCGACGGCGAGAAAGTGGAAATTCGTCAGCCGCAGAACTACGGCGCATTCGTCTGGATCCCGGCGAATAAAGCGATTCTTGGCGGCACCGGCGTCGCCTGGGGCATGCACGTCTGGACCGCCGATACCCAAAGCGCGGCGAGCCGTCAACAGTGGCGCCAGACCCTTAACGATATGGCCGCGCTGCATCCGCAACAGGTGATCCCGGGCCACTACCTCGGCACGCCGCCGGCGGGCGACAAGGCTATCGTCTTTACCCGCGACTATCTGGAGAAATTCGAGCAGGCGCTGAAAGCGCATAAAGATTCCGCCAGCGTCATCAAAGCCATGCAGGCGCAATATCCGGGTCTCGCTGAAGAAAGTTCGCTGGAGTTGAGCGCGAAAGTGAACACCGGCGAAATGAAGTGGTAATCGCCCGCGCCTGAATCGAGAACGCTCTTAATCTGCCGACGCAAGGTTGCTATTCGCAAAAAAATGGACCACGATAATCCCGTCGCGTTAAAAAGCGCGGCGTACTTAGGGTTACGTTTCGTCCGGCTTGCGTCGGGCTTGTCCTTGAAACCAGAACAGGATTAAGGAGTAAGAATGAAATCGAACCATCAGGCACGTCATCTTCTCGGTCTGAACTACAAGCTTTCCCGCCAGAAAAAAGTGGTGCTGGAAGGCGACGAAGAAACTACCGTTAACCATATCCATGCTACGGGCCGCAAACGCCGCGGTGGTTAATTTTCCAGCTGAGTGATGATAAAAACACCATCCGCTAAACAGGATGGTGTTTTTTTAAGACAATCCCACGCTTCGCATCCTTCTTTTGTTACCATCTGCTCTATACTCTGCCCGCTGCATTTCCTGCCAGCCCGATCGCTTATCGCCGCGCCCGGGTCTGAAGTGAACATCAAGGAGTTAGTGCGATGCAATTCATCTATAAAAAAAACCGTTCTCTTTATATCCCCTACGCTGGCCCGGTTCTGCTTGAGTTTCCGTTACTCAACAAAGGAAGCGCCTTCAGCATGGAAGAGCGTAGCAGCTTCAACCTGCTGGGCCTGCTGCCGGAAGTGGTCGAAACCATCGAAGAACAAGCTGAACGCGCGTGGATCCAGTATCAGGGATTTAAAACCGAGATCGATAAGCACATTTATCTGCGCAACATCCAGGACACCAACGAAACCCTGTTTTATCGCCTGATTGGTAATCATCTCGATGAGATGATGCCGGTTATCTATACCCCCACCGTCGGCGCCGCCTGTGAGCGTTTCTCGGAAATCTACCGTCGCGCGCGCGGCGTGTTCATCTCTTATCAGAATCGCCACAACCTCGACGATATCCTGCAAAACGTACCGAACCATAACGTCAAAGTGATCGTGGTGACCGACGGCGAGCGTATTCTCGGTCTCGGCGACCAGGGTATCGGCGGGATGGGCATCCCTATCGGTAAGCTGTCGCTCTATACCACTTGCGGCGGTATCAGCCCGGCCTACACCCTGCCTATCGTGCTGGATGTCGGCACCAACAACCAACAACTGCTCGACGACCCGCTGTATATGGGCTGGCGTCATCCGCGCGTGACCGACGACGAGTATTATCAATTCGTTGATGACGTTATCCAGGCCATCAAAAACCGTTGGCCGGACGTGCTGCTGCAGTTTGAAGATTTCGCGCAGAAAAACGCCATGCCGCTGCTTAACCGCTATCGTAACGAGATTTGCTCGTTTAACGATGATATTCAGGGCACCGCGGCGGTCACCGTCGGCACATTGATCGCCGCTAGCCGTGGCGCGGGCAGCCAGCTCAGCGAGCAAAAAATTGTCTTCCTCGGCGCGGGCTCCGCCGGTTGCGGTATTGCTGAACAGATCATCGCGCAAATCATGCGCGAAGGGTTGAGCGAAGAGGAAGCCCGCCAGCGCGTATTTATGGTGGACCGCTTTGGCCTGTTGACCGACGGCATGCCGAATCTGCTGTCGTTCCAGAGCAAGCTGGTGCAGAAGCGCGAAAACCTGCAAGGTTGGGATACGACCAACGAAGCGCTCTCGCTGCTTGACGTGGTGCGTAACGTGAAGCCGAATATTCTGATCGGCGTTTCCGGCCAGCCGGGGCTGTTCACGGAAGAAATTATTCGTGAAATGCACAAGCATTGTCCGCGCCCGATCGTCATGCCGCTGTCGAACCCGACCTCCCGCGTTGAAGCCACACCGCAGAACATCCTGACCTGGACCGACGGCGAAGCGCTGGTGGCCACCGGCAGTCCGTTCACCCCGGTGACGGTTAAAGGCAAGCAGTACGCCATCGCGCAGTGTAATAACTCCTATATCTTCCCGGGTATCGGCCTTGGCGTTATCGCCGCGGGGGCATCGCGCGTCACCGACGAGATGCTGATGGCGGCAAGCGAAACCTTAGCCAACCACTCGCCGCTGGTGAATAACGGCGAAGGTCCTGTACTGCCGGAACTGAAAGATATTCAGGCCGTGTCGCGCGCTATTGCGTTCGCTGTCGGTAAAGTGGCTCAGGAACAGGGCGTGGCGGTGAAAACATCGGCCGAGGCGCTGCTGCAGGCCATTAGCGATAATTTCTGGCAGCCGGAATATCGCAACTATCGCCGAACCTCAATTTAATACGTAATCTCTAACCGGGCCAAATATCGGCCCGGTTTTTTTGTCTAATTCGCCTGCCGCTTATTTATATTTTTCGTTCTGATATTTCTTACACCAATATATAAATAAAAACACTTGCTACTTTTCCTTACCCATGCAACATTTTCCACCCCCACATCAAACAAAGGAATGCAAAGTGGAAAATGTGACTTTCAAAGAAAACAAAAACACACAGACAATGATCCGCGTCGTATTAATCCTGATAGGTCTTACTGCTATCTTCGCGGGTCTCTCTCTCTTTAGTGGCGATATGTGGCGAATCATACCCGATGCCGACCCGGAAAAAACCGCAACCGGTACTCTCGTTGGTCTTATTATATATTCACCCAGTAAATTCTTTTTTGCGTTGCTATATATTTTTATCGCCCCTCTAATATGGCTTTTGCTTGTTCGAAAAATCAACTTTCACCTTCTGCACCACCCTATCATCCCTGCAATTTTGTTTCTCTGCGCAGGCATCTTTGTTTTTCTGCATCCAGAAGTGACACCGGGCGAAGACTTGAGCATTCAGTACAGTCGCCACAATAGTTATCATACTTCTATATTCTGGCGAGAAAGAATAACCCGTATTTATCTTAATAACACAATTAAATACGAAACATTTGTCGAGACTAAAGACTCCAGTTGGGATTTTAGCAAATATAATATTAAAAGCGCCTGGCGCTGCAAAGTCGAACAATATTCAAGTTTTTCAACTCTGGGCTTCTATGAAAGCTGGTACCCGGACGATGATCCGCAGGTAATGGCCGCGAACTGTAGACAAATTACGGATATTGAAGGACTCTCTAAAGAAACACTCTACAGTGCCCAGCGGATTGCCACTCAAAATCCCCCGTCAGCGTCGCAAAAAAAGAACGATGAGTAAAATACGACGAAAACCGACATAAACATGTCTGGCTGGCGCGGAATGCCACTATTACTGGTAAACGAGACTTCACTATCACAGACGAGTTAATAGCCAACCACCCGTTAAGTCAGCTGGCAGGAGTGCAAACAGGTCACTCCTGCCCTGGTTGCAGCCTCAGCAAGCCCCTTTGTTCCGTGCGACATCTCAAACTGCCGTCATCGGCAATAAACCCGTACCTGTCTGCTCCACTTTATTGCAATATTTATCGCCGTGTTTACTAAACACCCGTCCATCCTTACGAGTGGCTTCACATATGCTTTATTAACTCGCTCATCCGCGAGTAAAGGTCTTGCCCGCTTACCCGGTCGCCGATAAATTAGCAATCAGATAACGCGGTGCTGAAATAAGCGCGCAGCAAAAACAGAAGGTTTAGGTATGGCGAATATTCGTGATGTCGCCCGTCGGGCCGGGGTGTCAATTAGTAGCGTGTCCAACGTACTTAATAATCGCACACAGCAGATGCGCGAAGAGACCCGACAGCGGATAGTCAAAACGATGGCTGAGTTAAATTACCGCCCGCCGCGTTGCGCCCCGCCGGTCGCCGATTCAGCAACCAAAATGCTCGGCCTGATGGTACCGTCTATCGTCAATCCGAGCTTTTCAGCGCTGGCACATGAACTGGATACTGCCGCGCGCGCTTTTCGCCATCGCCTTTTATTAGGCATTTGCTTCCGCGATGCCGCCGAGGAGTCGGCATTTATCGCGGATATGTTTTTGCATGGCGTACGCGGATTGATCGTCGCCGCCAGCGACGTACGCAAAACCCACTTTGTACGTGCAGCCGAACAAGGCATGACCATTATTAGCTATGACAATCGGCTGGCCGAAAGCGTCCCGCCTCGGGCGCGCTACTTCGATAGTGTCTCAATGGACAACGTTGAAGCGGGACGTCTGGCGGCGCAACATCTGCTGGACAACGGTTGCCGCAATATCGTCTTTGCCACCGAAAGCGGGTTAACGCTAGGGCGCAGCCATAAAATCCTCGGCTTTCAGTCCGCGCTTGCCCAAAGCGGAACAGCGGCAAGAGGCGTGGTGATAGAAGGCAGAGGCAATCGGGAATTCGGCGACGCCGAGATGTTCGAACTGGGCGTAAGTCTGGCGCAAAAAATTAGTGCCCGCACGCCGCGAGTGGATGGCGTGGTGGCGATTAACGATGCGTTAGCCATCGGCATGATGGTTGGGCTCCGCGCGCAGGGCCTGAGAATTGCGGAAGATATTTCGGTCATTGGCATCGATAACATCGCCCTCTCAGCGCTCTCATCGCCCGGCCTTACCTCGGTAATGGCCCCGCTTTCGACAATGGCGTCGATGATGGTAGAGCGGCTCGTCCAGAGAATTGCTGAGCCGGGATTACAAACCGACGAATTTATCTTCGCTCCGGAAGTGATTCAGCGCCAGTCGGTAAGAATAAAGCAACCATAGTTGTTTTATAAATAAATAACACGATGCAGATAATATTTATTATCAGCAGGGAGGCTTACACCCTTTTAGACTCAATACGCATATTAATGTCGGGATTCCCATCCCATTCTTTTGTACTTTAACGAGTATAACCGGAAATAATGATGAACCTACAATCTGCGCAAAATATAGAAAAGAGCGCCATTAAGAAATTGACATGGCACATTGTTCCATTAATGATATTGCTTTATTTTCTGGCTTTTCTTGATCGTAATAATATGGCCTACGCCGCAATGGCGTTAGAGGATAGCCTTGGTCTGACGGCCACCGCCTTTGGCTTTGCTTCGGGAATATTTTTCATCGGTTATTTTATGTTTGAAATCCCCAGCAACGCCGGCACGATTAAGTTCGGTCCGCGGCTGTGGTTCGCGCGTATTCTGATAACCTGGGGAATATTTGCCACCTTGATGGGCTTCGTCAGAACGCCGACCGAACTCTATATCTGTCGTTTTATGCTCGGCGTGTGCGAAGCCGGTTTCTTTCCTTCGGTGGTGTACTACTTCACGATCTTTTTTCCGCCCGCCTGGCGGACCAAAATTCTCGGCATGTTCATTATTGTTCAGCCGCTATCCAACGCCGTCGGTTCACCGATTTCAGGTTTAATTCTGCATATCGATAACGGCTGGTTTGGCCTTGAATCCTGGCAGTGGTTATTTATCCTCGAAGGTATTCCGCCGATCGTTATTGGCCTGTTCATCCCTTTTATTATCAAGAATTCACCACAGGAAGTCGGCTATCTCAACGCTGAAGAAAAAGCGTGGTTAATGAGTAGTACGAACCGTTCAAAATCAGGTAGTAAAGTCTCGCTGGCTGAGTTCGCCAGCGGTATTAAAAATCCCAAATATTTGCTTTATGCACTGCTGAACTTCGGGATGGTTTGCGGGATTTACGGCTTCGGAATGTGGCTACCGTCGATTATTACCGCCATTTCCGGCGATGACATTCTGCGCGTTAGTATGATTGCCCTCATCCCCTACGGCCTGGCGGCGCTACTGGTTTATCCATGGAGCATGCTGGCGAGTAAAACGCGAAAAATCGCCGTTTTTGCCGGTATCAGCATGGTCGTCGCCGCATTAGGACTCGCCGGCGCGGTGGTGTTCTTCAAGTACAACGTCGCGGTTTCACTCTCATTCCTGACCATTGCCGCCATTGGTATCTATACCGCGGTACCGTGTTTCTTATCGATGCCTGCCAACGTCTCGGCGGGCGCGGCGACGGCCGCGGGGCTCGCCGTAGTGAGCTGTATCGGCAACCTGGGCGGCTTCGTCGCCCCCTACGTGGTCGGCCTCCTTAACGACTTCAGCCACAGCAGCACGCCGGGTCTGATATTCCTCGCCATGTGCCTGCTAATCACCGGCCTGATTTGCATTTTCTACTGCGCCAGACAGCGCGAAGGCGTCATTCAATACTGAAAATTTAAGGAAACATCATGGGAACTCTTATTGGTAAAAAAGCATTTATCACCGGCTCTGAACAAGGTATCGGCTGGGCTACGGCGGAAAAACTGATTCTGGCGGGATGCGATGTCTTTTTACACTATCACAGCGGTGAAGAAGGCCCGCAAGCGCTGGCGGCTATCGCCAGCGCGCGAGGGCAAAAAGCGGCCTGGCGCTATGCGGACTTGATTGACACTGAGGACGCGACCGCCTGCGTGCAGGCCGCCGCGGAATTCCTCGGCGGCATTGACATCCTGGTGAATAACGTCGGCGGCATCGTCGGGCGTAAGTGGCTTGGCGAAATTGACCGTCAGTTCTGGCAAACGGTGTTAGACGTCAATATGACCACCATGCTTAACGTCACCCAGGCGGCGCTTCCCTGGCTCAAATCGGCAACGGATGGCGCCAGCATCATTAACCTCGCCTCGCTGGCTGGGCGCTCCGGCGGGCATGCCGGATCTCTTGCCTATTCAACCACAAAAGGGGCCATCCTGACCTGGACACGCTCTCTGGCGGCTGAACTGGGCGAGCATGGCGTACGCGTCAATGCGGTTGCGCCGGGGCTTATTCTCGGCACCCGTTTTCATAACCGCCACACCACACAGGCATCGGCTGATGAAACCATCCGACAAATTCCGCTAAAGCGCGCGGGAACGCCAGATGACGTCGCCCGCGCCATTGCTTTCCTTGCCGGCGAGTATGACGGATTTATCTCCGGCGCCACTATCGATATTAACGGCGGAATTTATCGCATGTAATGCAAACCGGGCGGCCAGAGATTGCCGCCCGCCAGGGAGTTCCTGATGATCAAATTCGAAATTATCCATCCACAACTGCTGGCTGCTCTGGCGAGCTGCGGCCATAAATCACAAATTCTCATCGCGGATAGCAATTATGCCTGTCGCGTTAATGCCAATGCCGATGCCACGTTGATTCATCTCAACCTCGCGCCAGGCATGGTACCGGCAACTTATATCGTCGAAAAACTGCTTACCTGCGTTAATGTCGAACACGCGACGCTGATGGCATCGCCCCCGGAATTCACTAACACCATCGCCAGTGAATATCGGGAGCTTCTACCGACAAACTGCCCGCTTGAATTTGTCGAACGCCAGGCGTTCTACGCTAAGTCCCGGCTGCCGTTGACCCAACTGGTCATTGCTTCCGGCGAACAGCGTCGTTTTGCCAACCTACTTCTCACCGTGGCCCCGGCCTAATCGTCGTACCCGCCGCCGATAAGTCCGGCGGCGCGATCCTCAATGCTGGTATCTGGTCAAAAGACAATTTAGGCACTACACTCCCTGCATCCATCAACCTACTGAAAAAATAAGGAGGACCCCTATGCTGTACTGTGAACTGTTTAATGTTTCACATACATTTGGCGATCGCGCCAGCTCAAGCGTTATCGGTATCGTGCTGCGATAACTTTAGCTTGAGCGAAGAAGCCAACGACTAAATCCCTTCCTCGGGCTTACCGGGTTATCGTCAGCGATGTTTGACGAGGCATTCTCATGCCTGTAACTCTTGAGTAAGTTCACAATGAGCACACTTTTAAGCGCACAATCTCTCCACGTTGATACGGCCTTTGGCCCACTTTTCAACGACCTCTCCTTTACCCTGAAAAAAGGCGATCGCATTGGCCTGATTGGCTATAACGGTTGCGGCAAAAGCACGCTATTGCAGGTGCTCGACGGCACTCTCACGCCGAATTCTGGCAGCGTATCGCGGGCTAATCACTGCCTGCTGGCGCGAGTAGAACAACATCTTCCTGATGCCCTACTCAGCCAACCGTTATTACAGGTGGTACTGGAAAAACTGGCGCCTGGCGAACGGGATTCGCTGCGCTGGCAAGCGGAGCGGCTGCTCGCTGAAATGGGTTTTACCGTTCAACAGACCCAACAGCAAGCCGCCACCCTGAGCGGCGGACAGCATACCCGTCTGTTGCTTGCCCGCGCCTTGATCCAACAACCCGATTTGCTGTTGCTGGATGAGCCAGGCAACCATCTCGATCTGCCGACCCTGCTGTGGCTGGAAAGCTTTTTACAAACCTGGCAGGGGAGCTTCGTGGTGGTGTCGCACGATAACCTCTTACTGGATGCTGTAACTAATACCAGTTGGATTTTACGCGATAAAACGCTGCACGCTTTCTCACTCCCCTGCAGCGCCGCCCGTCGGGCGCTGGAAGAGCAAGATGCAAGCGATGCTCTGCGCCACAAAGCGGAACAAAAAGAGATCGACCGCGTCGCTGCCAGCGCCAAACGGCTGGCCATCTGGGGCCGGGTTTACGATAACGAAGATCTGGCGCGTAAAGCCAAGCAGATGGAAAGGCAGGTTTCACGCCTGAAGGATAGCCAGACGGAACTCACCGCCGGCACGCCGTGGCGTCTTGAGGTGCATGGCGACGCCGTTCGCGCCGATCGCCTGCTGGAGATGGAAAATCTCCCCGTTCCGCCGGCGCCGGGTCTTCCCGCCCTGTTCACCACCGGTGTGGCGCGGCTGCAAAGCGGCGACCGGGTAGCGATAATGGGTCGCAACGGCGGCGGGAAATCGTCGCTGCTGCGCCTGTTATGGCGGCAAATGCAGCAACCGGCTAGCGAAGCCGGCCTGCGTTTACATCCGCGGCTCCATGCGGGTTATTACGATCAAACCCTGCATCAACTGGCGGATGAGGCCAGCCTGCTGGAGGCGCTGGAGCCCTTTGAGCCTTCACCGGAAACGCGCAAGCGGGCGCTGATTTCCGCCGGCTTCGGCTGGGCGCGACACGGGCAGAAGGTCAGCACCCTCAGCGGCGGCGAACGTTCGCGACTGCTGTTTGTCGGCCTGTCGCTGGCAAGCTATAGCCTTCTGCTGCTCGATGAACCCACCAACCATCTGGATATGGAGGGTAAAGAGGCGCTGGCGGCGACGTTGCGGGAATATCCCGGCGGCCTGCTGCTGGTTAGCCACGATCGACAGCTCATCAGCCAGAGCTGTAACCGCTTCTGGTTAATTGATGAAGACGGGTTAAGCGAGTGGCACGACGTCGACGAGGTGTACACCCGTCTGCGCGGCAACGAGCGCCTTCAGAGCCCGGCGACCCAAACGCCGCCGCAGGCGACGACCGTCGACGACCTGCAAGAGGATCTGCTGGAACGTCTGGTGATGCTGGAGCAGTTATTGGCGGACGATCTGCAGCGTAAGCCGAAGCATCAGAAACCGCAGCTACAGGCGCAGTGGCGTCAGGAGATTGAGGAAATTAATATACAGTTGAGTTAACACGCTTATGCCACCGGAGCTTTAGCGCCCCGGTGGCATGACGGCTTTAGCGGCGGGTAAACTGTTGCTCAAGCATGGTCTTCCCCCATTGATCGCCCCGCCACTCTTTACTCAGCGTAAACCCAAAGGATTCATATAATTTACGCGCCGCCTGCAAGCCGCTAAATGTCCATAGCTGAACCGCATCGAAGCGCTGATTATCACAAAAGTTGATGGCTTCAGTCAGCAAGCGCCGCCCCACGCCGCTGCCACGACAGCCATCGCCGAGAATAAACCAGCGCAGATGCGCTTCATTATTACCGAGGTCTTCGCCATCAATGGCGACAGAGCCGACGACGACGCCATTTTTGACCGCCAGCCAAATCTGGTTACGTTGATTGTTCAGCCTGCCAGAAAATTCAGCCAGACCGCTGGCGACTTTACCTTCAAAAAAATGGCCAAAGCCGTAATGCCGGGCGTAATACTCACCGTGCATTTGCGCAATGCGGCCAATCATTCCCGGCTGATAGCCGGTGACTATCGTGATGTCGTTTGGTCTGCTCGTGACCGGCTGCTGACGACAGCGCTCAAGCGCCCACGAATAGGCCGTCAACCCCTCGGCAACGATCTGCTGCTGTGCGCTATCCAAATGCGCCAGCGCCTCAATCACCCGCATGGCGCCGTACTCATGAATGCGGGCGACCGTCGCCTGCCCTTTGGTTGTCAATGAGAGTTGTTTAAAACGCCCGTCATCAACACAACCATTTTCCTCTATCTCGTTAGCGGTCTGCAGGCGCGATAGCATGCGGCTGACGCTCGATTTATCCAGCCCCAATACCTGCACCAGTTGCGCGGCGGTCATCGCGCCATGATTAGAAATCTCCAGCAGCGCATGCACCGCTGAAGGTGAATAGTCGGTGGCCGCCAGCGTGCTGTTCATAAAGCCGAGCTCGCGCACCATCAATCGTGATGCGCAACGAATTTGATCGATAAGTAAAGTGTCAGACATGGTGACATCCATGAATCAAGATAGTTGCATCATACAACCACCATTCGCTCACCCTGTCAATCACCCTGACGCACGTAGCGCAATGCCGATTAAGCCCCCTAAAATTAGTATAAACGGATGAATATTGTGCCAAATATGCGGCAAATCCCCCCATTCCCAACCATACCGCTTGTAATTAGCGACATAAGATCTAATCCTTAATGAGTATTATTTTCGCTGTTAGCACCTTCGTATCATTAACAAGGAGAAACGCATGAAAGCTGCTGTAGTCACCCACGACCACCAGATTGATGTAACCGACAAAAAGTTACGCCCGCTGGAGCATGGCGAAGCGCTGCTGAAAATGGAATGCTGCGGGGTCTGCCACACTGACCTGCACGTGAAAAACGGCGATTTCGGCGATAAAACCGGCGTCATTCTTGGCCATGAGGGCATCGGCATCGTGGAAAAAGTCGGCCCTGGCGTGACGTCGCTGAAGCCGGGCGATCGCGCGAGCGTGGCCTGGTTCTTCGAAGGCTGCGGCCACTGCGAATACTGTAATAGCGGCAACGAAACCCTGTGCCGCTCGGTGAAAAATGCCGGCTATACCGTCGATGGCGGGATGGCCGAAGAGTGTATCGTCACCGCTGATTACGCGGTCAAAGTGCCGGATGGACTGGATTCGGCCGCCGCCAGCAGCATCACCTGCGCCGGCGTCACCACCTATAAAGCGGTGAAGGTCTCACACATCAAACCCGGCCAGTGGATTGCCATTTATGGCCTCGGCGGCCTGGGTAACCTGGCGCTGCAATATGCCAAAAACGTCTTTAATGCCAAAGTGATCGCCGTTGACGTCAACGACGGACAGCTGGAGCTTGCCGCCTCGATGGGCGCCGACCTGACGGTTAATTCCCGCAACGAAGACGCCGCCAAAATCATTCAGGAGAAAACCGGCGGCGCCCACGCGGCCGTGGTTACCGCCGTTGCTAAAGCGGCATTTAACTCCGCCGTAGATGCGGTTCGCGCCGGCGGCCGCGTCGTCGCCGTTGGCCTACCGCCGGAAGCGATGAGCCTGGATATCCCTCGCCTGGTGCTGGACGGTATTGAAGTAGTGGGTTCGCTGGTCGGTACCCGTCAGGATCTGATTGAAGCCTTCCAGTTTGCCGCCGAAGGCAAAGTGGTGCCGAAAGTCACTCTGCGCCCGCTTGGCGATATCAACGCCATCTTTAAGGAGATGGAACAGGGCCAAATCCGCGGCCGCATGGTTATCGATTTCCGCCGTTAATTCTGTCTGACTCTGCCAGACGAAAAAGTCTAACCTACTGACTATTCCCGCATGTTGGGAATAGTCAGAATTCGCAAATGCTTAGCGCAAATCGTTGGTTCCTTTGTATTCCGTCGCGCCCGATGATGGCAAGACAATAGATAACAAAGGAATTCACCATGCAAAATCGTTTTCGCCTGCCTACGCTTGCCGCCCTTTTTATCGCAGGCGCATTTTCAGTTTCGGCCGCGCAAACGCCGATCAAAGGCGGCACCTTAATTTATCTGGAACAACAGCCGCACACCAATCTCTATCCGCCGGCCGGCGGTTTTTACCCTAACGGCGGGATCCTCAATCAGATAACCGACAAGCTGACCTGGCAAAACCCGGAAACGCTAGCTATCGAGCCGTGGATCGCCGAAAGCTGGACTAGCAACGACGATAAGACCGAATATACCTTTAAGCTGCGACCTGGCGTCACCTTCTCTGACGGCACCCCGCTCGATGCCAACGCGGTCGCAAAGAATTTTGATACTTACGGTTTGGGCAATAAAGCCCTACGTCTGCCGGTTTCCGAAGTGATCAACAATTACGATCGTAGCGAAGTCATCGATCCATTGACCGTCAAATTCTACTTCAAAAAACCCTCACCGGGATTCCTGCAAGGTACCGCGACGATTGGCTCCGGGCTGGTTTCCCTCAGCACCCTGGCGCGAAGTTTTGAGGCGCTGGGCGATGCCCGCCATATCATTGGTTCCGGCCCCTTTACGGTAAAAGATGAAAAACCCGGACGCGAACTAACCCTGGTGGCGCGGAAAGATTATCAGTGGGGGCCGAAAAATCTTGCTCAGCAAGGCCCGGCGAACCTCGACGGTATTACCTATATCGTCACGCCGGAAGATAGCGTACGTATTGGCGCACTGCTGGCGGGACAGGCCGGGTTTATTCGCCAGGTGCAGGCCTATGATGAAAAACAGGCGACCGACCAGGGCTTTAATATTTATGCCGCGCCGACGCGCGGCGTTAACGATAGCCTGAGCTTCCGCCCTGATAATCCGCTGGTTGCCGACCAGCGGGTACGCCAGGCGCTACTGCATGCGACCAACGCCAAACAGGTTGTCGAAACCCTTTTCTCACCTAACTATCCGCAGGCAAGTTCCGTCATCGCCCGCACCGCCGCGGGATACGTCGACTTAAGCGACAAACTGGCCTTCGATCAGCAGAAAGCCAAACAGCTGCTGGATGAGGCGGGCTGGATCCCGGGCGCGGATGGTATCCGACAAAAAGCGGGGCAACGGCTGGCGCTCACCGTCTATGAATCCCTGCCGCAGCCGCAGAACAAAGAGGTGCTACAGCTGGTCGCGCAGCAGTGGCGTCAGGTTGGCGTGGCCTTAAGCGTGAAAGCCGGCGACGCCGGCAGCCGGGTACTGGATAATCTCGACCCGCTGAAAACGCCATTAACCGTTTCTGAAGTTGGTCGCGCCGACCCGGACGTGGTGAAGAGTATGTTCTTCCCGGCTAATCGCGATGCCTTGCTGCAACAGGGCGGTTCGAGCGACAAAGTAAAATCCTTCCGTGACGATAAGCTCAACGCCCTGTTAACCGCAATCTCTGCCGAAGTGGATGGGCAAAAGCGTCTGCAGCTAACTGGCGATGCACAGCGTTACCTGCTGGATAACGCCTACGTCATTCCTATCTTTGAAGAACCGCAGGTCTTTGCCGGCGCGTCATGGGTAAAAGGCGTACGTTTTGAAGCCGTAGGCCGTCCGTCGTTTTACGGCGTATGGCTGGATAAACACTAAGGGGGCGCCATGAGCCACTATCTTTGGCGACGGTTGGGACAAGGCGTGCTGGTGCTGTGGGCGGCCTTCACCCTGACCTTTTTTCTGCTGCAGGTACTTCCCGGCGACGCGATTTTGATTAAGTTTCAGAACCCCGATCTGGGGCTGAGCCCGCAACAGATCGCTGAAATGCGTGTGGCCTATGGTGCAGACAGCCCGCTGTGGCGGCAATATTTGCATACCTTGCTGGCCATGCTGCAGGGGGATTTCGGCTATTCACTCCAGGCGGGACTGCCTGTCAGTTCCCTGATTGCCAGCAATTTACCCGACACGCTGTCGCTGGCGTTGCCGGCCTTCGCGCTGGCGGTTCTGCTGGCCTTTGCGATCGCTATCGCTTCGCGTTTGCCGGGGCTACGCGGTATCAGCAATCTGCTACAGTCGTTGCCGGTGCTGTTTATTTCACTGCCGACCTTTTGGCTCGGCATCGCCTTAATCCAGATCTTTTCATTCCAATTGCACTGGGTCCCGGTTATCAATCCCGGACCTCTGCAAGGCCTGGTGCTACCCGTTATCGCGGTGGCGATACCGATTTCCGCGCCGCTGGCGCAAATTCTGTTACGCACCATGGATCACATCGCCGCACAACCCTTCGTTGCCGTTGCTCGCGCCAAGGGAATGAGCGAAACGTGGGTGTTATGGCGGCATGTCACCGGCAATGCTCTGTTGCCGACATTAAACATTGCCGGCCTGCTGCTGGGAGAACTGATCGCCGGGGCCTTAATTACCGAAACCGTTTTTGGCCGCAGCGGGCTCGGCCAACTGACGCAGCAGGCGGTGAATAATCAGGACATTGCCATTCTTCAGGCCGTGGTGATGATTTCAGCGCTGGGCTTTGTCGCGATCAATCTGCTGGTCGATCTGCTGATGCCGATGCTCGACCCGCGCTTAAAACCCCTGCGCGGAGGTGCGCTATGAGTCTGGTCGATTATGCCTCGGCGGCACGACGCCGTCCGGTGAACTGGCGCCGTTTTTCCTTCCAGCCTGGACTGTGGCTGGCATGGTCGGTGATGACGGTTGCGGTACTAATGGCTTTCGCGCCGCAATGGTTTACCGCGTTTAATCCGCTCGACGGCATCGCTGGCGCCCAGCGTCTGGCGCCGCAGGCGGGACACTGGCTGGGTACCGACCAGCTCGGTCGCGATGTGTGGAGCCGAATCGTCTACGGCGCAGGGCATTCGCTGTCCGCGGCCCTGGCCGCCGTCGCTATGGGACTGGTTGTCGGCACGGCGTTGGGCACCGTTGCCGGCGCGCTGGGCGGGCGGGTCGAAGCGGTCGTCATGCGGATTGTCGATATTCTGCTGGCTATTCCCTCGCTCCTGCTATCACTAACGGTAATCATACTGCTCGGTTTTGGCACCCTGAACGCCGCCATGGCGGTTGGCGTTGCCGCTATCGCCAGTTTCGCCCGACTGTCGCGCGCCGAAGTCGTGCGCATTCGTCACAGCGACTATGTCGAAGCAGCCTACGGAAGCGGAGGCACTTTTTTGTCCGTATTCTGGCGGCATATTCTGCCTAACTCGCTTTCGCCGGTGCTGGCTTTCGCCACCCTACAATTCGGCCAGGCTATTCTCGCCCTCTCAACCCTGAGTTTTCTCGGCTATGGCACTCCGCCGCCGGTGCCGGAATGGGGATTACTTATCGCCGAGGGGCGTAACTATCTTTCCACCGCCTGGTGGCTCACCACCTTCCCCGGAATCGCGGTCATTGCCGTGGTACTGGCAGCCAATCGTATCAGCCAACAACTCAATAGGGATCGCCGATGAACGTGCTTAACGTAGAAAATCTGACCATCAGCTACCGCTCGGGCGGGCAGTGGCGCGAAGTGGTTCATCGGGTGAGTTTTACGGTTAAACGCGGCGAGATGCTGGCGTTCGTCGGCGAATCCGGTTCGGGTAAAACCACAACCGCTCAGGCGATTATCGGCCTGCTGGCGGAAAACGCCCGCCTCGATGCCGGGGCGGTTCGCCTCAACGGTGAAGAGATTAGCCGCTGGTCTGGCAAGCGGCTGGATAGCCTGCGCGGGGCCAGAATCAGCCTGGTGCCGCAGGATCCCGGCAACTCGCTGAATCCGGTGCAGACCATCGGCGCGCAGGTCGGCGAAATACTCCGACTGCATCAAAAAAGCAGTAAAACCGAGCGTCGACAGCAGGTTATCGCCCTGCTGGAAAAAGTCGGCTTAAGCCATCCAGAGCAGCGTTTCGAGCAGTATCCGCACCAGCTCTCCGGCGGTATGAAGCAGCGGGTGCTGATCGCGATTGCCATCGCCCTGAAGCCGGATTTGATTATTGCCGATGAGCCGACCAGCGCGCTCGACGTGACGGTACAAAAAAGAATCCTCGATCTGCTCGATCATTTGCGTCGTGAATCCGGCACCGCGGTGCTATTTGTCACCCATGACCTCGCGCTGGCGGCGCAGCGTGCCGACCGGTTGGTGGTTTTTCGTCACGGTGAAATTCAGGAACAGGGCAACACGGGTGATGTTATCCGCACCCCACAGCACGGCTATACCCGCCAGTTGCTGTGCGATCTACAGGGACAAAACCTGCACTTAACCACCGCCATTCACCCGTTTGTTACGCCGGCAATACGGGTTGAAGGCGTGAGCAAACGCTTTGCGTTAGGGGGCGGCCATCTGCAGGCGCTGAATAACGTAAGCTTTATTTTACCGCGTGGCAGTACCCATTCGCTGGTCGGCGAATCGGGCTCAGGAAAAACCACCCTCGCCCGTATCTTACTGGGTTTTGAGCAGGCCGATAGCGGACAGGTGTCCATTGACGGTATTGCCAGCGGACAATTGAGCCGCGAGGCCCAGCGCCAGCTGCGGCGCAAAATTCAGTTTGTTTATCAAAACCCTTTCGCCTCACTCGATCCTCGCCAGACCTTGTTCGACATTATCGAAGAGCCGCTGAAGAATTTTCAGCGCCTGACCAAAGATGCGCGACGCCAGCGGGTCGAGTCCGCCGCCGCCCGCGTCGCGCTGGCGCCGGAGCTACTCAACCGAACCGCTCGCGAGCTATCCGGCGGCCAGCGTCAGCGGGTCGCTATCGCCAGGGCTCTGATCCTCGAGCCCACGATTCTGGTGCTCGATGAGGCCACCTCAGCGCTGGATGTCACTGTGCAGGCGCAAATTCTCGCCCTGTTGCTGCAATTACAGCAACAGCTTGGGTTGAGTTATCTGTTTATCACCCACGATCTGGCGACGGTGCGTCGCATCGCCCATAGCGTGACGGTGCTGCGCGCCGGGCAAGTCATCGAACAGGGCGAGGTAAAGCAGTTGTTCGCCGCGCCGCAGCACGACTATACCCGCGAGCTGCTCGCCGCCATTCCTCATTATCACGCACCCAGCATGGAGATTGCATGATGCCTAAACGTCTCGGATTTTTCACCCGGCTACTTGATCGCGCCGCGCCGCAAGAGCGCTATCGCCTGGCGACGGAGCAGATCCGCCACGCGGAACGGCTGGGCTTTGATAGCGCCTGGGTGGCGCAACACCATTTTCATGAAAATGAAGGCGGATTACCGTCGCCGTTGGTGTTTCTTGCCCATGCGGCGGCCCATACGCAACGGATCCGTCTCGGTACCGCCATCATTACGCTGCCGATGGAAAACCCGCTGCGCGTCGCGGAAGATGCGGCAGTGCTGGATTTACTCGCTGAGGGTCGCCTGGAAGTGGGCTTTGGTTCCGGCGGGACGCCGACCTCTTTTCTCCCTTTTGGCCTGGCCTGCGAACAACGCGGCGCGGTCTTCGCCGATCATCTGCATTTGATTGAAAGCGCCTGGCGCGGCGATACGTTGGCTCATCCGGACAATCATCTTTATCCGCCTGCGCCGCAGCTGGCAAAACGGATTTGGATCGCCACCTTTTCGATTGAAGGCGCTATTCGGGCCGCGAAATCCGGCCACGGGTTGATGCTATCGCGCACACAGCCGCGCCCGCCAGGTCAAAGCGAGCTGCCGCTGGATGCGATTCAGAACCCGATTATCGACGCCTACCTCGCCGCGCTGCCATCCGGCGTGGCGCCGCGAATTCTGGCCTCCCGTACCGCGTTTATTGCCGACAGCCAGGGGTATGCGCTACAGGCCGCAGAGCCGGGTTTAAGTAAACAGGCGGCAGCCCATCGCGCCGCCGGCCACGAGATTATTGGTGACACCGTCACGGATTACGCTCGCCAGCTTGATGCCCACATTGGCGATGCGCCGCATGTGCTTGCATCGCTGGCTAATGACAGCGTGCTAGCCCGGGTGACTGACATTTCGTTTCAGGTTCATTCGGTGGAGCCATCGCATCAGGACACGCTGCGTTCTATCGAACTCATCGCTAAACACATTGCCCCGCAATTCAGATAAGGAGTCGCTATGAGCTTAAGTCAGGATATTTTGGCTGAACTGGCGGAGATCGCCGCCGATTCACCGCTGGGCAAGGCCCGCGCGTTACGCGACGCTGCGACCCGCCACGCCCAGGGAAGTTACGAGGTGCTATTTAGTCAACAGGATGAGGATTTTCCGCTCGAGGAACGGTTCGCCATCGCCGCAAAAGTGGCCAGACTTCATCAGGCAGACGCGCTGGCGGCGCATTACGCCGGTTTCGGCATTGCCGACCCGACAACCCCACGGCTTGCCGCCGCGCTGGGGTTTGCTCGCCTGCTGACCTTTACTCCGGTGGAAGCGACGCCCGCGGCGTTACAAACGCTTAGCGACGCGGGCTGGAGCCTGCGCGGTATCGTAACGCTGGCGCAGCTTATTGCGTTTGTCAGTTTTCAAAGCCGGTTGCTGAGCGGCTTGCGTTTGTTAAATGACAAACCAATCTCTGCGGCCGAGACCCCGGTGGTCGCCGGCTACTGGCACACACATCCCAGGACTGCCAGCGGTAAACCTGCGCCGGTGGCCTTTACGCGCGATGAATTACACTGGGAACCGTGGATTGCCGATAAGCCGCTGGCTGAATTTAATCCCGCCGAGCAGGCGCTGCTGGCGCAGTTCGGCCACAGTGACTCCCCCTACTTCCGCCTGCTGGCGCGCAACCAACCGGTACTTGAACAGCGCACGCTAACCGATAAAGGTATTTTCTATACGCCGGGCGGCCTGCCGCGCGCCGAACGTGAACTGGCGGCAACGGTGGCCAGTAAAATCAACGGCTGCATCTACTGCGCGTCGGTACACGCGCGCAAGGCGGCGCAGTTGGCAAAAGATGAGCGAGCGGTGGAGACCCTGCTGGCGGTGACGCCTGGGGAGAATCTCAGCGATGGTCAAGGGCCGCGCTGGCAGGCGGAGATTGACGCCGCCGCCGCGCTTTCCGTTACCCCGCCTGCGATAACCTCAGCGCATCTCAGCGCGCTGGAGCAGCAGGGTCTGGATATCGTCGAACAGTTGGATCTGCTGCAATCGGCGGCATTCTTCGCCTGGGCTAACCGCCTGATGCTAACCCTTGGCGAACCGTGGCGGGATTAATCAGACCTGCTCTGCCTGGGTAACGCGATGACGCGTTACCCGCCGCTGATATCGCGCATACAGCAGCAACGAGCTCATCGCCAGGAACGACAGCGCTGCCGCCGGCAGCGCCACCGAACGCCAACCTGCGCCAAAGGTAATCATCATTCCGCCGCAGTAGGCGCCTATCGCGCTGCCGAGGTTAAACGCTATTTGCCCGCCCGCCGCCCCGAGCATTTCTCCGCCTCTGGCATTTTGTAGCAGTAATATTTGCAGCGGCGCGGCGAGTGCGAAGAGCCCGGCGCAGCAGATAAACGCCAGCGCCAGCGAAGCCAGCGGCTGTATGCCGAAGGCAAAGATGAGCAGTAACGCCGCGACAATGACGCCGTTAGTCATCGCCGCAATACGCAGCGGACTGTAGCGTCCAGAGATCCTGCCGCTAAAGAGATTGCCTAAAACCATCCCCAATCCGACCAGCATCATAATTAACATCATCGCCGACTCGCTAAAGCCGGAGACATTCATCATGAAGGGCTTGATATAGCTAAACCAGGCAAAAACGCCGGCATTGCCGAACATCGTGGCGGCGAAAATAAACCACGGCGCCGGGGTTTTAAGGAAATGGAATTGTTCGCTGAGCCGGGAGGCGGATTTGTCATATAGCGTCGGCACCCAGCGCAGTATCGCCAATAGCACCAGCACATCAAATAGCGCGATGGCCGTGAAGGTATAACGCCAGCTGAACTGATGGCCAAGCCAGGTGCCAGCCGGTACGCCAAGCAGGTTCGCCACCGTCATACCCGCGATCATCCCGGCGACCGCCGCGGTAACCCTGCCCGGCGAGGCGATTTTCGACAAGATAATCGCCCCGACGCCAAAATAAGCACCGTGAGGAAAACCTGAAATAAAGCGACCGAGCGCCAGCATGGGATAACTTGAGGAGAAGGTAAATAACGCGTTGCCTGCCACACATAGCGCCACCAGGAACAGCATCACCGATTTCAGCGAAAAACGGCTGGAAAACAACGCCATGACAGGCGCGCCAAACACCACGCCAAAGGCGTACCACGAGATCATGTTGCCGGCCGCGGGGATGGTAATGCCGACATCATGGGCGATTTCAGGCAATACCCCCATGATGCCAAACTCCGCCATTCCGAGGCCAAAGGTTCCCAGCGCTAAGGAAAAAATCGTTTTCTTCATCTAGTCGGTCACTTTAATGTGCATTCACGACGCTAGTGTAACCGATTTCACACCCTGTTTTCTCCCCTTACGACCGACGAAAACTTAACCCATCCCCAGATAAGCATTTCTGACTTCCGGGTTATCCAGCAACTCTGCGCCGCTACCGCTCAGACGTATTTCGCCGTTGACCAGTACATACGCGCGGTTAGCCAGTTTTAGCGCGTGGTACGCATTTTGCTCCACCAGCAGCAGCGTCATACCCTGAGCGGTCAACTCGCGCAAGATGCTGAAAATCTGCTTCACCACCAGCGGCGCCAGACCCAGGCTCGGTTCATCTAATAGCAATAGCTTTGGCCGACTCATCAGCGCGCGGGCGATCGCCAGCATTTGCTGCTCGCCGCCGGAGAGCGTCATCGCCCGCTGCGCGCGACGCTCTTCCAGCCGTGGAAACAGCTGATACATCCGCGCTTTATCTTCATTCTGATAACGATTACCAATGGGAATAGTGCCCATCAGCAGATTCTCTTCCACCGTCATGTCGGCAAAAATACGTCGTCCTTCCGGCGCCTGGGCAATACCGTTGGTGGCGATATAGTGCGTCGACTGGCGGCTAATATCATGTCCGCGATAGATAATACTGCCAGCGGAAATACGCGGCTGGCCGAAAATGGACATCAGCAGCGTGGATTTTCCGGCGCCGTTAGCGCCGATTAACGCCACCGTTTCGCCTTCATTGACCGTTAGCGATACCGACTTCAGCGCCTGGATTTGCCCGTAAAAAACATTAACCTCGCGAAATTCCAGCAACGGTTGGCTCATCAGGCAATCTCCTGTTCATCGGTACCAAGGTATGCGGCGATCACGCTCAGGTTGGCCTGGATCTCAGCCGGGGTGCCATGAGCAATTACATCGCCGTGGTCGAGCACAATCACGCGATCGGAGATTTCCATCACCAGGCTCATATCATGTTCGATCAGCAGTATGGTGACGCCATGATGTTCTCGCAGAAAACGAATAATCCGGCTCAGGGCACGCGTTTCCGCCGGATTGAGTCCGGCTGCGGGTTCGTCAAGACACAGTATTTCCGGCCCGGTACACATCGCGCGGGCGATCTCCAGTCGCCGCTGCTGGCCATAAGAGAGCGTTCCCGCCAGCCGATTGGCGCAGTCAACCATTTCCACCACTTCCAGCCAGTAAAAGGCCCGCTCTAATGCGCGGTTCTCCGCCTGCCGATAGCCGCGGGTGTTCAGGATCCCGGCGATCAAGTGGCGGTTGACCTGCATATGCTGGGCCACCATCAGATTTTCAATCACCGTCATTTCGCGAAACAGGCGGATGTTCTGGAAGGTACGCGCCAGCCCGGCGCGGTTGACCAGATGCGCGCCGCCGAACATTTTGTAGTACATCCGCCGTCCCAGGCGCGCAGGATGGAAAAAATCATCGGCATGCAGTTTCTGCCCGAGAACCTGAATCACGTCGGTCATTCGTTGCCGGGCATTAAGACGAATGGCGCCGCCGCTGGCGCGGTAGAATCCGGTCAGGCAATTAAACACCGTGGTCTTCCCCGCGCCGTTCGGGCCAATCAGGGCGGTAATCGATCCGCGTTCAACCTCAAGGTTGACATCATTCAGCGCTTTAATTCCGCCAAAATGCATCATCAGATGCTCGACCTGCAATATTGCATCGCTCATGGCGCGACTCCTTTGCGGATTTCCACCCCGGTACGCCCGGTGCGCACCAGCCCGCGCGGGCGCCAGATCATCATCAGGACCATCAGCACGCCAAAGAGCAGAACCCGGTATTCGTCAAAGCCGCGCAGCAGCTCCGGCGTGACCGTCAGGACGAAAGCCGCCAGCACCACTCCCAATGTCGAGCCCATGCCGCCTAATACCACGATGGCGAGGATCAGCGCCGATTCGAAAAAGGTGAACGACGTCGGGTTGACGAACCCCTGATAAGTCGCGAAAAAGACGCCGGCGATGCCGGCCGTCGACGCGCCAAGCATAAACGCGGACAGCTTAACCAGCACGTGATTCAGCCCCATCGCCCGGCAGGCGATTTCATCTTCCCGCAGCGCCTCCCAGGCCCGGCCAATCGGCATCCGGGTCAGGCGGTGTTTTATCAGCAACACCATTAACACCACGATAAACAACACGGCATAAATAAAGATAAATTTAAGGTTGGGGCTGTAGGCAATATGCAGAAATTCATGAATCGGAGTGCCGCCCTCTTTGGCTCGCCGGGCAAACTCGAGGCCGAAGAGCGTTGGCGATGGCACCGAAACGCCGTTGGGGCCGCCGGTAAAGCTCACCCAGTTGTTGAGCACCAGGCGGATGATTTCGCCGAATCCCAGCGTCACAATAGCCAGGTAGTCGCCATGCATTCGTAATACCGGAAAACCCAATAATGCTCCTGCCAGCGCTGCCATCACCGCCCCCAGCGGCAGCATTGCCCAGAAACCTAAGCCAAGGTATTGATAGCCAAGCGCCAGGCCATAGGCGCCAATGGCGTAGAAGGCGACGTACCCCAAATCAAGTAACCCCGCGAGACCCACCACGATGTTTAATCCCAGCCCCAGCAGGACGTAGATAAGCCCGAGGATCGCCACGGTAAGCAGATACTTGCTGGCCATTAACGGGAAAACGATAGCCACGATCGCCAGCAGCGGCAGGACAAAACGCAGCCGACTACGATAGCCGGGGGCACGGACAAATACCCCCTGGTCGTTGCCTTCAAAACGTCCGACAAACCGCTTCCCCCCGCGGGTTTGCAAAAGCAGACTGAGCAACAGCCGCCCCACCATCACCACCGCCACCAGCACGATGACGCGCTGTGGAGAAAGCGTAAAGCTGTACCCCTTCAGCACGATGCCGACGATAGGGCCAAAGACTATCAGCGCGCATAAACCGGCCAGCACGCTATCAATAACGCTGCGTTTGACGTCGATGCCGTCTAAACGGGAAATATCGGTCATATGTCCCCCTTAGACCTTGGCCACCACAGGACGGCCCAGAAGCCCCTGCGGACGAAAAATCAGAATCGCCACCAGCAATGCGAACGAGAAGACATCCTTATAATCCGAGTTCACTAACCCGGCGAACTGCGCCTCGGCGACGCCCAGCAGCAGGCCGCCAAGCATCGCCCCCGGTAGCGAACCGATCCCGCCCAGTACCGCCGCGGTGAAGGCCTTAATGCCGATAATGAAGCCGATATAAAAATCAAACGTGCCGTAATTCATGGTCACCAGCACCCCGGCGAGGCCCGCCATGGCGGCGCCAATCATAAACACCAGCGAGATCACCCGATCGGTGTTAATGCCGAGAATGGCCGCCATCCGCCGATCCTGCTGGGTCGCGCGGCAAACCCGACCTAACTGCGTGTGGTTGATTATCCAGCTCAGTACCACCATGCCGACGAAGGCGGCGAGCAGGATGAAGATTTTGGTCCAGGTGATTTGCACCACGCCATCACCTACCGTAATCCGCAATACGCCGTGCATCAACGTCGGGATCCCCTGTTGATTGGGGCCCTGACTCAGTTGCACGTAGTTTTGTAAAATCAGCGACATACCGATTGCCGAGATCAGCGGCGCCAGACGCGTTGAGTTACGTAGCGGCCGATAAGCAATGCGTTCGATGGCCCAGCCGTACACCCCGGTGACGATAATCGTAAACACCAGCGTGCCGAAAATAAGCAGCGGGAAGGAGTGAATACCAAAGTAGGCCAACAGCGCCAGCCCGATAGCACACAGATAGGCTGAGACCATATATACCTCGCCGTGGGCGAAGTTAATCATACCGATGATGCCATAAACCATGGTGTAGCCAATGGCGATAAGCCCATATACCGCGCCAAGCGTTAAGCCATTGATCAGTTGTTGCAGAAAGAATGCCGCCATATGAACCATCCTGCCAGTCAAGATGCAGCAGACGCAGAGGCCTTAACGTCTGCTGCTTATGGTGGTACGACGCCCCTCTGATGAGGACGTTATGCGCACTACAATCCCGGGTTACAGCTGATGATATTTGCCTTTATCATCCCATTGATAAACCACGTAATCCGATACTTTCAGGTCACCTTTGCCATCCCAGGCTTTTTTACCCATCACGGTATCGACGCTATGGTTTTTTAACCATTCGCTGGCTTTGGCATTATCGGTACCGGCGGCGTTATAGGCGGCGGCGATAGCCTGAATCGAAGCATAGGCGTAAAGGGTATAGCCCTCCGGTTCAAAACCGCTGGCGCGGAATTTGTCGATCACCGCTTTACCTTCAGGAATGGTGCGCGGATCCTTACCGAAGGTCATTAACACGCCATTGGTAAACTGCGGCCCGCCCGCGGCGGTAACTAACTCTTCGGTCACCACGCAGTCGCCGGAGAAGAACTTAGCCTGGACGCCCTGCTCGCGCATCTGGCGCACCAGCGGGCCGGCTTCCGGGTGGCAACCGCCGAAATAAACCACATCCGGTTTCAGGGCGCCGATTTTGGTTACCAGGGCATTAAAGTCTTTTTCCCCGCGGGATAAGCCTTCATACAACACTTCTTTCGTCCCGCGTTTAGCCAGCGCCGCGCGCGTCGCATCGGCTAATCCCTGACCGTAGGTATCTTTATCGTGAATGACGGCGATCTTCTTCGCCTTCAGCACATCCAGCATGTAGTTGGCGGCAATCACCCCTTGCTGGTCATCGCGCCCGCACATGCGGAACATATCTTTCATTCCGCGTTCGGTGATTTGCGGATTGGTGGAACCCGGCGTGATGGTCAGGATGCCGGCTTCGTCATAGACCTCGGAGGCGGGCATCGTCGAGGAAGAGCAGAAATGACCCACCACCGCCGAGACGCCGGAGTCGTCGACCAGGCGGTTAGCCACTGCCACCGCCTGCTTGGGTTCACAGGCATCATCGCCCTGCACCAGCACAATTTTTTCGCCTTTAATCCCCCCGGCGGCATTAATATCAGCCGCCGCCTGCGATGCCCCTTTCCAGTATTGGGCGCCATAGGTCGCATTCGGCCCGGTAAATGGGCCGGCCACGCCAATCTTCACATCCGCCTGTGCATAAAATGCCGCGCTCAAACAACCTGCTATTGCAAAATGCAGAGTCAACTTTTTAAGTTTTAAAGACATTCGGATAGTCCTCAGCGATATCGAACAGACGCCACAAACTGGCGCAGTAAAAACCACTTACAGCGTAACGTGCCAATGCTGGAATAAGCCGTAGCGGCTTCGGTAGATAAAGCAAAAAACCCGCCAGGAAGAGAGGTATCGCCAGATCGATTACTAATAGTCGCGTAGCGTGACCGCAATCGGTACCACCCCGGCAATGCGCCAGTCTTTACAGGTCAGGAGGTCTGTTGCCGTCACGTGGCCTGCCGGGAACGCTGGTGTCCATACCGACAGTGAGCTAAACATAGAACGACTTTAGCAACCTTGCGCACCGGGCTGGTGCAAAAGTGCGGTGATGATCAAAACTAGTGAAAATTTTGCTGCATTAATGTGAAATTAATAACGAGAGCATGGGGAATGCTCGGCAATACAGGTCGCCACCATAAAGAATTGCCGATGAATAGCAACTTTATGCTGCCAGACGGCGTTTACGCTTTGAAACATTAACTTCTTTTACGTATTATCTTAAGCCTTGCTCTTTTACCTGCCGCCGTGGCGGGTTTCGCCTCATGGATGAAAATCATGACTTTAAAAAAATTAATTATTATCGCCATCAGCGCGCTTTCTATTAACGCCTGCGCCTTCGCAGCGGGTAATCTCGCCGACCAGTTACATTATACGCCGCCGGAGCCGGCAGACCTTGCCGTTAATCCACCAGCAGAATCGCCTGAATCGAAAACGGAACAACCAAAATTAACGATGTCGCCCGACGTTAATGCCTACACCTATTACAACGAAAAGGTGAATCCCGTTACCAATGATATTGACCGTATTGAACAAGGCGGCGTCGTCGAATTCTGATTTTTACCGACGCATCGTGCGCGCCGGTAAACATTGACCATGGAGTATTCGCCATGATGAAGGATTATCTGATCATCGCCTGGATTACTATCGTCGCCTGCTGGCCCATTACGTTACCGGTGTTAGCCGTGGTCGCGGGAATACTATTTTATTCCCGCCATCGCGTGGCGGGTCTCGTTGTATCCGGGCTGTTTATCCTCGAAGCCGTGGCGGCATGGCAGTTTGAGCGCTATATGTAACCTTAATTGAGCGGCCCGTGGTTAATCTGGCTGAGTGGTAAATTGACGTCGAAAATCTTGTAGAACATCTCCTGCACGCCAAATTGCCGCAGGCGTGCGGCGTGTTTTTTCGCATAAGCCTGCGCGCTCTGTTCATCTTCGAACAGATATATGCCGCCGGCTTCCTGCGTGGCGCTATTCTCCGTCCAGATCTTCCAGATAAAACCGGGCTCATGGTTAATAGATTGCGCGAGCTCGGCTAATTGCGCCGACATTTCATCGCCAAACGGGCCGCTAAAAGCAAAGTGCACCTGCAAAAGTTTTTTCGACATACTCTCTCCCTGAATGATTTTAGCTAATTGACGAGACTATCCTACCCGATTCCTGATTAATCAGCAGTGAGATGATGCGCTTAATGGCTATCTTTCTCTCTCCGCTGAATGAGAAGTTTTTCGCCGCTTTGCCTGGGTCTGATTACACTTTAAACAGCGACCTGCCTTTCAGGCCACCACGCATGAGGACAGCCATGGGAAACAAAAAGAACACTGTTGCGCCCGTCATACCCGCCAAAACGGAGCCGTTAAGCGAGAAAGAGTATCAGCAGGCGTTGCGTAAACTGCACGTCGAGTTGGTCAGGCTACAGCGGTGGGTAGTGCATAAAGGGCTTAAGGTATGCATCGTCTTCGAGGGTCGCGATGGCGCTGGCAAAGGCGGCACCATCAAAGCGATAACCGAACGCGTCAGCCCCCGGGTTTTCCGCGTCGTCGCCCTGCCCGCGCCAACCGAGCGCGAACGCAGCCAGCTCTATTTTCAGCGTTATATCAAACATCTGCCCGCCGCCGGCGAGATAGTGATTTTCGATCGCAGCTGGTACAACCGGGCCGGCGTTGAGCGGGTGATGGGATTTTGTACCGAGGAGGAGGTGCAAAAATTCCTCGACGGCGCGCCGATGGTAGAGCGAGGGATGGTCGATTCCGGCATTATTTTACTGAAATACTGGCTGGAGGTAACGCCGCAGGAGCAAGAACGGCGCCTGCGCGACCGTATTGATGACGGACGCAAAATCTGGAAGCTATCGCCGATGGATATTAAATCCTTCAACCGCTGGGATGACTACACCGTAGCGCGTGATGCGATGTTTGCCGCCACCGATACCGCCTGGGCGCCGTGGTTTGTCGCCCGCTCGGAAGATAAAAAACGCGTACGCCTGAATATTATTACCCATCTGCTTTCGCAGATCCCCTACGAGGCTTTACCAACGGAACACATTACCTTACCGAAACGTAAAATTGGCAAAGTGAAACCGACCCATTTTCCTTTCCGGTTTATTCCTGAGAAGTTTTGAAGGAATAGCTTTATCACCTTTGCGCAGTATTCCCCCTGCGCAGAGGATTATTACAATAAACGTTAATATTTCATCTGTTGCGTTGCTCTGGAACCCGGCTCGCAAAATATAAAAAAGCGTTGTTAACGACATTTATTTTCCGGTTTAATGCAGAGATAATCAGACTGTTAATCACAGGGAGCAGAAAATGAATAGCAATGCGATGAATAAAAAACAGCGAAACGAGTCTGATGCGGCGATTAAACAGACCTTCGATCGGCAAACCATTAGTGATGCGGAAAGACTACAGCAACACCAGGAATTCATAAATGCCATGAATGAATTTACCGCGCGCGCCGGTTTACTGTCGGAAGACCCATTCTTCGAAGGGATTTAGTTATCATGCAATTTGATGTTTATCGTAATCCATCACCGAGGACAAATGAACTCCAACCTTATCTTATGGTGATTAAACATGATTATTATGATGATTTATCATCAAGGTTAGTTTTGCCACTGAGTTATCATATACATATGGCGAGTCATTATCACCCTGCAGCTCCACTAGTAAATATTGGCTTTCAAAAGCTATTCCTCAACACCCCGGGAATAACCAGCGTAGCAAAGCAGCGCCTGAATAATAAATATTTCGTCTGTAATTTACATAAAGAAAGAACGGCTGTTATTTCCGCCATCGATGCGCTTATAACAAATACGTAAACCCGCCCCGATATCACCGGGGCGGGTTTACCCCATAAAGGCTTACTTCATTCCCTCACGGCTCTCTTTTTGCGCTTCCAGGCGTTCGACATCGCGATACCAGCGCGGGTGATGTTTCTTCGCCCAACGGCGGCTGACCTTACCCTCAATCATGCCTTTAATCGACCCTTTCACCCAGAATGCCATATACATATGAATGAGGATCGCGTGGATCAGGATAATCGCCGAAGTAGCGTGTATCAGCAGGCTGTAACGGATAACCGGAATCGGGAAATAGTCCGCAAAATACGGGCGCCAGATAATCACCCCGGTCACCAGCAGCACAAAAATCATGCTCATAATGGTCCAGAACATCATCTTCTGCCCGGCGTTATATTTACCGACGCTCGCGACCTTATGTTCATTGCCTTTCAGAACCTCCACAATGCCTTTCAGCCAGGGGATATCCTGTTTATCAGGGATATTGTGGTGGACAAAACGCACAAACATAAACATCAGCGCGACAAAAATCAGCACCCCGAAAAACGGGTGCAGGATACGCCCCATCTGCGGGGTGCCGAAGGTTTCCGTCAACCACTGTAGCGTCGGGAAGAAAAACGAAATCCCCGACAGCGCCACCAGGAAGAAACAGATAACCACCGTCCAGTGACAGGCGCGGTCGATAAATTTGGTGCGCACTATCATTTTCGATTTATTCATCATGTTCCTCCTCATCGTCATCAACTTCCTTGTTCGGCCCGATACCGATGTAGTGGTAAATCAGCCCGGCAAAGGTGGCAATAAAGCCCGCCGCCGACAGCGGTTTCAGCGCCCCCTTCCACAGATTGATACTGGTATCGATCTGCGGCGCTTTCGGCAGCTTGTGATACAACTCCGGCTGGTCGGCATGATGCAGCACGTACATCACGTGGGTGCCGCCTACGCCCTGCGGGTTGTAGATCCCGGCGTTGGCATAACCGCGTTTTTTAAGCTTAGCCACCCGCTCCTGCGCCACTTCCAGCATCTCTTTTTTCGTGCCGAAGTGGATAGCGCCGGTAGGACAGGTTTTCACGCATGCCGGTTCCTGACCAACGCTGACCCTATCCACACACAGGGTGCATTTATAGACCCGGTTATCCTCTTTATTGAGGCGCGGGATATTAAACGGACACCCGGCAATGCAGTAGCCGCAGCCGATGCAGTTTTCCTGCTGGAAATCGACGATGCCGTTGGCATACTGAATGATCGCCCCGGCGGACGGGCAGGCTTTCAGGCAACCCGGCTCTTCGCAGTGCATACAGCCATCTTTGCGGATAAGCCACTCCAGCTTGCCGTTCTGTTCGGTCTCGCTAAAACGCATTACCGTCCAGGATTTAGCGCTGAGATCCGCCGGGTTGTCGTACACGCCGACGCAGTGCCCCACTTCATCGCGAATGTCATTCCACTCGGAACAGGCCACCTGGCAGGCTTTACAGCCTACGCAGGAGGAGACATCGATAAGCTTGGCGACTTCTGCCTTATAGTCCCGCGCGCGTGGCGCGGGAGTCATCTGGTTAGTCGCGGAGCGTTTAATAATGTCTTGTGTTTCCATCGCCATTTAATCGCTCCTTACGCTTTCTCGATGTTGACCAAAAACGCCTTATACTCCGGCGTTTGCGAGTTGGAATCGCCGACGTTAGGCGTCAGGGTGTTGGCGATGTAACCTTTACGGGCCACGCCTTCAAAACCCCAGTGCAGCGGGATACCGACGGTTTCTACCTGCTGGCCGTTGACGTTCAGCGTGCGCAGTCGGCGGGTCACCACGGCAACCGCGCGAATAAAGCCGCGCTTGCTGCTGACTTTCACCCAGTCGCCGTTGACGATACCTTTGCTTTTCGCCAGCCCTTCGCTGATTTCGACAAACTGTTCCGGCTGCGCAATCGCATTAAGCAGCGCATGCTTGGTCCAGGTATGGAAGTGTTCGGTCAGGCGATAGGTAGTACCGACATACGGGAACTTATCCTTCTTACCTAAGCGAATAGCGTCATCTTCGTATAAACGCACTACCGGGCTGGAGACCACATTCGGGTGCAGCGGGTTGGTGCCAAGCGGCGTTTCCATCGGCTCGTAGTGTTCAGGGAACGGCCCTTCCGCCAGTTTATCGAGCGCAAACAGGCGCCCAAGCCCCTCTTGCTGCATAATAAACGGCCCGGTGTTGCTCCCCGGCGGCGCGGTATTGAAGTCCGGAATATCATTACCGACCCACTTACTGCCGTTCCACTGGATCAGCATTCGCTTCGCATCCCAAGGTTTACCGTTAATATCGGCCGATGCGCGGTTATACAGCACGCGGCGGTTGAGCGGCCAGGCCCAGGCCCAGCCCAGCGTATTGCCAAGCCCAGAAGGATCGGCGTTATCGCGATTCGCCATCTGGTTACCCTGCTCGGTCCAGCAGCCGGTGTAGATCCAGCAAGATGACGCGGTGCTGCCGTCATCGCGCAACAGTGCGAAGCTATTCAGCAACTGTCCTTTTTTCGCCAGCAGCGCCCCATTGCCATCGTAGAGATCCGCCAGCGCGTAGCCGTTGTTCTCTTTTGCAACCTCCTCCGATTCCGGATGATCTGGCTGCTTATAACTCCAGCTCATTTTCAGCAGCGGTTCCGCGCCCTTACCGCCTTCGCGACGGTACAGCTCACGCAAACGGTGATAGATCCCGGCAAGAATTTCGCCATCGTTGCGTGCTTCGCCCGGCGCGTCCTGGCCTTTCCAGTGCCACTGCAGCCAGCGACCGGAGTTGGCGATCGAACCGTCTTCTTCGGCAAAGCAGGTCGATGGCAGACGGAAGACTTCGGTCTGAATCGTAGCCGGGTCGACATCATTAGACTCGCCGTGGTTCTGCCAGAAAGTCGAGGTCTCGGTCACCAACGGATCGATAACCACCATATATTTCAGCTTACTGAGGCTACGCACCACTTTGTTTTTGTCCGGGAAGGACGCAACCGGGTTGAAGCCCTGGCAGATATAGCCGGTGACGTTGCCGTTATCCATCATATTGAAGTACTTGATGACGTCGTAGGCCTGATCCCATTTCGGCAACCAGTTGAAGCCCCAGTCATTCTCTTTCTGCGCCGCATCGCCGTAGAACGATTTCATCAGGCTGACGAAGAATTTCGGGTAGTTGCTCCAGTAGTTCACCTGGTCGGCCAGCGTCGCTTTCGGCGTGTTGGCGCTAAGATAACTTTGCAGATCGCTCTGTTTATCGGACGGCAGCGTCAAATAACCCGGCAGACTGGTCGACAACAGACCCAAATCGGTCAGCCCCTGAATATTGGAGTGTCCGCGCAGCGCGTTGACGCCGCCGCCAGCCATGCCCATGTTGCCGAGCAGCAGTTGGATCATCGCCATGGTGCGTATGTTCTGCGCGCCGACGGTGTGCTGCGTCCAGCCCAGAGCATACAGGAAGGTGGTGGTGCGATCCGCGACGCTGGTTGAAGCCAGCACCTCGCACACTTTGAGGAAGTCTTCTTTCGGCGTACCGCAGATGTTTTCAACCACTTCCGGCGTGTAGCGGGAAACGTGCTGCTTGAGCAGATTCCACACGCAGCGCGGATGGCTGAGCGTTTCATCGCGTTTCGCGTAGCCATTTTCATCGAACTGGTAGTTCCAGGACGATTTATCATACTGGCGCTTTTCCGCATCGTAGCCGCTGAACAGGCCATCTTCGAAGGTAAAATCATCCCGTACCAGCAGGCTGGCATTGGTGTAATGCTTTACGTACTCGGCATTAATCTTATTATTTTCGATAAGGTACAACAGCACGCCCGACAGGAACGTAATGTCGGTACCGGAACGAATTGGCGCATAGATATCGGCCACCGACGCGGTACGCGTAAAGCGTGGGTCGACGACGATAAGCGTAGCATCGTTATTGTTCTTCGCTTCCATCGCCCAGCGGAATCCCACCGGATGCGCTTCCGCGGCGTTGCCGCCCATCACCATTACGACGTTTGCGTTTTTGATATCAACCCAGTGGTTGGTCATCGCACCGCGACCAAATGTTGGAGCAAGACTTGCTACCGTTGGTCCGTGTCAGACGCGCGCCTGGTTGTCTACCGCCAGCATGCCGAGCGAGCGCACAAATTTTTGCGTCAGCATGCCGGTCTCATTACTCGCCGCCGAGGCGCACAGCATCCCGGTGGAAAGCCAGCGGTTAACCGTCACGCCCTGCTCGTTCTTTTCAATAAAGTTGGCATCGCGGTCGGCTTTCATCAATTTGGCGATGCGGTTAAAAGCTTCATCCCAGGAGATGCGCTGCCATTTATCCGAACCCGGAGCGCGGTATTGCGGATACCGCAGGCGATTTTCACTGTGGACGTAGTCCAGCAGACCGGCGCCTTTCGGGCACAGCGCGCCGCGGCTTACCGGATGATCCGGATCCCCTTCGATATGATAAATCGCTTCTTTGGCGTTTTTCGCGCCGTCGCCCAGGCTATACATTAATAGCCCGCAGCCCACGGAGCAGTAAGTGCAGGTGTTGCGGATCTCTTTTGCGCGCAGCAATTTGAAATTGCGTGCCTGAGCCAGCGCCATTTTCGGGGCGAAGCCCAGTGCGGCAGCTGTTGTTCCGGCCATACCGCCTGCGCAGATTTTAAAAAACTTTCTGCGGCTGACGTCCATTGATTCCTCCATGCAGGATGTTTGTTCATCGCGCGGAGGAAACTAACAGCAATGTCCCTTTTTTTATTGCGTCAAATCAAGGTCGCCCACGCTAGCCCTCTAAAGAGTCATCGGCGACGAGTTTGACTAACCCCAAAGAGTTATGCGCTACGGAAAAGATCGACCGCCGGGAGCGAAAAGATGTTATAAATTCTTGCTGCGTTTGAGTCACTATCAGGTTAAACATGGAAAAAAAGAGAGCGACGTCAATAGGCTTCGCCGCCATTATATTATGGAGCACGATGGTCGGCTTGATTCGCGGCGTTAGCGAAGGGCTAGGTCCTGTCGGCGGCGCGGCGATGATTTATAGTCTCAGCGGCCTGCTGCTCATTTTTACCGTCGGCTTTCCCAACCTGCGCCAGATCCCGCGCCGCTATCTGTTGGCCGGCAGCGTGCTGTTTGTCAGCTATGAGATCTGCCTCGCCCTGTCGCTGGGCTTCGCCGCCACCCGCCAGCAGGCCATTGAAGTGGGAATGGTCAATTACCTGTGGCCCAGCCTGACCATTTTATTCGCCATTCTTTTTAACGGTCAGAAAAGCAGCTGGCTGGTGATCCCCGGCTTATTGCTGGCGCTGTTCGGCGTGAGCTGGGTGCTTGGCGGCGAACACGGACTTAACCTCGATGAAATTATCAATAACGTCATCTCCAGCCCGCTGAGCTATTTTCTGGCATTTATCGGCGCGTTTATCTGGGCGGCGTACTGCACGGTTACCGCGAAATATGCCAAAGGCAAAAATGGCATTACCCTCTTCGTCTTATTAACGGCGCTGACCCTGTGGCTGAAGTTTTTGGCCAGCGCGCAGCCGCCGATGCTGTTTAGCTGGCCGGTGGTCATTAAGCTGATTACGGTCTCCGTGGCGCTGGGGCTGGCCTACGCGGCGTGGAACGTTGGCATCCTGCACGGCAACGTCAGCCTGCTGGCGGCGGCGTCGTACTTTACGCCGGTGCTCTCTTCCGCGCTGGCGGCGGTGCTGCTCAGCGCCGCGCTCTCATGGTCATTCTGGCAGGGGGCCGGGATGGTATGTCTCGGCTCCCTGCTCTGCTGGTATGCCACCCGCCGTTAGCCGAGGTCGCCGCCCGCCACCGGTAGCGTCACGCCGGTGATATAGCTGGCCTCATCGCTGGCGAGAAACAGGATCGCATTCGCCTGTTCCGCCAGCGTGCCGTAACGGCGCATCAGGCTGCTCGCCACCGTCTGATCGACAACCTGCTGATACCACGCCTTTTCCTGCTCGCTCGGCTGCTCTTCATTGCGCGGCGTCAGGCGCGGCGGCGCCTCCGTACCGCCCGGCGCGACGGCGTTAATCCGAATGCCGCTGCCGCTGTACTCCATAGCGATAGACCGGGTCAGCGCGTTAACGCCGCCTTTCGCCGCCGAGTAAGGCACCCGGTTCACCCCTGCCGTCGCCACCGACGAGATATTGACGATGCTGCCTTTCCCCTGCTTCAGCATCCAGGGGAGCGCCGCGCGGCAGCCCCACAAGGTGGGGAACAGCGAGCGGCGGATCTCTTTCTCAATTTGTTCTGGCTGATACTCGGCGAAAGGTCGCGCCCAGATGGTGCCGCCGACGTTGTTGATGAGCACGTCGAGGCGGCCAAAATGCGCGACCCCGGCGGCAAACGCCTGTTCAGTACTCTGCCACTGCTCAAGGTCAGCCTCCAGCGCCAGTACCTGACTTCCGGCCAGGGCTAAAACGGCAGCCAGTTCATGTACGTAAGGCGAGCGGTCAATCAGCAACAGGGCGGCGCCTTCAGTTGCCGCCTGTTCCGCGGTCTGGCGACCAATGCCCTGCGCCGCGCCGGTGATAGCGACGATTTTATTGGTAAAACGCATCATGTCTCCTTACGCCGCCGCGCTCTGGCTGGCGATAAATTTTTCATACCAGAACCCTGCCGGGGAAATTCCTCGTTCGCGCAGCGCCGTGGCGACCGCATTCACCATCGGCGGCGGTCCGCAAAGATAGATGTCAACGTCGCCGTTATTCAGCATCGCGTCATCGAGATGTTCGGTCACAAAGCCGCGCTGCGGGCAGGAACTGCTTTCATCCGCCACTACCGGCAGCCAGCGATATCCCGTCAGTTGCTGTTTAAACGCATCCAGCGCGTCGGTTTTCACCAGATCGTCGTCACGGGTCACCCCGTACAGTAACGTCACCGAACGCGGGCTACCCTGTGTCTGCAGGGTGTGTAACATGGACAGCAGCGGCGCCAGCCCGGTGCCACCCGCCAGCATGAGCAGCGGGCGTTCGCCACTGCGCAAATAGAAGCTGCCCATCGGGCCGCTGAGGGTCAGGCGGTCGCCGGGCCGCGCCTGCTGGGTTAACCACTGGCTCATCATGCCGCCAGGCACGTTACGGATCAGAAAGCGCCCTTCGAGAGAACCCGGCAACGAGCTAAATGAGTAGGCGCGCACATGAGGCGTGCCCGGTACCTGAATGTTGATATATTGCCCCGGCAGAAAAGCCAGCGGTTCATCCAGCGCGACCACCAGTTCGATAGCGGTATCGGACAGTAAATTCACCTGTCGTACCTGCGCCCCGGTGTTCGTCAGCGCGGTTTTACACTGCGCGGCGGCCACCGGCACGTCGATCACACAGTCGCTGGTTGGGACCATCTGGCAGGTCAGCACCTGGCGAGCCTGCGCCTCGTCGTCGCTTAACGCCTCGTCGAGATAATCCTCCCCCAGGTCGTATTCACCGCTGGCGCAGTGACATTTGCAGGTGCCGCAAACGCCGTCAGAACAGTCCATCGGCAGGTTTACCTTCTGGCGATAGGCCGCATCCAGCACCTTCTCTCCGGCATTGCATTGAATAAATCGCGTAATGCCGTCCTCAAAATTAAGAGCAATATTAAAAGTCATAAGCGCCTCTTAAATGTGGTAAACGTCGATGACCTGACGGATATAGTCGTTATTCAGGCGTACCGTTTTACGAACGATCTGCGGCCTGCCGTCCTGCTCAATTAGCGTGCAGCAGGTAGAGCCGAAATAGGCATCCGTGTGTTGATAGCGATGGCTCCAGGTGACCCAGTTGTAGCGCACCGCAAGCCCCTCATCGCTCTCGCCCATCAGCTCGACATTGCTGATAATGTGCGTGGTACGCGGCTCCGGCGTGCTGGCGCCGGAACGTTCGGTTTTAATGCGATAGACACGATCCTCCAGTCCTTCACGGTTGGGGTAGTAGATAAGTGAAATCTCTTTTTGCGGGTCGCGCGTCAGCTGGTCATCGTCGCCCCATGCCGGCATCCAGTAGACCACCTGCGGGCTGTAACAACTCAGCCACTCATCCCACTGACGGTCATCCAACAGGCGGGCTTCGTAATAGAGAAACTGACGAACTTGTTCGAGATTCAGCATCAGGCCACCTCCACGCGCTGGGTAATGGACTGGTTGTAGCGTTGCTGTTCCTGTTCCAGCGCCGCCAGCATGACCGTTTGCCAGTGGTGATGATGGGCAATATACAGCGCCTCATCTTCCGATTTCACCCCGCTTAGCCGCGGCGTAAAACCCGCGTGCCTGGCGTGTTCATCCGGGCCGTCGACCCAACGTAGCGCGCCGCGGCTGAGGTCGCTCCATGCCAGATTTTCGCCAAGATAGCCGCGCTGGCAGGCGCTGAACTCTTCCAGATCGTCCGGCGTCCCCATTCCGCTGACGTTAAAGAAATCTTCGTACTGGCGGATGCGTAACGCCCGGGCCTGGTCTGATTCCCCTTTCGGCGCAAAACACCAGATGGTGACTTCGGTTTTGTCGACCGCAATCGGGCGGATTACGCGGATCTGGGTAGAAAACTGATCCATCAGGTAGACGTTGGGATACAGGCACAGGTTGCGGGTTTCATTAACCATCTGGTCGGCGCGCAGTTCACCGAACTCCGCCTGCAGACGGTCGCGGTGGGCATAGACCGGGCGCACTTCCGGGTTCAACGCGCGGGTCCACAGCAACATATGGCCGTTGTCAAATCCGTAGCCGCCGCCGACGCTCTTTGACCAGCCGTTGGCGTCAACCGCATGCGTCCCTTCCGCTTCATAGTTGCGGCGTGACATGGTTGAGGCGTAATTCCAGTGCACCACGCTGACGTGATAACCATCGGCGCCGTTCTCCGCGCCCAGCTTCCAGTTGCCTTCGTAAACGTAGCTCGACGATCCCTTCAGCACTTCCAGTCCTTCCGGCGCCTGATCGACGATCAGATCGATGATTTTGCGGGTTTCGCCGAGATACTCCTCCAGCGGCTGCACGTCCGCATTGAGGCTACCGAATAAGAAACCGCGGTAAGACTGAAAACGCGGCAATTTTTGCAGATCGTGAGACCCTTCATGTTTGAAGGTGTCAGGATAAGCGCCGGTGCTCTCATCTTTGGCTTTTAATAATTTGCCGTTATTGCTGAAGGTCCAGCCGTGGAACGGACAGGTAAACGAATTTTTATTCCCGGTTTTGCGTCGACATAACATGGCGCCGCGGTGGGCACAGCTATTAATTAATGCATGCAATTCATTCTTTTTATCGCGAGTAATAATAACCGGCTGCCGTCCCAGCGTCAGGGTATAATAATCTCCCGGCTCGGCAATCTGGCTTTCATGGGCGAGAAACACCCAATTACCTTCGAAGATATGTTTCATTTCAAAATCAAATAACTGCTGATCGGTAAATATAGAGCGGTGGCAACGGTAAATATGATTTTCACGGTCGACAATTAACGCGTTGTTAATTTTGTCTTTAAGCGCTGATAGCGTTTTTTGCATGAGTTAACTCCTCCTGCAGAATTCAGGATTAAAGATATTTGGCAAATGTGGTGATTATCGGGTGTAGAGCGCGGCCCGGGCCATCAGCGTGGCCGGGGCCGCTAAAGCAGATTACTCTTTGGCGCGCAGACGGGTGCCGCGGTGCTCTTCGTCGGGGCTCAGCGCTTTACAGAGGGTGAAATCAAAGCGCACTTCGGTGTGCTCGCCGTCCAGTTCACGCAGTGCAATCGTCTCGCGGTCGCTCACTTTCACCGGGTCGGCAATCAGTCCATCGCGGGTGGCAAAGGCAAAATCATCCCACAGGTATTTGTCGCCGCTGAGGTTGATCTGGCTGGTCAGATGTTTATGCCCCGGCGCGGAGACGAAGAAGTGAATGTGCGCCGGACGGTTGCCGTGGCGGCCTAACTGATCCAGCAACTTCTGGGTTGGACCATCCGGCGGGCAGCCGTAGCCGGATGGCATGATGCTGCGCACGCTATAGCGGCCATCGGCGCCGGTGCGAATACGACGACGCAGGTTGTAGTCGCTCTGGCTCTGATCGAAGAACGAGTAATTACCCAGGGTATTGGCGTGCCAGATATCAACGATGGCGTTAGCGATCGGCTGGCCCTGGCTATCTTTAACCTGGCCGTGCAGCCACATCACTTCGCCGGCGTCGGTGCCATCATCCATGCGGGCATGGCGGTCGGCCAGCGGCGCATTGGCCACATACAGCGGCCCTTCGATGGTGCGAGGGGTGCCGGTTTCACGATGCGCCGCCGCGTCGATTGCGTCCTGACGCAGGTCGAGGAAGTGCTCAAGACCCAGCCCCGCCGCCAGCAGCGCCGCTTCCTGGCGCCCACCCAGCTCGTGCAAATAGTTCACCGCATGCCAGAACTCTTCTTCTGTGACGTTATAGTCATCGATCAGCGTGCAGATATTCTCCAGCAAACGGTGGACAATGGCTTTAAAACGTTCGTTACCGCCTGGAACATTTAAACCCGCGCCTTCACGTAATAATTTCTGCACGGCTTCTTGTTGTACGAAAGCATTACTCATAATTATTCTCTCTTATCGTTGTAGGATATTTACCGGGTGACCCCGGCATGAGGTCATGTTTTATTATTATTAGCTATCGTCTTCACGAATAGACGAGGGATGACGGCACAGCGCCTCTACGCGAATATCCATGAATGGATATAACGGCAATCCCATTAAAATTTGATGCAACTCTTCGGCATCTTTTACATCGAAAATGCTGACATTGGCGTAAAGACCGGCGACGCGCCAAATATGTCGCCACTTGCCTTCACGTTGTAATTGTTGCGAATAGGCTTTTTCGCGTTGTTTAATTTCATCCGCTTCGGCGGCAGGAAACCCGATCGGAATATTAACGGTCATATCAACTTTAAATAGCATTATTTTCTCCTGTTATGCTTTACGGGAATAGAAGCGCAGCTTGTCTTCATCCAGCTCCACACCAAGCCCTGGCGTTTGCGGCAACGCCACCTGACCGTCGGCAAAGGTCAGCGGCACGCTGACGATATCGTCTTTGAGTAGCAACGGGCCGAACATCTCGGTTCCCCACTGCAGCGGCAATGTCGACCAGGCATGCAGAGAAGCAACGGTCCCCACGGTCCCTTCCAGCATCGTGCCGCCATACAGGCCAATCCCCGCCGCCTGCGCGACGCGGGCCAGCGCCAGCACGCTATTCGGCCCGCCCGCCTTGGCGATTTTCAGCGCGTAAGCGCCGGTAAAGCCCTGGTGCGCCAGTTGGTAACCATCGTAAGCGGTCGCGACCGCTTCATCCGCCAGGATCGCGGTTTCGATTTGCTGGCTCAGGCGCACCAGCGCTGCATTGTCCTGCGCGCTCACCGGCTGTTCGATGAGATCGACCCCCATCGCCGCCAGCTCGCGACAGCCCTTCGCGCCGGTCGCGGCGTCCCAGGCCTGATTAACGTCAACGCGAATGCTGGCGCGATCGCCTAAGGCTTCCACAATGGCGCGGGTATGGCGGAGATCGGTGGCTAATTCCCGTGCGCCAATTTTCAGCTTGAATGCCTGATGACGGCGCTCGGCTAACAGCTTTTCCCCTTCGGCAATATCTTTCGCGGTATCGCCGCTGGCTAACGTCCACAGCACCGGCAACGACGTTTGCAGCGCGCCGCCGAGCAGTGCCGATACCGGTAGCCCTAAAGCTTTGCCCTGGGCATCAAGGAGTGCGGTTTCAATGGCAGATTTTGCGAAAGTATTGCCTCTAATGGCGCTATTCATACGCGCCGTCAGCGCATTCAGGTTATCCGCCGGCTGCCCTTTCAGCAGCGGCGTCAGATAGTGGGTCAAGGCCGATGAGATAGCCTCCGGGCTCTCGACGCCGTAGCTCAGCCCGCCGATGGTCGTCGCTTCACCGATACCGCATACGCCATCGGAACGGGTAATGCGCACGATGACCAGCGTCTGGCAGCCCATGGTGGTCATCGATAATTTATGTGGCCGGATAGTCGGTACATCCACTAACCAGCTCTCAATGCGTTCTACGGTCGCAGTCATTTTTTGTTCCTGAAAGATGCATAACTTTTTGTACCCACATCCATAACGGGGATGTCTGTGCTTTGACAATAGGGTCCAGCCTGGCGGATGGTCAACGGCGATAATCGAAATGTTGTGCGATTATCGGCACGCTTGTTAAATTGCGGTTAATAATGTGATCGAGGTGGTAAAACAGGCACAATTCGCCGCACCCTGGTTTGCGCGCGGTATAGTGATTCCCCGTGAGCTTTACGTTGCAACGGAGAAAGATGCAATGAGCGACAATACCCACACTACGCTGAGCGCCAGGCAGGCCGAGCACGACCCCAATTTTATGCTGTCACTCGCCCGCGGGCTGGAGGTGCTCAATGCTTTTACTCCCCAGCGCCAGCGGCTGACCATTTCGCAGTTAAGTCAAAAAACGCAAATTTCTCGCGCGGCGGTGCGCCGCTGCCTGTATACCCTGGCGGCGCTGGGGATGGTGCATAGCCCGGACGGCCGCAGCTATGAACTGCTGCCGCGCGTGCTGGCAGTGGGCCACGCCTATCTGGCAGGAACCCCGCTGGCGAAGGTGGCGCAAACGGCGCTGGACAATCTTGGTAAGACGTTAGGTGAAAGCTGCTCCGCCGCCACGCTTGATGGCGACAACGTACTGTATATCGCCCGCGCGGCGGTCAATAACTTGCTCAGCGTCGATCTGGGCCGCGGCAGCCGCCTCCCGGCATGGACAACCTCAATGGGACGGGTATTGCTGAGCGCGTTGCCCGAAGACCAACTAGAAGTGACGCTGTCACGCGCACATCTGATGCGCTACACCCCGTATACCCTGTGCGATCCCGCGGCACTGCGCGCGGAAATCGCCAAAGTTCGCATGCAGGGCTATGCGCTGGCGGACAGGCAAATTGAAGTTGGATTATGCTCGCTTGCGGTACCGCTGCTGTCGCGTAGCGGCCAGGTGGTGGCAGCGCTCAACGTTGGCGTCCCCGCCTCTTCGATGAGCGCCGCGGCGCTGAAGGAGAAAGCCCTGGCGCCGCTGCGCCGTGCGGCGATGGAGCTTTCTCTTCAGCTATGACATTACCGTGGCGCCGGCGTATTGGCCAGCCCGCGCCAGATCCCCAGCGCCAGTAACAACAGCAGAACGCCAGCCGTCGCCAGGGAAATGCTATGGGCGCTGATGAACGCGGTTTTCGCCGCCGCGATTAGTGAATCTGACGGTATCGCGGGGAGCGATTGCGCCACCTTCATCGCCTCGCCGATGGACGATGAGGCCTGTACCGCTGCCTCACCGCCAATCCCGGCAGGCAGTTCAATCGCCGAACTGTAGCTACGGGTCAGAATCAGGCCGAACAGCGCAATACCGAGCCCCGCGCCCAATTCATAGGCCATTGTTTCAATGGCGCCTGCCGCCGACGCCTTCTCTTTCGGCGCTGCCGCCATGATCGCCGACGTTGACGCCAGCAGCGCGCTGGCGGCGCTAAAGCCCAGCAGCGTCATTAACCCCCACGCCTGCCACTGTTGCGTGCTGAAGTCGGTCATCGACAGTCCCAAAAAGCTTAAAGCGCTCAGCAACATACCGCCGGTCGCCACCTGCCGCAGCCCTAGTTTCGATACCAGCATTCCGGCAATCGGCCCGCTAAAGCCGCTGGCGACCATCACCGGCAGCATGAACAACCCGGCTTCAAACGGCGTTTTCTGATGCACGAACTGTAGCTCCTGCGCCATCAGCAATTCAAAACCAACCAGCGTAATGAGCGCGGTCATCGCCATCATCACCCCGCTTAAAATAATGCGGTGGGTGAAGAGACGCATATCCACCATCGGCGTCGGCATCGACAGCTGTTTGCGGACAAACCAGGTCAACATGGCCGCCCCGCCGATAGCCACCAGCGCGATTAGCCACAGCGCCAGCTGCCCCTTTAGCGCCGACTTAGCGCTAAACACCAGCATCAGAATGGCCGCAATCAGGATCAGCGCCTGCGGCAGATTCAGCGGTTGCTCGCGGCGGGCGGGCTGACGGGGCACAACCTTAGCGTTGATGGCAATGACCAGCAGCACGATTGGCACGTTGATCAGGAACACCGATCCCCAGTAGAAGTGTTCCAGCAGCATGCCGCCCACCAGCGGGCCAAATGCCGCGCCGCCGGATCCCACCGCGGCCCATAATCCCAGCGCCATGTTACGCTGGCTGGCTTCGGCGAAAGTGCCGCGGATCCCGGCAAGCGTCGCCGGCACAATCATTGCCGCGCCAACCGCCAGCAGCGCGCGGGAAATAATCAGCGTTATCGCCGACGGCGACAGCGCGGCGCACAGCGAAGCGATACCAAAAATTGCGCTACCGAGCAGCAATAAGCGCTTAAAGCCGATTTTATCGCCCAATGCGCCCATCGGCAGCACCATACCGGCCATCACCAACGAATAGATATCAATGATCCACAGTAGCTCGTTGCCGCTGGTGCCAAGCGCGACGCTGAGCGTCGGGGCGGCCACATGCAGCACCGTTGCGTCAATTGCTACCGGGATATAAACCAGCAAAATCGCCATCAGCGTTAACCATTGCCGAGACATACTACTTTTCCTCAATTTTCGAAATTGGACACGCGTCCAGGATTGCGATCCTGCCGGATTGTTGAACGTCTGTCCAACTTTTTGTTACCATCATCCCATCACCTCTTTGTTACGGGTCGCTATGCACTATTTAAATCGGGAAGCGCGTCGGGAAGTTATCATGCAGGCCGCCATGCGAGTGGCGCTAAATGGCGGCTTCAGCGCCATGACCGTACGCCAGATAGCCAGCGAAGCCGGCGTCGCCGCAGGTCAGTTACATCATCATTTTGCCTCGACCGGCGAGCTAAAAGCGCAGGCCTTTATCCGCTTGATCCGCGAAATGCTCGATATTCAGCTGCTGACCGATGACGCCTCCTGGAGCGAACGCCTGTTTTCATTACTCGGCAGCGAAGATGGCCGTCTCGAGCCCTATATACGCCTGTGGCGGGAAGCGCAGATTTTGTCCGATAGCGATGAGGAAATTAAGGCCGCGTATCTGCTGACCATGAGCATGTGGCATGATGAAACGGTCACGGCGATTAACCGCGGCGCCGAAGCCGGTGAATTTCAGCCGCAGGATACGGCAGAAAATATCGCCTGGCGTCTGATTGCCCTGGTTTGCGGGCTGGATGGCATTTACGCGTTGGGGATGCAAGCCATTGACGATGCGGCATTTACCCGTTACTTAAAACATTATATCGCGCTGGAACTCCCTCAGGCTTAGGTTACATTTAGTAACAATTGACCACCCTTCATTGCCGGCGTGAATTCTTTCACGTCTCGATTCTTATCTATTCTCAAACAATACAATTATTAAAAACAGCTGAGCCTTAATTCCAGCCTGCACAACTTCAGCTGTTTTTTTATTTATCCTTTTGATCTCGTACGCTTTAGTGAGGGTGTTATGTCGATAGAAGGTGATAAAAAGAATCATTATCTTTTAAAAGATTGGCGACCAGAAAATGAAGCCTTCTGGGAAAATAAAGGAAAAGCCATCGCACGCAGGAACTTATGGATTTCCGTATTTTGTCTGTTACTCGCCTTCTGCGTCTGGATGTTATTTAGCGCGGTCGCGGTCAATCTCAATAAAGTGGGTTTTAATTTCACAACCGACCAGCTTTTTTTATTAACGGCGCTACCTTCACTTTCCGGCGCAATATTACGCGTCCCCTACTCCTTTATGGTACCTATAATGGGTGGGCGTTACTGGACGGTTATTAGCACGGTTATTCTGGTGATTCCCTGTTTATGGCTGGGTTTGGCAGTGCAAAATCCAACTACTCCGTACTGGGTATTTATCGCTATTTCGTTACTGTGTGGTTTTGCCGGCGCCAACTTTGCCTCAAGCATGGGCAATATCAGCTTCTTCTTCCCCAAGGCTAAACAGGGCAGCGCATTAGGCATCAACGGTGGTCTCGGCAACCTCGGGGTCAGCGTGATGCAACTGGTCTCGCCCATTTTTATCTTTCTGCCGATTTTTACCTTCCTGGGCGTCCGCGGCGTTGAGCAACCAGGCGGCGCCATGCTGTGGCTTGGCAACTCACCGCTGCTGTGGGTGCCGTTACTGGTCATCGCCACCATTTTCGCGTGGTTCGGTATGAACGATATTGCCAGTTCCAAAGCCTCGATTCGCGATCAGTTACCGGTATTGAAGCGTCCGCATATGTGGCTGTTAAGCCTGCTGTATCTGGCGACCTTCGGCTCGTTTATCGGCTTCTCCGCCGGCTTCGCGATGCTGGCGAAAACCCAGTTTCCGGATGTCGATATTCTGAAACTGGCCTTCTTCGGCCCGTTTATCGGCGCGCTGGCGCGCTCCTTCGGCGGTATCATTTCCGACCGCCTGGGCGGCGTACGGGTGACGCTGGTCAACTTCATTCTGATGGCGGTCTTTACCGGCCTGCTTTTCCTCACCCTGCCGGGCTCCGGTTCCGGCAGCTTCTTCGCCTTCTACGTGGTGTTTATGGGCCTGTTCTTAACCGCCGGTCTCGGTAGCGGCTCCACCTTCCAGATGATCGCCGTGATTTTCCGCCAGCTCACCATCGATAGCGTGAAAAAGCGCGGCGGCAGCGACGAACAGGCCCAGCACGAAGCGGTGACCGATACCGCCGCCGCGCTCGGTTTTATCGCCGCAATCGGCGCCATTGGCGGTTTCTTTATTCCAAAAGCCTTCGGGACCTCTCTGGCCATGACCGGCTCGCCGGTGGGCGCGATGAAAGTCTTTTTTGTCTTCTATGTGGTTTGCGTGCTGGTGACCTGGCTGGTCTATGGCCGCCGTAAACCCGCCTAACCATAACGATTTATCTGCCGGATGGCGGCTTACGCCTTATCCGGCCTACGAGTTCGTTCGCTCATCCGGCCGGGTGGCACGATGCCGGACATCATCGGAGCAGGAGAAATGTCATGAGTAAATTACTGGATCGCTTTCGCTACTTTAAGCAGAAACGCGAGACCTTTGCCAACGGCCACGGTCAGGTCTACGACAACAACCGTGACTGGGAAGATAGCTACCGGCAACGCTGGCAATTCGACAAAATTGTCCGCTCCACGCACGGTGTGAACTGTACCGGCTCCTGTAGCTGGAAAATTTATGTCAAAAACGGCCTGGTCACCTGGGAAACCCAGCAAACCGATTATCCGCGCACCCGACCGGACCTGCCAAACCACGAACCGCGCGGCTGCCCGCGCGGCGCCAGCTACTCCTGGTATCTCTACAGCGCCAACCGCCTGAAGTACCCGCTGGCGCGTAAACGGCTGATTGAGCTGTGGCGCGAAGCCCTGACACAGCATCCCGACCCGGTACAGGCCTGGGATAGCATCATGCAGGACCCGCTGAAAACCCGCAGCTACAAAGAAATTCGCGGTAAAGGCGGCTTTGTTCGCTCCAGTTGGAAAGAGTTAAATCAACTGATCGCCGCGGCCAACGTCTGGACCATTAAAAACTACGGTCCGGATCGCGTCGCGGGCTTTTCGCCGATCCCGGCGATGTCGATGGTCTCCTACGCCGCGGGCACCCGTTATTTATCGCTGCTCGGCGGCACCTGTCTGAGCTTCTATGACTGGTATTGCGATCTGCCGCCCGCCTCGCCGATGACCTGGGGCGAACAGACCGACGTACCGGAATCCGCTGACTGGTACAACTCCAGCTACATTATTGCCTGGGGTTCAAACGTCCCGCAGACGCGAACCCCGGACGCCCACTTCTTCACCGAAGTGCGCTACAAGGGCACCAAAACCATCGCCATTACTCCGGACTATTCGGAAGTCGCCAAGCTCTGCGACCAGTGGCTGGCGCCGAAGCAAGGTACCGACAGCGCGCTGGCGATGGCGATGGGCCACGTGATCCTCAAAACTTTCCACCTCGATAATCCGAGCGATTACTTTCTCAACTACTGCCGTACCTATACCGATATGCCAATGTTGGTGATGCTCGACCGTCGTGACGACGGCAGCTATGCGCCGGGCCGTATGCTACGCGCCGCTGACCTGCTTAACGGACTGGGAGAAAGTAATAACCCGGAATGGAAAACCGTCGCCTTTAACGCCGACGGCGAACTGGTCGCGCCGAACGGATCCATCGGCTTCCGTTGGGGCGAAAAAGGCAAATGGAATCTCGAACAGCGGGCTAACGGCCGTGACGTTGACTTAAAACTGTCGCTGCTGGATATACACGATAGCGTGGTGTCGGTCGGCTTCCCCTACTTCGGCGGCAATGAAAACCCGCATTTTCGCAGCGTGAAGCAGGAGCCGGTAACGCTTCATCAACTGCCAGCGAAACAGCTGCCGTTAGCCAGTGGTGAAAACGCTCTGGTAGTGAGCGTGTATGACCTGGTGCTGGCGAACTACGGTCTGGATCGCGGTCTTGACGATGCCAATGCCGCGCGTGACTTCGCGGATGTCAAAGCCTATACCCCGGCGTGGGCCGAACAGATCACCGGCGTGCCGCGTCACCATATCGAGCAAATCGCCCGCGAGTTCGCCGATACGGCGCATAAAACCCATGGCCGTTCGATGATTATCCTTGGCGCCGGTGTGAACCACTGGTACCACATGGATATGAACTACCGCGGGATGATCAACATGCTGGTATTCTGCGGCTGCGTCGGCCAGAGCGGCGGCGGCTGGTCGCACTATGTCGGCCAGGAGAAACTGCGCCCGCAGACCGGATGGCTGCCGCTGGCGTTCGCGCTGGACTGGACTCGTCCACCGCGGCAGATGAACAGTACCTCTTATTTCTACAACCACGCCAGCCAGTGGCGCTACGAAAAACTAACCGCTCAGGAGCTGCTCTCACCGCTGGCCGACGCCAGCAAATTCAGCGGCCATATGATCGACTTCAACGTTCGCGCCGAGCGCATGGGCTGGCTGCCCTCCGCGCCGCAGCTTAACGTTAACCCGCTGAGCATCAAGCAGCAGGCCGACGCTGCCGGGCTGTCCCCCGCAGAGTTCACCGTCCAGTCGTTAAAAGCAGGCGATATTCGCTTTGCCGCCGAGCAGCCGGATAGCGGCAACAACCACCCGCGCAACCTGTTTATCTGGCGTTCGAACCTGCTGGGATCGTCCGGTAAGGGCCATGAGTACATGCTCAAGTACCTGCTCGGTACCGATAACGGTATTCAGGGCGAGGAGTTTGGCGCCACCGCTGACGTGAAGCCTGAGGAAGTCGAGTGGCAGACCGCGGCGATTGAGGGCAAACTCGATCTACTGGTGACCCTCGATTTCCGCATGTCCAGTACCTGCCTGTTCTCAGATATCGTCCTGCCGACCGCCACCTGGTACGAAAAAGACGATATGAACACTTCGGACATGCACCCGTTTATCCACCCGCTTTCCGCCGCCGTCGACCCGGCATGGGAGGCGAAAAGCGACTGGGAAATCTACAAGGACATTGCGAAAAGTTTCTCTGAAGTATGCGTCGGCCACCTTGATAAAGAGACCGATGTGGTACTGGTGCCGCTGCAGCATGACTCTCCGGCGGAGCTGTCACAGCCGTTTGATGTCCTCGACTGGCGCAAGGGCGAATGCGATCTCATTCCAGGCAAAACCGCGCCGTCAATTGCGCTGGTTGAACGTGACTACCCGGCCACCTGGGAGCGCTTCACCTCGCTGGGGCCGCTACTCGATAAGCTCGGCAACGGCGGTAAAGGCATTTCGTGGAATACGCAAAACGAAGTCGACTTCCTCGGTAAACTCAACTACGTCAAGCCCGACGGTCCGGCCAAAGGCCGCCCGCGCATCGACAGCGCGATCGACGCCAGTGAAGTCATCTTGAGCCTGGCGCCGGAAACCAATGGCCAGGTGGCGGTGAAAGCCTGGCAAGCGCTGGGAGAATTTACCGGCCGCGACCACACCCATCTGGCGCTGAATAAAGAGGATGAGAAAATCCGCTTCCGCGATATTCAGGCGCAGCCGCGCAAGATCATCTCCAGCCCAACGTGGTCTGGTCTGGAAAGCGAACATGTCTCTTATAATGCCGGTTATACCAACGTTCACGAACTGATCCCGTGGCGCACCCTCTCCGGGCGGCAACAGCTCTATCAGGATCATCCCTGGATGCGCGCCTTCGGCGAAAGTCTGGTGGCCTATCGCCCACCTATCGATACGCGCAGCGTCAGCCAGATGAAGGACGTGCCGCCAAACGGCTTCCCGGAAAAAGCGCTCAACTTCCTGACCCCGCATCAGAAATGGGGTATCCACTCGACCTATAGCGAAAACCTGCTGATGCTGACGTTGTCGCGCGGCGGACCCATCGTCTGGCTAAGCGAAACCGACGCAAAAGAACTGGGGATTGAAGATAACGACTGGATTGAAGCCTTCAACGCCAACGGCGCCCTCACCGCGCGTGCGGTGGTGAGCCAGCGCGTGCCGCCGGGCATGACCATGATGTATCACGCCCAGGAACGCATTATGAATATCCCAGGTTCGGAGGTGACCGGTCGTCGGGGCGGCATCCACAACTCCGTCACCCGCGTCTGTCCAAAACCCACGCATATGATTGGCGGCTACGCCCAACTGGCTTACGGCTTTAACTACTACGGCACCGTCGGCTCCAACCGCGACGAGTTCATTATGATCCGCAAAATGAAAAACATTGACTGGCTGGATGGCGAAGGTCGCGACCAGGTACAGGAGGCGAAAAAATGAAAATACGTTCACAAGTCGGAATGGTGCTGAATCTGGATAAATGCATCGGCTGCCATACCTGCTCCGTCACCTGTAAAAATGTCTGGAGCAGCCGCGAAGGGATGGAATATGCGTGGTTCAACAACGTGGAAACCAAGCCCGGTATCGGTTACCCCAAAAACTGGGAAGATCAGGACGAGTGGCAAGGCGGCTGGATCCGCGGTATCAGCGGCAAGCTCACTCCCCGTCTGGGCAACCGCGTCAGCGTGTTGTCGAAGATTTTCGCTAACCCGGTGCTGCCGCAGATTGACGATTATTACGAACCCTTTACCTACGATTATCAGCACCTGCACAACGCGCCGGAAGGCAAATACTTGCCTACCGCCCGTCCGCGTTCGCTGATTAGCGGCGAACGGATGGATAAAATCAGCTGGGGGCCAAACTGGGAGGAACTGCTCGGCGGCGAGTTTGAAAAACGCGCCAAAGACCGCAACTTCGAAGCGATGCAAAAAGAGATGTACGGCCAGTTTGAAAACACCTTCATGATGTATCTGCCGCGTCTTTGCGAACATTGCCTTAATCCGAGCTGCGTGGCGACCTGCCCAAGCGGCGCTATCTACAAGCGCGAAGAAGACGGCATCGTGCTGATCGACCAGGATAAATGCCGCGGCTGGCGGATGTGCATCAGCGGTTGTCCGTACAAAAAAATCTACTTTAACTGGAAGAGCGGCAAATCGGAAAAATGCATCTTCTGCTATCCGCGTATTGAGTCCGGGCAACCGACGGTGTGCTCCGAAACCTGCGTCGGCCGCATCCGCTATCTTGGCGTACTGCTGTACGACGCGGACCGCATCGAAGAGGCGGCCAGTACCGAACATGAAACCGACCTCTACGAGCGCCAGTGCGAGGTGTTCCTCAACCCTAACGACCCGGCGGTCATCGAAGAGGCGTTGAAGCAGGGTATTCCGCATAACGTGATCGAAGCCGCGCAACAATCACCGGTGTATAAACTGGCAATGGACTGGAAGCTGGCGCTGCCGCTGCATCCGGAATACCGTACCTTACCGATGGTCTGGTACGTCCCACCGCTGTCGCCGATTCAGTCCGTCGCCGACGCCGGCGGCCTGCCGAGTAACGGCAATATCCTGCCAGCGGTCGAAAGCCTGCGTATACCGGTACAGTATCTGGCGAACCTGCTGAGCGCCGGCGATACCGGCCCGGTCCTGCGCGCGTTAAAACGCATGATGGCGATGCGCCATTACAAACGTTCGCAAACCGTTGAAGGCGTGACCGATACCCGCGCCATTGAAGAAGTGGGCCTCAGCGTCGAGCAGGTGGAAGAGATGTATCGCTACCTGGCGATCGCCAATTACGAAGACCGCTTCGTGATCCCCACCAGCCACCGCGAACTGGCGGAAGACGCCTTCCCTGAACGCAACGGCTGCGGTTTTACCTTCGGCGATGGTTGCCATGGTTCTGATACTAAATTCAACCTGTTCAACAGTCGGCGCATCGACGCGATTGATGTGGGAGACGTTCGTCGACATGGGGAGGGAGAGTAATGCGGCTTCTCAAAGTCATCGCTTTACTGCTGGAGTATCCCGACGACGCGCTGTGGGATAACCGCGAGGAGGCGCTGGCGCTGGTCAGCGCCGATGCGCCCGCCCTGACGCCGTTTGTTACGCGATTACTGGCGGCGCCGCTGCTCGACCGTCAGGCCGAATGGTGTGAGGTGTTTGAGCGCGGTCGCGCCACCTCGCTGCTGCTGTTTGAACACGTTCACGCCGAATCGCGCGACCGCGGCCAGGCGATGGTCGATCTGATGAATCAGTATGAACAGGCGGGTCTGCAGATCGATTGTCGCGAACTCCCGGACCACCTGCCTTTATATCTTGAGTATCTCAGCACTCTCCCGTTGGCCGATGCCCGTGAAGGACTGCAGAACGTCGCGCCCATTCTGGCATTGCTCGGTGGACGCTTAAAGCAGCGCGAATGCGATTACTATCAACTCTTTGACGCCCTCCTCACGCTGGCGGATAGCCCACTCAATAGTGACAGTGTCACCAGGCAGGTAGCGAGTGAGAAGCGTGACGACACGCGCCAGGCGCTGGATGCGGTGTGGGAAGAAGAACAGGTGAAGTTTATTGAAGATAATGCAACCGCTTGCGATAGCTCGCCAATGCAAGCTTATCAACGACGCTTTAGCCAGGATGTGGCGCCGCAGTACGTCGACATCCGCGCCGGAGGCCCGAAATGATACAGTACTTAAACGTCTTCTTTTACGATATCTACCCTTATCTCTGCGGCACCGTATTCCTGGTGGGCAGTTGGCTGCGCTATGACTACGGTCAGTATACCTGGCGCGCGTCATCCAGCCAGATGCTCGATAAACGGGGCATGGTGCTGTGGTCGAACTTATTTCATATCGGCATCCTCGGCATCTTCTTCGGCCACTTCTTCGGGATGCTGACGCCGCACTGGGTCTATTCATGGTTCCTGCCGATGTCGCAGAAACAGGTGATGGCGATGGTGCTGGGCGGCGTCTGCGGCGTGCTGACCCTGGTCGGCGGCATAGGCCTGCTGGTGCGTCGTCTGACCAACCCGCGCATTCGCGCCACCTCCACCACTGCGGATATCCTGATCCTGTGCATTCTGCTGATTCAGTGCGCGCTGGGGCTGACGACTATTCCGTTCTCCGCCCAGCATCCGGACGGCAGCGAAATGTTGAAACTGGTAGATTGGGCGCAGGCGGTAGTCACCTTCCACGGCGGCGCATCGGCGCATCTGGACGGCGTCGCGTGGGTGTACCGCGTCCATCTGGTGCTGGGGATGACTATCTTCCTTATTTTCCCGTTCACCCGGCTGGTTCACGTCTGGAGCGCGCCGATAGAGTATTTCACCCGCCGCTACCAGGTGGTACGCTCCCGGCGCTGAAAGCCAGCGGCTTTTATCATTCATCCATACCGGTAGATACTGTTATAGGTTTGCAACTATTATGGTCCGGGAAAAACACGTGTTTTGTGTTAATTCAGAGCACATTGCGCTCCCGATATTTTTTCTGCGTTATGGCTCTCATGGCGCAGGGAGCGCACAGAGGGCGGCCAGTCGCCGCCGCCCTCTGTACTCCCGGGCTCTGGCCGCCAAAATCGCCACTTCGTGGTTCCTTCGACTTATCCCGGCAGGCTTCGGGTCGGGCCGAGGCAGCGTCCTTGCAAATCACGGCCCTCAGCCCGCATCCATGCGGGCTGCCCCGGCATGCCGGGAACGTCTCAGCGATTTTGAGGCCACCAACATCGGCAGTTTCAGTCAGCATTGATGCGGTTGTAGCGGTGTAGCCCAGACGAGGCGCTCGCGCCGACTCCGGGTATGTATCGACCCTGGCTCCAGCCTTTACGCCGGATGGCGGCTACGCCTTATCCGGCCTACGGCGACCATGCGCTTTCCTCGTCCCGTTATAAACGTTACTTCCCGGCTTCCGGATGGGTATCGAACGCCGCCATTACCGCTGCCAGCGCGGCTTCGCTGAAGCCGTGTTTTGGGTCGTCTACACCTAATCCGAATCGGGTTTGCAGCGCTTCATACAGCGCCGACACGTCCGCAAGATCCACCTTCTCCACCACGTGGTTGTTCTCCCAGTGGGTAAAATGGAAATTGGTGAGCGTCATTTTACCGCCGTCAGGCAGATGACGGCACATCAGCAGATGGTGACGAAAGTGGGACTGCGGCCAGTGCGCCGACCAGAAGTTACCCATCACATAATCAGAAGCATACTGTCGACCCAGATCGAAATGGTACATCGACTGCCAGTGCTCATGATGATTAAACTGCAACGTCCACTCATCGCCTTCATGCACCAGGCGATAAATACCATGCGGCGTATGCTGCGGAATATCCGCCAGCAGCTTAATCGGCGCGGTCAGCGTCTGGCCGCCGAAACCGACGTCGGCGATCCAGCGTTCGCCCTCCACTTCCACCAGCAATAAGCGATGGGTACGCGGCGGCATCTGCGGCGGATTAGCCAACACCACGCGCCCCAGCAGGCTGCGAACCGAGAAACCAATCTCACTTAGCGCCCGTTGCAAAAGCCCGTTCTGCTCAAAGCAGTAACCGCCGCGGCGGGCGGTGATTAACTTCTCCTCGAGCGCCCGATCGTCAAGGTGGATTTCACGCGGCAGTAAAACGTCCAGATTCTCAAACGGGATCGCGCTATTGTGATGGCTATGCAACTCCCGCAGGGTGTCAATGGAAACATCGGGGGTTCCCGTCCAGGCCAGACGAGTAAAATACGCGCTTAAAAATGGGGTCATCAACGCCTCCAGCTTTTGGTGTCCGACATTTATAGCGTATTTTTTCCCCGCGACGGCGTATTTTGTGCGATCGCGCCAGATGATTTCTGATTTAGGTCGCGGTTGACGTATTGATTACCTTTGTATTGTGAATAAACTACTTACAGGCATTCGCCACTCACCAAGGAACGCTTATGAGCCGTTTTCGCCACGTCGAACTTCAGTACGCCAGTCGCCTGCTCAACCACGGCCCGACCATTATGATCACCAGTTATGACGCGCAGTCAGGGCGGCGCAACGTGATGTCCGCCGCCTGGTCGATGCCAGTTGAATTTGCCCCGCCTCGCGTGGCTATTGTGGTGGATAAAAGCACCTGGACGCGTGATCTCATTGAGCGTAACGGCGCCTTTGGTATCGTGGTGCCAGGCGTGGCCGCCGCCAGTTGGGTCTATGCGGTAGGCAGCGTAAGCGGGCGCGATGAAGATAAGTTCAATGCTTACGGTATCCCGACGGTGCAGGGGCCCGAACTGGGGTTACCGTTAATTGAAGAGAAATGCCTGGCGTGGATGGAATGCCGTCTGCTACCCGCCACCGCGGCACAAGAACAATACGATACGCTGTTTGGCGAAGTGGTTGCCGCCGCGGCCGATGAACGCGTTTTCGTCAGCGGCCGCTGGCAGTTTGACGATGATAAACTCAATACCATTCACCATCTCGGTACCGGTAATTTTGTCGCCAGCGGACGTCACGTGCAGGCCAATACGCCAGAAAACAAATAAGGTTTCCTACGACGCCTGGTGTTGGCGGCGGCGGTCATCGCTGGGAGTCAGGCCAAAGACCTTTTTATACAGCGTCGTGAAGTGATTGCTATTGGCGAAACCGCATAAAAAGGCGATTTCTGTGATCGTCATTTCCGTTTCCCGCAGTTTTACTCGTGCGGATACCAGGCGCAGGCGTTTGACATAATTATCGGGCGTTAATCCAGTCGCCTCTTTAATATGACGAAAAGCAGTGCGCGACGTCAGGTGAAATTGTTCAGCAAGTTGCGGCCAGTTATGTTCCTCAAAGCAATGTTCCTGTAACCAGGTGAGCAGCTTATGGAGTTTGTATTTAGTGGTGCTATATTCGACTTCACTTTCCGCTCGTTGAATAAGCGTAATTAGCTGAAAAAAGGTGGCCTCACGCAGGGCGTTATTCTTAGTTTGTTGGTATTCGGCACTACATATTTTTTCAATCAATAGCTTACACTGTTGCCGGGTCTCCTGCGATAACCAACCGTAGCGCGAGGAGTCGGTGGCCGCAAAGTTTTGCAATAACGGTGCAAGTTCGCGTAAATAGATAAAGTCAACCTGCGGATTAATTAATAGATTAATTAACTTCAGCGTCCCAAGCTCATCATAATAATGCGTATCGCCAGGAGAAACATAAAAAACATCCCCTTGTTGAATATACAAAGGCCGGCCATTAATAACGTGGAGGCCATGTCCTTGTTCAACTATCACTAACTCCGCGAATTCATGACCATGTTCGCGGTTATTATCCTCTGGATCGCTGGCGTAAATAGCCAGTTTAGCGAGTGGATTGCTGAAATAAGAATCAATAGTCAACGTCATCATCACTTAATATCCAATACGGCAAGGCAGCTGATAGCACGATAATGCATTTCCCAAACCACTATCGGTAAGATTTATCAAATTGTGATCGTCACCCGCCCCATCCCACTGCCATTGCCAACATGGCCATCGCGTTGGCATTGCCAGAGTGGTTGCCACTCACATCGTCATTTTATGCTGCGAGTCCCCTAACTTTGAGGACGCAGTATGTCACAAACCATGCAATACAACGCCCAAGTTGCGATGATCCGCCATCCGCAGTTTTTACGCACCGCGGAGTCGCTTAAACCCGCACTGCACAGCGAATACCGCGAACCGCAGGCCATTATTGACGCTCATGCCGATGCCAGCGCCCCCTTCGGCTGGCAGGCAGTGGAGCTTTGCACCCCACAGCAATTTTACCAGCGTGAATTCACCAGTGGCGACAGCGTCATCGTGGACTTCGGTAATCACTTTGTTGGCTATGTTGAGCTGGCATGTCTAAGCGTCGGCAGTCCTCCCGATGCCCCGGCGCACCTTCATTTTACCTTCGGCGAGACGCTGAGCGAGGTTTGTGAATCATTTGATGATTACCGGGGCTGGCTCAGCAGCAGCTGGTTGCAACAGCAGGATTTGTGGATTGATGAACTTCCTGGAGAAATCAGACTCCCGCGACGCTATTGCTTTCGTTATCTCAAAGTGGAGGTCAAGGCGGTTTCCAGAAAATTTAATCTGTGTTTCACCCGACTGCGCATCCATGCCGTCAGTTCGGCCCACAGTATCTGCCCCCCATCAACTACCCAAGACCCACGTTTACAGCTTATCGACCAGACAGCCGTACTGACGCTGAAGAATTGTATGCAAGACGTATTCGAAGATGGGCCCAAGCGCGACCGTCGTCTGTGGCTTGGCGATCTTCGCCTGCAGGCGCTGGTTAACGATGTCACGTTCGCGAATCACTCGCTGGTTCGCCGTTGTTTGTATCTTTTTGCTGGCCATACCCGGCAAGACGGTATGGTTTCCGCCAATATTTTCGTTCAGCCGCAAGTCATAGCCGACGACACCTTTTTGTTTGATTATTCGCTGTTTTTTGTTGATACGCTGTTCAACTATCTACGCAGTACCGGCGACGTAGCCACCGCGCAAGAGCTCTGGCCCACCGCCAGACGGCAAATCGAGTTGGCGCTTGAACGTTGCGATAAACAGCATTTGGTTCGCGATAGCGACGACTGGTGGATATTTATCGACTGGCAAGAGACGCTAAACAAGCAAACTTCGGCCCAGGGCGTCTTAATTTACTGCCTGCAGCGCGCCGTATTGCTCGCCGGACAATTTCAGCCCGAGTTAGTAGCGGGTTATCAGATGCATCTGCAGCAGCTAAAGTCGGCTGCGCTGTCCTGCTTGTGGGACGAAGCGCAAGGATTTTTCATTAGCGGCGCGCAACGTCAAGTCTCCTGGGCATCACAAATCTGGATGGTGCTAGCCGAAGTCGGCAATAGTGCGCAACGAGAAACGCTCATGCGTCATCTGCTTTCCTCCCCGCCGTCGGTGGCCATCAACACGCCCTATCTGCGTCACCATTTTGTTGCTGCTCTGCTGCAATGTGGGCTACGCGCGGAAGCTATTAACGAAATCAAAGCCTACTGGGGCGCGATGATAGATTACGGCGCGGATACGTTCTGGGAGGTTTTTGATCCTGACAACCCTGAGTTTTCACCTTACGGCAGCAAGCTGATTAACAGCTATTGTCACGCGTGGAGCTGTACCCCGGCCTGGTTTATCCGCCAATATAATCTTTAATAACAATTAAATACGAGCATATCATTATGGCAAACAATATATTCACTCTTTGGCGGCAACGCCTGGGCTACGGCATAGCAGATCTCTCCTGCAATTTGGTGTGGCAGCTTATCTCTCTGTACCTGATGTTCTTCTACACCGATGTAATGAACTTACCCGCCTGGTACGTCGGCGTGATGTTTCTGGTGACACGTCTGGTGGATGGCGTGGCCGATGTACTGATGGGACTGGTAATAGACAATACCGCAACCCGTTGGGGCCGCTGTCGTCCCTATTTGCTGATTGGCGCCGTACCGTTCGGCCTGCTATGTATCCTCGCGTTTTACGTCCCCGAATTCTCCACTACCGGAAAATTGATTTACGCCTTTATTACCTATCTGTGTCTGTCGTTTCTTTACACACTGGTCAATATTCCGTTTTGCGCGATGCTGCCGTTTCTGACAAACGATTCCCAGGAGCGCACTACGCTCTCGGCAGTACGAATCTTACTTGGCTCGTTGGGGGCGACCATTGTCGCCGTCACCACGCTGCCGCTTGTCAGCACCCTCGGTCAGGGCGATCAGGCTCGTGGGTTTTTCTATACCGCGGTGATGTTCGGCGTGATTGCCACTTTTTTTCTACTGGTCAGTTTCCGCAACGTCAAAGAAACAATCACCATCACTCAAGAAAAAATGACTCTGAAACGCGCCTGGTTCAGCCTACGCGCCAACCGTCCGTGGTGGGTTTTCGCGATTAACATTTTCCTGATGTGGGGCGCCTTTTTCTTCCAGACAGGCGCGTTGGTTTACTTCTTCCACTACTACGTCGGCAATAGCAGTCTGACGGCAATCGTCGCCGGTATTTCGACATTTGTGCCTCTGCTGGGGACATTGACCGTCCCACTGCTGGCCAGTCGGCTAAAAAAACGCCATGTCTACCTGATTGCCAGTGCTATCAATCTCATTGGAATGATCGTAATGATGGCGGCAGGGGTAAATAGTTGGGGTTTGGTTACTGGTGCGGTGATCCTTTCGCTCGGTGCCGGACAACGCACGGCTATTTACTTCTCGATGCAGGCGGATCCGGTGGATTATGGCGTCTGGAAAACCGGAGTGAATACCGCTGGGATCCTGACCTCAATCAATGGTTTTCTTGGCAAAGTGGCCATGGCTGGCGCTGGCGCGATTACGGGCGCCCAGCTCACTTCAGGCGGCTATATCGCCAACCAGGCGCAAAGTGAAACGGCGATGCTGGCGATAAAGTCCTGCTATCTCTACATTCCGGCGCTACTGATCTTTGCCTCGATGTTGTGGATGGGTCGTTTTTATCGGCTTGACGATCATTACGAGCAAATCCGCGCAGACCTCGATGCCGGGCGCTATGCCACGTCCGACATTCATTCAACAGACGGAGAACGTCAGGCGATTTAAGTTCGCCCCCTCTTTTATTACCTCTGAAACTGACAAGGATAAGTATGCGTCTCTCTTTGATTTGCGCAGCAGTTTGCTGCGCCCTTTTTTCGGCCTCCGACGCGTTGGCCGCGCCGCTCACTATCGAGCAGCGGCTGGCCCAACTTGAGGCCAGACTGAAACATGCGGAACACCAGGCAGCCGAAGCAAACCGCCGTGCGCAGCAGGCCGAACAGCGAACCTCCGTCGCAGAACAACGCGCCAGCAATGCCGAAAAACAGATACAAAGCCTAAGTAAGCGCACTGATGCCGGCGAACAAAAACAGCAGCAGATCAGTCGTCAATTGGCCAAATCCACCGACGATAACGGTTTTGAATTTAATGCCTACGCCCGTTCCGGAATGCTGGTGAACAGCCACGGTAAAGGCGCGCGCGGCGGACCCGGTATTTCACCGGCCAGTTCGCTTAACGGCGACGCCCACGTGGGTCGTCTTGGCAATGAGAAAGATAACTATGTTGAACTGAGCTTTGGCAAAAAAATGACCTTTAGCGACGGTTCATGGGCACATTTCAAAACAATGCTTGCCGATGGCGCCACCAACCCGGATCCGTGGGTGCAGGATAATAATAGCCACCACCTTAACGTACGCCAACTGTATGTCGAGATGGGTAGCTTCGCTGATTTTAGCGGTCCATTTAACCAGGCGTCGATTTGGGCCGGAAAACGCTTTGATCGGGATAACTTCGATATTCACTTTACCGATAGCGATATTATGTTCCTCGGCGGTACCGGCGGCGGAATCAATGATGTGCGTTGGAGTCAACAGCTTCGGGGCGATTATTCAGTCTACGCCCGCAACTTTGGCGATTTAGGTAGCGATAACTATGAAGATAACGATATTCAGAATCTGATGTTTACCGCCAATCATTTCTGGCGAAACTGGCAGTTAATGACCACGGTAATGACCGCGCAGGGTAATGACACGCTAAAAGACAACACCTCAACGACCGGCAGTTATGCGCTACGTAGCGACAACACCGCCAAAAATGGCTATTACGCGATGTTGGCTTATCACGACAAACAGCAGTTCTACGGCCTTGCGCCTGGCATCTCAGAAAGCGCCCTGCAGTACGGTGGCGGTTTAGGCGCAGAAGCTCGCCAGCCGGGCAGCGACGGCGATCTTACCGGGAATGCTAAATCCCTGCGTTTTGCTTCTTACGGTATTTTGCCGCTAGGGAAAAACTGGCAATTGGCGCCATCGGTCATCGCGCAACACAGCGAAAACCGTTATCGTGACGGCGACCGCTACGACTGGGCTACTTTTAACCTGCGTCTTTCCCAAGGGATCACCCGCAACTTTGCCCTGCTATATGAAGCCTCCTGGCAATATATGGATTTGAATCCTAATGGCCGAACCTATCGCTATAACGACAATGTTTATCAGTATCAGGCCGTCAGCGGCGATTTTTACAAGCTTACCTTCGCACCAACGTTTAAAGTCGGCGACATTTTCGATATTAAAGCTCGCCCGGAGATTCGCTTCTTCGCAACATGGATGAACTGGGACAAAGCTCTGGATCACTACGCCATTAACGATGATTTTGGCAGTTCTGGTTTTACCGCCGGCGGCAACTGGAATTTTGGCGTACAGACAGAAATCTGGTTTTAAATAGGGTACAAAATGACGGCAACCCTGCCGTCATTCCCGGATGACCATCTTTTACAATAAGTGATAAGACAGCGGGCTTATCATAAAGCGATGAAGATGACTGCCGCCTTTAAGGTTGAAGTTAGCTTTAATCTTGTCTAAATGCGCATAAATGGTTTTTACCCGCAGACCTAACACTCTGGCAACGACGTTCACCGACATGCCGGCTACGACATGATCGATAATCATCATCTCTCTTTCACTGAGCGGGGCTCCCCCCTTTGCCTTTATTAGACTAAAGTCCGGCTGACCGCCATGGTCATATAACTGCCGATGCTTAATGTCCAACAACAACTTTTGAATATTGGCTGTCGATTCGCGACTACTCACCCACAATATATTCCCCCGATAAATCAACCGTCCAGGGCGACTACTTCTGGACGTGCTTACTCCCAAAATAATGCCCTTAAACAATTGAGATAACGCATAGAGATGCTTGTAATCTTGATAGCCATGTAGCGGCAAAATAATAAGATCCGCTTGCTGTATAGAATGGTTAGTGTAAGCCAATTCAACGTAAGCGGGCTCATGACACTCAGAAGATATCTGTTGTAGACAATATTCTACACCCAGTCGAAACCAGATATCCTTGCTATTAATTATAACCTTCAATTTTATAACCCTGGCATAAGAACGACAGGCGCACCTTGAATATAGAAAATCCTACTCGACTGTTACCTTACGTCGGATATTCCACGTAACTGTATGATAGCGCCATCATTCTGGCAGAACGGTTTATCACTTTTCACAGAATAAACAGTTGTAACGTAGTGACTGTTGATATAATAACCCTGAGTCTTGACGCGTAATATAATTTCTTGCTCAATGCCGACATCCTTGAGGAGTCGACGTAAATTTTGCATCACTTGCCATAAACGTTGCGATGAAGGCCTTAAATCATTTTTCTCCCAGACATGCACCATCAACTCTTCATCACTAACAATTCTTTCAAGGCCATGTTCAAATAAATATTCAATTAGACAGGCCATCGTTTTTCGTAGACGGATGTTTTTTCTATTACCACTTACAGTAGCTATTTCCCGGTACTTCAAGAAGTAAAAAAAATCATCCTCTAATTGGTAACCAAGTAACGCACTACCTATTATCATTCATCTCTCCATGATAAAAATCATCATTTCAAAGGCAGGTTACATGGCAAATGAGCAATCGCCTAAACAATTTTGATATGCATAATAATCAAAACATAAAACTACATTTAAATACATACAAAGCGTAAATGACCTTATAACTTAATATTATCAGTTATTTATGTTGATTAGGATTATTCTTAAATGGCCATTTCCTTTACAAAAGGTAAATTAATGAAAGGTATGGAAATCAAAAAAAAGCCACTTTTATTGATCTAAATCAATAAAGCGGCATATCTTTCGCTCAGGTAAAATTGACCTTGGTCGATAGTAGTCTAATTGGCGCGATGAAAAGCGGCCCGTCCTTTACATTCGGTAGCCCGGTTTCTTAATCAAAGAATCCATTTGCGGCGCGATCTCATCATCCCACACCCGCTGCCAGTCGCTCTGCTGTACCTGATTAAGGGCAACGCTAACTGAACTGTCTTTGGTGCTGAGATGACGGATCAGAACCTCAGTGATTTCAGCAGCCAGCGCGCTTTTTTGCTCTTCGCTCAGTTCACGGGGAAAACATTTGATATCGACATGTGGCATAGCAGGCTCCTTATTATTGGGATTTTAAAACTATCACAGATTCCCTAACTCAAATCACGATTTGTGCCTTAGAGAAGATTATTGTCACGCAGTACCTGCTGCAGCTCCGCACGGCGATAAACCGCCTGAGCCACAGCGGCAAACTTTGGCGTATGCGCGGCAAACCACTCGCGCCGGGGCCCCCAGCTGTACATCGCGGCAATATAGCAATCCAACAGCGTGATATTCCCGCCTGATGCGTAAGGCCCGGCAGCCAGCTGCTGTTCCAGCCAGAGATAGAGTGATTTGCGGTATTGCTGACAGCTCTCACGCAGTTCGTCAGGCGCTGAGGCTGTCCAGCGTTCGGGATAGTCGGCATAGGTGAAGGTCGGATAAACGTTAGCCACCAGCCAGATCAGCAAACGTTGAAACTGCTGGCGCTGTGGCGTACCGGCTGGCGGCGCCAGATCCGGGCGCTCGTCGAGGATCATCAGCGCGATCGCCGCTGTTTCCGTCATCACGCTGCCATCCGCCAGTTGCAGGGTAGGCACCTGACACAGCGGGTTGATCGCCAGTAGTTTCTCTCGCTGCGCGCCTGGCTGGTCAAAGCCATCGACATTGATAAATTGATAAGGGATGTTGGCCAAGGTCAACATCATCTCGCTTATTGCCGAGCCCCACCCCGGCACACCATACAATTTCATGATCGTCAGTTCCCAGGCAGAAAACTTTTAGCGTAGCACTAATTCCGCGCGGCGCTGAATTCGCGCCAGGCGACGATGGCTACCAGTGCCACCGGAATAAGCACCGAGTAGAAACCCGTCAGGATGTAGCCCAGCGCCCCAAGCCCTGCTCCCAGCAGAAAACCGAGCACCGAAGCCCCCGATTTTTTGATTTTTTCTCTATTCTCGCGGTTGGGCGCCTGGCACCAGTTAACCACATCGATGGTTAACTGCGTGACGTTACCGGTCATCATCGTACTCGGGCTGGTGGTGGGTAATAATAATCGGGTGGTGGCGTTCCGCACCCCCATCGCCATCACGCCGGCCATACCGGTGATTAACGCGGTCGCGCTATCCGCGCCGACAAAGGGCTGCCACAGCAGCCCCAACAGGCCGAAAAGGAGTAACAGCAGAATCTCAACGACGAACAAGCTGCCAAGAAAGCCTGGCGTAATGGTTTTTCGACTTTTGATAACCAGCGTGACGATCGCCACCGCCAGCATAAAAACAGGAATGGCGAGCAGTTTCGATAAAATACCTTCGCTGTTGGTGGCCAGGGCTGCCCCGGCCACTACCAGGTTTCCCGTGACGTGGGCGGTAAACAGGCCAAACAAGGTGATGAAGCTGATAGTGTCGATAGCGCCGCCGGAAGCGGCGAGCAACGCGGGCTCACGATGGTGCTGCCAGCGTTGCTCCAGTAAGAGTTGGTTTTCGGCCACAGAGATTAATCCATTAATAAGACACACGATGTAGCCATGAGTATAGCAATCCCTGGCTATTAATAATCACAGCATCAATATGTTATCCCCGGCGGATTGACCTCCGATTGCCTGACTACCTCCCCCTGTTCCCCCCAGCGCGCGAGAACCTGCTGATACTCGCCACGCGCGATCGCGCCATTCAGCGCCGCCTGCAGCGCGTATACCAGCCCATTGCCTTTTTTAGTGGTGGTGGCCACCCATGCTTTTTTGGGACCGAGCCCGACAACTTTGGTTTTTCCGTTTAATGCAGCCTTATAAGAGGCCACCGACTGCGGGCCAAAAAAGACGTCCGCCCTTCCCGACTGAATATACAAATTGCCGGAGGCATCGTCGGTAAGATAAACCGGTAACGCCGGTTGCCGTCCCGCGGCTTCGTTTTCCGCATTCCATCCCAGCAGGATCCGCTCCTGGTTGGTACCAGAACCGACAATGACTTTACGTCCTGAGAGATCCTGCGCATTTGAGATCCGCGTAATGTCACTGGTTGATTTCACCGAAAAGGCCAGCGAGTCTACGCGGTAGGTGGCGAAATCGAACTTCTCTTTGCGCTTCTCGGTCACCGCGATGTTAATCAACGCCACATCGTAACGCCCTGACGCGATCCCCAAAGGCCAGTCCTCCCAGGCCGTTGGCACCAGGTTCAGTTTCAGACCAAGGCTACCCGCCAGTAAACGGGCGATGTCCGGGTCGCTGCCGATACGCGTGCGGTTGTCGCTGGCCAGCAGCGCCAGCGGCGGCGAATTTAATGCCGAAATCGCCACCGTCAGCACACCGGGCTTCACAAAACGATAGTCCGGAGGAATTTTGCTAATCGCGTTATCATCTCGCGTCACCGGCATTGGCTGTTCATTGGCGCGCAAATCGAGTTCGGCGCGCGCCTCGCCGATGCTCAGGAGCAGCATGAGGGCTGCAGCTAATTTCCTCATGCCAGCACCCGTGATAAAAATTGCCGGGTACGCTGGTGTTGCGGATGATTTAACACTTCATCGCTGCTGCCCTGTTCAACGATTTTGCCATCGACCATAAACACCACCTGGTCGGCAACCTCGCGGGCAAAGCCGATTTCGTGTGTTACCACCACGAGCGTCGTCCCGGAGCGGGCAAGTTTCTTGATAACATCAAGCACTTCGCCAACCAGTTCCGGATCCAGCGCGGAAGTGGGTTCATCAAACAAGATCACGCGCGGATTGAGCGCCAGCGCGCGGGCGATGGCGATGCGCTGCTGCTGGCCGCCGGAAAGATGCCGCGACCAGGCATCGGCTTTGTTGCGCAAACCGACAATGTCCAACAATTCATAAGCACGAGCGATGGCCTCCTTTCGACTGGCCCGTTTGTGGGCAATCGGCGCTTCAATTAAATTCTCCAGCACCGTCAGATGCGGAAACAAATTGAAGTTCTGAAATACGTATCCCACGTTGACCCGCTGGCGAAGGATCTCTTTTTCTTTCAGCTCGTACAGCTTGTCGCCTTTACGGCGATAGCCGATATAGTCGCCATCAATCTGGATAAACCCTTCATCGACCCGTTCAAGATGGTTAATTGTGCGCAGCAATGTCGATTTTCCCGAACCGGACGGCCCGAGGATCACCGTCACCGTTCCCGGCGCTATCTCCAGCGAAACATCATCCAGCGCTTTATGACGGCCAAAGTATTTACTGACCCCGGTTATCGAAATATGACCATTACGAGAGTTGAGCATGGACGGCCTCCTGCGGCTGACGAACCGGTTGGGTCAGGCGATTATTACGCACGCTGTTCACCGCCGAGCGGCGTTCGCTGCGCGCCAGCGCGCGTTCGACCAGGTACTGAATTGCGGAGAGCACGCTGGTAATCACCAGGTACCACGCGGCGCCCACCATCAGCAGCGGGATCACTTCCTGGGTGCGGTTATAAATCATCTGAATGGTGTAGAACAATTCCGGCATCGCCAGTACGTAAACCATCGCCGTCCCTTTTACCAGGCTGATGATTTCATTAAACCCTGCCGGCAGAATGGTGCGCAGCGCTTGCGGCAAGATGATCCGCAGCGTGCGTCGCCAGGCGGGGAGTCCCAGCGCGGCGGCGGCCTCATACTGCCCGTGATCCACGCCCAAAAAGCCTCCGCGGATAATTTCAGCGGTATAGGCGCTCTGCACCAGCGTCAGGCCAACTACTGCCGTGGAGAACTGCCCCAGTACGTTGATAGTCTGATAGCTCGCCCAGGTTACGCCGGTGAAAGGGATCCCCAGCGAAAAGCTGTCGTACAGATAAGAGAAGTTATACAGAATGATCAACACCACAATGAGCGGCAGCGAACGGAACAGCCAGATATACCCCCATGCCAGGCTGCTGAGCAGCCATGACGACGACAGGCGGGCCAGCGCCAGCAGGCCGCCGAAGATAACGCTTAAAAGGGTGCCAAGTAGCGTGAGCAGCAGCGTTTGCCCCAACCCCTCGAGGATCACCGGGTCGAAGAACCAGTGGGCGAATACCCCCCACTCCCAGCGCGGATTGAACGCGACCGACTGCACGACGACCGCCAGCACCAGCAGCGCCAATACCGCCCCGGCGACGCGCAGCGGGTAGCGCGCCGGAACCACTTTGATCGTTTCAGATGATTGCATAATGCCTCCTTAAGCGCTGTGGCTGAGGGCGCTAACCGCCAGCGCTTTACTGAACCGCAACCGGCCATCATAGGGCGGCCGGCTGTACTCTTCCGGGTCGCGAGCGAGGTCAAACTGCGCCTCATACCCCTGGCTTAAATAGAGCTTTACCGCTTCCGGCTGACGAAAACCGGTGGTGAGAAAAATATGGCTATAACCTGCCAGCACCGCCCGACGCTCCAGTTCTTGTACAACCCTGGCGGCCAGCCCCTGTTGACGCAGCCGACGATGCGTCCAGATCCGTTTAATTTCCGCGATGTGCGTGTCTTTCGGCTTGTAGGCGCCGGTGGCGATGATTTCGCCGTCACGCTCCAGCACAATAAACAGCCCCTGCGGCGGCAGATACCATTCGGTTAATTCCACTTCCGCATCACGAGAAAAATAGTCGCCGTAACGGGCGGCGTACTCGGCAAACAGGCCGCTAATAATCGGCTGTAATTCCGGCGCGTCCGGAGAAATATCACGAAATGCTTCGCTCATAGCGCCCCCTGTTAATCGCCCAGCCCGGCGGGGTTGATTTCCGATTGTGGGATACTCTCCACTCCCTCGCCCCAGCGGTTGAGCACTTTGGCATAGTCACCGCTGGCGATAGCGCCGTTGAGCGCCGCCTGTACGGCATTAACCAGCCCGCTGCCTTTCTTCAGCGTCACCGCGATATGCGCCGCCTTCGGCCACCCGCCGTCCACGCTGCCCACCAGCTTGGTTTTGCCAGTAAGGGCCGCTTTCCAGGCGCCTATGACGTTAGGGCCGAAGAATGCGTCGGCGCGGCCCGTTTGCAAAGCCAGCGTCTGCGCGGCGTCGTCTTTGGTATAGACCGGTATAAACGGTTTAAGCCCGCGCTTAACGTTTTCCGCATTCCATGCGAGTAAGATTGCCTCCTGATTGGTGCCGGAGCCGACGATAATCTTCAGCCCGGCAATATCTTCCGCTTTGTCGATCTTGTTCAGTGGGCTGGTGCTTTTAACGTAAAAACCCAGCGAATCTTTACGATAAGTGGCGAAATCGAACTTCTCTTTGCGCTCTTTGGTGACGGTAATATTGCTGATCGCGGCATCATATTTGCCGGAGGCGACGCCGAGCGGCCAGTCTTCCCACGAGGTCGGAACAACGTTGACTTCGAGGCCGAGGCTGTCAGCCACCAGACGCGCAATATCCGCCTCGCTGCCGAGCAACGTTTTGTTATCATCCGAAAACACCGTCAGCGGCGGCGAGTTCAGCGCCGCAACCGCGACGGTAAATTTCCCCGGTACCGCCAGGTGCAGATCTTTCGGCAACAGCGCAATTGCCTGCGGATTTTTTGCCGTATGAATCGGAGTTTTATTGGCCTCCAGGCTAACCCCGGTGCCGTTGATATTGACGTCCTGCGCCCACGACGGGGCGCTAATTGCCAACGCGAAGGCCAGCAATAGCGTTGATTTCTGCATAGCGCGGTTCTCTTTTATTATTTTTCGAATTGGTTAATGGGCAGATCCAGCCCCAGGCTTTCCCGCAGCGTGGTGCCTGGATAGTCGCGGCGGAACAATCCGCGCGCCTGCAGCAATGGCACCACTTCATCAACGAAACGCGGGAAGGTTTCCGGCGTGCCGCCCTGAATAATGAATCCATCGGCGGCGCGTTGTTCAAACCACAGCTGCAGGCCGTCGGCGACATCGCTGGCCGTGCCGGAGAAGCGCGGGCGCGGGCTGGCGGCCTCCAGCGCCACCTGGCGCAGGGTTAATCCCCGTTCACGGGCATTGCGTTTAATCTCATCGGTGGTGCTGCGGAAACTGTTTTGCCCAAGGTCGCCAATATCCGGGAAGGGTTCATCCAGCGGATATTGCGCAAAGTCGTGATGCTCGAAATAGCGCCCCAGGTAATTCAACGCGTCGTCGATCGAGACCAGCGCCGCCGTGGTCTGGTATTGACGCTCCGCATCCTCCGCGTCGTCACCGACGATTACGCTGACGCCCTGGAAAATATGCAGTTGATCCGCACTGCGCTGATAGGCTGCCAGTTGGCTTTTGACATCCTGATAAAACGCCTGCGCCTCGGCTAATGACTCCTGGTGGGTAAAAATGGCATCAGCGTGGCGAGCGGCTAATTTTTTGCCGTCATCTGAGGCGCCTGCCTGGAATATAATGGGCCGTCCCTGTGGCGTGCGGGCAATATTCAAAGGACCAGAGACTTTAAAGAAATCGCCATGATGATTAAGCGTATGCAGTTTATTTTTATCAAAAAACTGGCCGCTCTCTTTATTACGCACAAAAGCGCCGTCTTCCCAGGAATCCCACAATCCTTTAACCACCTGAAGATATTCGTCGGCGATACGATAGCGCAGCGCATGATCGGGATGCTGGGCGCGGGAGAAGTTTTTCGCCGAGCCTTCCAGCGGCGACGTCACCACGTTCCAGCCAGCGCGCCCGTGGCTTAAATGGTCAAGACTGGCGAACTGTCGCGCGGTCGTGAACGGTTCGCTATAGGAGGTGGAGAGCGTACCGACCAGCCCCAGACGATCGGTCACCGCCGCCAGCGTTGATAATACCGTTAACGGCTCAAAACGATTTAAAAAGTGCGGGATGGATTTTTCGTTAATATATAACCCGTCGGCGACAAAAATAAAATCGAGTTTCCCCTGCTCGGCTTTTTGCGCCGTTTCTTTCACAAATTCAAAATTAATACTGGCATCCGCCAACGCCGCCGGATGACGCCAGGCGGACATATTTCCTGAGGCGCCATGTAAAATCGTCCCCAGACGTAATTGCCGTTTTTCAGACATAGTGACCCCTTACCCTGTCAAAAATTAAATATGATGTAATGCCTGTTCCGCCAGATCCGCGAAATAGCGCGCGGCTGGAGCAATGACGTTTTCATCCGGATTAAAAGCCGGGTGATGCAGGCCAAATTCGCTGGCGCTACCTATGCTGACGAAAGCGCCCGGAATATGCTGCAGATAGACGGCAAAGTCTTCCCCGCCCAGATGTAAATCGGCGTGATGCGTGCGATAACCGAAGCGGTCGGCCGCCGCACTGGCGAACGCCGCCCAGCGCTCATCGTTAACCAGCGCCGTTGGCCCGGCATACCAGAAGACATCGATTTGCGCGCCAAAGGCGCTGGCGAAACCGGCGGCGATTTCGCTGACTCTCGCCTTAACCCGCTGCTGCACCTCGCTACTGTGGGTGCGCAGCGTCCCTTCGAGCTCCACGCTTTCCGGCAAAACGTTCCAGGTATTCCCCCCCTGGATCCGCGTCACGCTGAGCACCACCGAATCCAGGGTGTTCACTTCGCGACTGGCGACGCTCTGCAGCAGCGTCACCAGTTGGCTCGCCAGCAGGATGGCGTCTTTACCTTCATGCGGCCGGGCGGCATGCGCCCCTTTGCCGGTCACTTTGAATACGAAGCGATCGACGTTGGCATAAAACGGGCCGCCGCGGGTGGCGAATTCGCCCACGGGTAAATTGGGCTCATTGTGCATGCCGAAGATGGCCGATACGCCGTCAAGCGCGCCAACGCGGATCAGCGTTTTGGCGCCGCCGAAACTCTCTTCCGCAGGCTGGAACAGGATCCGTACCCGCCCCGGCAGTTGCGCTTCTCGTTCCTTTAACAACAACGCCGCGCCAAGCATCACGCTGGTATGTATATCGTGACCGCAGGCATGCATGACGCCTGGATTTTGCGAGCGGAACGGCAGCCCGGTGGCCTCTTCTATCGGTAGCGCGTCGATATCCGCGCGGAGGGCGATGATTTTACCGCCGCTGCCCACCTCCGTGACCGCCCCGGTGGTTAACTCGTAAGGCAGTAACGGCAGGCCGCCGCTTTGCAACCAGTCGCGAATGCGCGCGGTGGTTGCTACTTCCTGTAATGAGAGTTCCGGGTTCTGATGCAGTTCGCGCCGCCAGCTTATCAACTGTTGTTCGAAATTCATGGCGTCACCTCCACGCCAGAATGCGCCTGCGCCAACAGCCCCAGCGACTCCAGCCGCGCCCCGCCCTCAGCAATAGGGGTATCAATAATAAACTCATCAATGCCCCATTGCGCCTGAAGGGCATCGAGTTGCGCTTTAACCTCTTCTGCGGTACCGAACAACAGCGAGGACTCGCGGCGCTCAATCCGCGTGGGCGGGCTACCGGCCTGACGGGCGAAGGCTGCCGCCTGAGCTTCACTACCCACCGTTACCCGCTGGCCGTTTGCCAGTTCAACGCCCCAGACCTCTACCTGCTTCGCCAGTTCAGCGGCGCTGGCGGCGTCTTGCGCAACGATAACCTGTACGGCCACGATGACCTCCCGGCGGCTCAATTCGCGCCAGTTGGTTAACACTTCCCGCAACAGGTTTTTATCGCCGTTGAGATGCGCGGCAAAAACAAAGTTCCAGTCCAGACGGGCCGCCAGGCGGGCGCTCTCGACGCTGGCGCCGAGCAGGAAACCGTCCGCGCGGCGCGGCGGGATAGGCGTTGCGCGCAGGCTCTCCTCACCCTGGCTTTCGGTCAACGTTAGCCAGTTATCAAGCTGGGCAAGCTGTTCGGCAAAACTGCCCTTCTCATGCTGATGGACGCCCTGTTGCAGCGCGCGAGTAGCAAGCGGCAGACCGCCTGGCGCCTTGCCAACGCCGAGATCGACGCGTCCTGGTGCAATACTGGCGAGCAAATTAAAGTTTTCGGCGACTTTGTAAGGGCTATAGTGCTGCAGCATCACGCCGCCGGAGCCGACGCGGATCTGCCGGGTTTGCCCGAGGATCCAGGCAATCAATAGCTCCGGCGACGGGCTCGCCAGCTGTTCCGCGTTGTGATGCTCGGCAATCCAGAAACGATGATATCCCCAGCGTTCTGCCTGTTGCGCAAGCGTTAACGTACGCGCCAGCGCCTGAGCAGCAGTTTCGCCAGGAGCAAGAGGACTTTTATCCAGGATACTGATTCGATAAGACATTTCGCAGGCTCGTTTTAATTAACATGCCTGCATTATTAGAATCTGCAACGCGTACTGAGAAACAATTTATTCACATGTACTCTGCCGGAAATTAGATATGCGCAATAAGATACGGGTCCAATATGGTCTCTTCGTGGCGGATCTGCCGGACAAGGTTTAGACTCAATTCCCAGCCATGAATTAAATTCATCAATGCGGAATAATGATGCTAAAAGATAACTTCAACGATCTCCTGTCGTTTATGGTAGTTGCCCGCGAACGCAGTTTCACCCGCGCCGCCGCCCAACTTGGGGTGTCGCAATCTGCGCTGAGCCATGCGATGCGCAACCTCGAGGCCCGGCTTGATGTTCGCCTGCTGACCCGTACTACCCGCAGCGTCGCCCCCACCGACGCGGGTGAAAAATTGTTCCAGAATTTACGTCCACATCTCACGGAAATTGAACGCGAGCTCAGCGCCTTGAGGGATAACCGCGACCTTCCGGCGGGTAATATTCGCCTTAACGCCGGCGAACACGCCGTCAGCGCGGTTTTGTGGCCGGCATTGAAGCCATTTATGTTGCGTTATCCCGATATCAATATCGAAATTACCGTCGATAACGGCCTGGCCGATATCGTCGATGGCCGCTTTGACGCCGGTATACGTCTCGGCGATCAGGTGGCAAAGGACATGATTGCGGTGCGCATCGCCCCGGACATGCGCATGGTCGTCGTGGGCTCGCCTGATTATCTTCAACGCCACGGCACACCGCAGACGCCTTATCAACTGGATCAGCATCGCTGTATTAATATACGGCTACCGACCCGCGGCGGGCTCTACGCCTGGGAATTCAGCGACAATAATAAAACCTTCCAGGTTTATGTGGACGGACAACTGACGCTGAATGGCTTGCCGCAACGCATTGATGCCGCGGAATCCGGTCTCGGCCTGGCCTATGTCCCTGAAGATGTCGTCGAGGAGGCGCTGGCGGCCGGTCGATTAGTGCAGGTTCTCGAAGACTGGACGCCAACCTTCCCTGGTTATCATCTGTATTACCCCAGTCGCCGGCAGCACACCGCTGCGTTTGCGCTACTCGTCGACGCGTTGCGTCATTGAACTCATTGATATTTAAGTAAGTGCTGTAGCGAAATGTTTTACGTGCGTCACTATCACGTTACGTGTAGGATGCAGCGCCGTGTATGGTTTATCTCTACGACAGAATGGTGAGAAAGCCAGCACGATGTATCGCCGCTGCGCGATACGACAACCACTCATGGACATTGACAGGAAAATGGGTACATCAATGAATAACAAACACACTGACGCGGCGGAACATCATGCCGCGAAACGCCACTGGCTCAACTCGCACGAATCGGGTTACCACAAAGCAATGGGCAACCGTCAGGTACAGATGATCGCCATTGGCGGCGCCATCGGTACCGGTCTGTTCCTCGGCGCCGGGGCGCGTTTACAAATGGCGGGTCCGGCGCTGGCGCTGGTTTATCTGGTTTGCGGTATCTTCTCCTTCTTCATCCTTCGCGCCCTCGGCGAACTGGTTCTCCATCGCCCCTCCAGCGGTAGTTTCGTCTCTTACGCTCGTGAATTCCTCGGTGAAAAAGCCGCCTACGTCGCCGGCTGGATGTATTTCGTTAACTGGGCAATGACCGGTATCGTCGATATCACCGCCGTCGCCTTGTATATGCATTATTGGGGCGCTTTCGGCGATGTTCCGCAGTGGGTCTTCGCTCTTGGCGCGCTGGCGATCGTCGGCACCATGAATATGATCGGTGTGAAATGGTTCGCTGAGATGGAGTTCTGGTTCGCGTTGGTAAAAGTACTGGCTATTGTCGCATTCCTGGTAGTCGGCACGATTTTCCTCGGTACCGGAAAACCGCTGGATGGCAATGCCACCGGCTTCCATCTGATTACCGACAACGGCGGTTTCTTCCCCCACGGTCTGTTGCCGGCACTGGTGCTGGTTCAGGGCGTTGTCTTCGCCTTCGCTTCCATCGAGCTGGTGGGTACCGCGGCGGGCGAATGTAAAGACCCGGAAACCATGGTACCGAAAGCGATTAACAGCGTGATCTGGCGTATCGGCCTGTTCTACGTCGGTTCCGTCGTGCTATTGGTGCTGCTGCTGCCGTGGAACGCCTATCAGGCAGGGCAAAGCCCGTTCGTCACCTTCTTCTCGAAGCTCGGCGTACCATACATCGGTAGCGTGATGAACATCGTGGTATTAACGGCCGCCCTCTCCAGCCTGAACTCAGGCCTGTACTGCACCGGGCGAATTCTGCGTTCGATGTCGATGGGAGGTTCAGCGCCGAAGTTTATGTCGAAGATGAGCCGCCATCACGTCCCTTACGCCGGGATCCTCGCGACGCTGGCAGTCTACGTGGTGGGGGTTTTCCTCAACTATCTGGTGCCGTCGCAGGTATTTGAGATCGTGCTTAACGTCGCATCCCTGGGGATTATCGCTTCATGGGGCTTTATCGTGATCTGCCAGATGCGTCTGCGTAAGGCTATCAAGGAAGGCAAAGCGGCGGATGTGAGCTTCAAAATGCCGGGCGCGCCATTTACTTCATGGCTAACGCTGCTGTTCTTGCTGAGCGTACTGGTATTGATGGCATTTGACTACCCGAACGGCACCTATACCATCGGGTCCATTCCGCTGCTGGCGGTGCTGCTGGTCGCAGGCTGGTTCGGCGTACGTAAACGCGTGGCTGATGTTCACAGCACGGCGCCGGGCGGTGAAAAACGCTAAGCGCTTTTCCATAACGGTTTGCCCCTCAGCGGGCAAACCGTCACCGAAAAATTAATTATCTTCCACCAGTTGAGCAACGTCGCTGCTGTTGATTTCGCGTTTGTTGCCAGACTCATCAATATAGCTGGTCATGCCGGTCTCTTTATCCAACTGCGGTTTGCCGTGGGTCACAATAGTTTGCCCACTTTTTGTCGTCATGACGTAATTAGAGCTGCAGCCTGCCAGAAGCGCCAGCATTGCCGCCGCGCAGATCACCATATATGGCTTTTTCATAATTTCTCCAGAATGATTACCACTCTCCCGCCGCGCGCGGGAAAAAGTAAGTGTATAACCTTTATAGTAATCAGGCTAATAGCGGTTTGTAACAGAGGATGAGACCCGGAGTAAGGAGGGGTCGCCCCCTCCCTGGGAATTACAGGGCAATGCGGATTACGTCGTCCGGCGCGGTGGCCTCTTTCTGACGAGTTGACTCCTGCTTCACGCTAACAAACAGCGTTTTTCCATCGGCGGACAGCGCCAGGCTATTCGGGAAGGTCGGCGTTTTGAAGGTTTTGACAACCTTATAGGTCTTAGCATCAATGACGCTGACTTCACCCGCTTTGCGATGGGTGACGTAGACTTCGTTGCGGGTCGGGTTAAACAGCACCGCTAAAGATTCCGGCGCGGCGATTTTTTGCAGCACTTTCCCGTCACGAATATCCACCACCAGCACTTCCGGCTGCTTGCTGTCGGTAATGAAAGCGCGGTGGCCGGCTGTATCCAGACTCAGGTTCAGGTAGAAATGCTCCTTACCGTCATCCTGCAGCTTCTTACGCGAGAGGATCTTATTGCTATCGGTATCGATAGTCAGCAGTTCGCCATCGGCATTGGTGGTGTAAAGACGTTTAGCGTCAGCATCGAGCGCCAGCCCGGTGGCCATCGCGCCGGTATTGGCAATGGTATCTTTCAGCGTCAGCTTGTCGCCATCCACCACCCAAATCACGCTCTCTTTACCCAGCCCGGAGATATACACGGTATTGGTTTTCTCATTCACCACCAGCTCACGCGGCTGCAGCGGGCGCACGGTATCACTACGTTTACGGTCATCGAGGACCAGTCGCCCTTTCACCGCGCTGGTTTTGGCATCTATTGCGGTCACGCTGCTATCAACGGTGTTGCCAAACCACAACGTCTGGGTGGTGTTATTGATGGTGGCGCCGAACGGTTTCAGGTCGTTATGAATAACCTGGGTGATGTCGAGCGTGGTCGGATCCAGACGATAGACGATACCGCCCTTATCCAGCGAACGGCTTTGCGAGGTGGCAACCCACAGCGCATTTTCCTGCTGGCTATACGCCATTTCGTACGCGCCTTTACCGACCGCTTTGCGCAGGAGCTCCTCGGCGGCGTGGGCGCTGAAGCTGCCTGCCAACAGTAACGACGTTAATAACAGAGAACGACGCAGACGCGGCGCGGATAACTGACGTAATGACATAACGATTCCCTTTATAGAACAATTAATTACTGGTTAGAGATGGCTTCCACAGCGTGAAGGTTAACTTCACTCTTTTTGTAAATGAGAATAGTAATCATTATTTATCGTAATGTGGAGCGTTAATTGCCTTTTTTGGTTAAAAGAATCACCTTTACTTGCCATTACTTAACGACCGGTTAGTTAATTCTTTTCAAAGAATTTACAAACGGTGTAACATATATACATATGTTCCATTTGGTACGTTTCTCTTTGCGAGTCGCTCTGATGAAGATTATTGCCATGCGCACGGTCGCGCTCCCCGCTTTATTACTCCCTCTCGTCGCCAACGTGCACGCCAGCACCAACGACGAACAAACCATGGTCGTCACGGCGACGCCTACCGCGGTTTCCGAACTGGATACCCCTGCCGCCGTCAGCGTAGTGAATGGCGATGATATGCGTCAGGCCGCCCCGCGAATTAACCTCTCGGAATCGCTCGGCGCGGTACCCGGTTTGCAGGTACAAAACCGGCAAAACTATGCTCAGGATTTGCAGTTGTCGATTCGTGGTTTCGGTTCCCGCTCCACCTACGGCGTCCGTGGCCTGCGGCTATATGTTGACGGTATCCCTGCCACCATGCCCGATGGCCAGGGGCAGACATCGAATATCGATATCGGCAGCATCGATAGTCTGGAAGTGTTACGCGGACCTTTTTCCGCGCTCTATGGCAACTCTTCCGGCGGCGTAATTAACGTCAATACCCAAACCGGCAGCCAGCCGCCGACCATCGAGGCCAGCAGCTACTACGGCAGCTTCGGTACCTGGCATTACGGACTGAAAGCTACCGGCGCCGTCGGCGACGGTAGCCAGGCAGGTGATGTCGACTACACGGTGTCGACCAACCGTTTCACCACTCATGGTTCTCGCGATCACAGCGGCGCGCGTAAAAATCTCGCCAACGCCAAATTAGGCGTGCGGATTAACGACGTCAGTAAATTAACATTGCTATTCAATAGCGTGGATATCAAAGCTAATGACCCGGGCGGATTGAGCTACGAGGAGTGGCAGAATAATCCGCGCCAATCGCCGCGCGGCGATCAATACAACACGCGTAAAACGGTGAAACAGACCCAGGCCGGGTTACGTTACGAACGCCAGCTTAGCCAGCAGGACGATCTGAGCGTGATGATGTACGCCGGCGAGCGCGAAACCACTCAGTACCAATCAATCCCGATGGCGCCGCAGTTGAAGCCCTCGCATTCCGGGGGCGTCATCGATTTAACTCGACATTATCAGGGGATCGACACCCGCTGGACCCACCGCGGTGAATTACTGGTGCCGGTGACCTTTACCACCGGTCTTGATTACGAAAACATGAGCGAACGACGTAAGGGCTATGAAAACTACGTTCTGGTGAACGGCGCGCCGCAATACGGCGAACAGGGCGACCTGCGCCGTAATGAACGCAATCTGATGTGGAACCTGGATCCGTACCTGCAAACCCAGTGGCAGTTGACGCAGAAGCTTACCCTAGATGCTGGCGTCCGCTACAGTTCGGTGTGGTTTGACTCTAACGACTATTACGTCACTCCGGGTAACGGCGACGATAGCGGCGATGCCAGCTATCACAAATGGCTGCCAGCCGGTTCATTGAAATATGCCGTCACGGATGCCTGGAATATCTATCTTTCCGCCGGGCGCGGTTTTGAAACGCCGACAATCAATGAACTCTCGTATCGTTCCGGCAATCAGAGCGGATTAAACTTCGATCTTAAACCATCTACGAATGAGACCGTGGAAATTGGCAGCAAAACGCGGATAGGCAACGGACTGTTCACCGCCGCGCTGTTCCAGACCGATACCGACAATGAGATTGTGGTCGACTCCAGCAGCGGCGGCCGCACCAGCTATAAAAACGCCGGTAAAACCCGTCGTCAGGGAATGGAACTTGGCCTCGACCAGCAGTTTGGCGACAGCTGGAAATTAAAAGCGGCATGGACCTGGCTCGATGCCACCTATCGCACGAACGTTTGCGGTTCGTCAGACTGCAACGGCAATCGCATTCCGGGCATCGCCCGCAATATGGGCTATGCCTCTTTCGGCTACCAGCCGGAACAGGGTTGGTACGCGGGGAGCGATATCCGTTATATGGGCGACATTATGGCCAACGACGCCAACACCGCCAAAGCGCCATCTTGGACCGTGGTTGGCCTGACCACCGGCTATAAGTGGAGCTACGGGAAAATGGATATGGATCTGTTCGGCCGGGTCGATAACCTGTTTGACCGTAATTACGCGGGCTCAGTGATTGTCAACGAATCCAATGGTCGTTATTACGAACCGGCGCCGGGCCGTAACTTCGGCATCGGTATGAATCTCGCCTGGCGTTTCGAGTAACTACGCCCGCCGATGGGTGATGATAAAAAAGGGATCCCAATTGGGATCCCTTTTTGATTCCGCCGCAGTCTGTTAGAACGCGCTTCTCAAGGACAATTCGAAAATAATTTTTTCCGCCTGGCAGGAGAAATTCACAGCCGCGCCCAGTTTCGCCTCATTACCCACCGGCTCAATCGTGTAATTTACGGACGGCGTTTCGCTGGCGGCGGCAACGGCGCGTTCGCGAATGGCCGCTACCGCGGACTCCGCCTCTTCACGGGTAGGGAAAAGTTTCTCGACCCGGTAAACGCAGTCTTCGTTATCGATAATGGTGCCAACATCAATGGCGCAGCCTTTGGTACTGCATTTATCAACTACATCTTTCATCGCATTAACCTCTTAAGTTTCCTTAAGGATAAAAAGCCGCTCACGGAAAAGCAAACCATTAATAAAAGTATGGATTAGTCATTTTGTTGGTTAAAGGCGGCGAAAGCGCCCCCGCACGCGTCTTCGGGGGCGTCAGAGAAGGCGGTGACGTTACTCGTCCACTGCGACGTTAATCACCACTTTGCCGAAGTTTTCTCCCTTCAGCAGACCAATCAGCGCCTGCGGCGCCTGCGCCAGGCCATCAATCTGCTGCTCGCGATATTTGATTTTACCTTCCTGTACCCAGCGCCCCATTTGCTGCTGGAACTCGGCAATGCGATGGCCATAATCCTGGCCAATGATAAAGCCCTGCATACGAATGCGTTTTTTAAGGATTGTCGCCATCAGCAGCGGCAGCCGATCCGGTCCATCCGGCAGCGAGGTGGCGTTGTAGCCGCTAACCAATCCGCACACGGGAACCCGCGCCGCGGTATTCAGCAACGGCAGAACCGCATCAAAGACTTTACCGCCGACGTTCTCATAATAGACATCGATTCCCTGCGGACACGCCTGCGCCAGCTGCTGGCTGAAATCCGCAGCGCGGTGATCAAGACAAACATCGAAGCCTAAAGTCTCTACCGCATAACGACATTTCTCGGCGCCGCCGGCAATGCCGACGGTGCGGCAACCCTTAAGTTTGCCGATCTGCCCGACGGTGGCCCCCACCGGCCCGGTTGCCGCCGCCACCACCAGCGTTTCGCCCGCTTTCGGCTGGCCGATATCCAGCAGCCCCATATAAGCGGTAAATCCCGGCATACCTAACACCCCCAGCGCCCAGGAAGGGTGTTCAGGATTGTCGCCGAGCTTAACCAAATCGCTACCATCGGAAAGCGCATAATCCTGCCAGCCACTATAGCCAAGCACCCACTCACCGGGTTTAAAATCAGGGTGATTAGAGCTCACCACACGGCTTACCGTCCCCCCGACCATCACCGCGCCAATCTCCACCGGTGGCGAATAAGAAGGCGCATCGCTCATCCGTCCGCGCATATAAGGGTCGAGTGACAAATAAATAGTCCGCAGCAGGATCTGGTTCGCCCCCGGCGTCGGCAGATCGCCCTCTTCCAGTCTGAAATTTTCGGCGGTAGGTTCACCGTGCGGGCGTGAAGCCAATACCCAGCGGTGATGGCGTTGTGGATTAGCGGTCATAGCAAACTCCTCTTGTTAACGGCCTGTACTGAGGCTAGCCGTTTTATGCTTAACGCGCTTTAACATTATGAGCCGGATTGATTCAGGCGTACCACCAGATAGACGCAAGTCTCGCTGGACTCATTGATAAACCGGCAATCGTTGGGCGGCCCCAGTTCCAGACAATCCCCCGCCTGCATCTGATGGCGAGTATTCCCTTCAACAAAAACTAACTCACCCTGCTGTAGCCAGATGAGCTGTCGCGCCAGCGCGTACGAAGAAGCGGGCATCGGTACATCGCTGCCGGCCGGCAACTCTATTTGCACCAGGTCGATCGGCAGATCGCTACGCGGCGAGACGTGCCGGCGCAAATAGTGGCTTTGCGGATCGCGCCACACCGGCTGGTTGGCAAAGCGCAAAAGCTTGCCCTCCTGCATCTCTGCACGCGCAATTAACGTCGACATACTGATGCCAAACGCGCCAGAGAGACGGCCCAGCATCGCCGCGGTGGGGCTACTCTCGCCACGTTCAATTTTATGCACCATTGCCCGCGAGGCCCCGGCGCGTTCAGCCAGATCGCTCAACGACCAGCCGCGGGACTCGCGTTCGATACGAATGCGTGCGCTAATGCGCTGGTTGAGGTTGTCTTCTATAGTATTCATGGCGTAACAATATAGTGCGCACCACCGTATTACACAACTGTCCGCTATCCCCGATACTGCAGCGTTCTGTGTAAAATTTATTGCTAAAACTGATGACAGCCTGCCGTTCATTATTGTAATAATACCGTACTACTATAGTGTACAGACTTTGAGGCTTGCTATGTCCATCCGCCATGCCAGTAAAGACGATTGCGCGGCGATCGCCGAAATCTATAATCACGCCGTACTGCATACCGCTGCCATCTGGAATGACAAAACCGTCGATACCGATAACCGTATTGCCTGGTTTGAAGCCCGGCAGATTGCCGGTTATCCGGTGCTGGTGAGTGAAGAAAACGGCGTGATTACCGGGTACTCCTCGTTCGGCGACTGGCGCGCATTTGACGGTTTCCGCCATACCGTTGAACATTCGGTGTATGTCCATCCCGATCATCAAGGTAAGGGGGTCGGCCGCAAGTTGTTGGTCGCGCTTATCGCTGAAGCGCGACGCCTGCGTAAACATGTGATGGTAGCCGGAATTGAATCCCGCAACCACGCTTCGTTGCATCTGCATGAAACCCTGGGATTTATCACCAGTGGGCAGATGCCGCAGGTGGGAACTAAATTCGGCCGCTGGTTGGATCTGACCTTTATGCAGCTACAGCTCGACGATCGCCAGGAACCGGACGGCGAGGCATGAATCAGTCGCTCACCCTTGCCTGCCTGATAGCGGCGGGCGTCGGTCTGGTGTTGCAAAACACCCTGATGGTCCGCATTACCCAATCCGCCTCGACGATTCTTATCGCCATGTTGCTCAATTCGCTGGTGGGAATTGTTATTTTTGTGACTATTTTGCTATTGCGCCACGGCGCGGCAGGTTTTCAGGAACTGGCGCTGAATATCAAATGGTGGACCCTCATCCCCGGCCTACTGGGATCGTTTTTCGTCTTCGCCAGCATCAGCGGTTATCAAACCGTAGGGGCGGCGACGACCATTGCGGTACTGGTGGCCAGTCAACTGGTAGGCGGGTTGATTATTGATTTGATTCGCGCCCACGGCGTGCCGATTAGGGCGTTAATCGGGCCAGTATGCGGGGCGGTGATGCTGGTGGTCGGCGCCTGGTTGGTCGCCAGACGCCAGTTTTGAGCTCACCCTTAAAGGATCTCGCCGCCTTTGGTTAACTGTTCGCGGCGGGCTTCCTGATCTTCATGATGTTGACGCCCGTGATGGGCTATCGCCGTGCGCAGGCGCTGCTGCTGGGTATAGCGTTCTTCACGGCCCAGTTCAGCATCATCGCTTAACGCAATCAGTAGCTCGTTCATATGGCTAATCACGCCCCCGGCAATGGTCTCATCGACCCTGGCAATGACATCGTCCAGATGGGCCATCCTGCTCTCCTTTTTGATCAATTCAGCTTCGCTTTGGAAAAATCGCTTCCCATCAGACTCACGCTGTAGCCGCTGACGTTGCTGCGGGTGGCGTAGAAAGTTTTACCCGTCGCCAGCGTGATCCACGGCGCCTGCTGATAGAAAATTTCCTGAGCCTGTTGGTAAAGTTTGGCGCGCGCCTGCGGATCGCTTAGCAGAAGCGCTTTTTTCACCAGCGCATCATAGGACTTATCGCACCAGCGCGCCACGTTAGAGCCGGTTTTGATATTATCACAGCTTAACAGCGTGCCGGCGAAGTTGTCCGGGTCGCCGTTATCGGACATCCAGCCAAACAGCGCGCTATCATGCTCGCCCTTGCGCATCCCGGAAAGGTATTCGCCCCACTCATAGCTAACGATTTTCGCTTTAATGCCGACCTTACTCCAGTCATTCTGAATCATTTCAGCGACCCGCTTCGAGTTCGGGTTATACGGACGCTGTACCGGCATCGACCATAGGGTCACTTCTGCGCCCTGCTCCAATCCCGCCTGCTTAAGCAGCTCTTTCGCCTTCTGCGGATTGTAGTCGTAATCCGGTAAATCCTTCTTGTAACCGAGCATATTGGCCGGGATCGGCGATTTCGCCACGTTGCCGGAATCAAGGAAGACCGCTTTCACAATCGCCTGCTTATCGGTGGCGTAGTTCAGCGCCTGACGTACCAGCACGTTATCAAACGGTTTCTTTTCAGTATTAAATGCCAGATACCCCACGTTCAACGCTTCCACCGCGTGTAGCGCCAGATCTTTATTCCCTTTAATCACCGGGAACTGTACCGGCGATGGTGCGGGAATAATCTGGCATTCATTGGTCTGCAGCTTAGCCAGACGAGTCTCAACGTTCGGCGTAATCGAGAAGATCAGATGTTTAGTCGGCACCTCGCCTTCCCAATAGTGCGGGTTGGCAATATAGCGGATTTGTGAATCCACTTTATACTGCTGGAGCGCGTACGGGCCGGTGCCAATCGGCCAGCTATCGACGTATTCCGGCGTTCCTTTTTTCAACATCGCATCGGCATATTCCGCAGAAAGAATCGAAGCGAAATCCATCCCCCAGTCGGCGAGAAACGCCGCGTTGGGCTCGCTCAGTACAAACTGAACGTGATAATCATCGATCTTCTTCACTTCTTTAATCAGCTTATCAAGACCGACGTCGTGGAAATATTCATAATTGCCCTGCGACACGTTGTGATAAGGATGCTGCGGATCCTGCTGACGCAGCACCGAGAACAGCACATCATCCGCATTGAAATCGCGGGTCGGCTTAAAGTATTTATTGCTGTTGAACTGCACGCCTTTACGCAGCGTAAAGGTCCAGGTTTTACCATCCGGAGACACTTTCCATTCGGTCGCCAGCGACGGAATCGGCGTGTTTTTAAGCGGGTCGAAGGTAATCAGGCGGTTATAGAGCACCTGTGAGCTGGCAACGAATGAAGGGCCAGAGCTGGCGATTTGCGGGTTAAAGGATTCCGGCGAGGCTTCCGAGCAGTAGACCAGCGTGTCGTTGGATGCCGCCCACGCGGCGCCGGCCGGTAGCAGCGCGCTTAGGGCCAGCGCAAGTAGTGATTTCCCTGTAGACATGGTTATAAACCTTATAAATTTGTTATATGCCTACTAATAACAGCACAGCGGAATACAACCAGCAAATAATGAATCGCTATTAGATTCACACTTTAACTCATAAGGTTAGCGCTGTTTGCTTTGCTTAACGTCACTATCATCAGCGACTCCCGCACCGGTACGACAAAATGATTATTTACGACTAAGATCCAATCGCGTGCCGCATTGTCCCATTTCAGTCAAAGGAGCGTTACATGACGAATTCGATTTATCAGCCTATCACCCTCAACGATCCGCGGTTGTTGCAATTTGCCGAAGAGTTGAATCCTGGCGCCAGTCCAATCTATCTCCCGGTTATTGATAAACCGGGGCCCGAGGGAAACGCCTACTGGAACGTCAGCGCGGCGATCGAACAGGTCGGTGGAAAAATGCTGCTGGGCTGGGAGATAAACTACTGGCCGGGCTGTTTTCTGGTCGCAACGCATCACGCCGCCTTACAGGCCGACGATGGAGGGATTTATGATGTAACCCGACGTTCGCCAGCGGCGGCAGTACCCACCGTTAATCTATTCGTTCCCGACGACTCAATTGCTATTGATCTTGATAAAACGCCGGCCGTGAAATCACGATTTTATATATTACATTCCGCCGCGCAAATTACGGACTATCTCAGGGCTTATGACAATCTCAACGCTTTTGAGAAAAAGCTAAGCGATAGGCTTTATGAGATCGGCTATCGCTGTGAAACAAATAAAGCGTTGGCGAGCGGCGTCGTCGGCACAACGCCTGCCTTCGTGGAAGGCAGTTCGGTCGATATTGACGAAATAAAAATGAATATTTCCGAGTTAAGCTGGATTTTAAAAGATAAAATTAAAAGACTAAAACAATATTCTGACGCGCTACAGGAACAGCCATTACATTAACTATCCTCTGTGGGCTGTGGCGAATAGATTGTGTTTGCTGCGGCCCATGTTCGCCGTTCTCATTATTGTACTAAGTTGTGACCCGCTGAGAAATCTGCAAAAAAATTGTGCGATAACCGCCCTTTCGCCGCTGCGCAATGAGGTAAGGCGGTAGACTCGACGCTCCGCAGACCAATGAGGTTACGCTAATGACAATAACCTGCAGCTTATATAGCGGCGGCCGCTGGCACGATGCCGAAGGTCACGCCACTTTCACTCGCCGTTATCCGCAACATAGCGAGATAGCCTCTACCGCCGCAGCGGCGAGCATCAACGACGCTCGTCGCTGTGCAGAAGCAGCCGCCGCCGCATTCCCCTCATGGCGCGACACCATCCCCTCCGAACGTCGCCGGCTGTTGTTGGAAGCCGCCGAGCAAATGCAGCGTAGAGAGGCGAAATTTATCGCTGCTATGGCGGCGGAGACCGGCGCGACAGCGCACTGGGCCGGATTCAACGTACACCTGGCGGCAGATATTTTGCGTGAAGCCGCGGCCTTAACCACGCAAATCGAAGGTCAAATTATTCCCTCCAACGTGGCCGGCAATCTGGCGATGGGCGTACGTCAGGGGGCCGGCGTGGTGCTGGCTATGGCGCCGTGGAATGCGCCGCTCATTCTGGCGACCCGCGCCATCGCCACGCCGCTGGCCTGTGGCAATACGGTTATCCTTAAGGGCTCGGAACTCTCACCGGCGACGCAAAGCTTAATCGTCGATGCCCTCGCGGCGGCGGGATTTCCCGATGGAGTAGTGAATTATCTTACCTGCTCGCCAGCCGATGCGCCTGCGCTGGTGGAGACGCTGATTGCTCACCCCGCCATACGACGGGTCAATTTTACCGGTTCAACGCCAGTGGGGCGCATTATTGCCCGCACCTGCGGAGAGCATCTGAAACCTGCGATACTTGAACTGGGTGGCAAAGCGCCGCTGTTAGCCCTGGATGACGCAGATTTACAACAAGCCGCGGCTGGCGCGATTTTCGGCGCTTTTGCCAACGCCGGACAGATTTGTATGTCGACCGAACGCATTATTGTCGATGAGAGCATCGCGGATGAGTTCGTCGCATTAATCAGCCAACGCGCTTCCGCACTACCTTCTACGCTTCTCGGCCCGGTGGTCGATTTGAAAACGGTACAACGCTGCAACGCGTTGATTGATGATGCGCTAAGTAAAGGCGCACATTTACTCTGCGGTGGAAAAGCGGAGTCGACGCAAATGCGCGCCACCCTGCTGGATGGCGTAACGCGTGAAATGCGCATATGGCATGAGGAATCTTTTGGCCCGGTCAAATCGGTGATCCGGGTTAACGGCGAGGAAGAGGCTCTGGCCGTCGCGAACGATAGCGAATACGGCCTGGCGGCAGCGGTTTATAGCCGCGATAGCGCCCGCGCCTGGAATGTGGCGCAAAACCTGCAAACCGGTATTTGCCATATTAACGGCCCTACCGTACATGATGAAGCCCAGATGCCGTTCGGCGGCTGTAAATCGTCCGGCTATGGTCGCTTTGGCGGGCGCGCCGGGATCGCTGAATTCACCGAGCTTCGCTGGATAACCATGCAAACTCGGCCACGCGAATTACCGTTCTGATTTACCGCGATGCTTTCAGACCAGCCCGGCAATCGCGCGCGCCAGCGCGGCCGGGTTTTCCCAAGCCATCGAATGCCCCGCCTGTGGTATGACAGCCAATGCGATACCCGCAGTTTCGACGTCTTCCGCTTCCTGTGAGGGTAGCGATAAACTACCGTAGATAAGCGTCTTACGGCATTGCAGGTGAATAAAACGCTCAAACCAGGAGGGAGAAGCACCTACTACCAGGCTGGTAGCTCCCCGCCATAACGCCCACGGTGCGCTATTTTGTAGGCAACCTTTCCATGGGGACGTTTCTGCCGCCAGCATCGACTGATAGCCGTTGGCGATAAAATCATCTTCCGTCTGCCCGGCGATTTTACAGCTATAAAATCCCCCACCGGCATAGAGATTGGGCTCGGCGACAATTAAGGCCTCAACGCGTTTGCCCAGCCGCTGCGCTGCCTCAATAGCCACACTGCCCCCCATACTATGGCCGTAGAGAATGCAGCGGCTGACCTGCAATTTGTTCAGCCACTCCACAACGACCGCAGCCTGGTCAGCAATTCGGTAGCCAAACTGAAGCGGTTTATCGCTGTAACCATAGCCTGGAAGATCAATTAGTAAGGCCCGGCGCCCATTCAATATAGGGTTAGAAACCACTGGCGGGTAATCGTATGAAGAGGCGCAACCTAACCCATGAATGAACACAATAGGGTCCCCCTGGCCTTGGAAATCAAACCAACGGACCGTTGCGCCGGCTAAATGCGAATAGAAGCTGTTCATCAGATGGCATCCTTATTATTTTTAACTGTATTTATATACAGCCATCAAGATAATTAGGCCAGCCATTTCTGTTGTTCAGAAAAGTGAAACCAGCAGTGCCATAGGGAAGCTGAACGGCCATGTCGCACCAATCAACAGCGCTGCCAGCAGCCGAATGCAGCGGCTTTCCTTAGTTAAAAACCAGCTTATCAACGCACAAATACAGCCCATTACGGCATAAAAAACCAGCATCTTCTGGTATAAAGTCATTTTTTCCTTCCCTGTCAGACATCGCGCAACACGCGTTATCCTGTCCCGCACCACTTAGTACGTCAGAGATCAATACTTCACAAAACAAGCAACTGCAAAGACCATGGAAAAACGGTTGATTCAGTGTTGTCCGATAGCGCAACTCTACGCCACCGACTATAAATGTAGGGGCTTACTCATAAAGGTGGCGTTATGGATGTTTCCAGCAAAACCGTAATTCTGATTAATGTCGGCGCAGCGCTTGCGCTTATTAGCCTGTTATCCGTTCGTTTTGGTTGGTTTTAGTAATTTTTCAGCAACTAAACCTAAAAAAGCAGCCTCAACGGCTGCTTTTTTTATGATTTAATTGTCGCGCGTTTCCCGTCGGCTTTCTGTTGAAGCACTACAATAGTCTTAAGACTTTCCGGGTTATATGACGGCAAGAAATTAAGCTTTTCGGTATCCCACTCGACCGCTGCACAAACCCCCTCTGTTGCCCCCAGGCTTGCACAGCCGCGAATTCGCTGGGCAGGGAGATTGTCGTAAAGCATTGCGCTTACGCCGATGAGTAACAGGATAAATGCTAGCTTTTTCAAAACCAATTCAACGTCAGAATAACAAATTATGTAAAATTTTCTCATGAGCGAGGCGAAAAAGTCAAATCGCCTACACGCTAACAACTGTCCCGTGGCGATCTCATCCAGAATTTAACATTATGGCTACAATCATTCCCTTCCTGGAGAGCATTTCTGAGAAGTGCGATCCGTTATGTCCCCCTTCTGCTAGCGAGAGGAAATTTATTTCATTGGAAATAACAAAATGATCTGGCAATCCGCATACCGGATTATGGATAGCTAACTATACTTGGCTTTTATGAGGTGAGAATTTTCTTAAATTAGCGACTGCCGATAATCAGCAATCGACTGCTCAACCTTATGGTTAATGCGGACTGTAGATTTCCAGGTGTTATTTTGTGCTCTATATTCCGGTAAGTGAAAGAAATTATTATTTGCAAACTTACGAACTTCCGCATAGGTTCATTACTATTAGTTATAACGTTTTTGCTTTTCCTGTTACTTATTTTTGAGGTCGCTTATGTCAGGAATACTTGCCCTGCTAATGGCTTTAGTCTTATTGGTGATCGCAATCTACAGTCTTATCTCTTATATTCGTGAGCGCCGCCACTCGGGCCTGCCATCAAAAAAAGACAAACATTGATTATTAAATCGGCATAAAAAGTCGATACGCAAAAAAAATCCCCGCATCATCCTGCAGGGATCAACAATTAATAGCATGCATAGTTGTTTACACCCCATCCGGCGCTTATCTCCGGCACTCACAATGGCTTAGCTCTTGAAGGGGTATAAGAATACTCTCATATTACCCCTTATCTTTTTTAACATTTATTGCTATTGCAACTATTAGCGTGGTAATGCTGCCGGCACGTTAATATTCAATGTTTCACCATTACATGACGAACCACCGTGTAGTCCTCCAGGCCATACATCGACATGTCCTTGCCGTAACCAGATAGCTTCTGTCCGCCGTGCGGCATTTCGCTAACCAGCATGAAATGGGTATTAACCCAGGTGCAACCGTACTGCAAACGCGCGCTCAGGCGATGGGCGCGGCCCACGTCCTGCGTCCACACCGAGGAGGCAAGCCCATATTGCGAATCATTAGCCCAGGTTAATACTTGTTCCTCATCGCTAAACGGCGTCACGCTAACTACCGGGCCAAAAACTTCGCGTTGTACGATAGCGTCATCCTGCTGTGCGCCAGCCAACAGCGTGGGCTGGAAATAGTAACCACTCCCCGCCGCGCGGCTGCCGCCGGTTACCACTTTAATATGCGGTAAGGCGCGCGCAGCGTTGACAGCCGCTGTCACCCGTTCGAGATGCGCAAGCGAACTGACCGGCCCCAGTTCCGTGGATGGATCGTCCGGTTGCCCCATTTTCAGGCTGGCCACGGCCGCGCCTAGTTTTTCAACCAGCCGATCGTAGACGCCTTGTTGCGCGTAAATACGGCAAGCGGCAGTACAGTCCTGACCGGCGTTATAAAAACCGAAAGTACGAATGCCCTCGACGACGGCATCGATATCGGCATCATCGAAAACAATGACCGGCGCTTTACCGCCCAGCTCCATATGGGTGCGTTTAATCGAATTCGCCGTGTGACCAATAATATGGGCGCCGGTGGCAATCGAACCAGTCAACGAAACCATACGCACTTTACTATGGCCGGTGAGCGGGTCGCCAACAGTTGGGCCCCGGCCGAAAAGCACGTTGATAACGCCGGCCGGGAAAATGTCTTTTGCAAGTTCCGCCAGCTTCAAGGCCGTCAGTGGGGTGATTTCTGAAGGTTTAATCACCACGCAGTTACCGGCCGCCAGCGCGGGCGCCAGCTTCCACGCCGCCATCATTAGCGGATAGTTCCACGGCGCAATCGAGGCCACCACCCCCACCGGGTCGCGGCGGATCATTGAGGTATGCCCCTCAAGGTACTCCCCAGCAGCCATTCCCGGCAGGCAACGCGCGGCGCCGGCGAAGAAGCGAAATACATCGGCAATCGCCGGCATTTCATCATTGATAACGCAATGTAGCGGTTTACCGCAGTTTAAAGACTCCAGTTTGGCGAGCGTTTCTGCATGTTCAGTAATCACATCCGCCATTTTCAGCAAACATTCGGCGCGGGTTTTCGGCGTTGTCTGGCTCCAGCTGACAAACGCACGATCTGCAGCATTGACGGCGGCATCAACCTGCGCCTCGGTCGCCTCCGCAATCTCAATAATCGTTTCGCCATTGGCAGGATTGAATACCGGCAGCACCTCGCCTTCCCCCGCCACTAATTGACCGTTTATCAAAAGGTTATGTTGCATAGCATGATCCTGTAAAGTGTATTATTTTCCGCTTTCGGCGTTATTCTCACCGTCACGGGTTAGCCACCAGGCCCCCAGGATGGGTACAGTCGTCACTAACATCACCAACAGCGCGACCACGTTGGTGACCGGTACATCGCGCGGGCGCCCCAGTTGATTTAACAACCACAACGGTAACGTCCGCTCATGTCCGGCGGTAAAGGTAGTGACGATAATTTCATCAAAGGACAGAGCGAATGCCAGCATCCCGCCCGCCAGCAGTGCCGAACCCAAATTGGGCAGCACCACGTAACGGAAGGTTTGCCAGCCTGTAGCGCCAAGATCCATCGATGCTTCCACCAGACTCCATGATGTCCGGCGAAATCGGGCAATGACGTTGTTAAACACCACCACCACGCAGAAGGTCGCGTGACCCACCACGATGGTTAGCAAGCCAGGCTCAAGATTGACGGCTTTAAATGCCGTCAGCAGCGCCAGGCCGGTAATGATGCCGGGAAGTGCAATAGGTAATAGCAACAGCAGCGACACGGCATTCTTACCAAAAAACGAACTCCGCCACAGCGCGCCGGCAGCGAGAGTGCCCAACACCAGCGCAATCCCCGTGGATAAAGCGGCGATTTTAAGTGACAACGTCACTGATTCAATGATATCTGCGCGAGCGGCAGCCTCGCTGAACCAGCGGAGCGTCAGCCCTTTCGGCGGGAAGCTGAAAGCGGCATCCTCTGTATTAAAGGCGTACAAGGCGATAATCAGCAGTGGAAAATGGAGAAATACCACTCCGCCCCAGGTAGCGATTTTGAGAAACAACGGTGCGCGTTCAGAGTGCATCAAACGCTCCCAGGCGCTTAACAAACGCCAGATACAGTGCAATAAGAACAATCGGCACCAACGTGAACGCCGCCGCCATCGGCATATTGCCAATCGCGCCTTGCTGCGAATAAACCATGTTGCCGATAAAGAAACCGGGCGGTCCCACCAGTTGCGGCACAATAAAATCGCCAAGGGTGAGGGAAAAGGTAAAGATAGAACCTGCCGCGATACCCGGTATGGCTAAAGGCAGTACCACGTAGCGGAAGGTTTGTTGCGGTCGAGCGCCTAAATCGGCGGAGGCCTGCAGCAGCGACGGCGGCAGGCGTTCCAGCGCCGCCTGTACCGGCAGGATCATGAACGGCAGCCAGATATAGACGAACACCATGAATCGCCCGAGCCCGGAGGTCGATAAGGTATTGCCGCCGACCGCCGGGATGGTCAATACCATATTTAACACGCTCTCCAGACCAAGGTGGCCGAGAAACCATTGTGCCACGCCATCTTTCGCCAGCAATAGCGTCCAGGCGTACGCCTTAACGATATAGCTGGCCCACATCGGCAACATCACCGCGATATAAAAGAAGGCTTTCATCTTGCCGCGGGTATAACGCGCCATATACCACGCCATCGGCAACGCCAGGATTGCGCTGGCAATAGTCACGCAGATGGCCATCACCAGGGTACGGACAATGATGTCGTAGTTGGCGGGATTAAACAGCGCCTTCAGGTTAGCGAGCGTCAAATCCGTGGTGACCGACATCGTAAAGTCATCAAAGGTATAGAAGCTTTGCCACAACAGCGTCAGGAGCGATCCCAGATAGACAATCCCAAACCACATCAACGGGCCCAGCAGCAGTAAAAACAGGCCCAATGACGGTTTTCGCCAGAACAGCCCTGACATCCTCCCGGTCGTTGGTTGTACAAGCGCCATCGTCATCTCAGCCTCCGCTTTCCAGGGAGACCATCGCCGAACGCGACCAGCCGGCCAATACCTGTTGCCCCAACCGCGGCGCGCTCAACGCCGCCCCGCCATCAACGTTGGCCTGGCTGACTAGCAGCTTTTCGCCCGCTGCAAGTTTCAGTTCAATACGCGTTGATGCCCCCTGAAACTGCACCGCCTGCACGGTCCCCTGAACCTGAATATCACCGCCGCCATTCAGTCGAATATGTTCAGGACGGAGTGACCACGCGCCAGCCACCCCGCATAGGCGCTGCGAAACTTCTGGGGTAAAAACGTTCGCGGTGCCGACAAATCCGGCGACAAAGGCGGTTTTAGGCTGTAAATAGAGCGAGTGCGGCGAATCGACCTGCTCAATACGGCCATTGTTAAACACCGCCACGCGATCGGACATCGACAGCGCCTCACCCTGATCGTGAGTAACAAAAATGAAAGTAATACCCAGCGACTGCTGAAGTTTTTTTAGCTCTACCTGCATCTGTTCGCGCAGTTTTAAATCCAGCGCGCCAAGCGGTTCATCTAATAACAGCACACGAGGTTGGTTGACCAGCGCGCGGGCAATGGCGACCCGTTGCCGTTGACCGCCGGATAGCTGCGAAGGCTTGCGAGCGTGCACAAACCCAAGCGCCACTTTTTCTAAGGCTTCCTGGGCGCGAAGCTGACGTTCTTTTTTGCCCACGCCTTTCACCATCAGCCCATAGGCGACGTTGTCGATGATCGACATATGCGGAAATAGCGCGTAATCCTGAAAAACCGTATTGACGTCACGCTGCCAGGGCGGTAATTCGCTGGCCTGCTGACCAAAAATACGAATCGAACCGCCGGATAGCTGTTCGAAGCCCGCGATTAAGCGCAGGCAGGTGGTTTTGCCGGAGCCTGACGGCCCCAGCATGGAAAAAAACTCGCCATCGCGAATGGCGATACTCACGCCATCCACCGCGCGTACGTCACCATACAAACGCGAAACGTCATCAAACTCTACCGCGTACGTCATGTTCAGTCTCCAGGCGCTTAGCGGCCACCCATAATCGCGATATAGTCCTGGGTCCAACGGCTATAAGGAACATACTTTCCGCCTTCGGCAATCGGCGTTTTCCAGAACGCAATCTTGTCGAATTGGTTGTAACCGTTGGTTTCACAGCCTTTGTCTCCCAATAGCGTACTGGCTTTACAGCCCTGCGGCACCACGGGCAGCGATCCAAACCAGGCGGCGACATCGCCCTGTACTTTCGGCGTCAGCGACCAGTTCATCCACTTATAAGCGCATACCGGATGCTTTGCCTCACTATGCAACATCGTCGTATCGGACCAGCCGGTCACGCCTTCTTTTGGGAAGACGGTAGCGATGGGCTGACCTTCACCTTTCAGACCATTGGCCTGATACGGCCAGGAGCCCGAGGCAACCACGCCTTCGTTTTTAAAGTCGCTCATCTGAACGGTTGCATCGTGCCAGTAACGGTGAACCAGCGGATGCTGATCCTGCAGCACCTTCAACACCGCCTGATACTGCGCTTCGGTGAGTTCATAGGGATCGTTAATTCCTAACTGCGGCTGCGTTGCTTTGACAAATAGCGCAGCATCAGCGATATAAATCGGACCATCATAGGCCTGAACTCGCCCCTGGTTGCTTTTTCCGTCCGGTAGATCTTGTTTGACGAAAACCACTTTCCAGCTATCAGGCGGCGTCGGGAAGGTTTTAGTGTTGTACATCAGCAGGTTCGGCCCCCATTGATAGGGCGTGCCGTACACTTTATCGCCGACGTTAAACCACGCGCCTTTGGCAACTCGCGGGTCAAGCGTTTTCCAGTTTGGGATCAGCGCGGTATTAATCGCCTGTACACGCTTGCCCATGATAAGGCGCAACGAGGCGTCGCCGGAGGCGGTCACCAGGTCGTAACCGCCCTTCGCCATCAGGCTGACCATTTCGTCTGAAGTGGCGGCAGTCTTCACATTAACCTGGCAGCCGCTCTCTTTTTCGAATTGGCTTACCCAGTCATAATTCTTATCCGTCTGACCGCGTTCGATATAACCCGGCCAGGCAATAATATCGAGCCGCCCTTCTCCTTTATCCAGCGAAGACGGCGGTTCAGCGGCTTGCGCTGTCAGCACAACCATACTCAGCGCGCACAGGCTGCCACGGGCAAATTTTTTGCTCATTTGAACTTACTCCTGTCAGAATAAAAGTAGCGGCAGCCGTGCCGTAAAAATATCTCCCTTAATAAGGGTAGACGGCGGCCTGCGGGGCTCTGGGGAAATTTCCTCAGGTTGTGACCAGGTGCGCATTCCGCAAAAATCGCCACCACGATTCGATAATATGGATTATAGACAAGGAGTTATGGCAGGGGGATGAGTATGCATATTCCCTATGACGACCCGGTGCTGGTGGATATTTTAAACTGATTAATGAATACAAGAATGAAGTGGATAAATTGCCTGAATAATAAAAACCGGCAATTAAAAAAAGCGATGAATAAGCTAAGACAAAAGTTGACGTATAAGTTCGCCGAGCCGTTTGACTCCCTGCTCTTCTTTTTCTCCCCAGCCCCAGGCGGTATTAAAACGGAAAAATGAGGTCCAGTTAGCGGTGGTAGAAAACATTTTACCCGGCGCAATACTGATGTTATCCCGTAACGCCAGAGCGCTGAGTTCGCCAGCATCGACGCCAGCGGGCAGCTCCAGCCACAGGAAATAACCGCTGTCGCTATGATGAATTTTGACCTCGGCGGGTAAAAAACGCAGTAGCGCTTGCCAGGCCAGCTGTTTCCGCTCGGCAAGCTGTCTTCGCAACCGGCGTAAATGCGCGTCGTAACGTTTGGTCGAGAGATAATCGACCAGCGCCAACTGCATCGGCGAACTGGTAGATAGCGTACTCATCAGCTGTAACTGCTGAATACGGCGGGCATGCCTGCCAGCGGCAACCCAGCCGATACGAAATCCCGGGACAAGGCATTTTGAAAATGAGCTACAGTGTAGCGTCATCTCATCACGATCCCAGTACTTTGCGGGTAGCGGTTTTTCCCGACCAAAGTACAACTCACTGTAAACGTCATCTTCAATCAACATGACGTTGTAGCGTGTCAATAGCGCCACCAGTTGCGCCTTTTTGTCTGCCGTCAGCGTAAATCCGAGCGGGTTCTGGCTATTGGTCATCAGCCAGCAGGCTTTGACCGGGTAGCTCTGCAATGCCTGTTCCAGCGCCGCTAAATCGATCCCCTCTTTCACATCGCTGGTCACCGATAGCGCCTTAAGTCGCAACCGTTCGAGCGCCTGCAGCGCGCCGTAAAAGCATGGATTTTCGACGACGACCCAATCGCCGGGCTCAGTTACCGCCTGCAGGCTGAGGTTCAACGCCTCCAGCGCACCGGCGGTAATGACTATCTCATCCGGCGATACGTTCATTCCCTGCAACGCATAACGCCGGGCAATAGCATGACGAAGCTCATCGTTACCCGGCGGCAGATTCTCGATCACGCTCATGGCGGTGGCGGTTTTACTCACTTGAGCCAGAGAACGATTTAGCTGCTGCAAGGGAAACAGACGCGGGTCGGGAAAAGCGGAAGCAAAAGGCAGCATCGATGCCTGGCGGCTCGCCTGCAGGACGTCGAAAATATAGGTATTGATATCAACCGACTCATTGCGCGTCACTTGCGCGGGAGGCTCAGGCTGGCGCTGCTTCACCGGCTGCGGCGCCACATAATAACCGGATTGTGGACGAGCGATAATCCGTCCCTGGCTTTCCAGTAACTGGTAGGCATGGCTGACGGTCATAAAACTCATTCCGCTGCTGACAACCTGTTCGCGTAAGGAGGGCAGCCGATCGCCTGGTTGCCAAACGCCAAGCGCGATCTGTTCAGTTAACTGTCGCGCAAGCTGCTGATACTTTTTCATTACCGCATCCATTCCATCAACGGGATGCCTTATCTTATAACAGATGGTCAAAAATGGCAGGTTTTAAAAACTGATATACCTGACAGATGCCACTGAGCGAGTATCTCATAGCACGGCAAGTGGTGATCTTGCCGCTGAAAGAACATGAAATTGTATTATCAATGATGAATTATTCGCATTTGAGGATAGCAATAAAGTATCAGGCAAGTCCGCAAGTTAGAAAAAATATGAATGATGCGCACGACGTATCGATGCCAACTCTAATCGTTTGAACATAGATACGCTTTATTTCTCATGTTGTGAATCAGCGATTAAATCAGCCCGACCGATAAATTCATCACGCATCTAAAAATGAAGTAATTTCATGCCGGGATACTAGTAGCTCAAATAAGCAGATAGACTCCGCCGCCCACGGCAAGCCAAAAAATGCTCATTATCAACAATGAGATAAGTAAACTTCGCAGGCCTTTCTTTGACAAACCCTCTCCCTTTCTTTATCAATTAATATATTAAAAAATAATGGATATCAAATTCACATAATGAATACGGATATTTAAGAGGTAAACTTGACGGCAAAACATAACGCCATCACAGGCTAGCAGAATAATTAACAAAAAACAGCGCAAGTCATAAGGAAAATCGTAAATAAAAGTGTGAAGTATAACTGATATAAATTCACAATACGAAATTGATTATTTATGATGACATGAAAATTAACTTCACAAATATGAAACATCAAGAGAAAGAATAACAATCCGCAACTGTTATCATAAAAAAGCGCTTTTCTGCGTCTGCTATCACGCCTCTCCCCCCTCTAAAATTGCGCAGAATCAATTTTGTTGTGGAGCCTTGCATGTTCGGTCTTGATGCATTTCATCTGGCGCGGATCCAATTCGCCTTTACCGTCTCATTTCATATCATCTTTCCAGCAATCACCATCGGTCTTGCCAGTTACCTGGCGGTACTTGAGGGATTGTGGTTAAAAACAAAAAATCCTGTCTGGCGCTCGCTGTATCATTTCTGGTCGAAAATCTTTGCCGTCAACTTTGGTATGGGAGTGGTCTCAGGGCTGGTTATGGCCTACCAGTTCGGCACAAACTGGAGCGGTTTTTCTCAGTTCGCCGGCAGCATTACCGGCCCATTGCTAACGTATGAAGTCCTTACCGCGTTCTTCCTGGAGGCCGGTTTCCTTGGCGTGATGTTATTTGGCTGGAACCGTGTCGGCCCCGGCCTGCATTTTTTCGCCACCTGTATGGTGGCGCTGGGCACCATTATTTCCACGTTCTGGATCCTGGCCTCAAATAGCTGGATGCAAACACCGCAAGGTTTTGAAATTGTTAACGGCCAGGTCGTACCCGTAGACTGGTTCGCCGTTATCTTTAACCCTTCTTTCCCTTACCGCTTATTCCATATGTCCGTTGCTGCGTTTCTTAGCAGCGCGTTATTCGTGGGCGCATCCGCCGCATGGCATTTGCTGCGCGGCAACCAAACCCATGCCATCCGCGCCATGTTCTCAATGGCGCTATGGATGACGCTGATTGTCGCCCCCATCCAGGCATTAATCGGCGATATGCATGGGCTTAATACCCTGAAACACCAACCGGCGAAGATTGCCGCCATCGAAGGCCACTGGGAAAATCCGCCCGGCGAACCGACGCCGCTGCTGCTGTTCGGCTGGCCGGACATGCAACAAGAGCGCACCCGCTACGGGTTGGAGATCCCCGCCCTCGGCAGTCTGATTCTTACCCATAGCCTCGATAAGCAGGTACCGGCGCTGAAGGAATTCGCCCCGCAAGATCGCCCTAACTCAACCATTGTCTTCTGGTCATTTCGTCTGATGGCCGGTCTGGGAATGCTGATGATATTGCTTGGCGCCATTGCGCTGTGGCTGCGCTATCGCCAGCGTCTGTATACCTCAAAACCTTTCCTGCGCTTCGCGTTATGGATGGGGCCTTCCGGACTGATTGCTATCCTGGCCGGCTGGGTGACAACCGAAGTTGGGCGCCAGCCATGGGTCGTCTACGGCGTACAGCGCACCTCCGAGGCCGTATCAGCTCACGGCGATCTGCATATGACCATTAGCCTGCTAGCCTTTATTGCCGTCTACAGTTCGGTGTTCGGCGTCGGTTATAGCTACATGCTGCGCCTGATCCGCAAAGGACCGCAGGAGCAGACACCGGCGCCAACAGGTACGCCCGCACGTCCGCTTTCTGCCGTTATGGATGGTTTTCAGCATAAGGAGTCCCGCTAATGGGTATTGATTTATCGGTTATTTGGTTTGTTATCATCGTGTTCGCCACGCTGATGTACATCGTCATGGACGGTTTCGACTTAGGGATTGGGATTCTGTTTGTTACCGTACGCGGCGATGAAGAGCGCGACGTGATGGTCAACAGCGTCGCCCCGGTATGGGATGGCAATGAAACCTGGCTGGTGCTTGGCGGCGCAGGTCTTTTCGGTGCCTTCCCGTTGGCCTATGCGGTGATTATCGACGCGCTGTCGGTACCCTTAACCCTGATGCTGATCGGCCTTATTTTTCGCGGCGTGGCCTTCGAGTTTCGCTTCAAAGCTACCCCTACGCACCGTCCTTTCTGGGATAAAGCTTTTCTTGGCGGATCGCTACTGGCGACATTCACCCAGGGCATGGTCGTTGGCGCGGTCATTCATGGTTTTCCGGTCAGCGGTCGCAGCTTTAGCGGCGGAATGTGGGATTGGTTCACGCCATTTACCCTTTTCTGCGGCCTCGGCCTCACCGTTGCTTACGCGTTGTTGGGCGCCAGTTGGTTGGTGATGAAAAGCGAGAATCCGTTGCAGAATACCATGCGCAGAATTTCACGCTTTCTTCTGCTGGCCTTACTGGTGGCGATAGCCGCGATTAGTCTGTGGACGCCGCTCTCTCTGCCGGCTATCGCCGAGCGCTGGTTTAGCCTGCCGAACCTGTTTTACCTGCTGCCGGTGCCGCTACTGGTTATCGCCATCAGCGCCTTGTTATGGCGCACGCTTGGGAAACGCGACGCTCACGTCCTGCCGTTTATATTGACGCTGGGATTAGTCTTTCTTGGCTTTAGCGGGCTTGGGATCAGCATTTGGCCGAATATTATCCCGCCGGGGATTACGTTGTGGCAGGCCGCGGCGCCGCCGCAAAGCCAGGGCTTTATGCTGGTTGGCGCGCTACTGATTATTCCCGTCATTCTTGGTTATACCTTCTGGAGCTACTACGTATTCCGCGGCAAAGTTCAACCTGGCGAGGGATATCACTGATGGAGAGATCATGGATAAAACGTTTGCTATGGCTGGTGGCCATATGGGGGGCTAGCGTGCTGGCGCTGGGCGCCGTCAGCATGATTTTCCGCCTGCTGATGAACGCCGCCGGGCTTCGCGCCTGAGAAAAGAAACTGTTTCTTAGCCTGGCGCTTGACGCGTCAGGCTTTTTTTTCATCATTCTTCAGCCGCGCCTGACAAAGCCTTGCGCTTCTTTGATAACCAGGCAAAAAAGCCGATATTAAATCAACCATATTACTCATGCGTTATCTATTGATATGGAAAATGATATGTGGCGAAAATTTTTGACAGCGGTTGTGTTGATGTGCGGGTTATTGTCCGGCCATGTGTTAGCCCAGCGTCAGGGGCATGAATATTTCCCGGTGCAAAGCCTCGAACAGCAGTTACTGCACGATGCTGATTGCGATGAGCTACGCAGTCAGGCTGAGGAGACCGCCAGTTCGCTGCGCGAGCATCATCACCGGCAGTATGCGCGCAAAGCAAAGGCGCATAACGGCCCGCTGTGAGAACGGCCCTTACGCGCCTTTACGCTTGGGCAACGTTTTCATCAGCTCGTCCGGGCTAACGGAGGCGACGATGCTGCCCGGATGCGGCATCTTGAGGATATGATTTTTGATTTTACCCACCACGTGCATTTCGCACGGGCGACAATCAAATTTCAGCGTCAGGACTTCATCACCGTGGATCAGCTGCATCGGCGTCGCCTTCCAGCTTTTAATCGAGCCTTTAGCCTGCTTCGGACATAGGTTGAAGGCAAAACGCAGGCAGTGCTTGGTGATCATCACCGGTACGTCGCCCTTCTCTTCATGAGCTTCATACGCCGCATCAATCAGCTGTACGCCGTAACGCTGATAAAAAGCGCGCGCTTTGTGGTTATAAACGTTCGCCAGGAACGACAAATGCGTTTCCGGATACACCGGCGGAGGTACGGAGACCGGTTTACGCGTACCGCGCTGCCAGGCATCGAGGCGCGCCTGATCGAGCATCTCTACCGTTTCGCGGCGAAGTTGGTTGAGCATACTGTTCGGTACAAACAGCGCCGGCAGATTAATCTGCACATCACGCGGGTAGTAAATAGTCTGCCCGAGCTTCGCCACGCCATCACGCAGATTAGCCAGCGCTTTTTCCGCCTGGGTCGCTTCGGCAAATTCGCCATCCAGCGTATGCGTGACGCTGACGCCGTCTTCACAGGTCATGGTCAGCACCAATTGTTCCTGCCAGCCGCTCAGCGCGATATCAACCGCAATGCGACGCTCGCTGGAAGTTTTCAGTAGCGCCTGCTGCCAGTTATGGTCGAGGTTACGATTAAGCGCCTCATGCGGACGTACTTTATGCAGGTCTGCCGGCATCTCGTTTGGCCAGACGCGATAACGGTTTTCCCCCGTTTTCTCCACCGTATTGGCACGGAAGCCGACAACTTCACGTTTGATCATGACATTCAGACCATCGCCGTTAGTCAACGCGTCGGTCACTTCGACATCGAGATAATCTTTTCCGACTTTTAATACTTCGCCTACCGGCAGACCGATAAATTTCGGCGAATCAAAGGCGCCGATATCGCCCTTACGCGCGTTAACAAAATAGTCGGTGCTGCCGCGATGGAACGTTTTATCGGTAGACGGTACGAAAAAGTGCTCGGTGCGCCCGGCGGAAGAACGCGCGAGATCGCCGCGGTCTTCAATAATACGATCCAGCATCTGACGATAGTGAGCGGTGATATTTTTCACATAACTCATATCTTTATAGCGCCCTTCAATCTTAAAGGAGCGCACGCCGGCGTCGATCAAAGCCGCCAGGTTGGCAGTTTGATCGTTATCTTTCATCGACAATAAATGTTTTTCATAAGCCACGACGCGCCCCTGATCGTCTTTCAGGGTGTAAGGCAGGCGGCAAGCCTGAGAGCAGTCGCCGCGGTTGGCGCTACGTCCGGTTTGCGCGTGAGAAATATAGCACTGGCCGGAATAGGCAACGCACAGGGCGCCGTGAATAAAGAACTCGATAGTCGCGTCGGTATTGTCGTAGATCGCTTTAATTTGATCGAGGTTGAGTTCGCGAGCCAGAACAATCTGGCTGAAGCCTGCATCAGAGAGAAACTTCGCCTTCTCGACGCTGCGAATATCGCACTGGGTGCTCGCATGCAGCTCGATTGGCGGCAGATCCAGCTCCATTATCCCCATATCCTGCACGATCAGCGCATCGACGCCGGTCTCGTACAGATCGGTAATCAGACGTTGCGCGGGTTCCAGTTCATCATCATGAAGAATGGTATTCAGCGTCACAAACACCTTAGCGCCAAAGCGATGCGCAAACGGCACCAGGTTGGCGATATCGCTCAGGCTATTACTGGCATTATGCCGCGCGCCGAAGCCCGGCCCGCCGATATAGACCGCATCGGCGCCGTGTAAAATCGCTTCACGGGCGATCCCGGCATCGCGGGCGGGACTAAGAAGTTCAAGATGATGGTTTTGCAGGCGCATACGCTCGTCGTTATCCGTTATAGGGGGTCGAAATGGCGGCTATTGTAGTCAGAACTGAGCGCAGACGAAAACATTTTCCGCCGCGCCCGCACAGCGAATTTGCAGAAATCGGCAAAGCATTGAAGAAAAAGCTATTTCTCATGAAAACCCGGCAAGGTTACAGTGGCTGCGTATTCCGGATTTTCCTCGTCACGTTGTGAATTTTAGTCTCAGTCATCTTGATTGGCCGCGGATTAGTCCGCGGCTTTTTCTTTTGGATAATGAATCAGCGAATGAAAGTGCGCCGTCTGCGCGCCGCTATTGCGGTAAGCGTGCGTCAGGTCGCCGGCAAAGCGCCGCCCTTCTCCCGCCTGCAATGAATGCCACTGCCCCTGCAGACATAAATCCAGCGTACCGCTAATGACCACCACATGTTCAATGACGCCGGTCTCATGCGGCGTCGATTCGCTCAGCGCGCCGGGGGCGAGGGTAATCGAAAAATGGTCAAAACGCAGTTCGGGATCCCATGGGAAGATGGGCGTCACCACCATCGCCTGCTGCTGCGGGTCGAAGGCGGCGGGCGCTGCGGACTCATCAGCGACAATAAAAGTCGAAAACGCCACATTGAGGCCGGTGGCTATCTTCCACAATGTCGCAACCGTTGGGCTCGATTCATTACGTTCGATTTGCCCGAGCATCGCCTTTGATACTCCGGTTTCTTCCGCCAGCCGCGACAAACTCCAGCCGCGCTGCTGACGCAGGCTTTTCAGCGTCAATGCCAGATGTTGGGCAATATTCATTGGTGCTCCTCGTCATTTTCTTGATATTACCAGTTGTACGCTATAACGCACAATGCTACCTTCGTCGTATGTTATAACGCACAAGAGGTGTTCATGCGCTCCTTTACCCTTCCCATCCCCACGCTGCTCGCGGGATTTGTCGCCGTGCTGGTAGGCTACGCCAGCTCCGCCGCCATCATTTGGCAAGCGGCCGCCGCCGCTGGCGCCGACGCCGGGCAAATAGCCGGTTGGATGACCGCCCTTGGCCTGGCGATGGGCGTCAGCACGCTGGTATTAACGTTATGGCGGAAAGTCCCCATCCTCACCGCATGGTCAACCCCAGGCGCGGCTTTACTGGTCAGTGGATTACAGGGAGCGACGCTGGCACAGGCGGTGGGAATATTTGTTTTCGCCAACGCGCTGATCCTGCTATGTGGCGTGACGGGACTGTTTGCCCGCCTCATGAAAATCATTCCGCATTCGCTGGCGGCGGCAATGCTGGCGGGGATCCTGCTACGCTTTGGTCTGCAGGCATTTGGCAGTTTGCAGGATAATCTCCTGCTATGCGGCGGGATGTTCGCCGCCTGGCTGTTATGCAAAGCGCTTTATCCACGTTTTGCGGTGGTCGCGGCATTAGCGGCAGGTGGGGTCATCGCCCTGCTAACCGGCGCGCTGTCACCAGTGGCAAACGATATGGTTTTTGTTGCTCCGCAGTGGATTACCCCGCAGTTCACTCCTTCGCTGTTACTCAGCGTCGGTGTACCGTTTTTTCTTGTCACCATGGCTTCGCAGAATGCCCCGGGGCTGGCGACTATTCAGGCATCAGGCTATCGGGTTCCGGTCTCGCCGCTTATCGTATTTACCGGCGCGCTGGCGCTGCTATTTTCACCATTTGGCGTCTATTCCGTATGCATCGCCGCCATTACCGCCGCGATCTGTCAAAGTCCGGATGCGCATCCGGATGCGGATAAGCGCTGGCTCGCCGCAGCGGCGGCCGGTTTTTTTTATCTGTTAGCGGGTCTATTTGGCGGTTCGATAACCGCGCTAATGGCGGCGCTGCCGCCGGTGTGGATCCAGATGCTGGCGGGGCTGGCATTGTTGGGAACCATTAGCGGCAGTCTCTATCAGGCGCTGGGGCATGAGAGCGAACGCGATGCCGCAGTCGTAACATTTTTGGTCACCGCCAGCGGCGTTACCCTTGCAGGAGTCGGCTCGGCCTTTTGGGGGCTGGTCCTCGGCGGTATCAGCTATGCGCTATTAACCGCGCTGCGCCGCGCGTAGCTGGCTTGGCGTAAGACCCGTGGCGCTTTTTACCCGATGACTAAAATGGCTGGCGGAGCTAAAGCCACAGGCTAACGCTATCTCGGTCAACGGCTGCTGAGTATGGCAAATCAGATGTTGCGCCTTGAGCATCCGCCGCTGCATCACATACTGGTGCGGCGCCATATTCATTGACTGGCGGAACATCCGTGCAAAATGGTATTCGCTAAGCGACGCCTGGGCGGCCAGATCGGCGAGCGTTAGCGGCTGCTCGAGGTGCTCCTCAATCCACGCCAACAGATTACGCAACAGATGCGGCGCCAGGCCGCCGGTAACGGTCGGCAACCGCCACTGGACGTTCGAATAGTTTTGGATCAGATGCGTCAACAGCAGCGTACTGGCCGAGCTTAACAGCAGTTGATTAGCCTGCTGGCGCCAGTCGTTGTCGAGCAGAAACTGACGATAGACCGCCGTAATTTTGTCATCGCTGGCAAAGGTCTTTTCCTGCAAGGTGAAAGAAGCAGGACTGCGATCCCAAATTTGCTCGCCGACGCGGCGCAGGTGTTCATCGGTGCAATAGAGATGAACGAACGAAAGATCGCCGCGAATATCCCAGGTGCTTTCATCGCCCTTCGGCATCAGACAAAAACGATCCGGCCCGCCGCCGTTCTTCCAGCCGTAGGGCGTTTTTTGGTAGCTTTCGTAACCATCGGCGACATACAGGCTCAACGTGTGGTGGTCGCTGCGCACCGTGATTCGATCGAGGTCGTTGTACCACGCGGCAAGCTGGATCCCGGAATTGAGTTCTACGGTCCCCCGCAGCACCGCATTTTGTTGTTGTAATGTTTCGAACGTCCCGTATGCCATAGCCTTCACATCGTTTTTAATCCGCAGACCTCTAGTCTATAAATTGTCCTCTCCGCTTACCAGCATTGACCATGAGCTTGTGAAAAATAAGCGCAAGATTTTGCAAGTCGGCAACAAAAAGGTGACAGCGCTTTGCCCGGAAAAACCGCACACTCACGCCAGGCATATTAACAGGAGAGACATTTTGAACGCATTACTCTACGGGCTGGTGGTGGTTATCTGGGGTACCACATGGATTGCTATCTTTTTACAACAGGGGCCCGTTGCCGCGCCGGTGTCAATTTTCTGGCGTTTTGCCGTCGCCAGCGTCACCATGCTGACAATTTTGCTGATTACCCGCCGTCTGCGCCCGCTGGCAATGCGCGATCATCTGTTTTGCATGCTGCAAGGCTGCTGCGTCTTTTGCTTTAACTTCTGGTGTTTTTATACCGCCGCGGCGCATATCAATACCGGCCTTGAGTCGGTGATCTTTTCGATGGCGGTATTATTTAACGCGATCAACAGTTTTATTTTCTTCCGCCAGCAGCCGCCGGGGCGCTTTTGGCTGGCGGCGGCGCTGGGGCTCGCCGGAATCGTCACCCTCTTCTGGGACGATCTCCTCGCCAATGGTCTGAACGCGTCGCTACTGTGGGGAATCGGCCTGAGCGCCCTGGGAACGTACGGTTTTTCATTGGGCAATATGCTGAGTATTCGCCACCAGCGCCGCGGGCTTGAGACATTGACCACCAATAGCTGGGCCATGTTTTACGGCACGCTGGTGATGGGCGCGATCGCGCTGCTGCGCGGCGATAACTTTATGCCACAGTGGACCTGGAGTTATATGGGCGCCCTGCTGTATCTGGCGTTGTTCGGTTCGGTGATCGCCTTCGGCGCTTATTTCACCCTGGTAGGACGTATCGGCGCCAGTAAAGCGGCCTATAGCACGCTGCTTTTCCCGCTGGTGGCATTAACTATCTCCACCTTCTATGAAGGTTACATCTGGCATAGCAACGCGGTGATAGGTCTTGCGTTAATACTGGTAGGAAATCTGGTGATGTTCGCCCGCCCCGAGCAGCTATTTATGCGCCGCCGGCTGGCCTGATAATAAGCCCGTCAGGCATCGCGCCAGACGGGCTTAACGCATCAATTACTTCTGTGACGGGTCGAATTTCACCGCGTCGATCGCCATGTCATCAATCACCTGCTTCAACGTATCAGCGGTTAGCGGCGTGCTCTCATTAGACAGCGTTTTACCTTCGCCCTTACGCACAACCTTAATAACCGGCTTATTAGTCTTCGCGTCGATCAGTTCGCCTTCGAAGTAGAGATTCGTGTCCATCGTGCGATGGCCGGTTGCCGCCTGGGTACCCGCGACAATCATCGCTACCGGGATCACTTCATAGAACTGCAGCCCTTCTTTACTGGTATCAACACCGGTGATGGCGCCGCGGAAAATCAGGCTGCGAGGGCCAGCCGTGGTCGCCAACGGTTTACGTTCGCTGATGGCCTGTTTCATCTGCTTGTTGGTGTAATTGAGGATGTCCTGCAGCGCTTTCTCCCCTACCTGAGTCGTTGGTTTCGGCACCGGGTAGTAGGTGATTGGACGATAAACAACATTGTCATAGTTGTTCGGATTGTAGTCCGGGGAGATCCAGCGCAGCTCTGGTTTGCCGGAAGCCGAGGTAGTCTCTTTTAACTTAGAGTAATCTTTTAAGAACCCGGAATACTGATCCGGTTGCGCCAGTTTAGATGCACAACCGGTTAATGCCAGTAGCCCGGCCAGAGCGGCTACTTTAAATAACATTTTTGTACGCATGGATGATCCCTGTAAATGCAGTTTGTCGGCAAGATTTATAACAAATTCCCACGCTAAGTTTTGTGACAAAAAAGGTGGTCCGTCAACTCCTTGCAAAAAATAAATCCGCCAACGCGGCGGATTTATTTACGATGTTTATTTTACGTCCACTTGATAAAAAATATGTTTACCAAAAGGGTCGATTTCATACCCAATCACCGATTTATTAACCGGCTCAAAAATAGTTGAGTGCGCAATCATCACGGCCGGCATTTGATCGTGCATCATCTGCTGCGCCTGTTTATACAAGGCTTCTCGTTGCGGCCTGTCGGTGATGGTTTTGGCTTCGGCGATAATTTTATCAAACGGCGCGTAGCACCATTTCGCCGAATTAGAACCACCGTTGGCCGACTGACAGGTAAATAATGGGCCAAAGAAGTTATCCGGGTCGCCGGTCGCGGTAGTCCAGCCCATCAACGCCGCCTGATGCTCGCCGTCTTTCACCCGTTTAAGGTATTCGCCCCATTCATAGGTGGTGATTTTGGTCTGCACGCCGATTTTAGCCCAGTCGGCCTGGATCATTTCCGCCATTCGTTTCGCATTTGGGTTATAAGGACGCTGAACCGGCATCGCCCACAGGTCGATGGTAATGGGGCTCTTCACGCCGGATTCACGCAGCAGCGCTTTGGCTTTTTCCAGGTCCCAGCTGTAGTCCTGCAGGTCGGCATCGGCACTCCAGACGCCAGGCGGCAGCAGGTTTTTCGCTACTGTCCCGGTACCGTGGAACACCGCGTCGATAATTGCCGGTTTATTGATCGCCATGGCCAACGCCTGGCGCACCTTAACGTTATCCAGCGGCGCTTTCTGGGTGTTGAAGGCGAGGAAACCGGTATTAAGCCCGGCTTTGCTCATCAGATTGATCTGCGGATTATCTTTCATCCGCGGTAAATCGGCGGGATTAGGGAACGGCATGACCTGACACTCATTTTTCTCGAGCTTAGCGTAGCGCACCGAGGCATCAGGCGTGATACTGAATACTAAACGATCGATTTTCGCTTTTCCCTGCCAGTAATCAGGGAATGCGGTAAACAAAATCCGCGAATCTTTTTGATATTGCGCAAGCTTAAACGGCCCGGTGCCGATGGGATCCATATCAACACGCTGCGGGGTACCGGCTTTCAGCATCGCATCAGCATATTCCGCAGAGAGGATTGAAGCAAAATACCAACCGAGGTCAGCAACAAAAGGCGCCTCGGGGTGCGCGAGGGTAAAACGCACCGTATATTCATCCGGTTTATCAATTGCGGTAATTAACGAACCAAACTCCAGGCTTTCGAAATTGGAGTAGTTGCCATTAGAGACATTATGATAAGGGTTATTCGGATCCTTTTGCCGCATAAAGGAAAAAATAACGTCATCGGCATTAAAATCACGGGTCGGTTTAAAATACTTATTACTTTGGAATTTAACGCCCTTGCGTAAGTGGAAAGTATAAACTTTGCCATCGTCGCTCACCTCCCAGCTTTCCGCCAGGCTGGGCTGCAATTCCGTGGTGCCAACTTTAAAGTCCACCAGCCGGTTATATATCGGTACCGCGCTGGCATCGACGCTGGTCCCGGAAGTATAAAGCTGCGGATTAAAGTTTTCCGGCGAGCCTTCAGAGCAATAAACCAGTGTTTTCGCATTCACAGCGGAACTCACCGCTAATGCCGCTATCGTCAGAGCTATTGAAGTAAATGTGCGTTGCATGCGTTTCCCTTTTCATTTTTTGACTAATGAATAGCTTGTTGTTTTATTGCCCATAGATAACACTAAAGCCAGATTGCAAACACCTTAAAAATAACTATACCCTAAATAATTCGAGTTGCAGGAAGGCGGCGACGCAGCGAATCCCCAGGAGCTTACTCCAGTAAGTGACTGGGGTGAGTGAGGACAAATTCGTCAGGAACGAATTTGAACGCAGTTCACTGCGCCCGTAAGGGCGAGGCCCAGGGATGGGCCGAGTTATTGCCAACGCACATGCAACTTGAAGTATGACGGGTATATAGAAGGAAACACTATGGCCTCGCCCTTAACCAGACAATTAACCCAGCGCTTCTTTCGCTATCTGGCTATCACCAGCCAAAGCGATCCACGAGCAACCACGTTACCCACGACGCCCGGACAACATCAGATGGCGCAGGCGTTAGCCGACGAGCTACGTCAGTTTGGCCTTGACGATATCGTTGTCGACGAGCATGCGACCGTGACGGCGGTAAAAAAAGGCACCGTCCCCGGGGCGCCGCGGATCGGCTTTATCACGCATATTGATACCGTTGATGTCGGGCTGTCGCCGGATATTCATCCGCAAATTCTGCGATTTACTGGTGAAGATCTCTGTCTTAATTCGGAACAGCAAATCTGGCTGCGGGTTGACGAGCATCCGGAAATCCTGGCCTATCGTGATGAAGAGATTATTTTCAGCGACGGCACCAGCGTACTGGGCGCCGATAACAAAGCGGCGGTGACCGTTGTCATGACGCTGCTGGAAAACCTGACCGCCGAACATAAGCATGGCGATATCGTCGTGGCGTTCGTCCCGGACGAAGAAGTGGGTCTTCGCGGGGCAAAAGCGCTGGATCTCTCGCGTTTCGCCGTCGATTTTGCCTGGACCATCGACTGCTGCGAACTGGGCGAACTCGTTTATGAAAACTTCAACGCCGCCTCTGCGGAGATACGGTTTACCGGCGTCACGGCACATCCGATGTCCGCCAAAGGCGTATTGGTCAACCCGCTGTTAATGGCTACCGACTTTATGAGCTATTTCGACCGCCAGCAGACGCCGGAGCACACCGCCGGGCGCGAAGGCTACGTGTGGTTTAACGGTATTCATGGCGATCAGAACAGCACGCGGTTGCAGGCCAACATTCGCGATTTCGATCTGGACAGTTTTAACCGCCGCAAACAACAGATTGGCGAAGTGGCAGAGAAAATCGCCGCCCAGTACCCCACTGCCAGAGTTGAATTCACGATAAGCGATACTTACAGCAATATCAGCAACGCCATTGGCGAAGACCGCCGGGCTATTGACCTGATGTTCACCGCGATGGAAAGCCTCGGTATAACGCCAAAACCCACGCCGATGCGCGGCGGTACCGACGGCGCAGCGCTATCGGCAAAGGGTCTGCTGACGCCGAACTTCTTCACCGGCGCGCATAATTTCCATTCGAAATTCGAATTTTTGCCGCTGCGCGCCTTTGAGGCCTCCTATCTAACCGCCCTGCAGCTGTGCCTGCTGGCGGCGGATTAAGCCGGTTTACGCGCCAGCATCGTGGCGAAGCGTAGCTTGATGCGGTTGCCGCTGGCGTCGGTGCGGTGCAGTTCGCCGACGTCTTCGTTGTACTTGAGGAGCTGCCAGCCAGCATAATAGTCACGCAGTTCTTCAGGTTTGAAGGCGAACGGGAAGCCCACGGTACAGGGGTAATCTTCGGTATCCATGGCGGCAACAATCAGGTTATAGCCGCCAGGCTTCGTGCAGCGCTGCATGTTGGCGATAAGACCAGGGATGGTTTTGGCTTCCAGGAACATCATCACCACGGTAGAAAGAATAAAATCATACTCGCCATCAAAGCTCAGCGTATTCAGGTTCTTAATCGCCGTCTGCAGGTTCTCCAGCCCTTCAGCCTGACGAATGTTCTCCAGATTATCGATACTCATGGGATTTTTATCCCACGCCGTGACGTTGTAACCTTTCGCTGCCAGATACAGGCTGTTTCGTCCATTGCCGCAACCAAGGTCGAGCGTCTGCCCCGGCTGCATCAGCGAGGCGGCATACACCACTTCTGAGTGGGTGCGCGTCAGGCCATATTTTTCAGTAAAGTAGTTTTCGTCACGAGTCGTCATGATTAATCCTTGTTTGGCAATAAAGTGTCACGGTCTACGCGAATGAACAGTTTACCTCGCACCAGCAGCAGAAAGGTATGCAGCAGCAGCAGGCCGATAATCAGGTTGCTAAAAATAAATAAGGGGATCGCCAGCGTATGGAAAAAACCGTGCGGCTGACCGTGCCCCAAATGCAGGCCGGTGGTCGCCAGTGCGGAAATCCCGAACGAGAAGCTCCAGAATGAAGCATTAAACGGCTGCTGCAGATACCACGGCATCAGGCGCAGCATAAACAGCAATTGCAGCAGACCGTAACCAAACAGCATTTTGGCAAACGTATCGGCTTCACCGCCGTTGACGCTGAGCCATGCGCTACAGGCCACCAGCGCCGGCGCCAGTTGGATGCCCAACGATGTCCGCAACGCCGCCGGTAGCTCGCCATTGCTGCGCAGCCGCTGCAGGATAACCGGCTCCAGGCTGAGCCAGGAAAAGACGCCAGCGCCGAGAAACGCCAGTCCGGCATCATTAAACCCCAGCGCACCGCAGGCCATGGCGCTGATAAAATTGTTGGCGACGGTCGGCAGATATAAACCGGGCGTCGTTGCCTCTTGCGGATGTTTACCCCGCCACAGCCCCGCGCTCTGCCAGGCCGCATAGCAAAGCTGCAGCGTAGCGCCCGCAGCAAATAACGCCAGCGATAACGGTCGGTACCAGGGGACAAAGCCGATTGCCACCAACAGCGTTGTCGCCGGGAGCAAACTGACAAAACTGCTGGCCACCGGATGACGCATCTCCTGCAGCACGCTGCACGGGAAACGAATCGCCCGTGCAATAAACGCTAACATTAATAGCGCCCAGATCCCCGTCGCCAGCACCACCAGCGCATCGCCAATAAGCATGCTCACCGGCCAGAGAGTGCTGGCATAGCGCCAGGCAAACCCCATGCCGATAATTCCCAGCACCATACCAAAATAGCCAGCCGGTAGATTCAGCACCTGGCCGCTCGCTGCGTTTTTATTCATTTTAATTAAACTTTCAATTTAATTTTAAGTTGCATTTTAAAGGAACCTTATAAAACGCGCTACGGAGATTTTTGCTATGTTTGTGTTAACCAACGGTAAAGAGAAATACTGATGAAGAAATATCGTCTGAGCGACCACGTCCGCCTGTATCAGTTTGAAGAAGACGGGATTAAACATAGCGTAACTCTGCGGCAAATCGTGGCGCTGATTGATTTCTCAGACGTTAAGGCGGGTAGCGAAGGCGGCTGGCTCGATGATGAAGCCGCGTTAAGCCAGGGCGGCGACTGCTGGATTTATGATGCCAACAGCGTTGTCTTCGCTGGCGCGCGCGTTGACGACAACGCCCGCCTGACCGGCACCTGTGTAATAAGCCACGGGGCGACAATTAGCGATAACGCCTGGCTTGATAACGTTCAGGCAAGTCACGGTGCCAGGATAAGTGACAACGTCACAATAAAGCATTCACAAATTCGCGGCGTCTGTCGAATCGCCGACCAGGCGCGTGTTCTCCCCCACTGTCTGGTGATTGCCGCTCAGGGACTCACCTCTGATACCGATAAAGTGCTGCAAATTTATCAGCGCGCTACGGTTAGCGCCTCACGGATTGTTCACCAGGCGCAAATTTACGGCGATGCCGTGGTTGAGCACGCTTTTGTTGAACACCGTGCCGAAGTGTTCGATAACGCGCGTATTGAAGGTAATGAAGATAACGACGTATGGATATGTGACAACGCCCGGGTCTACGATTGCGCGCGGCTGGTCGCCGGGCGCGGCGAGGATCAGATCCCAACCCTGCGCTACAGTTCCCAGGTGGGCGAAAACGCCGTGGTCGAAGGCAACTGCTTGTTAAAACATCGTGTGATGGTCGGCGGGCACGCCCATCTTCTCGGCGGCCCCATTCTGCTGGATGACGAGGTCCTTATCGAAGGGCACGCGACGATTCGAGGCGATGTGATTATCGAACATCAGGTAGAAATCTGCGGTAACGCCTGTATCGAAGCGCTGGAGGGTGACAGAATTCATCTTCGCGGGCGCAAAATCGTCAGCGGCGACGAGCATATCACCCGCACACCGCTGCTGGGTTCGCTATAGCCGATTATTGCGGGTCGATAATCCGCGCGTAGATATTCTGATCGTCATACGCGCCATTTAAAAACTCGGCCTGCTTCAGACAACCTTCCAGTTCGAAACCATTACGCAGCGCCACCTGATTACTGCGCTGGTTGGCGACCCGGCATTTAATCACGAAACGGCGCACGACGCCCGTTTGCGCATAATGATGGATAAATGCCTGTAACGCCTGCGACAACAGTCCCTGCCCCTGATGGCTTTGATCGATCCAGTAACCGATATAGGCCGTCTTATTCAATGGTTCTATCTGGTTAAATGACAGAACGCCGATCATCTGCCCCTGTAAAAACAGCAGGAACATTTTTGCATAACCGCGCTGGTGCAGAATCACGTTTCCCTGCACGTGGCGCCGGGTTTCATCTTCACTCAGCACCTCCGCAGGCCAGCTTAACGTATGCTGCAGCCAATTACGGTTTTTGAGCACCAGTTGATGTAGCTCACTGACGTAACGTTCGTCAACCGCACGCAGCTCCAGCTGTTCGTTGACCGGGATAGTTTCGATGGTGGGGCTGTTTTCGCCAGTCATGACAATATCTCACTGATAAACAACAACGCCCGCAGTAGCGCACCGCGGGCGGGTAGCGACGGCCTGGGTTATTTCATAATCCGGTCATCAACGTAGTTACGCCGATCCGCCGCTGGCGGGAAGTACTGATACAGCCAGGTTTCGCTGATAGCGTCGCCGCGACAGCGCAGGAACATGCGCATCTCCACCGGATCGGTGGAATCTGAAGTCGGATACCAGTCAAAAAGAATACGATAGCCGTCAAACGGCTCGACGTAGAGGATCTCTACCTGCTTAGCCTCGCCGCTGGAGAGCGTAATCACCGGCTCAATACCTTTCGGCGCCGCAGCTTTCAGGTCGCCGCCGACAAAGTCGATGGCGAAACGACGCGCCCATTTGTCCGGATAGTGTTCACCCGGCGCCCATCCTTCCGGGAAGCCGCCCATTCCGGTGCGTGTCGCCAGCACTCGCGCCAGCGGCGAGCGCACCGGCGGCTGCGCGCTCCAGTACAAGCGGTAGCTAAAGTCCAGTTCATCACCCGCTTTTACCGGTTTTTCCGGCTGCCAGAAGCAGACGATATTATCCAACGTTTCACCGGTGGTCGGGATTTCCATCAGGCTAACGGCGCCTTTACCCCACTGATTACGTGGCTCCACCCACAGGCTCGGGCGCTTGTTATACCAGCCCATCACGTCCTGATAATGACTGAAATCGCGATCCAGCTGCAGCAGGCCAAAACCTTTCGGGTTTTTATCCTGGAACGCGTTGAACTGCAGCTTTTGCGGATTATTCAGCGGACGGCAAATCCACTCGCCGTTGCCGCGCCACATCGACAGGCGGTCAGAATCGTGGATTTGCGGGTGGATGGTATCGCACATCCGGCGCTCGTTATTACCGCAGCTGAACATGCTGGTCATTGGCGCAATACCCAACTGCTTAATGTCCTTGCGCGCATAGAGATGATTTTCGACATCCATGATCACCTGCGTTTCCTGGCAATTCACGGTGAACTTATAGGCGCCGGTGACGCTCGGACTATCGAGCAGCGCGTAGACGGTGAACACCGTCGCGCCAGGTTTGACGGTTTCAAACCAGAATGACGTGAAATCCGGGAACTCTTCCGGCGTATCGGTAAAGGTGTCGACGGCAAGACCGCGCGCCGACAGGCCGTACTGATAAGTGCTGTCGACCGCGCGGAAGTAGCTGGCGCCCAGGAAAGCGACGATATCGCGGCGCGCCAATTCGGGCGCCTTAAACACGCGAAAACCGGCGAAACCGAGATCGGTCTGCCCTTCCAGCTGTTTGGTATCAACGCCGGCGTCGTTGTACTGGAACAGCTCCGGACGGAAATGGATTTCACGCGCCTGCTGGGACTGCGCGTCCAGCGAGAACATGCGCACCCGGCGGCGGAAACCCATACCAACATGGAAAAACTGGATATCCAGCTTGCGCTCTTCAACGTTATTCCACAGCGAATGCGCCGCATCATACTGGATGCTGTTATAGGCCTGAGGGGTCAGATTCGCCAGCGTCGGCGGCAGGTCGCGCGGCGCGCCGCCCCACGGCTGGCGGGCTAAGTCATGAGCCATCGCCTGCAGCACGGAAAAGTCAAAGCGGCGCGTCTGACCATCGGCGATAGCGGAATCCGCGGCGAAAGCCGCTTTAGTGAATAACGAGGCGACTCCTGACGTTCCGCATACGGCGGCAACAGCCATGGATGATTTAAGAAAACGTCTGCGGTTCATGCCTGGAAGAGCGTCCTTTTTAAGAGTTCGACGGATACGCAACGTTGCAAACATCTGCGTCGTGAATTCCGCTCACTCTAGACAAAAATGATTGATAATCCAATTGTTGGCAGGCGAAAAGCATGAAAAAAAAGATGTCCACCGGAACAGACTGAATAACCGCCATACGATCGCTATCGCTGACCTGTTTTGGCGAACACACACTGATCCGATACCTACCCATTTTTACCCGCGTTTTGTTTATTTTCAGCACGAACAGGATAAATTTTCATCACACCAGGTGTAATCTCTATTCTCCAGGGAAAAATGTCAGGAGTATCTAATGAAAGTAAAAGCCGCCGTGACGTTGGGTTATCAACAGCCATTCAGCATTAAAAATATTCAGGTTAGCGCCCCTAAAAAAGACGAAGTGATGGTAAAAATTGTCGCTACCGGCGTCTGTCATACCGACGCGGTGATCCGCGATAACGCCGGGATCCTGCCGATGCCGGCCATTCTGGGCCACGAAGGCGCCGGTATCGTGGTTAACGTCGGTGATGCCGTTCGTGGGGTCGAAATTGGCGATCATGTAGTACTGAGCTACGCCGCCTGCCATCGCTGCGAAAACTGCCTCACCAACCATCCTTCCGCGTGCGAAAGTTTCAATGACTTAAACTTTGGTGGACGCTTAGACGATGGCTCCACCCCGTATCGTCTTGATGATCAAGAATTATCCGTTTTCTTTGGCCAATCTTCGTTTAGTCAGTATGTGGTCACCAAAGCGACGAATGCTATTGTTGTCGACCGTGAAGTCGAACTTTCGCTTCTTGGTCCGCTGGGTTGCGGAATTCAAACCGGCAGCGGGACGGTGTTGAATCGACTTAAACCGGTTGCCGGGGAGTCGCTGGTGGTATTCGGCTGCGGCGCGGTTGGTTTAAGCGCCATTATGGCCGCAAAGCTTACCGGCTGTAGCCAAATCATCGCCGTCGATATTCATGCCAATCGCCTTGAGCTGGCACGTGAACTCGGCGCAACCCACGTGATCGATGGCAAACAGGAAGATAGCGTTGCGGTCATTCGCCAACTGACCGGCAAAGGGGCGCACTACGCCATCGAAACGACCGGCGTCGCCGCCATCGTCCTGCAGGCGATCCACGCGATTAAGCCGTTAGGCACGGTGGCGGTCGTCGGCTTTACCGGCGATATCACCTTTAATGTGCAAAACGATCTGATGGCGGAAGGTAAATCATTGATTGGAGTCATTGAAGGCGACGCCGTACCGCAGCTGTTTATTCCGCAGCTGGTACAGTTTTATAAACAAGGGAAATTCCCCATTGATAAGCTTATCGAGTTCTATCCGCTCGAAGAGATTAATCAGGCTTTCGCAGATTCAGCTTCCGGTAAAGTCATCAAACCGGTGGTACTGATGTAATGCGGGCGGCTCTTTGCCTTGCAAAGAGCCGCAAATAAAGATTATTTCACACTAACGTCGATACCGGGGAAGTACTTCGCCGCCAGACGGGTGATAGTGCCGTCAGCGCGCACTTTATCAATTGCGGCGTCGAGCTGTTTTTTGGTCGCCTCATCGCCCTTGCGCAAGCCGTAGCCAATACCGCTACCCAGAATCGTATCATCAGCCACCGGCTTACCGATAAAGCCGAATCCTTTACCCTGCGGCTTACTGAGGAACCCGGCCTGGCCGGCGGCAGACATCACCAGCGAGGCGTCGATACGGCCGTTAAGCAGATCGGCCCACGCCATGTTCTGGTCTTTGTAGGAAACCACCGTGACGCCGTGTTTTTCCCAGTGCTCCTTGGCAAAGGTCTCCTGAATCGAGCCCTGTAGCACGCCGATGGTTTTGCCCTTCAGCCCTTCCGGCGTCGCCTGCATACCGCTGTCGGCCTTGCCCACCAGTTGTGAAGGAATACGGTAGATCGGCTGGGTGAAATCAATACTCTTGCGCCGCTGTTCGGTAATGTTCATCGCCGAATTAATCGCGTCGAATTTCTTCGCTACCAGCCCCGGAATGAGGGCATCAAAGGAAGTTTCGACCCAACTGCACTTCAACTGCGCGGCCTGACAAATCGCGTTGCCGAGGTCAATATCAAAACCCTGCAACTCCCCTGCCGGATTGCGGCTTTCGAACGGCGGATATTCCGCCTCCACGCCGTAGCGTAACTCGCTGGCGGCAAAGCTTGAAACGGTACACAGCATTCCCAAAGCAAGAGTTAGGGCTTTTATTTTCATCATCTGGCTCCTTAACGCGGCTTAACGCGGCACAGCGCCTGGGCGCCGGCCCGCAATGTGGCTTCATCTTTGGCAAAAGAGAGCCGAATCAGTTTGTTATCAGTGCCATCGGTATAAAATGCCGATAGCGGAATCGTGGCGACGCCGTATTCGGTAATCAGCCGCTTAACCATCTCACTGTCATGCTCATCGCTGAAATGGCGATAGTCCGCCAGCATGAAGAAAGAGCCGGCGCTCGGCAATAAACGGAACGGCGAGTCTTGCAGCAGTTGCTGGAGCAAATCACGCTTTTGCTGATAAAAAGCGGCCAGCGACAGCCATGAAGCCGGGTTCTGCATATACTCTGCGAAAGCGTACTGCATCGGCGTATCGGCAGAAAACATCAGAAACTGATGTACCTTGCAGATCTCATCCATCAGCGCCGCCGGCGCCACGCAGTAGCCAACGCGCCAGCCGGTCACGTGGTAAGTCTTACCGAAGGAAGAGATAATCACGCTGCGTTCCGCCAGCTGCGGATGGGTCGCCATGCCGTGATGCTTTTCGCCGTCGAAGACTACGTGCTCGTAGACTTCGTCGGACAAAACCACGATATCGGTATTGCGGATCAGCATCGCCAGTTGATTAAGGTCGTTGGCGGATAATACCTGGCCGCTTGGATTATGCGGCGTATTAATGATGATCATCCGCGTCCGCGGGGTAATCGCGGCACGCACCTCGTCCCAGTTAATCGCAAAATCCGGCACGGTGAGCTTAATCGCCACCGGCGTCGCGCCTTGCAGACGCACTATCGGGGCATAGCTATCAAACGAAGGCTCAAAGTAAATCACCTCGTCGCCAGCATGCACCAGCCCGGCAATGGCGGAATAGATCCCCTGGCTGGCGCTGGCGGTAACCAACACTTCGTTATCGACATCATATTGCGTGCCATATAACGTAGCGATTTTGTCAGCGATACGCTCTTTTAAAGCCCGCAGACCGGTCATTGGCGCGTATTGGTTATGTCCGGCGTTCATCGCCTGCGTCACGCCGGCCACCAGCTGTGGGTCGCAGGCAAAATTAGGCGCGCCCTGAGAGAGATTAATCGCATTATGCTGCGCTGAAAGCTGGCCGATAACGGTAAAAATCGTGGTGCCGACATCCAGCAATTTCGAGCGAGTGGTGACCGAAGCACTAAGAGCCATGATTAATCCTTTCTCGTTTTATTTGCATATCCATTCAAACCAAAGCGCCTTCAGGCGACAAGCGAATTGTTATCATAAGAGCTATGCATTCCGATCATGGCTCTCAGGACGCCTTTAAAACATGACAGGGCTAACACTCAGGGTATAAACCACAATTTTAGTATGCCTTATGCTATTCAATTCTTTATAATCCCCAGCGGTTCTAAGGCTACTGACCGCCTTAGAGAAATTTAGAATATATCTCTTTCCGGCATTTCAGGTGCTGAATGGGGCAAGAGGCAAATCATATGTTTATTACGTCAGCGTATATCGCGTTATTTTTAATCGCATCATGGGGACTTTTTAAACTCGACCAAAAAAGCAACTCGTTATCAAAAAGCGTTTTTATCGCAATCTTTCTCGGCGCCCTTCTCGGATTATCACTCCATTTCATTGCCAACGAACAACGTAAAACGGTCATTGACTGGTACAGTATCGTCGGCAACGGCTATGTTAATTTGCTGAAACTTGTCGCCGTACCGCTGATTTTTATTTCAATTTTGTCAGCGATTAACAAACTCGAAAATAGCGCCGGTATTGGCCGAATGTCCTTAACCATCGTCGCCTGCATGCTGTGCCTGGTAATGATTGCGGGTTGGGTCGGCCTGTTTACCGCTAACCTGATCGGTCTCGACGCCAGCGCATTCAGCCATATGCAATCGACGCTGACCGCCGAAGACGTCAGCAAAACCGCAGCCGTTTCGCTACCCCAACTGGTCACTTCGCTGATCCCGACAAATATTTTTCTCGACCTTACCGGCGCGCGCAGCGTATCGGTTATCGGCATCGTCATCTTTACCTTGCTGGCCGGCGTGGCGTTATTAAAGGTGAAAAAAGAGGCGCCGGAGGAAGGTCAAAAATTAAGTAGCGGAATTAACGCGATTCAAATTTGGGTGATGAAGATGGTGCGTATCGTCATAGCGCTGACGCCATACGGTGTCCTCGCACTGATGGCAAAAGTCTTTTCAACCTATCAGCTAGCGCAATTCACCAGCCTGCTAGGCTTTATCGCCGCCTGTTATCTGGCAGTCGCCATGATGTTTATCGTGCATGCGATTCTGCTGACTATTAGCGGTCAAAATCCTCTGCGCTACTTTAAAACGGTGTGGCCGGTGCTTACCTTCGCCTTTGTTTCCCGCAGCAGCGCGGCTTCGATTCCATTAGCGATTACCGCACAGGAAAAATTCGGCGTGCCGAATACCATCGCCAACATTGCCGCCTCCTTTGGTTCCAGTATGGGGCAAAACGGCTGCGCCGGGATCTATCCGGCCATCATGGTGGCCATGATCGCGCCAACGCTGGGTATCGACCCACTGTCGTTCTCGTTTTTAGCAAGCTTACTTCCGGCTATCGCTCTGGGCTCAATTGGCGTCGCAGGCGTCGGCGGCGGCGGGACATTTGCGGCGTTGATTGTCCTGTCTACGCTCAACTTCCCGGTGGCGCTGGTCGGCATTTTTATCGCCATTGAGCCAATTGTCGATATGGCGCGTACCGCGCTGAATGTGAATGGGTCGATGATGTCGGGCGTACTGGCGACGCGGCTATTGAAAAATCAACGTGAAAAGTCGCGCCCTGTCGCCTCGATGAGTGAATAATCCCGTCTGATTGAAGCGGCGGCCAGGCCTGAAAACTGGCCGCCAGCTGCTTATTTCTTGCTCAGCAGGTTAAAGCTGGTCATCAGGTTACGGTAATCCGGAATGTGGTTGGAGAACAGGGTTCCCAATCCTTCGATATCATTGCGCCAGTCGCGGTGCAGCTCACAGGCCACGCCAAACCACGACATTAACTGCACGCCCGCCTGCGACATACGATCCCACGCGGCATCACGGGTGATCGGGTTAAAAGTACCGGACGCATCGGTCACCACAAAGACGTCGAATCCCTCTTCAATCGCCGACAGCGCCGGGAAGGCCACGCAGACTTCAGTGACGACACCGGCAATAATCAGCTGTTTCTTACCGGTGGCTTTTACCGCGTTAACGAAATCTTCGTTATCCCAGGCGTTAATATTGCCGGGACGAGCGATATAAGGGGCGTCAGGGAACTGTTCTTTCAGTTCCGGCACCAGCGGACCATTAGGGCCATTCTCAAAACTGGTGGTCAGAATAGTCGGTAGTTTAAAGTATTTAGCCAGATCGCTGAGGGCCAGGACATTGTTCTTGAATTTATCCGGCTCGATATCACGAACCAGTGACAGCAGCCCGGTCTGGTGGTCAACCAGTAATACTGCCGCATCATTTTTATCCAGACGAACGTAAGGTTTAGACATGATGGCTCCTTTTATACACATCAACTAATCGGTGAGAGACGTTGTATCAACGAGACTAATAATAGTGTAAGCACAGGATGACGATTAGATGGCAAAAACGGAACGCATCGTCCCAATTTCGCAACGATGCGTGGCATACTGCCTATGATCAAAATGCATAGCTGGAGCCAACATGTCGCGTAGCGCCCTGCCTTTTCATACCGTAGAAACGTTTCTGATAACCGCGAGGCATCTCAACTTAACCCATGCCGCGCAGGAGCTGTGCCTGACGCAGGGGGCGGTCAGCCGGCAGATTGCCGCGCTGGAGAGCTGGTTTGGCTTCCCGCTATTTGAACGCCACGCCCGCGGGCTGCGGCTATCTCCGCAGGGCAGCGCGCTTTATCCGGAGCTGCAGTCGGCATTTGGCCGCCTGTTAACGGTAGCCGAGCAGGCGCGCCAGCAGCAAACTGTCGTGCGCCTGAAAGCGCCTACCTGCGCGATCCGCTGGCTGGTGCCGAAACTGCTGGAGATAGAACGACGTTATCCGGAACTGCAGGTGGCGTTGACCACCACCACCGAGCATAACGTTAACTTTAAGACTGAACCCTACGATGCGGCGATTATCTTTGGCACCCATCAGAGCGCCGGCGATCTGCTGTTTGAAGAAGCCCTCACGCCGGTGGCCAGTCCCGATACGCCGTGCGATACGCAGCTCTCCGCCATCACATTTTTACATCCGACGCGGGATAAAACCGACTGGCTGCTGTGGCTGGCGCACTATCCGCATGAACCAACGTTAAAAATGCATAAAAACCAATATTTCGACACCATGGACCTCGCCATCACCGCCGCGATGCAGGGGCTCGGCGTCGCCATGGCGGACGAGACGCTAATCGCCGAGGATCTTCGTACCGGGCGACTATGCCGCCCCTTCTCGCTCAGCGTCAAAACCGGCGCCAGCTACCGGTTGGTCGTTCGCCGCTCGCAAAGCAAAGCCGACGGCCTGGCGCGCTTTCGCGCCGCGCTGGTTAATCCAGCGTCACATGATGCTTCATCACCCGGCGAAACAGCGCCAGCCGCGCGCGCATAAAGCGGTTCTCGACTTTAAAACCCGCCCGCTTGTTAAGACCGATACGCAGCAACCGATCTCGCCCGCGCAAACAGGCGGGCCAGCGCACCGGGCCGGTTAACTCACTACACTGATTGCCTGCCAGCCTGGCAAAATTGGCCCAGTAGTCGGCGACCTGCGCGGCGAAGGCTCGGTCCGCCTCACTGGCGTACTGACACACCGGTTCGGCGCGGGTCAGATTGTCGAAAACGTAAACCACTTCGTTGCCATGCCATGCGCCGTGGAGATAGGTTTCATGTTCCGCTTGCGCAACATAATCAAACCAGTAGCGCCAGCACGGTTGCCCAACACGCTGCTGCGCCTGCATTACCACGTAACCCAGGGTGGTGAACGCCATATCGCGGCACACTTCTCTGCCTAACGCTTCATCCCCTTTGACGCCAGGATACAGCAGTTTGATAAGCCCAAGGCCAAAACGGCGTTCGCGACGCAGTTTTTGAATTTGGCCGGCAATATCGACGCCAAATACCGCCATCACGCTGGCCTCATCGCTATTGGAGCCAATCATCACCGGCATCGCATGCTGACGGCCCTTAAAGAACGTGTCGAGCATAGGCTCCGGCAGCACCGCATCGCCGACAATCGGCGCCGGGCCGATATTCAGCGGCGCCGTCAGCGCCCAAAAGGCATCGGCGGGGATTGCCCGCAGCTGTTCCGCGCTGGCATCGGCAAGAGAAAAATGTTCCACCAGCAGCTTTCCCTTCGCCAGCGCCTTTTCCCGTGGTAAATCCGGTAAGGTATAACCGCTTTGCACGATGGCTTTATGGAACAATCCTTTCGCTTTCGGCGACGCCATCAACGACAGGACGCTGCGCGCCCCCGCGGATTCGCCGAACAAGGTGACATTGGCGGCGTCGCCGCCGAAGGCGTGGATATTATCCTGCACCCAGCGCAGCGCGGCTATCTGATCGAGCAGCGCAAAATTATACAACCGCTCGCCCTCTTCGCCTTCCAGGGCCGGATGAGCGAAAAAGCCGAGATGCCCAAGACGATAATTGACGGTGACCACCACCACCTCGCGGCTGGCCAACGCGCTACCGTCGTAGGGAGGCAGGCTGCCGGCGCCGATGGTGTAGCCGCCGCCGTGCAGCCAGACCATCACCGGGAGCGGCTGCGAGCGGGCGGCGGGCGCCCACACGTTGAGATACAGACAATCTTCCGAGAAACGGCCAGGATCGCCGCCGCCCAGTTCACGACAATATTCGATATCCTGCCAGCTGGCGGCGGCAAAGGTATCGGCCTGACGCACGCCCTGCCAGCGCTCTGGAGGCTGCGGCGAACGCCAACGCAGCTCGCCTACCGGCGGCTGCGCGTAGGGAATACCGCGCCAGATATGGATCCCCTGTTCATTAGTGCCGGATAGCGTGCCCTGCCGCGTTTTTACTAGCGGCATAGATGAATTCTGCATAACAACGTCCTTTTGCAAGTTATGCCATGCAGAGTACCGATTTTAGAGCAGACCGCAACGGCGTTTACTCCGTTCCTCCGCCTGTTGATATAGTTCGAACTCATCGAGGACCTCACAGCCTAACGCCGCTTCAAAAGCGTCACGGCTGGCGTTACCGTGGCTGCGGGCCTGCGTTTCGTTGCCAAGATTTGATTGGAAAATCCCCGCGGCGCTCACCGGTAAAAAATCTTCATAAACAATCGGCTGCGCGACTACCCAACCGCGCTCGATCAGCGGTTGCGGATCGTCGCCGGGGCCAAAAGCATGGCGATGCGCTTCCCCCGCAGGCGTCAGGCGATAGCGGAACCACGCCAGCCCCTGCTGACGCAGCAAAAATTCGCTGTCAGGAAACTGGCTAAAGACCTCCTGCAAATGGCGCTGGTGGTTAAGATTGTCTTTACCGACCCCGGCCTCATTCAGTAAGCGGTCATACAGCGCTCGTCCTTTCGGCGTCAACGCGACGCCGCGTTGTTCAATTTCGCCAAAGCGCGCGCTGTGCGTACCTTTATGTTCGCCGGCGAACATCACCGGCTCTTCCAGCGCTTTAAAACTGGTTTGCCGCAGTAAAATCGGCACCTCGCGGCGCGGCGGTCCCTCAATGAGCGCTTTCGGTTCGATACCGCACTGCGGCATCAGCGCCTGAACCCGATCGATATCGAGAGTGCGCGGCGTCAGATGGTTAATGTGGCAACCGGGGAAACAGACCACATCGGCAATCAACCGGTGCTCATTATGCAGCGCGTGATAGGTTTGCTCGTCGACGGTGGCATGACGGTGCCAACGGAAAGTCTCCAACGCTTCGTTGACGAATTCGCGCGCTTCTGCAGCCGTGAATTCCCCCCTATCTTCGTGTAACGCAATCAGCTCACGGCAGCGCGGCGTAAAGATATCGCGACGGGCGAGAATATCCGCCGCTCGCTGGCGCAGCGCCTCGTTGCCGATCAGTTCAAGGCGCAGCAACGAGGTGAAAATACGAAACGGGTTACGCGCCAGCGCCGCGTCATCGACCGGGCGAAAGGCGGTAGAATGCACGGGTACCCCAGCCTGCGACAGATCGTAATAGCTAACGGGATACATCCCCATAATGGCAAACATGCGACGCAGGGTCGCCAGTTCTTCCGCCGTTCCCACGCGGATCGCGCCGTGGCGCTCAACGTTCAGCCGTGCCAGTTCGTCGGCATTAGCCAATTGTTCATGTAATTTCGGGTTGTGTTCCAGGACCGCCAGATTCACATCCGCCACCAACTCCAGGAGGGTTCCATACTGCGGAACTTCCTGCTGGTACATTGCCGACATAGCCTGTGAAAAGTTTTCCCGAATCTCATCAGCCGTGATGGTGTTCGCCATGATGTCTTACCTCCAGTGAATACTTCCTGGAGTGTAGGAAAGCGCGTTAAGAGTGGCGGGAAGAATTTACAAACTGTGATGCGGATAACCTGCTACCGCGTTTCGCCTGTACAAATCATAACCGTGGGTTATGAAAAATTAGATTTAATTTCACTTTAAATTAACAAAACATTTACAGAGACTGTTTCTGGCGAAATTACAACAACATGCCTCTCTTCCGTTTGATGGAGTACCCTATGAATAATAAATGGTCACCGCGCGAGGTCGTACATCGCGATTACAATAGCCATCCGCCGGCACTGGCGCCGGGATACAAAACCAGCGTGCTACGCTCGCCGCGCAATGCGCTCATCTCCCTGCAAAATTCACTTTCTGAGATTACCGGCCCGGTGTTCAGCAGCGACGACCTTGGCCCGCTGGATAACGATCTCATTCTCAACTACGCCAAAGACGGCCTGCCGATTGGCGAACGAATTATCGTCCACGGCTACGTGCGCGACGGCTTTGGCCGGCCAATGAAAAATACGCTGGTCGAAGTGTGGCAGGCCAATGCCGGCGGCCGTTACCGTCATAAGAAAGACCAGTATCTGGCGCCGATTGACCCCAACTTCGGCGGCTGCGGACGGGTTCTGACCGATGAAAATGGTTATTACTGCTTTCGCACGATCAAACCCGGCCCCTATCCGTGGCGTAATCAGGTTAGCGACTGGCGACCGGCGCATATTCACTTTTCGCTCTCAGGCGATGCCTGGGCGCAGCGGCTGATTACGCAAATGTACTTTGAAGGCGATCCGCTTATCAAACAGTGTCCGATTGTCAGAACCATCAATAACGATGATGCCGTGCGTACCCTGATTGCCGAGTTGGATACCCACGCCGCCGTGCCGCTCGACAGTCTGGCCTATCGTTTTGACCTTGTGCTGCGCGGCCACCGCGCCACGCTGTTCGAAAATCGTACCCAGGGGGCCGCCCAATGAAAGACTATTTAGCTGAAACCGCCTCGCAGACTGCCGGGCCCTATGTGCATATTGGTCTGGCGCCGGACGCTGCAGGATTTCATATTTTTGAGAAAAACTTTGGCCCCAACTTAGTGAGCGCGGAAACCAAAGGCCAACGCATTACGATTGAAGGGCGGGTTTTCGATGGTTCCGGAACCCCGGTACGCGACGTGCTGCTGGAACTATGGCAGGCTAACGCCGACGGGCGTTATAACCATCCCGACGACCGCCAGCAGAACAAGGCTCTGGACACGAACTTCCGCGGCTGGGGCCGTACTTGTTCTGACTTTGCATCCGGCGTCTGGCGTTTTCAAACCATCAAACCCGGCGCGGTCGTCGGCCGTGACGGACGCCTTATGGCGCCGCACCTCAATCTGTGGGTAGTGGCGCGGGGTATCAACATCGGCCTGAATACGCGGATGTATTTCGCTGATGAACAGGCGGCAAATGAACAGGATCCGGTACTGAATCTGATTGAATGGGAAGTTCGCCGCCAGACGCTTATCGCGCAACGTGAAGTGCGTGGAGATGAAGTCGTGTACCGCTTTGATATTTATTTACAGGGCGATAAAGAGACCGTGTTCTTCGATATTTAATTTCCCCCCAAATTACTCCCTTTTCCCTGCCCCGCCGAGTGCGGGGCTTTTTATCGCCTCTGGTAGAAATGACTTGTAAGACAATAAGATCAAATGTTAATAGTATTTTGCTAACTAGTTATCAAAATTAAACAACTTTGCTTGCTACCGAGACAGCTCTGTTTTTAACATCGATTATGGAAAAAAATGGTCTCTTCAGTCAGCGCATTCGCTTGCGCCATTTACATACTTTCGTCGCCGTCGCACAACAGGGAACCCTGGGGCGGGCGGCAGAAACCCTGAATCTTAGCCAACCTGCGCTATCAAAAACCCTCAACGAGCTTGAGCAGTTGACCGGTACCCGGCTTTTTGAGCGCGGGCGGCTTGGCGCGCAGTTGACGCTGGTTGGCGAACAGTTTCTAACCCATGCGGTCAAGGTGCTGGATGCTCTCAATACCGCAGGCCAGGCTCTCAATCGTAAAGAAGGCATGAATAGCGATGTGGTTAGGATTGGCGCCCTGCCAACCGCAGCGCTCGGTATTTTGCCTACGGTGATTGGTCAATTTCACAAACAGCAAAAAGATATCACCTTACAGGTCGCCACCATGAATAACACCATGCTGCTGGCGGGGCTGAAATCCGGCGATGTCGATATTGGTATTGGGCGCATGTCCGATCCGGAACTGATGAGCGGCCTCAACTATGAACTGCTGTTTCTTGAATCGCTAAAACTGGTCGTCCGCCCCGGCCACCCGCTGCTGCAGGAGACGGTAACGCTCAGCCGGGTGATGGAATGGCCGGTGGTGGTCTCACCAAAAGGGACCATTCCGCGGCAGAATGCGGAAACGCTGCTGCAAAGCCAGGGCTGTAAAATTCCCCCCGGCTGTATTGAAACGCTGTCGGCCTCGCTTTCACGCCAGCTCACCGTCGATTATGACTATGTCTGGTTCGTCCCTTCCGGCGCGGTGAAAGACGACCTGCGTCGCGGTTTGTTAACCTCATTACCTATCGCCACCGAAGGCGCCGGCGAGCCGATCGGTATTCTTACCCGAGTGGACGCCAGCTTGTCGCAGGGGGCGCAAACTCTACTCAGCGCGATACGCAAATCCATGCCTGCCTGATTATTCATGGTTGTTACCCCGAGCTAATACAACGGGGTAACGGTACCGCTACGTTCATTCTTCTGCCCCTTAATATATACATCGTGCTAATCAATTAGTGCGAAATCATTCATTAACATTTGCGCTCATTTCATTAACAGATTTATCATAGCCATGATTTCACCATTTGGTTCATGTGAAATGAATTCATCTTTTGAAATCACCTTTATGAAGCTTTGTGGAGCTTCACTCAAAAGCAATTTCCATTTGCACTTGATTCATTTGGTACACACCTGGCAAGGGGTGGTAAAAGGAGACAACATGGCTACGGGCAACGTGCCGCGCGGATTCCCCCGGATCCTGCAGTGGCTACTCGCCGGACTGATGTTAATCATCGGTCTGGCAATCGGTATTTTAGGCGCCAAACTGGCAAGCGTCGGCGGCACCTGGTATTTCGCCATTATGGGGCTGGTGATGGTTATCGCCTCCCTGCTTATTTTCCGCAATCGTCGCGGCGGCATCATTCTTTATGCCGTCGCCTTCGCAGCTTCCATTGTTTGGGCTATCAGCGACGCCGGCTGGACCTACTGGCCGCTGTTCTCACGCCTGTTCGCGCTTGGCGTTCTGGCTTTTCTGTGCGCCATTGTTTGGCCTTTCCTTTCCAGCGCACCGGCCAAAAAAGGCGCGGCCTTCACCCTCGCGGGCGTGCTGGCCGTGGTACTGCTGGTCAGCTTTGGCTGGATGTTCAAATCCCAGCCGCTGGTCAGCGCCAGCGAACCCGTGCCGGTAAAACCGGTACAACCGGGTGAAGAACAAAAAAACTGGGAGCACTGGGGTAATACCACTCACGGCGACCGCTTCGCCGCGTTGGATCAGATCAATAAAAACAATATCAACCAGCTACAGGTTGCCTGGATTGCCCATACCGGCGATATTCCGCAGAGTAACGGTTCCGGCGCGGAAGACCAGAATACGCCGCTGCAGATTGGCGATACTCTCTATGTTTGTACGCCATATAGCAAAGTCCTGGCGCTGGATGTCGATAGCGGCAAAGAGAAATGGCGCTACGACTCAAAAGCGACGGCGCCGAACTGGCAACGTTGCCGCGGTTTAGGCTACTACGAAGATAGCCAGGCACAGGCTAATGCCGTTGCCGGGACCCAGCCTGCCGCCTGCGCCCGCCGCCTGTTCCTGCCAACTACCGATGCGCGTCTGATCGCAATCGATGCCGATACCGGTAAAGCCTGTGAAGCATTTGGTGAACACGGTACCGTCGATCTCAGCGTCGGCATGGGGGAAATCAAACCCGGTTATTATCAGCAGACCTCTACTCCGCTGGTTGCCGGTAACCTTGTTGTCGTTGGTGGTCGTATAGCGGATAACTACTCCACCGGTGAACCGCCGGGCGTGGTTCGCGCTTTTGACGTGCATACCGGTAAACTGGCCTGGGCCTGGGATCCGGGCAATCCACAACTGACCGGCGTGCCGCCGGAAGGACAGACCTACACGCGCGGGACGCCGAATGTCTGGTCCGCGATGTCCTATGATGCCAAACTGAATCTTATTTATCTGCCAACCGGAAACGCCACGCCAGACTTCTTCGGCGGCGAACGTACGGCGCTGGATGATAAATACAGTTCCTCTATCGTTGCGGTCGATGCGACCACCGGTAAAGTACGCTGGCATTTCCAGACTACCCATCACGATCTGTGGGATTTCGATCTGCCTTCGCAACCGCTGCTGTACGATCTGCCGGACGGTAAAGGCGGTACGACGCCGGTACTGGTGCAAACCAGCAAGCAGGGCATGATCTTTATGCTTAACCGCGCGACGGGCGAACCGGTCGCTAAAGTGGAAGAGCGTCCGGTCCCGGCTGGTAACGTTAAAGGTGAACGCTACTCGCCGACGCAACCGTACTCCGTCGGCATGCCGATGATCGGCAACGAAACGTTGAAAGAATCGGATATGTGGGGCGCCACCCCGGTTGACCTGCTGCTGTGCCGTATTCAGTTCAAAGAGATGCGCCATCAGGGGGTCTTTACTCCACCGGGTGAGGACCGCTCCTTGCAATATCCGGGCTCGCTTGGCGGGATGAACTGGGGCAGCGTGTCGGTTGATCCGAATAACGGCCTGATGTTCGTCAACGACATGCGCCTTGGACTGGCTAACTACATGGTACCGCGAGCGAAAGTGGCTAAAGATGCCAGCGGTATCGAAATGGGTATCGTACCGATGGAAGGTACGCCGTATGGCGCAATGCGCGAGCGTTTCCTGTCGCCGCTGGGCATCCCCTGCCAGAAGCCGCCGTTCGGCACCATGTCGGCGGTCGATCTGAAAAGCGGTAAGCTGGTCTGGCAGGTTCCGGTAGGTACGGTAGAAGATACCGGTCCGTTGGGTATCCGCATGCATATGCCGATCCCTATCGGCATGCCAACGCTGGGAGCTTCGCTTTCTACCCAGTCTGGCCTGCTGTTCTTCGCCGGCACCCAGGATTTCTATCTGCGCGCCTTTGATACCGCCAACGGCAAAGAGATTTGGAAATCTCGCCTGCCGGTGGGCAGCCAATCCGGCCCAATGACCTACGTTTCACCGAAAACCGGTAAGCAATACATCATTATCAACGCCGGCGGCGCGCGTCAGTCTCCCGACCGCGGCGATTACATCATCGCTTACGCTTTACCCGATCAAAAATAAAACCAGGGCCCCGTTCAGGGGCCTTTCTTTATCTCTCCGGTTTCAGATTCCATTTAGGCGCCGATCTTCAGGCTTTTGTTACTATGGAACCTCATTTCTCAGGCAGGATAAACAGGGAGGAAGCCATTATGGTTTTGATGAAAGGCTCAAGCGCGCTGCTTTTGGCTGCGTTACTAACGGGATGCGCCAACGAGGAACCACCACAGCTTTATCGCCACAACTTTGTGTTGAAGAATCCGCGTACGGGTATGCCGCTGCCCTATCTCCCTTACCAAATCACCACACCAGACGGTAGAGTCTTTAAGGGCAGAACCGATAAAAACGGTTTAACCGTAGAAGCGATATCAACCATGCCGGGAGAATTTAAGATCAATATGATCCCTGAGTCAGCACTATAAGTTTCTTCGACAGGCTGCGATTTTAGAATGTTTTATTGCGTTATGTTATTATTGCGAACAGTTATCAATAACAATATAACAAGGATAAAAGATGAAAGGAGCCCTCCATCACCTGCCGATCGGCGCACTCTTATTAGCCGCAACCACCTCAGCCCAGGCGCTGAAAGCGCCAGAAGTGGATTTACGCGACCCGACGCTGTGGGAAGAAAAAAAGGTCAATCCGCTAAACGAAATCTCTGCCACCTGCGAAGTGGCAAGCGGCCCGGATTGTCCAGTCTGGGAGGATCAAAAGTCAGATATTCAACGCGAAAGAGAACGGCGAGAGCAACGACGTTGGCAATCGGGCTATGAGCACTGGCGCAAGTATTAACACAGCCAGAAGTCAACCCGGGCGATAAATGGCCCGGGCTTCGCTATCGGTGATACTTAGTTATCACCGAAGTGAATAACCGTACGAATCGATTTACCTTCATGCATCAGATCGAAGGCTTCGTTGATCTGATCGAGCGGTAACCGGTGGGTGATAAACGGATCGAGGCGAATCTTACCCGCCATCGCGTCTTCAACCATCCCCGGCAGCTGGCTACGCCCTTTCACGCCGCCGAAGGCGGAACCACGCCATACCCGGCCGGTGACCAACTGGAACGGACGAGTTTTAATTTCCTGACCCGCTCCGGCAACGCCAATGATAACGCTCTCACCCCAACCTTTATGACAGCACTCCAGCGCCGCGCGCATAACGTTGACGTTACCGATACATTCAAAACTGAAATCAACGCCGCCATCGGTTAGCTCGACAATCACGTCCTGAATCGGTTTATCGTAGTCGTTCGGGTTGATAAAGTCGGTGGCGCCCATCTCTTTGGCGAGGGTAAATTTATCCGGGTTAGTGTCGACCGCCAGAATGCGTCCGGCCTTCGCCTGCACCGCTCCCTGAATCACCGCCAGGCCAATACCGCCCAGCCCGAACACCGCGACGCTGTCGCCCTCTTTCACCTTCGCCGTGTTATGTACCGCGCCGATACCGGTGGTGACGCCGCAGCCCAACAGACATACTTTTTCCAGCGGCGCCTGCGGGTTTACTTTTGCCAGAGAAATCTCGGCGCAGACGGTGTATTCGCTGAAGGTGCTGGTGCCCATATAGTGATAAATCGGCTCGCCGTTATAGGAGAATCGCGTGGTGCCATCCGGCATCAGACCTTTCCCCTGGGTGGCGCGGACCGCCTGGCAGAGGTTAGTTTTGCCAGACTTGCAGAATTTACATTCGCCGCACTCGGCGGTATACAACGGAATAACGTGATCGCCTGGCTTCAGGCTGGTCACGCCCTCGCCGACTTCAACGACGATACCGCCGCCTTCATGGCCCAACACCGCCGGGAACACGCCTTCCGGATCGTCGCCAGAGAGAGTAAAAGCATCGGTGTGGCAAACGCCGGTGTGGGTGATTTTGACCAGGACTTCGCCTTTCTTTGGCGGCGCGACGTCAATCTCCACGATTTTTAACGGCTGGCCGGGGCCAAAGGCAACTGCTGCACGTGATTTCATACTGTCCATTCCTCGTCGTGATTTTATTTTAAATAGGATCGTAGCAGGTGACCAACTTCCGCCATACGAGCGGCGCGTTGGTCCGGGGTGGTATCGCCGCTAACCAGTTCATCCTGCAGATGCATCTCTACCAGCTCCCCCATCAAACCGTTGGCGGCGCCGCGAATGGAGGCAATCTGTTGCAGGATAGTCATGCAGGGTTCGCCGGACTCCAGCGCGCGTTCCAGCGCCTCAACCTGTCCGCGAATACGGCGTACGCGGCTAAGCGCACGCTTCTTGTCTTCTGGTGAATGTGGCACGAGATGCCCTCCATATCATATAGGGGGGTATACTATATTTATTTGACTAAAGTGGCAAATTGAAACGCCGCTAACAACCATAGCATAGCGGCGCAGGATTACCGTTAATCGAGCGTGAGGGTCATAGCTATACAGCGTAACTCGGCGTTGGCCATTTTTGAATAATGATATTTTTCACCTTGAGAAACAAAGCCATGGCGTAGATAAAAGCCCGCCGCATTGGGGGTCGCCTCAAGCGTAATGGTTTCGAGCCCCCGTCGGCGGGCTTCGGCAATAACCGCCCCCATGATCAAATCCGCGCATCCCTGCCCGCCCCACTCAGGAAGCGTAAAGATCGCTTCCACGCTTAAGGACTCAATATCGAGATAGCCTGTAGCGACGGGTTGGCCCTGCGTATTTTCCACGATATAAAACGGATTATCGGCAACGGCGTGACGATACCCTTCGGGCATCTGTTCCGGCGTCCAGGCGTGAATCACTTCAGCGCCATAGCTTTGACGACAGCCATGGCGAATCGCCTGATTACGGATATTCCACAACGCAGGGGCTTCATCGGGTACCGCGCGTCTCACTCTCATCGCTACTCCTGTTTTTTTATGGCGTCGCTCGTGGACGGCTGGCCTTCATCGGGATGCGCGATACCACCAGCGCCCCCAAAACCAGGAACCCGGCAACGAGGTAAAATCCGGCGTTGAAGCTACCGGTTAAATCCTTCAGCCAACCGAATAATAACGGACTCATGGCCGATCCCATATTACCCGTCGCGTTAATCACCGCAATGCCGATCGCTCGCGAGCGCAGGCTGATGGATTGATCCGGCGTGGTCCAGAAAATCACCATCGCCGCATAGGCACCCGCCGAGGCCATAATCACCCCCAACAGTTGCATGATGCTATTTGACCCGTGCGCCGCCAGCATCCAGCCCGCGGCGGCAAACAGGTAGGGCAATAACGTGTGCAGCTTACGTTCCTGTAAGCGGTCAGAACGTTTGCTCCACCAGATCATCGCCATAATGGTACAGATATGCGGTACGGCGCTGAGCAGGCCAATGGCGATATTGCTGCTGCCCTGGTTAAAGCTTTTGAGAATTAGAGGCGTCCAGACGCTAAGCGCGCTTAAAGTATTACAGAGAAAGAAATAGGCCAGCGTATACATCAACACCACCGGGGTGAATACGTCGCGCCAGAGGCTGCCTTTCCCCTGCTGCAGCGCGCTGAGACTGGCGCTACCGTTCGGTTGCACTAGTCGTAGTTTGTCCTTTTCCATCATCTCGTTAAGGCAACGTTTGTCTTCATCGCTCAGCCATTTGGCCTTTTTCGGGCTATCATCGAGATAGAACCAGACCACCGCCCCCAACAGCACCGATGGGAATCCTTCCAGCAGGAACAACCACTGCCAGCCTTTAAGCGCCAGCATACCATCCATACTGAGAATATAGCCGGAGACCAGCGAGCCCAGCGCCATCGTCACCGGCATAGCAATCATAAACAACGCATTGGCGCGCGCCCGGTAGTAGGCCGGAAACCAGTAGGTTAAGTAGAGCAGAAGCCCCGGAAGAAAACCGGCTTCGGCAATCCCCACCAGCATGCGCAGCAGATACAGGCTATTCGGCCCGGTCGCGAACATGGTCGCTGTCGATGCAATCCCCCAAACCACCATAATGCTGGCAATCCAGCGACGGGCGCCAACGATCCCCAGCATGATGTTACTGGGAATACCAAAGATGACATACATCGCGTAGAACAACGTCGTCGCGAGGCCGAACATGGTGCTACTCAGCCCCAAATCCTGGCTCATCGTGAGCCCGGCAAAGCCAATATTGATACGGTCAAGAAACGAAAAGATAAAAAGCAGAAACAGAAAAGGGATCAAGCGCCGGAACAATTTATTGATCACCACCTGCTCGTGCGGGCTCAGGCGTTCAGCGCCACCGGCGTCGGCGACAGGCGGAGAAGTGGCCGGTATATTATCGGTCATGTCAGGGTTTCCTTTTGCTCATCGGTATTGAAAATGCAGGCGTTTTAGCCAATGACGCTGCGGATACCGCTGAACGTGCCAGGGTATCGTTTCGACGACCTCCCGGCTGGATTCAATCCACCGCACTGAGATTCTTATAGAACCTTTCGTTTCGTTTAGACATTTTTATTTACATAATTGATACAAATTTGCAGCATAAGTAACATTTCACGAATCATTTATTGGCGAGTGACGGAAACAAAAAACCCGCCGGCCGGCGGGTTCAGTCGTGATAAGCGGGGAACTCAGCGCTTGCGCGGCATCATGCGCAGCAGCGTATTATCTTTCCATAAATAGTGATGCAGCAGCGCCGCCAGCGCGTGCAGGCCAATGACGAAATAGCCGATATTCGCCAGTACGCCGTGCAGTTCCTTCAGGGTGTTGACCAAAGCGAAGTTGCTTTGCGCCGCAAAGGGCATCGTCAGGCCGAAAGCAAACCACGGGTTACCGCGGTAATACATCATTACCATGCCAATCGCCGGTAGCGCGATAAACAGCAGGTATATCACCAGATGGCCAAGATGGGCGAAACCGGTCATCATCGGCGAGGGTTTAGGAACAATCGGCGGCGCTGGAGACTTCAGGCGCACCAGAAGCCGTACGACCATCAGGACAAAAATGGAAATGCCGCAGGAAACGTGGATCATGTTGATTACCGGGCGGTCGCTGCGTGGGAAGAAGCCGCGCAGTTCCATCGCCGCGTAGGCGACGGCAACCAGTAAAAAGACCAGCCAGTGTATTCCTATCTGCAGGCCAGAATATTTATCGCGCATGAATAAACCTTAATGGAAGTGTGATGTTGTTAACATAACCGCCTTCCCTTAAATTTTCATTAACCTTTACCGAGGATTAAACAACAGCGTTGGCGCGAATTGAAGATCATAGGGCTCTTTTGCAAAGAGCCCTGGGCAATGTTACTGCTCGGTGAGCTGCAGTTCTGCAATGACCGGCAGATGGTCGCTGGCCGCTGACCAGTTAAATTCCGGCGAATTATGCGGGATCTCCAGCTTCTTCACATCCCACTTTTGCCCTTTGAAGGTGAAAATGTGGTCGATATCAATGGCCGGGTTAACGGCAGGCCAGCTACGCGTATCCGTCCCCTGCTTCGACACTTCGTTAAAGAAATAACCGATCTCTTTCACCGGCTGTTCTTCACGGGTTGAATTAAAATCGCCGGCCAGGATCTTAATTGAGGAGGCGATATCTTTAAAATCAGACGCCGCATCGCCAATACTCAAATCGAGCAGATAGCGAGCCTGCTCGGTACGCATGGTGGGGTCTTTTTGCCAGTCAAGATGAGTCACCATGATAATCGGCGCGGAATCAAAGCCAGGTACGTCGACCTGCGCCAGCAGCGCCACACGCTGTTCCGCATTGCCTGATGGCAGCTTCACCACCTGCGAATGCAGGATTTTGTATTTTGACAGCAGCCCCAGACCGTACTCTCCGCCATCGAAATCTAACGCTTTACCAAAGGCATAATGCATGTTGTTGGCATCGGCAATCGTCTTAAGCTGATCGATTTTCTGGCTGCGCTGAGTTTTGTTATCGACTTCCGGGACGGCAATAATATCGGCGTTAATTTTTTTAATCGCTGAATTAAGTGCCGTAAAATCGGCCACATTATCAGAAGCTTCATTCTTGCCGATATTATAGGTTGCTATGCGCAATTTCGGCTGATTTTGGGTATAGACTTTATCTGGCACCCCGCCTTTTTGTACTGCAAGTATTTCATTACCCGCAAGTTTCTCAGCCGCCAGAACGTTAGCCGACAGACACGCCAGCGCCACCATCGTCAGTGCAATGCTCTTTTTCATTGGTATGTTATTCCCCTATTTAAGTATTCTTATATTAGGGTACCGAGTGAAGACATTGATTATCGTGATGTATGGCGCAAACTTATAACGCAGAGTGAATTAAGTATCCCGAAACATTTAGGTTATCCACAAAACGGGTCAGTATCAGATCGCATAGTTTGTGGATAACTCGCCTCAGACCGCGTCAGCTCTACCCTCTCGCCATATGTTCATTATTCAACCACATACGCGTGCATGCAGGATGGACGCCTGCCTAAATACCGTAACGACATGTAGGTAATGTTTACCATTTAACGCCGCATGATGAAGCAGGCAGGGTTATACTTCCTTCGCACCATCTCGCTCCACGTGACAGTGACCGAAGACGCTTAAGGTAGATAACTTAGCCATTGGAACACCGCAGGTGAATAGCTAAGTCAATGAAAGGAAGAGAAATATCCTTCCCCACTCTATCTGAAGATAGTTTTAATGTATCAACTTCACCACCAGGAGAGTACCCATGAGTAAACTTGGTATTAATGGATTTGGTCGTATTGGACGCTTAGTACTTCGTCGTCTGTTGGAAGTAAATAGCCCGCTAGAGGTCGTGGCCATCAACGATCTCACCTCGCCGAAAGTCTTAGCCTATCTGCTTAAACATGACTCTAACTACGGCCCTTTCCCATGGAGCGTTGATTTTACAGAAGATGCGCTAATCGTTGATGGTAAGAAAATTACCGTTTATGCGGAAAAAGAGGCCCAGCATATTCCGTGGAAAGCCGCGGGCGCAGAGGTGATTGTTGAATGTACCGGCTTCTATACGTCGGCTGAAAAATCGCAGGCGCACCTGACCGCCGGCGCGAAGAAAGTGCTGATTTCCGCCCCTGCCGGCGAGATGAAAACCATCGTTTATCACGTCAATGACGACACCATGAGCCCGGATGACACCATTATTTCGGTTGCATCCTGCACCACTAACTGTCTGGCGCCAATGGCTAAAGTGCTGAACGATGCTTTCGGCATTACCGTGGGCACCATGACCACTATTCACGCTTATACCGGTACGCAATCGCTGGTCGACGGACCCCGTGGCAAAGACCTGCGCGCCTCGCGAGCGGCGGCGGAGAACGTTATACCCCACACCACCGGCGCGGCAAAAGCCATCGGTCTGGTGATCCCGGAACTCAGTGGGAAACTGAAAGGTCACGCCCAGCGCGTGCCGACTAAAACCGGCTCAGTCACTGAGCTTGTGTCCGTGCTGGCGAAGAAAGTCACCGCGGAAGAGGTTAATCAGGCCATGAAAAATGCGGCGGCGAACAACGAGTCTTTTGGCTACACCGAAGAAGAAATTGTCTCCTCCGACATTATCGGCAGCCATTTCGGCTCAATCTATGATGCGACCCAGCTGGAGATCGTAGAGGCCGGCGGCGTACAGCTAGTGAAAACCGTGGCCTGGTACGATAACGAGTACGGTTTTGTCACCCAGCTTGTCCGCGTGCTGGATAAATTCGCGAAGTAATCCCAGAATCTGCGGATAGCTGCGGCTATCCGCCTTTCTCCCTACCCCAGCGTTCTGGCGTTCAGCGCCTGGCTCAATAGCGTATCTGCACGCAAGCATTGCCACGCCGCGCTAACATCGCGTGGGAAATCGACATGGGCAATAAAATCTTTACCGTTGGGGCCATAACCCTGCGGGTTATCCAGCAAACGCGGCAGCTCGCCAAGCAGCAGTTCCAGATAACGCCCCACCGGCCACAGTCCACTATCATCTCCGCTGAATCTCAGGCCAGTAGCGCTATTTTCGAGCCGCGGCGAACAACCGGGGTAGCTCCACCAGTGCGGCGGCGCCGGAGCATCCTGCCAGACGCGGGCAAACGTCGCCATCGTCCGACGCTGCATGGTCGGATCCTGAATCACCACGCCCGAGGTATGATCCAGCCCACGCTCTTCCAGTAACCGGCGGGTAAACCACGCGTTATCGCCGCAGTTGGTTGAACGGTCTTCCACCACAATGCGATCGCGCGGTATTTGCCAGAAACGTTCGGCGATATCCGCCAGGATATGTGATTCCGGACGCCCCTCTACCTGCAGCGCCTGATAGTGCGGATGCTTTCGTACAGCGTCATATAAAAAGGTCGTCGAATGACCAATACCGCCGCTTATCAGCAACGGGACCTGCGCCTGCGCCGCCAGGTGACAGGCGGCATCAATCGTCGGGATCACCGCATTGCCGGCCAGCACGACAATTTTCGGCTGTGACTCCTGCGGTAAATCATCCTGCGCCAACCAGGCGCCAATCTGATTGGCCGCCGCTAACGTCTCGAGCGAAAGCGCCGGGAAATGCTCTGTCATACCCTTTCCTTCTTTTGTCCTGGTCCAACGATGGAGTGCCGGGCGACATCATAAACCGCGCTAAGGCGAAAAGGAAAATCCGGCAGCCACGCTTAAGCTGCCGGGTATCATCAGGCGCTGACATTATCCAAAGCCAGTTGCCCTTCGCGCTTCTGTTTCACTTTCCAGAAGCACCATAGCGCGATAAACCACACCGGCGAGGCCATCAGCGCCAGCAGCGTATCCGGGTCGAAAATCATAATGAAGATCGAGAAGGCGAAAAACAGCAGGCTCAGCCAGCACATCACCACTCCCGCCGGCATTTTGAATTTCGACTGCGCGTGCAGGTCCGGGCGTTTATGACGATACACCAGATATGCCACGAGGATCATACCCCAGCTGAAAACCACCATGATCGCCGCCAGCGTCGACACAATGGTAAATAACGTCATCACGTTTGGCACCAGGAACAGCAGTAACGTGCCGCTTAGCATGCAGAAGCAGGAGAACAGCAGGCTACGTACCGGAATGCGGGTATTACGCGACAGAATACGGAACTGCCAGTGCGCATGTTTTTCCACCGACAGGCCGTAGAGCATGCGGGTACTGGAGTAAACGCCGCTGTTCGCCGACGACATGGCCGACGTCAAGGCGACAAAGTTAATTACCGCGGCGGCGGCAGGCAGCCCGGCCTTGGCGAACAGGGTCACGAACGGACTGGCATCCGGCGAGACGCCCGGCCATGAAGCCACGGCAATAATCACTACCATCGACAGCAGATAGAAAATAATGATGCGCAGCGGCAGCGCGTTAATCGCCTTCGGCAGGATGCGCTCAGGATCGCGTGTTTCCGCCGTCATGGTGCCGAGCAGCTCAATACCGGTGAAGGAGAAAATCGCTATCTGGAAACCGGCGAAGAAACCGGTCACGCCGTGGGGCATAAAGGCCGTCGGGTCGGTAATATGGCCTAAAGAAGCCTTCACGCCATCCGGCGAAGTCCAGCCAATAGCAATCATCCACGCGCCGGTCAAAATCAGCGCGATGATGGTGATAACTTTAATCAGCGCAAACCAGAACTCGGCCTCGCCGAACATCTTTACCGACAACAGATTAAACAAGAACAGGATCCCAAGCGTACTCAGCGCGGGCATCCACGCCGACATCTCCGGGAACCAGTACTGCATATAGCTGCCGCAAACCACCACGTCGGCGATACAGGTCACCACCCAGCTAAGCCAGTAGGTCCAGCCCAGATAGAAGCTGGCCTGCGGGCCGAGATAATCGCCGACGAAATCCGCAAACGAACGATAATCCAGGCGGGTCAGCAACAGCTCCCCCATCGCCCGCATCACCATATAGGTAAAGAAACCTACCAGTAGATAAATAAGCAGAATGGACGTTCCGGCGACGGCGATGTTTCTGCCCGCCCCCATAAACAGTCCGGTGCCGATAGCGCCGCCCAGCGCAATCATCTGAATGTGCCGGGCGCCAAGGCCGCGTTTGAGCTGCGACGGGCACTCCCCGTCGGCGGCAGGATGAACCTGCCCCTCACGTTGATGTTCAGTCATGTTGATTCCTTCAAGCAGGCATGGAAAGGCTTGGCGCGGTAGCGGTCAGCAGCAGCCCGGCGCGTTGACCGGCGGCGACGCCCGCATTCGGAAACAGGATGTAGGGGGCGTCGGCATTGACCACCCAGGTTTTCTGCGCTTGACGGGCGATTTCATAGCCTGCCGGCAGCGCGGTAAAGTTTTCAATTTTCGGGTCGAGATTAAGGGTGAAACCGTTCTCGCTCTTGATGATGCTCTGCTGCACCACAAAGTATTCGACCGGCGCTTTGCTACGCGGCGGCATGATGCCGTCGGCGATCAGCGCGCCGATGGCCAGTTCGGTGGCGGCAAACAAGCGCAGATCATTTTCACCGAATGGCATCACCTTCCCCAGTTCCAGCGTGGCGCTTTGCGCGCCGAACTTCTCGCTGGTGAAGTGGGTAAAGGTGCCGCCCGGTTCGGTATGGCGCACGATGGCGTCCATACCGCTGGCCTGTAACAGCTGATAAAAATCCGCGCCGTAGTCGCCATCATGAGCGGGCAGCAGCGCAAACTGCCGATATTTCGACCCGCGAATGGCGGTATGCAGATCGAGATGCGTGCGCGGCACCTTGCCGTGGACATCGGCGCTACGGAAGAAGGCCTGTACGGCCATCTCCAGTTCAAAAGCGCGCCGCGATTCGTTACCGGGCATCGCCGCCAGATGGCGACCGCCAAACAGCCGGTTGAGATCGTTATGCAGATAGCGACGGCCGGCGCGAATGGCGGGCAGATTGCCGAACACCACCAGTAGCGCGTGGGTCAGCGGCTGTTCGCCATGGCTTAACCCCTGCAGGATCTGCAGCAACATTTCAATCGGCGCGGTTTCGTTACCGTGCACCCCGGCGGAAAGCACCGTCGCCTGTCGCCAGGGCGTTTTTGGCAGCAGTTGCAGAATGCCATCGCCTAACCAACTGGCTTCGATAGTCGGCGGAAAGGTCCATGTCTGCAGTTTACAATGCAGTAAATCGTTGACGTTTTGTTCCATTCCCGGCCCCTTATCGCTGGAAGTCATAAATCGCGCCCAGATGTAAAATCTGCGTCAGCTCGTCCAGCGCCTGATAAACCTCGCGCAGTAGCTGCGGGTCGGCGAGATCGCTGGCATGCAGGCGGTCGCGATAATGCTTTTCAACCCACGCGGTCAGCTGCCGGTAGCGTTCGTCATTCATCAGACTGTGAGCGTTGACCGCCGCGCGCTCGGCATCGTTAAGCACCACCCGCAGACGTAAACAGGCCGGGCCGCCGCCGTTGCGCATGCTTTCACGTAGATCGAATGCCGCCACTTCATCGATAGGCGATGCGCTATCGGCGGCGAGAGCGGAGAGATAACGCCAGACGTTTTCACGCTGACGACACTCTTCCGGCACCACGATCAGCATTTTGCCATCGGTTTTGCTCAGTAACTGGCTGTTGAACAGATAAGAGGCCACCGCGTCATCGAGGCTAACCTGCTCGTCCGGCACTTCAACGCTGGTAAATGGAATATTCAGACTGGCGTTTCTCTCCTTCAGCGTCGCCAGCACCTCCTGCTGTTGCAGGAAGGCGTGTTGATGATGGAACAGTACGTGACGGTTGCTGACGGCGATAACATCATTGTGGAATACGCCATGGTCGATAGCCTGCGGATTTTGCTGAGCGAATACGGTGTACTGCGGGTCGAGCTGATGCAGACGCGCCACCGCTTCGCTGGCCTCCAGCGTCTGGCGTGCGGGGTATTTAGCTGGCGCAATGCCGCCGCTGGCGCGCTTTCCGTAGACAAAAAACTGCACGCCCTGGCGGTCATAATCCCCGCAGAAACGGTTATGGTTAGCGGCCCCTTCATCACCTAAATCGCCATGCTGCGGCAGTGCCGCGTGATGCGCAAAGTAGCGCTCATCGGCGAAGGTCGCCCTGAGGATGGCCGAGGTGATCGGCGCTTCCTGCATGCGGTGCAGCTTATTGTTGAGGTTCGCCACCGTAAAATGCACTTTTCCATCAGCGCTATCGGCCGACGGCGACACGGTGGCGGCGTTGGCGGTCCACATCGAGGAAGCGGAGCTAAAAGCCGATAATAACTGCGGGGCCTCTTTGGCCGCACGCTGGATCACCTGCTCATCGCTGCCCTGAAAACCAATGCTGCGCAGCATCGTCATATTTGGCCGCGGCTGCGGCGGCAGAATGCCCTGTACAAAGCCACGATCGGCCAGGGTCTTCATCTTATAAAGCCCTTGCAGCGCCGCCTTCTTCGGGTTAGATAAACCGTCACGGTTGTTTTGTGACGCTTCGTTGCCTACCGACAACCCGGCGTAGTGGTGCGTTGGCCCCACCAGGCCGTCAAAATTCGCTTCAAATCCAGACATAGTGTCCTCACAAAAACGGTTATCAGAATGGCAGACCTGGCGACGTCGTCGCCGGAAGCGTCAGCGTTTCGCTGACCAGAGAAGCCATCGGCCAGGCGCAATAATCGGCGGCATACCACGCCGAGGCGCGATGGTTACCGGAGGCGCCGACACCGCCGAATGGCGCTTTGCTGGAGGCCCCGGTGAGCGGTTTGTTCCAGTTAACGATCCCGGCGCGCGCTTCGTCGGCCAGCTTGTCGAACAGCGCCGGGTCGGCGGAAATAAGCCCGACCGCCAGACCGTAGCGGGTGTTATTGGCAATCGCGATCGCCTCATCGAACCGGTCGTATCGAATCACGGTAAGCAGCGGGCCGAAGTACTCTTCATCCGGTACCGTAATCCCGGTAACGTCGATAATCCCCGGCGTTAACACGGTAGAGTGAGGGTCCGGCTGGCTCATGCGCAGCAGCACTTTGCCGCCCAGCGCTTCCAGCTTCGCCTGCGCCGCCAGCATGCCCTGCGCCGCGCTTTGCGAAATCACCCCGCCCATAAACGGCTGCGGTTCGGCGTCCCATTTACCGGCGCGGATCTGCCGGCTGGCATCAATCAGTTGTTCGACTAGCGCATCGCCCTGTTCGCCGCGCGGTACCAGTAAACGACGCGCGCAGGTGCAGCGCTGCCCGGCGGAGATAAAGGCCGATTGAATAATCACGTTCAGCGCCGCAACGCTATCGGTAACGTCGGCCACGATCAGCGAGTTATTGCCACCCATTTCAAGCGCCAACATTTTCTCCGGCTGACCGCCGAGGTAACGGTGGAAGTGGAAGCCAGCGGCGGCGCTACCGGTAAACAGCACGCCGTCGATATCGCGATTTTCCAGCAGCGCCTGGCCGGTATCTTTCGCCCCCTGCACCAGGTTTAGCACCCCATCCGGGATCCCAGCCTGCTGCCATAGCTGAACGGTGAGTTCCGCGGTCGCCGGCGTCAATTCGCTCGGTTTAAATACCACGGTGTTACCGGCGATCAGCGCCGGGATAATATGGCCGTTCGGCAGATGCCCCGGGAAGTTGTAAGGGCCAAACACCGCCATCACGCCGTGCGGCTTATGGCGCAGCAGCGCTTTGCCATCCGGCATAGCGGACTCGCGATAACCGGTGCGTTCGGCGTAGGCATCAATGGAAATCCCGGCTTTGCCGATCATCGCCTGTACTTCAGTGCGGGTTTCCCACAGCGGCTTGCTGGTTTCACGGGAAATTAACGTCGCCAGCGCCTCTTTATTCTCTTCCAGCAGCGCCGCGAAACGCTGAACCACGGCAATGCGTTCGCTTAATGGACGATGCGACCAGCCATAAAACGCCTCGCGCGCGGCGGCGCAGGCGGCCTGCACGTCGGCCGCGCCCGCACTTTGCGCCTGCCATAAAACGGACTGGTCTTCCGGCGCCAGCTTAGTTAACGGCGCGCCTGCGCCCTGCTGCCACTTACCTGCTATAAACTGTGCATTTACCGCCATGATCTGTTTTCCTCTGGATTGAGTGTCACCGCGTGAACCCGGTCGGTGGCATTGACCTGCAGGGCGTCCAGCGCCTGCTGATCGAGCGCTCCCGGCGTCTCTTGCGCGATGAGCACCGCGCGGAAATTATCAAACTGTCCGTTGGCGACGATGGTTGGCGTCGCCTGCGGCGTCATGAGTTGCAGCGCCGGCAGCGAATAGCTCTCTCTGATAGCGCGAATATTATCGGTTTCAGCTTCCAGTACCGGGCCGGCATCGAAGATGTCGACGGACCCGCGCCAGCTAAACCCTTCTTTTTCGAGAATAGCCCGCGCCGGCGCGGTGTTAGCATGAACCTGGCCTATCACCTCGCGGGCATCATCCGGCAGCAGCGAGATGTAAATCGGGTAAGCTGGCATCAGTTCGGCGATAAAGGTTTTCATCCCTGTACCGGTGAGGCGATCGGCATCGGCGAAAGGAATGTCGAAAAAGTGGTGCCCCAACGCATCCCAGAATGGCGAATTACCCTGCTCGTCGCTGCGCCCGCGCAGTTCGGCAAACAGATGAGGCGAAAACCACTCGCGGAACGCGGCAATAAAGACAAACCGCGCTTTGGAGAGCAGCAGGCCGTTGCGGTTCTTCTGGTACTCCGGGTCCAGAAACAGGGTACAGAGTTCGCTATGGCCGGTATGGTCGTAGCTTAAATTGAGCAATTCCTGATGCTTGTATACCCCAAGCTCTTTAGATGCCCGTACCGTCTTTTGAATACGAAAATTGTAGAACGGTTCGTCGAGCCCCACCGCGACCTCAATGGCGCTGACGCCGACAACCCGGCTCAGTTCGGTATCTTCCAGAACAAACAGAAACCCCTGTTCGCCGCGCGTCAGCTTGCCGGCAAAGGTTTCTACGCTGCGTTTGATCCGTGCGGCGAGGCGCACGGCATCATTGGGCAGCGATGTCATTCCCACGCCCGCCCGGGAGGCCAGGCGGACAATATCATCAAGGTCGTTTTCCCGTACGGGACGAAATAACATCATAGGCCGTCTCCCGGATTAGCTGGTTAAGCGGGCGACGGCGCGCTCAAGGCGCACGAAGGCTTCATCAATATCCGCCAGGGGAATATTGAGCGCCGGGGCGAAACGCAGTACGTCCGGCCCGGCTATCAGCGCGATCAGCCCCTCTTCCGCCGCCAGATTGGTCAGCGCTTTGGCTTTGCCGCGCAGATGGCTAGCCAGTTCGGCGCCAATCAGCAGCCCCATCCCACGCACGGCGCTAAAGACATCATATTTGGCGTTCAGCGCATTGAGTTTATCGACGATAAGGGTATGGCGTTCGCCCACGCCCGCCAGCAGCGCGCTATCCATTTGCGCCAGCACGCTATTAGCGACGGTCGCCGCCAGCGGGTTGCCGCCGAAAGTCGTGCCGTGAGTACCGGGCTGGAACACCTGCGCCCAGGCCTCTTTCGCCAGCATCGCGCCAATTGGGAAGCCGCCGCCCAGCCCTTTCGCGCTGGTGAGAATATCCGGAACCACGTTGTAATGCTGGTAAGCATACAGTTGGCCGGTACGCCCGGCGCCGGTCTGCACTTCATCAAAAATCAGCGTTGCTTCATGCTCATCGCACAGGTCGCGCAGCGCCTGCAGGAATTGCGGTTCCGCCGGCATGACGCCGCCTTCGCCGATAATCGGTTCAACGATGACCGCGCAGGTGCGGGAAGAGAACGCCGCTTTCACCGCATCGATGTCGTTATACGGCAGATGGGTGATGTCCTGCGGTAATGGCGCATAGTCGCTGGAGTACTTCGGCTGTCCTCCCACGGTGACGGTAAACAGAGTGCGCCCATGGAAAGAGTTCTTGAAGGCGATGATTTCGCTCTTGTCGGCGCCGAATTTGTCGTGCGCATACTTGCGCGCCAGCTTCAGCGCGGCTTCGTTGGCTTCAGCGCCGGAGTTACAGAAGAAAATTTTATCGGCGAAGGTCGACTCCACCAGGGTTTTCGCCAGCTGCAGCACCGGTTCGTTGGTATAGCCGTTGCCGATGTGCCACAGCTTATCCAGCTGCGCTTTCAGCGCGTTAGCCAGCGCCGGATTCGCATGACCCAGCGCGTTAACCGCAATGCCGCCAGCCACGTCAATGTACTCTTTACCCTGCTGGTCCCAGACGCGGGAGCCCGCCGCTTTCACCGGGATAAACGGCGCGGGAGCGAAACACGGAACCATATAAGCATCAAAATCTTCGCGAGTGATACTGCCTGACATAACAATTCTCCGGAACGAGGATCGGCGGCATAAATTGGCCAATCGTGAATAGTCGAATTTAACAATTTCCCTTTAGCCGTTTTCAGGGCGCACACGTCCCGCTGCGATGACAAATATTTTCACCACAACTGAAATAAGCCATTTTATTTGTATGGGTATATGTTAATTCACGGTTAATACCTTGTGTATTGCGTGAGCTAATGCTGGGCCCTGACGCGCAACAAAGTCAATACAACCACGAATCATTTTATTCACTTTTAGAGGATCATCAAGATAATGAAAAATATGAAAAAATTATTTCAGTATTCACTTATCTGCATAAAATATGCATATTGATGCATGACATGCAGGCGCCAGAGTGTGCTTATTTATTCAAATGCAACCCCAAAAAACTAACAAAAATGTAAAATTCGGAATAGCCGTCAAATACTGGTTTATAAAATTGGTGATAACATTCATCACACAGATTTTACTGCTGTACCTATTCCACGGTTTTACACGACACAAATAACATTGAGATACAGGACTCTTATGGAAAAGTTATCTTACGCATCTGAAAGTAGTACATCTCCATGGACCACTTACCTGCGCCAGATCGACCGCGTCGCGCCGTATCTGGGCGACCTCGCCTACTGGGTGGAAACCCTGCGCCACCCGAAACGCGCGCTGATCGTTGATATTCCAGTGCAGATGGATGATGGCACCATCCGCCATTTCGAAGGCTATCGCGTACAGCACAATCTATCGCGTGGACCGGGTAAAGGTGGTGTTCGCTACCATCCGGATGTCGATCTTAACGAGGTAATGGCGCTTTCTGCCTGGATGACCATCAAGTGCGCCGCGGTCAATATTCCTTACGGCGGAGCCAAAGGCGGCATCCGCGTCGACCCGTTCTCACTGTCTGAAGGCGAGCTGGAACGTCTGACCCGTCGCTATACCAGCGAAATCGGCATTATCATTGGACCACAGAAAGATATTCCGGCGCCGGACGTAGGCACCAACGGTAAAGTGATGGCGTGGATGATGGACACCTACTCCATGAACCACGGCACCACTATCACCGGCGTGGTTACCGGTAAGCCGATTCATCTCGGCGGTTCGCTGGGGCGTGAAAAAGCTACCGGCCGCGGCGTCTTCGTCACCGGTCGTGAAGTGGCTCGTCGTAACGGTATCGAAATCGAAGGCGCGAAAGTCGCGCTGCAAGGTTTTGGTAACGTCGGCAGCGAAGCCGCTCGTCTGTTCGCCGACGTTGGCGCGCGTATTGTCGTGATCCAGGATCACACCGCGACCCTGTTCAACGAAGGCGGCATCGACATGCAGGCGCTGACCGCATGGCAGGCCGAGAACAAGAAGATCGCCGGCTTCCCGGGCGCGCGTGAAATCGCTAAAGAAGATTTCTGGACCACCGAGATGGATATCCTGATCCCGGCAGCGCTGGAAGGCCAAATCACCCGTGAGCGCGCGGAAAAAATCAGCTGTAAGCTGATCCTCGAAGGCGCCAACGGCCCGACCTATCCGGACGCCGACGACGTGCTCGCCGACCGCGGAGTGATCGTGGTTCCGGACGTTATCTGTAACGCCGGCGGCGTGACCGTCAGCTACTTCGAATGGGTTCAGGATATGGCGAGCTTCTTCTGGAGCGAAGAAGAGATCAACGCCAAAATGGACCGCATCATGACCGATGCTATCGTTCATGTCTGCGATAAAGCCGCCGAGAAAGCCTGTTCTCTGCGTACCGCGGCCTATATCGTCGCCTGTGAGCGCATCCTGCTGGCGCGTAAAGATCGCGGCATCTATCCGGGCTAATGTCCTGGTAATCCAGATGTTCAACCCGGGCTCGCCCGGGTTTTTTATTTTTTTTCCACGTGTCAGCCGGCCTTTTCCACAAAAAACGCACATTGCGTTAACCTATTTTTATCTTCGTGACTTGAAATCGGTAAATCGCCGCGCCTAAAATCATTAGAGCTCTAATGAATTTGCAGGCGGAACATGGATAACCGACAGCTTAACTTTTCCCATCTCTTATACTTAACCGCGCATCACTGGCGGCTGGCGGTTAACCGGCGGTTGAAAAATCTTGGCATGAGCCAGGCGTCATGGGTGGCGGTCTCAGCCATTGCCCGCAACGAGCAGCCCCTCTCGCAAAGCGAACTGGCGCAGGAGCTCGGTGTTGAAAGCGCCACCATCGTCCCGCTCATTAACCGCCTGGTCGAACTTGAACTGGTGGAGCGCGTTAAGCCTGACAGCGATAAACGTAAGCGTCTGCTGGTCGCCACTGCAAAAGGGATGGCGCTTTTCCATCAGGTGAAAGCGGTCGCCGACGACCTGCGCGAGGAGATCCTCACCGCCATCACTGCGGAAGAGCGTGAGCAAACCCACCGGGTACTGGAAAAGCTGCTGCACGAGGTGGAAAAGAAATAATGCCTCGTCGCGAAGCTAATCCTTATGTGCCCCACGACTGGGCGCCGCATGAAAAGCCGGCGATGCTCGGTTCGCCGTCGACGCCAATCCACAGTACGCCGAAACGCGTCGCTTACGGCATCGTCGGGCTGTTGGTGTGTCTGACCGGCGCGCTGGGTAATGCCGTCGTTACCGCCAACCTGCAACTGCTGCAGGGCACTTTTGCCGCCTGGTCGACGGAAATTGCGTGGCTGCCGGCGGTCTACGTGATGACTAACGTTTCTATCAACCTGCTGCTGGTGAAATTTCGCCAGCAGTTTGGCCTGCGCGCCTTTACTGAAGGCTTCCTGGTACTGTATGTACTGGTCACTTTCTTCCACCTGTTCGTCAACGATCTCAGCTCGGCAGTGATGGTGCGCGCGGCGCACGGCATGGTGGCAGCGGCGCTGAGTTCTCTGGGGATTTACTATCAGGTGCAGGCCTGGCCGGCGCGCCACCGTCTGAAGGCGTTGACCATTGGGATCACCGGATCGTCGCTGGCAATCCCGCTGGCGCGTCTGTTTTCGACTGAACTGCTGCAGATTGACGAATGGCGCGGGCTCTATTTCTTTGAGCTCGGGCTGGCGCTGGTGTCGCTCGCCTGCGTCATCGCGCTGAAACTGCCGCCCAGCGATCGCAAAAAAGTGTTTGAGAAGAAGGATTTCATTACCTTCTTCTTGCTGGCTCCCGGCATGGCTTTGGTCTGCGCGGTGCTGTCGCTGGGCCGTCTGGACTGGTGGTTTGAGGCGCCGTGGCTTGGCTGGTCGCTGGCGGGGGCGGTGGTGCTGATCGTTTCGGCTATCGCCTTTGAACATAATCGAACGAATCCGCTGCTTAACACCAAATGGCTTTCCAGCGGCAGTATCATTCGTCTGGGGCTGATTATGCTGCTGATTCGTATCGTACTGGCGGAACAGAATACCGGGGTCATCGGCTGGCTGCAGTACGTCGGCTTGCAAAACGAGCAGATGACTAACCTGGCGTGGTCGATTTTCGCCGGTATCGTCTGCGGTATCGTCGCCAGTTGTCTGACGCTTAACCCGCAGCGCCTTTACTGGCCCACCGCGACCGCGCTGGCGTTGATCATGATTGCCTCGTTGCTTGATAGTCAGTCCACTGCCCTGACCCGTCCGGAACAGTTAATGTTCAGCCAGTTTTTACTTGGTTTCGGCAGCGCCTTCTTCCTCGCGCCGGCCATGCTGGCGGGAATTGGCGGGGTGATTGCCGACCAGCGCAATCTGGTCAGCTTCTCGGTACTGTTTGGCATGAGCCAAAATATCGGCGGTCTTCTCGGTTCAGCTATCCTCGGTACCTTTCAGACCTGGCGCGAAAAATTTCATTCCAGCCAGTTGGCCGATCAGATAACCACGCTGAACCCGTTGATCGCCGAGCGACTGCAGCAGTACAGCCAGATGTATCAAAGCCAAATTGGCGACAGCACGCTATTGAACGTGCAGGCTACCACGTTGCTGCAAAACGCCTCGACGCTACAGGCCAATATTCTCGCCTACAATGACACTTATCTCCTGACGGCGGCGATCTCTGCCGCAACGCTGGTGTGGATTTTCTGGCGCTTAATCAGATTGCGAATCACCGCCCGTATCGCGTTAAAACGCGCAACCGGCAACAAATAATAAGATAATTTTTACTCTGGAGTGGTTATGAGTCAGCAGGACGCGGCCAGGCAACAGGCCAATACCCGAAACAACATCCGCGTGGTGTCTATTTTTACCGCCGCGGCGATCGGCATCGTCGGTGTATTGGTTATTCTTTACGCCTGGCAGTTGCCCCCTTTCACCCGGCATAGTCAGTTCACCGATAACGCTTATGTGCGCGGTCAGACGACGTTTATCAGCCCACAGGTTAACGGGTATATCACCGCGGTGAACGTCAAAGATTTTGATACCGTTCAGCCGGGACAGGTACTGTTCCAGATTGACGATCGCATCTATAAGCAGCGGGTACACCAGGCGCAGGCGACGTTGGCGATGAAACAGGCGGCGCTGAAAAACAACCAGCAGCAGCGGAAAAGCGCCGAAGCGACGATCGCCAAAAACGAGGCCGCCTTGCAAAACGCCCGCGCGCAGAATCAGAAAACCCAGGCCGATTTAAAACGCGTCCAGGAGCTTACCGCGGACGGGTCGTTATCCATTCGCGAACGCGATTCCGCGCGGGCCAGCGCGGCTCAAGGCGCTGCCGATATCGAACAGGCGAAAGCCACGCTGGAGATGTCGCGCCAGGATCTGCAGTCCACTATCGTCAATCGCGATTCGCTGGAGGCCGATGTAGCCAGCGCCAAAGCAGCGCTCGAGCTTGCCGAAATCGACCTGCAGAATACGCGGATTATCGCCCCGACGACCGGGCAACTGGGGCAAATCTCCGTACGCCTTGGCGCCTATGTCAGCGCGGGGACGCATTTGACCTCGCTGGTACCGCCTCAGCACTGGGTTATCGCCAACCTGAAAGAGACGCAGCTCGCCGAGGTGCGCGTCGGCCAGCCGGTTACCTTCTCGGTCGATGCGCTGAATAGCGAAACCTTCCACGGCAAGGTACAAAGTATTTCGCCAGCAACCGGCGTCGAATTCAGCGCGATCTCACCGGATAACGCGACCGGCAACTTTGTCAAAATCGCCCAGCGAATTCCTGTCCGTATCGCGGTCGATGAGGGGCAGAAAAACAGCCACCGCCTGCGTCCGGGTATGTCGGTGCAGGTGACGATTGATACCCGCGCGGAGAATAAACAATGATCCGCCCGTTAACCCTTGCCGTGGCGCTGGCGCTGGTCGGTTGTCAGTCTGCCGATGTACCACGCGCGGAGCCCATGCTGGCGATCCCTGCCGCCTGGCGGGCCGATGTGGGTCCATCCAGCCCGGTAGAAGGCGTGTGGTGGCGTAATTTCCACGACAGCGCGCTTAATCAGTATGTCGATCGGGCGTTGCGCTACAACAGCGACGTCCTGATCGCCCGTGAGCGGGTTAACGAGTATCAGGCGCGTGCCTACGCTGCTAATAGCAGCTTATTCCCCTCGCTTGATGCCAGCCTGACCGGTACCCGCGCTCGCGCACAGTCTGCCGCGACTGGCCTGCCCATTCACAGCACGCTGTACAAAGGGGGCCTGACCGCCAGCTATGACGTCGATATATGGGGAGCCAACCGCAGCGCCGCCAGCGCCGCCGAGGCCAGCCTTGAAGCGCAGAAAGCCGCTGCCGCAGCGGCTAATCTGACCGTGGCGACATCGGTCGCCGTCGGCTACGTCACCTTGTTGTCATTAGACGAGCAGTTGCGGGTCACCCGCCAAACGCTGAAATCGCGAGAAGATGCGTGGAATCTGGCTAAACGCCAGTATGAAACCGGCTATACCTCGCGCCTGGAGCTCATGCAGGCGGATTCAGAGCTACGCTCCACGCGGGCGCAGATCCCGCCGTTGCAGCATCAAATCGCGCAACAAGAGAACGCCCTTAGCGTTCTCTTGGGCGACAATCCCGGTTCGGTAAAACGTAACGAGTTCGCACAACTGACCCCGCTACGCCTGCCCTCGCAGCTGCCATCATCGCTAATGAGCCGCCGTCCTGACATTGTACAGGCTCAACGACAGCTGGTGGCCGCCGATGCCACCCTTGCCTCGTCGCAGGCGCAGTTGCTGCCATCAATTAACCTGACCGCCACCGGCAGCCTGCAGGACCGGACGCTGCCGGATCTGCTCGATAATCCGCTGCGGCTCTGGAGCATCGGCGGCAGCATTCTGGCGCCGTTACTCAACCGCCAGGCGCTAAATGCGCAGGTTGATGTCTCGATGGCCCAGCGCAATCAGGCGCTGTACGGGTATGAGAAAACGGTACGCGGCGCGTTCAAAGAGGTGAACGATAGCCTGGATGCCATCAGCCGCTACGGGGAACAGTTAACCGAGCTCCAGGAGCAGGAATCGGTCGCCGCAGAGACGTTGCGTATCGCGCAGAACCGCTATCGTAACGGCTACTCTTCTTATCTGGACGTGTTGGATGCGCAAAGAACGTTGTTCTCCACTCAATTAAGCGTGGTGCAGGTGAAAAATAATCTTCTGCTGGCGCAGATTGATTTGTACCGGGCGCTGGGAGGTGGCTGGTCTGACTCATCAGGGAGCTGAATGGGGAAGCGTCATATGCAACAACAGTGGTCGGCAGTAGACAATTATTTGATTGAGGCCTTAATTCCCGGCGATGCTGTGCTCGATCGGGTACTCGAAAACAACCATCGTTCCGGGTTGCCGGCACACGATGTCGCCGCCAATCAGGGTCAGTTTCTCGCCCTGCTGGTACGGCTTACCCAAGCTAAGCGAATACTGGAGATCGGCACTCTCGGCGGCTATAGCACCATCTGGATGGCGCGCGAGCTTCCTGCCGACGGCCAACTACTCACGCTGGAGGCCGACGCGCATCATGCCCAGGTAGCGCGGGAGAATCTGCAGTTGGCGGGGGTTGATCATCTGGTCACGCTGCGGGAGGGACCGGCGCTACAGTCCCTGGAGGCGCTTGGCGAATGTCCCGCTTTCGACCTGATCTTCATCGATGCCGATAAGCCGAATAATCCCCATTATCTGCGCTGGGCGCTACGTTATTCCCGCCCAGGAACCTTAATTATTGGCGATAACGTGGTACGCGACGGCGAAGTGGTCAACCCACAGAGCGCCGACGAGCGCGTTCAGGGCGTGCGTCAGTTCATTGAGATGATGGGCGCCGAGCCACGGTTGACGGCAACGGCGCTGCAGACCGTGGGTAATAAAGGCTGGGACGGCTTTACTCTGGCGTGGGTAAACGCTTAAACGTGGGCACCTGACCAGTAGCCCCGGTAAGCGCAGCGCCACCGGGGACAACCGGCCAAACTACGGCGTAATTTGCTCCATCGCCTGCAATACGCGTTTGTCCGAGATCGGATACGGAGTACCCAACTGCTGAGCAAAGAAGCTGACGCGCAGCTCTTCGATCATCCAGCGGATCTCCTGTACGTCGTCATCATCACGGCGATTCGGCGGCAGCTTATTCAACCACTGCTGCCACGCCTGTTGCACGCTCTCGACTTTCAGCATCTGGGCGCGGTCACGGTGTGGATCGATTGCCAGCTTCTCAAGACGCTTTTCAATTGCCTGCAGATAACGCAACGTATCGCCGAGACGGCGGAAACCGTTGCCGGTCACAAAGCCGCGATAAACCAGACCTGTCATCTGCGCTTTAATATCCGACAGCCCCAGGGCCATCGTCATATCTACCCGCCCTTTCAGACGCTTATTGATGTTAAATACCGCCGTCAGGATCTGCTCGACCTGCTTCGCGATATCGACCACCGTGTCGTTCAGTTCGGCGCGCACTTTATCGTGCAGTTTACTAAAGCCCTCTTCAGTCCATACCGGGCCGCCGGCTTCATCGATAAGCTTGTCAACGCCGCAGGAGATGCAATCGTCAATCAAATCCAGCACCTTGCCATAAGGGTTGAAATAGAGTCCCAGCTTGGCTTTGTTTGGCAGTTTCTCGTGCAGATACTTAATCGGCGACGGAATATTGAGCAACAGTAAACGGCGTAAACCACGCCACATCGCCTGCTGCTGTTCCTGTGGATTATCAAACAGTTTGATGGCTACGCTGTCACGCTCGTCCACCAGCGCCGGCCAGGCTTTCACCTTATAATTACCGCGCTTCTGTTCGTAACTCTCCGCCAGCGTGCCGAAACTCCAGATATGCAGCCCACTTTGTTCAATACCGTCGTCGGCCACCGCCGATAGCGTCTCCTGAACTTTGCCTTTCAGCGCGTCCTTCAACGCCTGCAAAGAGCGCCCTTCCTGCAGTTTCTTATTTTTGTCATCCACCACCCGGAAAGTGATTTTCAGGTGATCGGGCACCTGATCCCACTGCCAGGACTCGCGGTCGATAGTCACGCCGGTCATTTTACGCAGCTCACGCTCCAGCGAATCCAGTAACGGCAACGCCAGCGGCGTCGCGCGGCCTAAAAAAGCCTCCGCATAGTTTGGCGCCGGGACAAAATTCCGTCGTACCGGTTTCGGTAGAGATTTGATTAACGCAATGACCAGCTCGCGACGCAGGCCGGGGATCTGCCATTCAAACCCGGCTTCCTCCACCTGATTGAGCAGCGGCAGCGGGATATGCACCGTTACGCCATCGGCATCCGCACCGGGCTCAAACTGATAGCTGAGACGCAGTTTAAGATTGCCCTGATGCCAGAAGTTCGGGTAGTCCAGTTTACTGACCTGCTCCGCCCCTTCTTTAATCAGCATGCTCTTTTCAAAATTGAGCAAGTCTGGCGTTTCGCGGCTGGCCTGCTTCCACCACTTATCAAAGTGGCGAGCGGAGATGACATCGTGGCTAATGCGCTGGTCGTAAAACTCGAACATCGTCTCGTCATCCACAAGGATGTCGCGACGACGCGACTTATGCTCCAGCTCTTCGATTTCAGCGCGCAGCTTCAGGTTATCGCGGAAGAAAACATGCCGCGTCTGCCAGTCGCCCTCTACCAGCGCGTGGCGGATAAAGAGCTCACGGCACAGCGCCGGGTCAATCAGGCTATAGTTCACCTTACGCGCGGCGACGATCGGCAGGCCATAAACGGTCACCTTTTCTGTCGCCATCACCGCGCCCTGCGACCGTTCCCAGTGCGGTTCGCTATAGGAGCGTTTGATCAAATGCTGCGCCACCGGTTCGACCCACTCAGGCTCAATGCGGGCGGCAATACGCCCCCACAGCCGGCTGGTCTCCACTAGCTCCGCAACCATCGTCCACTTCGGCGGTTTCTTGAATAGACCGGAACCTGGGAAGATAGAGAACCGGGCATTACGGGCGCCGGTGTACTCCTGTTTATCGGAGTCTTTCATCCCGATATGCGACAATAAACCTGTCAGCAGCGCGGTATGAATCTCCCGGTACTCCGCCGGCTCGCTGTTGATAGGCAGGCCGAGTTCTTTCACGACCTGGCGCAGCTGGGTGTAAATATCCTGCCATTCACGCACGCGTAAATAGTTGAGGAAATCCACCCGGCACTGGCGGCGGAACTGATTCGACGAGAGCGCCTTTTGTTGTTCGCCGAGATAGTTCCACAAATTAACAAACGCAAGGAAATCAGACTCTTTATCGTGGAAACGGCGATGTTTCTCATCAGACGCCTGCTGCTTGTCCATGGGACGCTCGCGCGGATCCTGAATCGACAGCGCGGAAGTGATGATCATCGCTTCACGCACGCAGCCATGTTTCTGTGCCTCCAGCACCATCCGCGCCAGACGCGGATCCACCGGTAGCTGGCTGAGCTGACGGCCCAGTGGGGTTAGCCTATAAGCCGTTGCCTGCTCATCGGTAGTGATGGCGCCGAGCTCTTCCAACAGGCGCACGCCATCCTGGATGTTGCGCTTATCCGGCGCTTCGACAAACGGAAACGCGGCGATATCGCCCAGCCCCAGGGCGGTCATTTGCAGAATGACCGAGGCCAGGTTGGTACGCAGAATTTCCGGGTCGGTAAATTCCGGCCGCGACAGGAAATCGTCTTCCGAATAAAGACGAATACAGATACCTTCCGATACGCGCCCGCAGCGACCTTTACGCTGATTAGCGGAGGCCTGTGATACCGGCTCGATAGGCAGGCGCTGCACTTTGGTGCGATAGCTATAGCGACTGATGCGCGCGGTACCCGGATCGATAACGTATTTAATTCCAGGTACAGTCAGCGACGTTTCGGCAACGTTGGTCGCCAGGACAATGCGTCGCCCGCTATGCGACTGGAAAACCCGGTTTTGCTCGCTGTTAGATAAACGCGCATATAGCGGCAGCACTTCGGTATGACGCAAATTGAGCTTATTCAATGCATCAGCGGTATCGCGGATTTCCCGCTCGCCGCTCATAAAGATGAGGATATCGCCGGGGCTTTCGCGCCCCAGTTCATCGACGGCATCAAAAATCGCCTGCAGCTGATCGCGTTCGGTATCGTCTGCCTCTTCAACAATGGGACGATAACGCACTTCAACCGGATAAGTCCGCCCGGAGACTTCGATAATCGGCGCATGATTAAAATGGCGCGAAAATCGTTCCGGATCGATGGTGGCGGAAGTGATGATAATTTTCAGGTCCGGGCGCCGTGGCAACAGCTCTTTGAGATAGCCCAGCAGAAAATCAATGTTCAGGCTGCGCTCATGCGCTTCATCGATAATGATAGTGTCATACTGCATCAGCAGGCGATCCTGCTGGATTTCCGCCAGCAGGATACCGTCGGTCATCAGCTTAACCATGGTGTTTTCGCTGACGTGGTCGCTGAAGCGGACTTTATATCCGATACAACCGCCCGGCTCGCTCTGCAGCTCTTCAGCAATGCGGTTAGCGACGGTTCGCGCCGCCAGTCTACGCGGCTGGGTGTGGCCAATCAGGCCTTTCAGGCCGCGCCCCAGCTCCATGCAGATTTTAGGTAACTGAGTGGTTTTACCTGAACCGGTCTCACCGGCGACGATCACCACCTGGTGATCGCGCACCGCTTCGAGAATCTCTTGTTTTTTCTGGCTAACCGGCAGGTTTTCCGGATAGGTAATCGTCGGACGCGCGGCTTCTCGCAGCAGGACTTTCCCTGCTGCTTGTTCTATCTCCTGCGTCATCTCCTGCAGAATGGCCTGCTGAGCATCAGGATTTTTAACCTTCTTTACGCCATGCAGGCGGCGGCTGTAGCGCGATTTATCGCGCAGCATCAGGTCATCAAGCCGTGCATAGAGCTGCGAGAAAGTAATTTTTTGTTGTTCTGTCATAGCGTTATCGGGCAGTGCTCTGCCGGAAAAATCTCTTATGAAGTATTGCTGTAGATTACCACATCTGTTGAACTCATGCCTTGTTCAAAAAAACTGAACATAGGATTCGATATATTGCGCTATCTCTACGGCATGATTGTGAATACAGTGTCACCAGGCACCAGGGCATTGTCCCGTCAATCACATTAAAAAGGAAACACCCATGAGCAAAGTATTAGTTCTGAAGTCCAGTATTCTTGCAGGGTACTCACAATCTGGCCAGCTGTCCGACTATTTTGTTGAACAATGGCGCGAAAAACACCCGGGCGACGTGGTCACCGTGCGCGATCTGGCGGCAAATCCGATTCCGGTACTGGATGGTGAACTGGTTGGCGCGCTGCGTCCGAGCGATGCTCAGCTGACTGCGCGTCAGCAGGAAGCGTTGGCGCTCTCCGATGAGCTGATTGCTGAACTGAAAGCTAACGATGTGATTGTTATCGCTGCGCCGATGTACAACTTCAACATCCCGACTCAGCTGAAAAACTATTTTGACCTGGTTGCCCGTGCAGGTGTCACCTTCCGTTACACCGAGAAAGGCCCTGAAGGTCTGGTTACCGGCAAACGTGCCGTGGTTCTGACCAGCCGCGGCGGTATCCATAAAGATACGCCAACCGATCTGGTCACGCCGTATCTCTCTACCTTCCTTGGCTTCATCGGTATCACCGACGTGAACTTCGTGTTTGCAGAAGGCATTGCCTATGGTCCAGAAGTTGCGGCCAAAGCACAGTCCGATGCCAAAGCGGCAATCGACAGCGTGGTTGCAGCCTGATAAAACCAACCTCCCGCACCAGCGGGAGGTTTTATTCTTGCCAATAATTAAACGCTAACGCCATGTGCTGAAGCCAGCGCAGCAAGACCGCCAGCAAATCCCTGACCAACCGCTTTAAATTTCCATTCCGCACCGTGACGATAAAGCTCGCCAAAAATCATCGCCGTTTCCGTTGATGCATCTTCGGATAGATCAAAGCGCGCAATTTCCTGGCCATTATCGTGGTTATACACCCGCATATAGCTGTTCTGCACCATGCCAAAGTTTTGTTTCCGCGTTTCTGCGTCGTAGATGGTGACGGAGAAAACCAGCTTCTTGACCTCAGCGGCCACCCGGGAAAGCGTGATTTTGACCTGCTCGTCATCGCCATCACCTTCACCGGTGCGGTTGTCGCCCTGATGTTCTACGCCGCCGCAAGGACTCTTCTTATTATTGAAGAAGATAAAATTCGCATCCGATAGCACCTTGCCATCTTCGCCAACCATAAAGACCGATGCATCGAGATCGAAATCTTGCCCATCCGTTACTCGCGCATCCCAACCCAATCCCACCATCGCAATATTCATCGACGGCGCTTCTTTAGTGAGTGATACGTTACCGCCTTTAACGAGGGAAACAGCCATTTTAAACCTCCTGTTATAAACTACTGTATGGCCCGACGGACGGTCGGGCTGCTCGGTTTTTAAGATGCATTAATGCCATACTGGGCGCAGACGCTGGATAATCCGCCAGCGTATCCCTGCCCAACGGCGCGGAATTTCCACTCGCCGTTATGGCGATAAAGTTCACCAAATAGCATTGCCGTCTCGCTGGAAGCGTCTTCCGTCAAATCGTAACGGGCCACTTCAAGTTGTGAATCGTTGTTGACCAGGCGAATAAAAGCGCCTGACACCTGACCAAAACTCTGACGACGCATTTGTGCATCGTGAATGGTAACCACGAAGACGATTTTGGCGACGTTGGCCGGGATCATATCCAGTTTGATGATTAGCGATTCATCATCGCCATCGCCTTCCCCGGTGCGGTTGTCGCCGGTGTGGGTGACCGAACCGTCTGCCGATTTTAAGTTGTTGTAGAAGATGAAATCGCTATTGCTGCGCACCTTTCCCGTCTCTGATAACAGGAAGGCAGATGCATCGAGGTCAAAATCCTGGCCGTCGGTAGTGCGGACATCCCACCCTAATCCAACCAGCACGTTTTTCATTGACGGATCGCTTTTGCTAAGAGAAACGTTACCGCCTTTTGACAGTGATACGCTCATATTAAATCCTTTTTAAAGTGAACATGAATAAGGACAGCGCGAGGAATTAATGCTCCCCTGGCTGTTCCTCGTTTTTATCCTGAAAGACAAAACTGGCGACAATACCAACAATAAGCACCAGTAGAACGACATACAGACTGGCGGTCGCCGAAATACTATAGCCATGGTGCCAAAGATGATCGGTGGCGTTCAGACCAAGCTTAAAGGCAATAAAGAAAAGCAATACGATGACCGCTTTTTCAAGATGCACTAAATAATGTTTGAGTGCCTCCAATACAAAATAAAGCGTACGTAGGCCAAGGATGGCAAACATCATCGCGCTATAGACAATCAGCGGCTCCTGGCTTATTGCAATAATGGCCGGCACGGAATCAAAAGCAAACATCACATCAGAGAGTTCTACTACTGCCACGCATAGCATCAGCGGCGTTGCATATAACGCGACGCGCTTTCCGGTGCTGATAATGAGATCTTTATTTTCCGGCTTCGCCCGTTCACGCTCGACCTCTTTCGCGGTAAGTAAAAAAGCATGCCCCACTAATTTTGGCCAGATAGGGAATACACGTTTTACAAGACGGTAAGCGAGATGCTGCGAGTAATCTTCAATTTCATCGCTCTCCTCCCCGCTTTTTAACATCATGACGGCCGTCCAAAGCACAATTAAGGCAAAGACTATTTCAACATACGGGCCCAGCGCTAATAGTCCTGTGCCAATGGCGACAAAAATAGCGCGGAAAATAATCGCGCCGATCACTCCCCAGTAAAGGACGCGATGGCGATAGCGTTCCGGGATGCCAAACCAGGAGAAGATCGCCATCATCACGAAAAGATTATCGACCGAAAGCACTTTTTCTAAGGCGTAACCAGTAACAAATAAACTAGCCACTTCCGCGCCGTGGTGCACCAGTAGAAACCCGGCAAAAACCATCGCCACCGCAACCCAAAATAGTGACCATAACGCCGCGCTTTTCAGCGATATGACGCTATCGTTACGATGCATTACGAGGTCAATAACGATCGCCCCAATGGCGAGAATAATAAAAACGCTCACCGTTTCAACGGGAAAACCTAAATGAGTGGAGACCATGAAATACCTTTAAGTGCTGTGGTTAAAGACCAAACTCTTCAGCGTTAAAACCGAGCGCAGCGATTATTTCTCGGGTTGCCGCCTGTTCATCCGGGTCGAAATTACCATCGCTTTTACCCACCGCAATTCCTACCCGTACAGCCAATTGCGCAGCTTCTGGCTGATCCTTTAAGGCCAGAATATATTTCATGGTTTCACCTTTGCCGATTTCCATATCGAAATCGAAGCTGGATACCAATTTATTAAAAAAGTCGATTACTTCGTTGGTATCAAAAACTTTCATTTCTTCCGACGAGCGCAGAAAACCCATCATTTTCTGTTTTTCTTCGGCGCTAACACCATCACTGGAAACGGCAATACGAGCACATACCGCAACAGTTCCTTGCATGAATTTCTTATTTTTAAATCGCCCAACCTGTTTGACCAGTTCTACGCGGCTGGCGCTCAATGTCGATTTTACTTTATTGAATAATCCCATCGTTCCCTCACTTGGTTTTCTTTATTTTGAACCGGCTCGCCAGCGGAATCCCCAGCCGAATGCGCGATCCATCTCTTTATGGCCGGTGAAATATTGATTTATACGCTCTACTTTTATGGCGCCGTTATCATTGACTAAGCGAGCAATAGCGCACATTGTTCGACGATTATTGCCTTCGGTCAGTCGGGTTTCGATTGGCGGCTGCCCGGGAACATGTAGCGTGACGACACCATCTGTTTTATCCCAACTGGCGACCCCCTCATAAATAAAGGCATAGATTAATATCTGGTTAATTTTTTGCCATTCGCTACCATTGATCCAGATCCATTCTCCATCGTTAACCGCCCCCGTGCGATCGTCACCCTGAAGCTGAATAAAAGGCGGTTGTTGATATCGCCCAAATGCATTACCCAGTGCTTGTACTACGCTTAAATCGCCATTTTTTAATTCGACAAAAGCGCCCAGATCCAGATCAACGCTGCTGGCGCCTGCCCCTAATAATGAACCAAATAAACCTGTAGCCGAGCTTTGGCGATGCCAATTCAGATTTACGCGTATCTCGCCATAATCGTCACGTTTAGCGAGGCTGATTGCCGGTTTCTCTTTAGTCAAAGTGACCTTACTGAGGTTCACTTTCACGGGTTCATCTGCAGGGGGCAAGGCTTCATCGGCAATATCAACGCCATAGTATTCAGCGAGCGGTTTTAGGCCGCCAGTAAATCCCTGTGCGACAAAGCGAAACTTCCACTCGCCATTACGCCGATAAAGTTCGCCCAGTATCAGCGCTGCTTCATTTCGACCGTGAACATCGACCTGACACTCAATCAGCGTAGTACCGTTATGCTCCACCGCGATCGTCAAATGGCCTAATTCACCGATAGTCCTGTTATTATCGCAGGTTGCGGTAAAGGCCACTTTCTGGACATCCGCCTGCAGCAGCCCTAATGCTACCTGAAATACAGTAGCGGTATTATTAGTACTCAGCTCAATGGTATTATCATCATTTCGCGGCTGGCCGTAAAAACACATATCCGCATCGCCTCTTACCTTATTATTGGCATAGAGACGAAATGACGACACATCAATACTACTGCCCGCGCTTATTTTGATACTAAGGTTAGCAACAGGAACCGCGCTATTTCCTCCGGATAATAGTTTCATTAGCGCACCACAATGCGTAATACGTCACTTTTCATATCGTCGATGGTGCGCCCCTGAGTTGCTTGACCATGGGCGGTAAAATCCCAACTGCCGTTCTGGCGGCTTAATGAAGCAATAATAATGCCGGTATGAGAACCTTGCTCGGTTAGCTGATAGCGGGCCAATTCCTGATTATTTTGATCGAGCACGCGGCAATGGGCATTCTCAACTTCGTTAAACGTTTGGCCGCGAAAACTATTGACGGTAAAGGCCAGATATTCCACGTTAGCGGAAAGTTTCTCCAGATTAACGCGAATGACTTCATCATCACCGTCACCTTCTCCCGTTAAGTTATCGCCGCTATGCACGACAGCGCCACAGCGAGATTTCAGCTGGCCAAACCAAATGGTATCCAGCACGTTGCCATTCTTATTCAATAGAATGCAGCTTGCATCAAGGTCGATAGAACCTGCGCCACCGGAGAACAACCCGCCGAATAGCCCTTTTTTCTTTGCCCGCAGAGGATCCCAGCCCAGACCAAAAGTCAGCTGCGATAATGCCGGAGATACTTTGCTTAATGATATTGTCTGATTTTTAGTAAGTGAGACCATTTATTCTTCCCTATTAAATACATTTAGCAAATCAATATGCGTTAAAGACTCAAAAAAATCATATCATGATAAAGAACTGACACAAGGCAATTTAGAAAATTAAGAAAAAGAAAAACTCGCCGATGATAAATTATTTTAAAAATCATTACGGAGATATGAACACATTCATTTCATAAATAATCATTCCGAAAACAAAAAAGCGCCTCATATTATGATTGACATGCCAACATAGCGCTTTTAGACTCCAGTTAAATTTAACGCTGGACGCGTGGAAATAATATCAATGGAAAGAAAAATATGGATTATGGAGGGACTATCCTCCCAACGCGATATCATTTTCGGCATTAATGGTTTCACAATCAATAATAACGAACATCCTATAACCACCTACGCCTCACACAGTCAACCCCGACATGAAATATTATCAACGGCACATTTTTCATTAAGTGAACCCACCGACATCAATTCACGGATGCCATTTATTTCATCAATAGTAAAAGAGTATGGCATTGCCGCAATTCAGGTTGGCAAAGCGTGCCGCTGGTACGAACAGCACCGACGGCAGATTGAAGCGCTGGGCGTGACTCTCACCACGGGCGCCCGCCAGGTGTCCACATTTGATATTGCCGATGACAAAGTCAACTTTGCAAAAGCCATGCAAGCATGTGGGCTTCCCGTGGTGCCATCCATACGAGCCAATGATGCCAACACGCTGGAATATCTACTCAAAGCTTCGCCTTTCCCCGGCAGCCGCCTATGTGTGAAACCCGTTACCGGCATTTATGGCGCGGGGTTTTGGCTATTTGATGAGCACGCGCTTTCTACAGGTATTATTAATCATCCGGAACAGCGACGTATCCGCCCGGAACAATATATTGAAGCCGTTAAGACCAGTGAGACGTTTACTCCACTGGTACTCATGCCCTGGCTTCCAGGTCCAGAATACTCTGTCGACATGCTGCTTAGTCATGGCAAAGTACTGACAGCCATTGGCAGGCGAAAAGAAGGTGCATTGCAGTATCTGGAAAATAAAGGAGCGGCGATCGAACTTGCCTGCGCCTGCGCCGAATCACTGCATGCTGATGGTATGGTAAACGTACAGACTCGTCACAATACAGAGGGCAAACCGCTTTTACTGGAGATTAATCTACGCCCCTCCGGTGGTATTGGGTATACCCGCCACAGCGGCGTGAATTTGCCCGGGTTGTTCGCCGCGCAGCGGCTGGGTTTACTGACGGCGGATGACATTGTGCAGCGCGTAGCGCATCAATTCACCCCTGCAACCATCAGAGTCATGACAGAGAGCTGTCTATATCCTCAGAAACTCAATAATGCGCTTGCGCCTTCGCATAATGCGGAGGTGAAATGATGAAAAACGAAAACTGCTACCTCCGTCAGCTCTCAAGTGGCGAATTACGCGTGTTTCACCACGGCGAGGAAAACGAACTTCATGCACTGTTCGACATCGCTGAACGGCGCAACCCTAAAAGGGCGTTTCTCTTTGTCAGCCATGTTTTAGGTCGGCATATTCCTGTTTCGCCCGCAACCATGCGCGCAGTTTACCAGCGGCTTGCCGTAAGTTTCCCCGCCGACCTCGCCGGTCCGGTGTTGTTCGTCGGGATGGCTGAGACTGCCGTTGGTCTCGGCGCTGGCGTGTTTGACGAACTCCGCAAACGCGTTGACCGGGCAATCTATCTCACCTCTACGCGTCATCCGCAAGAGGCGGAACTACTGTGCGAATTTAAAGAAGCGCACAGCCATGCCACGGACCATTTGATTTATCTCCCCCACGATCGAGAGATGCGCCGACGGGTGCTGGAAGCTAAAACTCTGGTGCTCATCGACGATGAAGCCACGACCGGCAATACCTTCATCAATCTCGTGTCCGCGTTACACCCGCACCTGACACATTTGCAAAGTGCTGTCTCCGTGACGCTTACCGACTGGAGCGGCGATGCCTTCGCCAGGCGTTGTAACCTGCCGGTGAGCCAGATCGCGTTAGTTAAAGGACGTTGGGAATGGCATCCGCTGTCCAACGCTACACCTCCCGACATGCCTGCCGTCAATATCACCTCGCGTGGGGAGTATGCTCTTTCCCGGCGCCAGACGTGGGGGCGTCTGGGAATGATACGTCCCGCGGCAGACCTTGGCATCGAGATCAACGCAACCACAGGAGAGACTATCCTGGTACTGGGCAGCGGTGAGTTTGTCTGGGAACCATTTTTGCTGGCCGAACGCCTTGAGCAACAAGGCGCCACTGTTAAGTTCAGCGCGACCAGTCGCTCGCCGATTGCGCCTGGCATGGCGATCCAATCGCTGTTGTCATTTAACGATAATTACGGGCTGGGCATCCCAAACTTTGTCTACAACGTCGCCCACCAGCGTTTCGATCGCATTATTTTATGTATAGAGACCCCTACGAAAAGCGTTGATCCCCACCTGGTCCACGCGCTGGAGTCGCTTTGTTCGCGACTGGAGATTTTATCTTATGAATAAGCCAGTAGTATTTTCCGATCTCGACGATACGCTATTTCAGACCAGACGAAAAATGGTCAATGAACTTTCTGCGGCCCCCTTTCGTTGCGCCGCGCTGGACAGGGAAATGCGTCCGCGCAGCTATATGAACGAAGCTCAGGCCATGTTCGTCGATTGGTTGCTTGAACACGCCGAACTGATCCCCGTCACCGCCAGAGGGAGCGAAGAGTTGACGCGGGTGCAAATCCCATTTCGCTCATGGGCTATAACCACCCACGGCGCAGTCATCATGACGCCTGAAGGGCTACCGGATACCGAGTGGCAACATCATATGGTAGCTATCCTGGCGCCCTATGCTGACAGACTTAAAGCCATGCAACACGACATAACTACCCAGATGGCTATTCAAGGTATCGACGGCTGGGCGCGCATCAACGAAGAGTATGACGACGTGCCCGTTTACCTGGTGATGAAACATCGCGACAGCACCAGAATCGCCGAGCTCTACGCTTTTGCCGACTGGCTGACGCAGCGTTTCACGCTGCAGGGGTTTTATCTTCACCGCAACGGCAATAACGTTGCCTGGATACCGGAGCCTGTCGATAAAGGGCTGGCCGTCGGTTGGCTAATAAATAAATTGCAGGCCCAGCGCGGTACGTTCCCGGTGCTCGGGTTTGGCGACAGTCTTAGCGACCATCGCTTTTTGCAACTTTGCCATTGGTTTGCCGTCCCCCAGCAGAGCCAGTTTGCCACAGCTATCAATCACCACATTTTCGCAGGTTCTTAATATGCACAAGCTCCATCACTTTTCCGGCGCTTTTGCGCAAAATGACGTCCGCTTTTTGCTCAATCCTGTGAATATCGCCATGACGTCGGTTGATGAAAAAGAGGCTTTGATTCAATCGGGTAAAGCGCATTATTCCGACTTGCTAAGCCAGGAGCCCGCGCCAAGTCAGTGGCATCTTAATCTTTTTGCCAAAGCCCTACAGCGCGAAACGCCACGTATGGCTAACGAAGTGCAGCAGCTCAGTCACACGCTCATCGCGCAGTTCAACAATACGCCTATCATCCTGGTGAGTTTGGTGCGTGCGGGTGTCCCGCTGGGGGTGATGCTACAGCGGGCGCTGCGCGACGCGGGTAAAACGTCCTTCCACTACGGTATCAGCATTATTCGCGATCGCGGTATTGATAGCGCCGCACTTGAATGGATTGAAAATCGTCACGGTACGCAAGGTATCGTATTTGTCGACGGATGGACCGGTAAAGGCGCCATTCGCTCGCAGCTGCAGCGTTCGCTTCACGGCCGAAAAGGCTACCCTGCCGAACCAAAGCTGGTGGTGTTAGCCGACCCCTGCGGCTGCGCATAGTTGTCCGCGTCTGACGATGACTGGTTAATCCCCTTCGGTATCATGGGGGCGCCGGTATCGGGTCTGATTTCTCGCTCACTATGGTCACTGGTCGGCTTTCACGGTTGTGTGCAATGCAATCATTTAGCTGATTTTGAATGCGGCCAACTACTAGTTGATACCGTTGATAATTATCGACAGACGCTAGTTTCTGCCGCGCAGATTAAACCCGATTTAGCGCAGAAAGCCAGACTTCGACGCAAAAGCGAAGCGGTAGTGCTTCATCTCGCTGAACGATATGCCGTCGACAATCTTAACCGCATCAAACCAGGCATCGCAGAAGCAACGCGCGCGGTGCTTCGCAGGGTACCCGATCATGTTCTGGTGCGCGCCATTAACGATCCGGATGTTGCGCTACTGATGGCGTTAGCCCGCGATAAAGGTATTCATATAAGCGAAGTTGGCGATGAAATTGGCCAATACCGCGCCGTCACTATTATTAAGAAGGTATTTTAATGAAAACACGTCTCTCGGCATGGAATCTGGGAGCGACCCTATACATGCCCGCCACTCGCCACGATATTGCCTCCACTATTATTGACGGCAAAATTAAAGGGCTACGCTCATTAGTGATCTGTCTTGAAGATTCGGTTAACGAAAGCGATATCAAACATGCTCTGGTAAACCTCAAAAACCTCTGTATACAGCTAGCCCGTGCCAAAACAACGCAAGAGCATCATTACTGGCCGCTGGTATTTATACGCCCACGACATCTAACCATGGCGAAACTGCTAATTGAGAACTTTGATTTAACGGCCATTGACGGTCTGGTCATTCCCAAATTTACGCATCATTCATTGGCTGGCTGGTGGCGCGCGATCGGCAGCACGCCTTTGAGCATAATGCCAACGCTGGAAACCGAAGAGGTGTTTGATTGCGAGAAAATGCGCCAGCTTGCCGGAGAGCTCAGCGCCCATCCATGTCGGGCCAGGATAATTGCCTTGCGTATCGGTGGTAACGATCTCATGAATGTTATCTCGCTTCGTCGTTCGCGTAATCTGACGCTGTATGACGGGCCAATGGGATACGTTATCAAAATGCTGGTATCCGTTTTCTCTCCCTATCATTTTGCCCTGACAGCACCGGTCTGCGAACATATCGACAGCCAGGAGATCATGGAGCGGGAATTGCAACTGGATATGGCCCACGGCCTGGTCGGAAAAACAGCCATCCATCCCAATCAGTTACTGACTATTGAGCGTGCGCTAATGGTCACACCCGGCGAACACGCTGATGCGCTACGGATCCTTAACTCCAGCCAGGCAGTGTTTAAATCTCAGGGAACAATGTGCGAACCGGCCACCCATCGCAACTGGGCAGCGGCAATTCTGGCCAGAGCAGCCTATTACGGCATTGTTAGTGATTTCGCCCCTGATGCTTTAGCCCAGGGTTAGATAAATTAATCAACACACCCACTATGGATAATGCGATGGTCTCAGGATGAGATTAAATAGTAAACAAGAGCGCATTTTTAAACTGGCGCTTATTCTCGGCAACGGGCAACCGGTATCCTCAGCGGAACTGCTGGAAAAGCTGGATTGTTCGGATCCAACGTTATCAAGAACGTTGAAAACGTTGCGGGACACCTATGAGGCGGAAATAAAATATAGTAAAGCCGCCCATACCTATCAACTTGTCGCCAGTGGCTCCTTGACTAAGGATATGATGGAGCGAATGGCAGAAGCGATCCGTGTCAATAGCGGCCTGAAAATGCCGATGCCATCAGGTAAAGTGGTATTGAATAAGGATCAAAAAAAGGCTATTTCGCTGTCGGTTAAACGCTCAGTGCTACGTAAACTGGACCGCCTGGCCTGCCTGGCGATGCTTACCCGTAGCGGCGCTGTAGAGATGCTGGCGCAGAAGTTTATTGATGAATTAATTGATTCCTTTTACAAGCAGAAGCGCTGATTATGACGTTCGCCGCCCCGTGTCCGGGCGGCAACAAACCTGTACCGGAGCGGTCACGCTATAATAAAAACAATAGTCACATTCAGCTCGCCGATTTTGGCCGCAGGTTTTCATCAAATTCCAGACGCTTACGCCCGGCCTCTATCTCTTTTAATGGCTCCACCTGATGCAGCGACTGCTTACAGCGTTCCACCAGCACCTGGTATTCACGGGTACCGTGTTTTTTCCACTCCAGTTCCTGCTCGCTCAGCGTACGAATCGCTTTCGCCGGACTGCCGATAATTAAATGATTGGCGGGCATTTCCGCTTTCGCTTTTACGAAGGCCGATGCGCCGACAATACTGTTTTCGCCAATTACCGCCCCGTCGATAATTACCGCGCTCATCCCCACCAGCGCGTTGCGACCAATCACGCAGCCGTGCAGAATTGCGCCGTGGCCGATGTGACCGTCCTCTTCCACCACCGTATCCTGGCCGGGGAAGCCGTGCATGACGCAGTTATCCTGAATATTGGCTCCGTCTTTTACTACAATACGGCCAAAATCGCCGCGCAGGCTGGCATTTGGCCCAACATAGACCCCTTTTCCCAGGATCACGTCGCCAATCAGCACCGCCGTCGGATGAACATAGCTCTCGTCCGGCACCACTGGCGTCAGCCCATCAATCTGATAAATCGGCATGCAACCTCCTTAGACGCCCGGCAAACCGCCAAAGCGTTGAAAATAAAGCGGCCCCGGCGCGGGAAGCTCGCCAACCGAGCTTTCGCCTTTTTCGCCGACAAAGGCCAGCGCGCCGGGCGTCACGCGCTGATAAATATTGATACACAGCTGCCGCGCGGTTTGCCCGGCCCAGTGCGCAGGCAGGAGCTCTTCCGGCAGCAGCGGGTCTTTTAATACCACCCGGCGATAGAAATGGATAAGCAGCAGTTGGATCTGGAAACAGCGCTCCGGCGTCAGCTCTGACGGTTCGCTGTCGCGCAGCAGCGGCAGTAACGGTCGGAACAATGCGATAAACGCCTCGTACATCTCATTTTGTTCGGTGAGATGCCAGCACTCTTCTACGCGGTCGCGCAGCGCCGCCCTTGAGAGCGCCAGCGGCGAATGGGCTTCAAAACAGATGACGTTTTCAGCGACGCCCGCTTCATGTAGCAGCGATTGGACATCGGCCAGCTTTTGCGACGGCGAGGCCAGCAGGCTCGGCGCCAGCGCGCCAAATCCCTGCCATAGCAGTTGCTTTTTGACTTCCGCCAGAACCGTTTTTTCTAATCCTTCCGACAGTAGCAGCAGCCAGGTTCCGTCCCATTCCGGGGCGTTCGCCCGGTAGATTTTATGTTCCGCGCGCCGGGTCAGACGTAGTCCTTTATCGCTCAGGCGATAAAAGCTGCGCCGGCCGATACGCACGACGTCGAGCCACTCTTCTTTATTGAGGCGAAATAGCGCGGTGCGGACAAAGCGCTCGCCGAAACCTAATCCTTCAAGCAGCGCCGCGACGCTACCCAGCCATACTTCCCCACCGCGTTGTAATAAGGCGTCGCCATACAGCGAGGCAATTAATGACGTGCCGCTAATCGGCATCGCCGTTACAGCTTGTTGAATAAAGGCGTCGAGTTTACTCATCTGATTCATTCTGTTGTTATATTTTTCCTTTATGAATCATAGCACAGAAAATTCCCGGCTTACGGCGTAAAGGCCTCAGCCGGGTTACCGGGAGAGATTTAACCGCTAACCACCGCTTTACGCAGGTCGAATACCCGGCAAGCTTTTCCTTCAGAGCGAGGAATGCTGCCGCAGTTGACGATAGTAATATCGGTAGAAATCCCGACCATTGACTTAATACGGTGACGCAACTGATGGCAAATCTGGCAGCGTTGTTCATGACTCAACGCCAGCCCACTCTCTTTCAGCTCAACGCGTACCGCCAGCGAATCAAGATGACCGCGGCGATTCACCTCTAACTGATAGTGCGGCGCCAGGTGTTCAAACTTGAGGATCTCCTCTTCCAGCTGCGAGGGGAAGACGTTAACTCCGCGGATAATCAACATATCATCGCTGCGTCCACTGATGCGATCCATGCGGCGCATGGTCCGCGCGGTTCCCGGCAGCAGGCGCGTCAGGTCGCGGGTACGATAGCGGATCACCGGCAGCGCTTCTTTGGTCAAGGTGGTAAACAGCAGTTCGCCATGCTCGCCATCTTCCAGCGGCGTACCGTCGTCCGGGTTGACGATTTCCGGGAAGAAGTGGTCTTCCCAGATGGTCGGGCCGTCAACGGTTTCCAGACACTCCATCGCTACGCCCGGCCCCATGACTTCCGACAAACCGTAAATATCCAGCGCGGTGATCCCCAGGCGGCGCTCGATTTCCGCGCGCATCGCCAGCGTCCACGGCTCGGCGCCAAACACGCCGACCCGCAATGAACAACCGCGGGCATCGCCGCCCATCTGGCGTTCCAGCTCTTCAATCAGATTCAGGCAGTAGGACGGCGTCACCATGATCATATCCGGCTGAAAATCACGGATTAACTGCGCCTGTTTCTCGGTCTGGCCGCCGGACATCGGGATCACCGTCGCGCCTAAACGTTCCGCGCCGTAGTGCGCGCCAAGGCCGCCGGTAAACAGGCCGTAGCCGTAGGCGACGTGAATTTTATCTTTCGCTGTACCACCGGCCGCACGCAGCGAACGGGCGACAATATTGGCCCAGTTATCAATATCGTTTTGCGTATAACCTACCACCGTCGGTTTGCCGGTGGTGCCGGATGAGGCGTGAATGCGCACCACCTGCTCCATCGGCACCGCGAAGGTATCGAAGGGATAGTTGTCGCGCAGATCTTGTTTGGTAGTACAGGGGAATTTTTTCAGATCGTTTAATTCCCGGAAGTCGTCAGGGTGCACGCCTGCTGCGTCGAATTTGCGGCGATACATCGGCACATTTTCATACGCATGCTTCAGCGTCCATTTCAGGCGCTGGGTTTGCAGGGCCTGCAGTTCGTCACGCGATGCGGTTTCAATCGGATCTAATTTTGTAGTAGTTATCATTGTAGGGTACTCGCAGGTAAATTAGCTCACACTCGCTCAAGGATCATGGCAATGCCCTGACCCACGCCAATACACATCGTACACAGCGCATAGCGCCCGCCCCGGCGTTGCAGCTCAAGGCTGGCGCTCAGCGCCAGCCGCGCGCCGCTCATGCCCAGCGGATGACCTAACGCGATGGCGCCGCCGTTGGGATTCACGTGCGCCGCATCATCCGGCACGCCGAGTTGTCTGAGCACCCCCAGCGCCTGCGCGGCGAAGGCCTCATTCAGCTCTATCAGATCCATATCGTTAATATTGAGTCCGGCGCGCTCCAGCACTTTACGCACCGCAGGTACCGGCCCCAAACCCATCAGGCGCGGCTCAACACCCGCCGTCGCCATCGCCACGATACGCGCGCGCGGCGTGAGCCCCTGTACGCTGGCCTGCTGTTCACTGGCGATAATCAGCGCCGCTGCGCCATCGTTAACGCCGGAAGCATTCCCGGCCGTAATGACTCCGCCTTTACGGAACGGCGCTTTTAATAGCGCGAGTTGCTCAAGCGTAGTTTCCGGGCGGGGATGCTCATCATCGCGTACCGCGCTGACCGCGCCTTTCTTGCCGATGATCTGCACCGGCACGATTTCCTGCGCCAGAATGCCATCGCGCTGGGCCTGCGCCGTGCGCTGCTGGCTGCGCCAGGCGAAAGCGTCCTGGTCGGCCCGGCTGATATTTAACAATTCAGCTACATTCTCTGCCGTTTCCGGCATGCTGTCAGTTCCGAATTGTTGCGCCATGAGCGGGTTCACAAAACGCCAGCCAATCGTGGTATCGAAGAGTTCCGCCTGACGCTGATAAGGCGCGCTGGCTTTTCCCATCACGAACGGCGCGCGCGACATCGATTCCACGCCGCCGGCAATCAACAGATCGGCATCGCCGGCTTTGATCGCCCTGGCGGCAAAACCGATTGCATCCAGACCCGATCCGCACAAGCGGTTAATCGTGGTGCCCGGCACGGTATGCGGATAACCGGCCAACAACGTCGCCATATGCGCTACGTTGCGGTTATCTTCACCGGCCTGGTTAGCACAGCCGAAAATCACATCATCAATCGCTGCCGGGTCGAGCCCGGGATTGCGGCTCAGCAGCTCACGCAGCGGGATCGCCGCAAGATCGTCGGCGCGGACGCCGGCCAGCGCTCCGCCGTAGCGGCCAATCGGCGTGCGGATCCCGTCACAAATAAAGGCGTCGCGCATTACACTTCTCCCGTGATTGTGCCGCCGATGCGGTGCGATTTGCCGCGAAACAGGGCCACAATCTTTTGCTGTTGATTAACAATTTCGATGTCGTAGACGCCGGTCAGCTTGCCCTGTTGTTTAACTCTGGCGGTGGCGACCAGCCTGTCGCCGGCAAACGCCGGACGAAGAAAATCAATGCTCGCCGCCGAGGCCACCGCCGCCAGCCCCTGGCTGTTACAGGCGTAAGCGAAAGCGGTATCGGCAAGCGTAAATAGCTGACCGCCGTGGCAGGTTTGATGGCCGTTAAGCATGTCCGCCGAGACGGTCATGCTCATCTGCGCAAAGCCGTCGTCCATTTCGATAAGTTCGATCCCCATCTTTCTGGCGCAGGTATCTTTTTCGTACATCACGCGCGCGTTGCGCCACGGATCATTGCTCATGGTGCTTCTCCATCAGCGCCTTCTGGCGCAACAGGGAACAGGGGCGATAGCGCTCCTCGCCATAATGATGTTGCAGGTTCTCCAGCAGTTGCAGCACCCGTCGCCAGCCAAGGCTTTCTCCCCACGCCAGCGGGCCTTGCGGATAGTTGACGCCAAGGCGCATGGCGGTATCGATATCCTGCGCGCTGGCGACCCCTTTTTGCACCGCATCCAACGCTTCGTTGATTAGCATCGCCACCGTGCGCCACACCAGCAGTCCGGGATAATCGGCGATACGTAGCACTTTCTTGCCCTGCTGTTGGAAGTAATGCACGGCCTTATCAGTGGCCGCTGGCGCGTTGGTCGCCGCTGCGGCCAACACCACCGTATCGCTGGCGCACAGGTCATACACCACCACCGGGCGGTGGTGCTTCACACTCAGCGCCAGCGCCGTCTCGCCTTCGGTCTCCAGCAACAAGAGAGCATCTAATTCAGTGACGTTGTCACTTACAACCGTAATGGATTGAGCGCCAGTAGATACCGACGGCAGCGCCGCGTCCGGCTGCGTCTCCGCGGGCCAGCGATAGACGCCGTGACCGCTCTTTTTACCCAGCCGCCCGGCCAGCGTCAGCTCTTGCTGGAGGAGCGACGGTAAGTAACGGCGGTCCTGCCAGAAGGCGTTAAACACCGAACAGGTCACGGCGAAGTTGACGTCCTGGCCAATCAGGTCAGTCAACGCCAGCGGTCCCATCGGAAAACCGCCGCCGTCACGCAAAGCGGCATCGATAACCTCAGGGGCGGCAACCTGCTCTTCCAGCGCGCGCCAGGCCTCGGCGTAGAACGGACGCGCTACGCGGTTAACGATAAAACCGGGCGTTGAGCGGCAGCGCACCGGCTGTTTCCCCCAGCCGCTTACGCACTGGCACAGCTGCTCTACCACCTCCGCAGAAGTCTCCAGGCCACTCACCACCTCGACCAGCTTCATCACCGGCGCCGGATTAAAAAAGTGCAGCCCGGCCATCCGCTCCGGATTTTTGACCCCGGCGGCGATGGCGGTAATCGAAATAGACGAGGTATTACTGGTCAACAGCGTTGACGGCGCGCAGATCTCCGCCAGCTGCGCGAACAGCGCCTTTTTTACTTCCAGACGTTCAGAGGCCGCTTCGATCACTAAATCTGCATCGGCAAGCGCGGCTAAATCGTGGGCCGGATGCAGGCGCGCCAGCAGCGCGTCGGCCTGCTCAGGGGCCAGTTTGCCCCGCGCAACGCGCGACGCCAGACGCCCGGCGATACCCTCTATCGCCTGGCCTACGGCCTTAGGGTTAATATCAAAAATACGCACCGGATGTCCGGCTGCGGCGGCCACTTCAGCAATACCAGCTCCCATGGTGCCGCTGCCGATCACTGCCACCGTGGATAAGGATGTTGTCATGGCCTATTTCCCGCTGAACTGTGGTGGTCGTTTGGCCAGAAACGCGCTGACCCCTTCGCGGTAATCATCGCTGCGCCCGGCCAGACGCTGATAATCGCGCTCCAGGTCCAGCTGCGCGTCGAGACTGTTGGTTTCAGAAGCCAGCAGCGCCTTTTTAATCAGCCCAAGACCAAACGTCGGTTGCGCCGCCAGATGGCGCGCCAGCTGCAGACTGGTATCCGCCAGTTCTGAATCGTCCACTAGCTGCCATATCATTCCCCACTGCGCGGCTTGTTCCGCGCTTAGGCTATCGCCCAGCAGCGCCAGCCCCATTGCGCGAGCGCGACCGGCCACCCGCGGCAGGAACCAGCTGCCGCCGCAGTCCGGCACCAGGCCGAGCTTACTGAACGCCATCACAAATTTGGCCGAACGCGCGGCCAGCACGATATCGCAGCCCAGCGCCAGGGTAGCGCCTGCGCCAGCGGCCACGCCGTTGACCGCGCAGATGACCGGCTTCGGCAGCGCCGCCAGACGGCGCACTAACGGGTTGTAAAAGCGTTCTACCGACATGCCGAGATCCGGCCGCGGGCCGCTGGGGTCGACATTGCGGTCGTTCAAATCCTGGCCGGCGCAAAAGCCGCGACCGGCGCCGGTGATCAGCAAGCAACGTATGCCGTCATCGCGCTCGGCCTGCTTCAGACATTCCGCCAGCTGTTGATGCATCAGATCGTTAAAACTGTTGAGGCGGTCCGGGCGATTGAGGGTAATGGTCATGACGCCCTGTTCCACTGCGCTGAGAATGAAAGCTTCCACGATTAGCGTCCTTTAAATTCCGGTGTACGTTTTTGTAAGAAGGCGTCGATGCCTTCGCGGCGGTCCTCGGTGGCGCTCAGCAGGCTAAACAGCTGGCGCTCCTGTTGCAGACCGGCCTGCAGGCTGACTTCCTGCGACAGGCGCAGCGACTGTTTTGCCGCCCGTAGCGCCAGCGGCGAATGGCGGGCGATGGTGGCAGCCAGTTTCAGGGCGTACTCATCGGTTAACGCCGCCGGATGGATATCGCTGACCAACCCGGCCTGCTGGGCCTGGCGGGCGTCAATACTTTCGCCGCTCAGCACCATCCGGCTGGCCAGCGCCTTACCTACGCTGCGGATCAGCCGCTGGGTGCCGCCAGCGCCCGGCATAATGCCGAGGGTAATTTCCGGCAGGCCAAAATGGGCGTTGTCGCCGGCGACAATCAGGTCGCACAACAGGGCCAGCTCGCAGCCGGCGCCGAGCGCGTAGCCGTTGACCGAAGCGATGAGCGGTTTAGTAAAGGCATCGATTCGCCCCCACAACCGTGGGCGAATATCATCAAGGGTGGCAGGCAGATCTTTTTCAGCCATTTCGTTGAGGTCAGCCCCGGCGGCGAAAAAACGCGCGTTACCGCTGATAACGCAGACGCCAACGCTGTCATCAATTGACGCTGCCTCCAGCACCTCGGCAATCTGGGTTAAGAGGGCATTGTTCAGCGCGTTGCGGGCCTGCGGGCGGTTCAGCGTCAGCTGTAGCACCCGGCCATGACGGTGGATCAGCAGGTCACTCATGCCATCCCCCGCGCGTCAAAGTCGACTACCACATCGCCGCTGGTCGGTAACGACTGGCAGCTCAGTACGTAACCCGCCGCCAGCTCATCCGCTTCCAGACTGTAATTGGCGGCCATCGCCACTTCGCCACGCAGCACTTTGCATTTACAGGTGGCACAAACCCCGCCCTTACAGGCAAATGGTAGATCCGCGCCCTGACGCAATGCGGCATCCAGGATGCTGTCGTCTTCGGCGCTGAGGGCGATCAGCCGATCGCGCCCGTCCTGGCGGATGGTTACCGTGCGCCCTTCCGCCTGCACGCCGGCGGCGCGCTTCACATTGCCGCCAGGTGTATTAAAGCGTTCGAGATGAATCGATTTCTCCGCTACGCCAAGTTCACGTAACGTTGCTTCCGCGTCGTCCATCATCGCCGCCGGTCCACAGATAAAGGCGTCATCGAAACGGCTGAAATCCAGTAAATGCGCGGAGAGCTGGCGCAGTTTGTCGCCGTCAATGCGCCCCTGTAAAAGATCGCTGTCCATCGACTCCTGGCTAAACAGGTGTATCACCTGCAGGCGCTGCGGATAGCGGTCTTTTAAATCGGCCAGCGCCTGGCGGAACATCATGCTATGGCTGCTGCGGTTGCCGTAGATCAGCGTGAAGCGGCTTTGCGGCTCGGTCGCCAACGTCGCGCTAATGATCGCCATCATCGGCGTGATCCCGGAACCGGCGGCAATCGCCAGATATTCACCCTGCCGTTCAGCCTGCGGTTGATAACCGAAATGCCCCTGCGGCACCATCACTTCCAGCTCCATACCCTGCTGGATATCGTGCTGGGCGTAGCGCGAAAAGCGCCCGCCGTCGATAGCTTTGACCGCGACGCTAATTTCGCCGGGCGTGCGGCTGCGACAAATGGAATAACAGCGGCGCAGTTCTTCGCCGCCCAGACGGGCTTTTAGCGTCAGATGCTGGCCCGGACGAAAACAGTAGTCCGCCTGCAGGGCTTGCGGAATCGCAAAAGTGATGGTCACCGCATCGCGGGTTTCCGGCTCGACTCTCGCCACCTTAAGCGAATGGAACGTCGTCATGGCAACCTCAAATACATTTAAAGTAATCAAAAGGTTCGCGGCAGCTGTCGCAGCGATAGAGCGCTTTGCAGGCCGTGGAACCGAATTCGCTAATCAGCGAGGTATGGGTGCTGCCGCAGCGCGGACAGCTCACCTCGGCGGGCATATCCGCATGGCAGGCGTGCCCCTGCGGTGGGCTGATGCCGTACTGGCGCAGTCGCTCGCGGGCATCCTGGCTCATCCAGTCGGTGGTCCACGGCGGATCCAGCTGCAGGACGATATGTACCGGCACAAAGCCATGCTCGCTCATGACCGCGCGGATCTCGCCCAGCAGATGCTCCGTCGCCGGACAGCCCGAATAGGTCGGGGTAAAGCCAATCACCCAACCGTCGCCGTGGCGCGCGACGCTGCGCACCATACCAAGGTCGGTGATAGTGAGTACCGGCACTTCCGGATCCGGGATCGCGCTTAATAATCCCCAGATGGTACGAACCTCTGCTGGAGCGATGTCGGCAAGACGTTGCATAGTCACCTCACTTACCACTGCAGTCCGGGATGCGAACGCTGCAGATACTGCATCTCCGCCAGCAGCGGGCCGAGATGTTCACTGTGCAGCCCCTGTTTGCCGCCGCTGCGGAAAGCCTCTTCCTGCGGGATCTGTAAGCCGGAGTCGAGCAGCGCCGTGTGTACCGCGCTTTGCCATTCACCCTGAAGCTCGCGCGGATCAACCGCAATGCCCTGCTCAACCAGGAGGAGATCTACTTCATCGGCAAGGAACAGTTCGCCGGTGAAGCGCCACAGATTGTCGACCGCCTGCTGCATTTTGCGATTTGATACCTCGGTGCCGTTACCGAGACGCTCCAGCCAGCCGCGGCTAAAGCGCTGGTGGTAACGCACCTCTTTCAGCCCTTTAGCGGCAATGGCCGCCAGCTGCGCGTCGCGGCTGTTCACCAGGCGGCTGAACAGGGCGACGTGCCAGACGTCGATAAAGAACTGGCGGGCGATAGTGTCGGCAAAATTGCCGTTGGGCTGTTCCACCAGCAGCAGGTTGCTGAACTGGCGTTCTTCGCGGCCAAAGGCCAGCGTATCTTCGTCGCCGCAGCCGTTAAGCTCGGCGGCATAGCTTAAAAAATTGCGCGCTTGGCCGAGCAGGTCGAGGCCGATGTTGGCCAGCGCAAGATCGATCTCGAGCTCGGGAGCATGGCCGCACCAGGCGCCTAAACGCTGGGCCAGAACCAGACCATTGTCGCCAAGACGCAGGGCGTAGGTGGCTACGGGGTTAGGGGTATTCATCGCCGCCTCACATATGTTCCATGCCGTCCGGCACGGTATAGAAAGTCGGATGACGGTAGACTTTGCTTTCCGCCGGGTCGAAGAATTCGCCGCGCTCTTCCGGCTGCGAAGCAACGATTTCGCTGGCCTTCACCACCCAAATCGAGCAGCCTTCGCTGCGGCGGGTATAAGCATCGCGGGCGTTCTCCAGCGCCATTTGATCGTCGGCGGCGTGCAGACTGCCAACGTGGCGATGGGATAACCCCTGTTTGCTACGAACGAACACTTCATATAAAGGCCAGTAAACTTTGCTCATGTTCTCTCTCCTCATGCCGCGCTGCGGGCCTGCTGTTTTTGCGCATGGGCCAACGCGGCTTCGCGCACCCACTCGCCCTCTTCCCAGGCCTTACGTTTGGCGGCCAGCCGTTCGTGATTGCAAATCCCACGGCCGCTAATCACCTCGTTAAATTCCTGCCAGTCGATTTCGCCGAAGCGGTAGTGGCCGCTGGCTTCATCAAAGCGCAAATCCGGGTCCGGTACGGTCATGCCGAGGATCTCTACCTGCGGCACGGTGTTATCGACGAAGCGCTGACGCAGCTCGTCGTTGGAGTGCAGTTTGATTTTCCACGCCATGCTGCGGGCGCTGTTCGGCGAGTTGTCATCGTTGGGGCCAAACATCATCAGCGCCGGCCACCAGAAGCGGTTAATGGCGTCCTGCAGCATCTGCCGCTGCGCGTCATTGCCCTGCGCCAGCGCCATGCAGGCTTCAAATCCCTGACGCTGGTGAAAGCTCTCTTCTTTGCAGATTTTGACCATCGCCCGGGCATAGGGGCCGTAGGAGGTTCGGCACAGCGCCACCTGGTTGACGATGGCCGCGCCATCGACCAGCCAGCCGATCACGCCGATATCCGCCCAGCTGAGGGTCGGGTAGTTAAAAATGGAGGAGTATTTCATCTGCCCGTCGAGCATTTTCTGATACAGGTCTTCCCGCGCGCAGCCCAGCGTTTCCGCGGCGCTATAGAGATAAAGCCCATGCCCGGCCTCATCCTGTACCTTAGCCAGCAGGATCGCTTTGCGGCGCAGCGTCGGCGCGCGGGTGATCCAGTTGCCTTCCGGTAGCATGCCGACAATTTCCGAGTGCGCGTGCTGGCCTATCTGCCGAATCAAGGTCTTACGATAGGCATCCGGCATCCAGTCCTGCGGTTCGATGGCCGTTTCCTGCGCGATGCGCTGGTCAAAGCGTTGTTCTTCTGTCACGTCATCACCTTTATGATTCCGATATTCACAATAAAAACATTTATGTGAATCACTTTGTTTATTGAAGGTTACATATTAGTTAAATAAAACCACAAATTTTGTTTGTTCTTTTTGTGATGATAACCGCAAAACCTTTTGTAAATGACAGATAAAACAGCGATGTAAGCACAACAACCAATTAACCACCGATCACAATGTTAATAAAATATTAAATACGGGCTTGATTTTTATGATTCATAAAAGAACTATTTATAGATATCACACGTAACATATTTGGAGATTTGCGATGCAGCAGTTAGCCAGTTACTTATCCGGCGCCTGGCAGACCGGCCGGGGCCGCGCCCGTACTATCCATCACGCCATTACCGGCGCGGCGCTTTGGGAGGTGACCAGTGAAGGACTGGATATGGCGCAGGCGCGCCGCTTCGCGATTGAACGCGGTGGCAAAGCCCTGCAGGCGATGACCTTTATTGAACGTAGCGCGATGCTGAAAGCAGTGGCGAAACACCTGCTGGAGCAGAAAGCCGAGTTCTACGCCATCTCGGCGCAAACCGGCGCAACCCGCGCCGACAGTTGGGTGGATATTGAAGGCGGTATCGGTACTTTGTTCACTTATGCCGGGCTGGGTAGTCGCGAACTGCCGGACGATATCCTGTGGCCGGAGGACGAGCTAATTCCGCTCTCCAAACAGGGCGGTTTTGCCGCACGTCACGTGCTGACCTCGAAGTCGGGCGTCGCCGTACATATCAACGCCTTCAACTTCCCCTGCTGGGGAATGCTGGAAAAACTGGCGCCCACGTGGCTTGCCGGTATGCCGGCTATCATTAAACCGGCAACCGCTACCGCCCAGCTCACCCAGGCGATGGTAAAAGCGATTGTCGACAGCGGCCTGGTGCCGGAAGGCGCCATCAGCCTGATTTGCGGCGGCGCGGGCGATCTTCTCGACCATCTCGATAGCCAGGACGTGGTGACCTTTACCGGCTCTTCCGCCACCGGCCAGCAGCTACGGTCGCACCCTAACCTGGTGGCCAAATCCATTCCCTTTACCATGGAAGCAGATTCGCTCAACTGCTGCGTATTAGGCGAAGATGTCACCCCGGAGCAACCGGAATTCGCGCTGTTTATTCGGGAAGTGGTCCGCGAGATGACCGCGAAAGCCGGGCAAAAATGTACCGCTATCCGCAGAATCATTGTGCCACTGGCTCAGATTAATGCGGTTAGCGATGCACTGATCTCCCGCCTGCATAAAGTAACCGTCGGTGACCCTGCGCAGGAGGGCGTTAAAATGGGGGCCCTGGTTAATAGCGAACAACGTCAGGATGTGCAGGATAACGTCAATAAACTGATTGCCGCCGGCTGCGAAGCGCTGCTTGGTGGACAGGCAGATCTTAATGCTGACGGCGCATTCTTCCCGCCGACCCTGTTGTACTGCTCACAGCCGGATGAAACGCCGGCAGTCCACGCCATTGAGGCTTTTGGCCCGGTGGCGACACTGATGCCATATCGTGACCGCCAGCATGCGCTGACGCTGGCGCGCGCCGGCGGCGGTAGTCTGGCCGGGACGTTGGTCACCGCCAGCGGCGAACTGGCGCGCGAGTTTATCCTTGGCGCCGCGCGCGCGCATGGTCGTATTCAGATCCTTAACGAGGAGTCCTCGGAAGAGTCAACCGGCCACGGCTCGCCGCTGCCGCAGCTGGTACACGGCGGCCCCGGCCGCGCTGGCGGCGGAGAAGAGCTTGGCGGGCTGCGCTCGGTGAAACACTATATGCAGCGTACCGCGGTCCAGGGCAGCCCAACGATGCTGGCGACCATCGGCCAGCAGTGGGTGCGTGGCGCGCAGGTTAGCGAAGACCGCATTCACCCGTTCCGTAAATACTTCGAAGAGATCCAGCCCGGCGATAGCTTATTAACCCCGCGGAGAACCCTGACCGAAGCGGATATCGTTAACTTCGCCTGCCTGAGCGGCGACCATTTCTATGCGCATATGGACAAAATCGCCGCCGCCGAGTCGATTTTCGGCGAGCGGGTGGTTCACGGCTATTTCCTGATCTCCGCAGCGGCCGGGCTTTTCGTCGATGCCGGCGTCGGGCCGGTTATCGCCAACTATGGCATGGAAAACCTGCGCTTTATTGAACCCGTCAAACCGGGAGACACCATTCAGGTTCGCCTGACCTGTAAGCGGAAAACGGTTAAACGTCAGCGCAGCGCCGATGAGAAAGCCACCGGCGTCGTTGAATGGGCTGTTGAGATTTTTAACCAGCACCAGCAGGCGGTGGCACTGTATTCCATTCTTACCCTGGTGGCGCGCCAGCAGGGAGATTTCCCGGCGTGATGCGCTGAAAATCGCCCGGCGGCGCTGCGCTTGCGCGGGCCTACAGACAGTCAAACCCGGTTGGGTAGGCCGGGTAAGGCGTCAGCCGCCACCCGGCAAAAAAAACGGCGCACGTTCTCAATGCCTCTACGGAGGCATTTTTTACGTCCGTCTGGCAAAACTGACAAACAAGCTGGCAAAAGCAAACAAACGTTCCTGAGCAGCAGACTGCTAGGGTAAGCGTAACAAAGCCGACATTCGCAGCGGCAATAACAACACAACAATAAGATGAGGTCACAATGGCAAACGGCTTAATGTTTTCCCCTCGTAAAACCGCGCTGGCCCTCGCTGTCGCGGTGATTTGCGCCTGGCAATCACCGGTCTTCGCTCACGGTAGCGAAGCGCACATGGTGCCGTTGGATAAAACGCTGCAGGAATTCGGCGCCGATGTGCAGTGGGATGACTACGCGCAAATGTTTACCCTGATAAAAGACGGCGCTTACGTCAAAGTCAAGCCCGGCGCCAAAACGGCGATCGTCAACGGTAAATCCCTTGATCTACAGGTGCCGGTGGTAATGAAGGAAGGTAAAGCCTGGGTCTCCGATACCTTTATCAACGATGTGTTCCAGTCCGGTCTCGATCAGACCTTCCAGGTAGAAAAGCGCCCTCACCCGTTAAACTCCCTCTCGGCGGCGGAAATCGGTGAAGCGGTGACCATTGTTAAAGCCGCGCCGGAGTTCCAGCCGAATACCCGCTTTACTGAGATTTCCTTACACGAACCGGACAAGGCGGCGGTATGGGCCTTTGCCCTGCAGGGAACGCCCGTTGATGCCCCGCGCACCGCCGATGTGGTGATGCTCGATGGCAAACATGTCATTGAAGCCGTCGTCGATCTGCAAAACAAAAAAATCCTCTCATGGACGCCAATTAAAGGCGCCCACGGGATGGTGCTGCTCGATGATTTTGTCAGCGTGCAGAACATTATCAATGCCAGCAGCGAATTCGCTGAGGTGCTGAAAAAGCACGGTATTACCGATCCCAGCAAAGTGGTCACCACTCCGCTCACCGTTGGCTACTTTGATGGCAAAGATGGCCTGCAGCAGGATGCGCGTCTGCTGAAGGTAGTCAGTTATCTGGATACCGGCGACGGCAACTACTGGGCGCACCCGATTGAAAACCTGGTGGCGGTGGTCGACCTTGAAGCGAAGAAAATTATCAAAATTGAAGAAGGCCCGGTGATCCCGGTCCCAATGGAACCACGACCTTATGATGGCCGGGACCGCAACGCCGCGGCGGTGAAACCGCTGGATATTACCGAACCGGAAGGCAAAAACTATACGATTACCGGCGATACCATCCACTGGCGGAACTGGGATTTCCACCTGCGCCTTAACTCGCGCGTCGGGCCCATTCTCTCGACGGTGACTTACAACGATAACGGCACAAAACGCCAGGTGATGTATGAAGGTTCCCTCGGCGGGATGATCGTGCCCTACGGCGACCCGGACGTCGGCTGGTATTTCAAAGCCTACCTCGACTCCGGCGATTACGGCATGGGCACTCTGACATCGCCGATCGTCCGCGGCAAAGATGCGCCATCGAATGCGGTACTGCTGGATGAAACTATCGCCGATTACACCGGCAAACCGACCACGATTCCAGGCGCGGTCGCCATATTCGAACGCTATGCCGGGCCGGAATATAAGCATCTGGAAATGGGCAAACCTAACGTCAGCACCGAACGCCGGGAACTGGTGGTGCGCTGGATCAGTACCGTCGGGAACTATGATTATATCTTTGATTGGGTGTTCCACGACAACGGCACCATCGGCATCGATGCCGGCGCCACCGGGATTGAAGCCGTTAAAGGCGTGATGGCGAAGACCATGCACGACCCCAGCGCCAAAGAGGATACCCGCTACGGGACGCTGATCGACCATAATATTGTCGGCACCACCCACCAGCATATTTATAATTTCCGCCTCGACCTCGACGTGGACGGCGAAAACAACACCCTGGTGGCGATGGATCCTGAAGTGAAGCCAAACACCGCCGGCGGCCCGCGCACCAGCACCATGCAGGTGAATCAGTACACAATCGATAGCGAGCAGAAAGCGGCGCAGAAATTCGACCCGGGCACCATCCGCCTGCTGAGCAACACCAGCAAAGAGAACCGCATGGGTAACCCGGTCTCTTACCAGATTATCCCTTATGCCGGCGGCACGCACCCGGCGGCGACCGGCGCCAGGTTCGCCCCGGACGAGTGGATATATCATCGTCTGAGCTTTATGGATAAACAGCTGTGGGTGACGCGCTACCATCCAGGCGAACGTTATCCGGAAGGAAAATATCCCAACCGCTCCGCCCAGGATACCGGCTTAGGCCAGTACGCAAAGGATGATGAGTCGCTGACTAACCACGATGACGTCGTATGGATTACTACCGGCACCACGCACGTCGCGCGCGCCGAAGAGTGGCCGATCATGCCGACCGAGTGGGCGCACGCGCTGCTCAAGCCGTGGAACTTCTTTGACGAAACCCCAACGCTTGGCGAGAAGAAAAAATAATCTTAACCCGCGGTAAAATCGAGCAGGATTTTACCGCTTCTTCCCGGCTGGCCTGCGGCGGCAATCGCTTCATGCCAGTCGCGCAGCTTTATCACCTGCGCTGCAGGCTGCGCCGTGGTCGACAGCTGTCGCCAGATCGCCGTAAAAGCAGCCTGCCACGCATCGACGCTGAGTGTTGGTAAGGCCTCCCGCAGATGAAATTTGCGTACCGATGCGCTGCCTCGCGTCTGGGTGAGCGGTTTACCGGATAGCAAGCCGTAAGAGACAAGCGTTGACGACTGCGGCAGTACCGATAGCAGAAAGTCAGCCAGCTCACCGCCCACCGCATCAAACACCAGATCGCTGTACTGACTCACTTGTTCAATCAGCGCCCTGTCACCTTCGAGTAGCGGATAGACGCCATACTGCTGTAAGCGCGGGATGTGCTGCGGCGAGCGAATAATACCGCTTACCGAACGCGCGCCCATGGCGAGCGCCCACTGCCCCAGCAGGCTGGCGCAGGACGATGAAGCAGCGGTCAAAAGCAGATGTTTCCCCGCCACCGGCCAGCGCGTCAGCATCAGCATTGCGGTCAGCGGATTGATATAGCCGCGCGCGGCCAGGATGTCATCTATCTCTTCAGCGACCGGCACCAGCCAGCGCGGGTCAATATCAAGATAACGCTGCCAGGTTCCGGCGCCGCGCAGCGGCAGAACCCGCTGCCCCAGTCGTGGACACCCACTCGTCGCGTCTTCAATCACCACACCAACACCTTCATAACCCGCTACCGATGGCAGCGTCGTACGATGGCGGTAAGCGCCGGTAATGGGAATCAGATCGGAAGGGTTGACCGGCGCATAGCGCATTTGCACGCGTACTCGTCCGGGCGCCAGCGGCGGCAACGGCAGGTGATGCAGCGCGAGCACCGTTTCCGGCGCGCCGTACTGCTGATAGCAAAGCGCATCATTCCACATAGCGGGGCAACATCAGAAAAAAAGAGCGCCGATCATAGCAAATCAGCGCTCAGGGGGAAGAGGTATGTCGAACCACCGGGGCGTTTCCCGGAGGCGGCGCGTTGCGCCTTATCCGGGCTACCAAATCGCAAAGCGCTGTAGCCCCGGTAAGCGGCAGCGCCACCGGGGGGTTTTGAGATCACCAGCACCAGTAGTGTCAGCCAGCGTGGTGAATAAATTAAAGGCAGGCCGCACGAACCGTAGGTCGGATAAGCGTAGCGCCATCCGACAAAAAATCAGTAGCGCACGCACACCGATTTGGTTTCGCACCAGTCGTCCAGCCAATCCGGACCAAAATCACGCCCGGTACCGGACTGCTTCATCCCGCCGAACGGCAGGTTGGCATCAATCAGCGTATGGCTGTTGACCCATACCGTACCGGCCTGCAGACGATCGGTATAGTTCAGCGCCTGAGTCAGGTCGCGAGTCCAGACGCTGGCAGTGAGGCCAAAATCACTGTCGTTAGCTAAGCGTAGCGCCTCTTCGCCATCGGCGACGCGCACCAGGTTCACCACCGGGCCAAACACCTCTTCGCGATTCAGGCGCAGCCCGGCATCCGGATTAATCACCAGCGTCGGCGCAATATAAAAACCGTTACCATTCGGCCCAACGTTACCGCTGATCAGCTCGGCGTTTTGCTTACGCGCTTCGTCCAGATAAGCGGCCACTTTGGCGCAGTGCGCCTGCGACACCACCGGGTTAATTTGCGTCGTTTCAACCATTCCCGGCCCCACCTGCAGCGACTTGACCGCCTGCTCAAAGCCAGCGACCAGGTTATCAAACAGCGGCGCTTCGATATAGATCCGCGAACTGGCGGCGCATACCTGCCCCTGATTGAGGAAACTTCCGGTCATTAACCCTTCAATCACCCACTGCGGATCGGCATCTTTCAGCACGATGGCCGGGTTTTTGCCGCCGAGTTCAAGGGTTACGCGGGTCAGGCGATCGGCCGCCGCGCGGGCAATCTGTTTGCCGGTGGCGGTCGAACCGGTGAAGCTCACTTTCGCCACCTGCGGATGGGTGGTTAAGGCCGCCCCGCACTCGGCGCCGCTACCGGTGACGACGTTAAAGACGCCGTCCGGGATCCCGGCCTCCGTGGCCAGCTCCGCGACTCGCAGCAGGGTTAACGGCGTGGTCTCAGAGGGTTTAATCACAATGGAACAACCGGAGGCCAGCGCCGGCATCACCTTCCACATGCCGATCATCAGCGGGAAGTTCCAGGGAACAATCCCCGCCACCACCCCAACCGGCTCTTTACGGGTCCACGCCTGATAGCGCGCGCCTTCCGGGAACGGAATGGAGACGTCCAGCGTGCGGCCGCTGATTTTAGTGGTCAGTCCGGCGGTATAGCGCATCCAGTTGAGGGTGCAACCGACTTCAAACGCGCGCGAGATATTGATCGACTTACCCTGTTCAAGGGTTTCGAGCTGCGCCAGCTCTTCACCATGCTGTTCCACCAGATCGGCGAAACGCAGCAGGATCCGCTCGCGCTCGGCCGGCGTGCGCCCGGCCCAGCTACGGGCGACAAAAGCGCGCCAGGCGGACATCACCGCGCGGTCAACGTCGGCGGCATTAGCATCTGCCGTCGTGGCAATCGCCTGGCCGGTGGCCGGGTCCCAGACGGTTAAGCGTTTTTCGCTCTGTGCCGCCTGCTGGTTGCCATCAATATATAAGCCATGCTGTCTGTCGAGAAATTGCTGTACGCTGGCGAGCAGCGCGACCTGTGATGTGGACATGCGACTTCCTTATTGTTCGCGGATAGTGCACACAGTCTAGGACGGGTCAGCCATTTGCGCTTTTTTCTCTGTGACAATCATTTTTGCCGCTGTGACAGGTCCCGCAATTAAACACCCTGGCATGCGGCGAAATGTGCCGCAGGTAATAGTTCTTTCATATACTCCACGCTGCGCTCTTGCCACTCACGGCGTAAATGCAACAATACAGAAACATTATTTTTACAGGGTGCAGACGATGGCGACGGTAGAAAACGGGCAGGACTATCAGCGTTGGTTAGCGAAGATTAACCAGGTATGCGGCCATTTTGCCGCCCGTCCGCTGGAAGGCGCGTTCCATGGCGAAATTGATGCAAGCTATACCGGCAGCCTCAAAGTCAGTACCGTCACCGCCCGCGGCGTCAATCTTTACCGCACCCGTAATGAAATTAAACGCGACAACGACGCCTGGTTCTATACCGTTTTTCAGCTCGAGGGCCAGGCGGCTATCGAGCAGGACGAGCGCCAGGTAGTGCTTGAGGCCGGCGATATCACGCTCATTGATGCCTCACGCCCCTGCTCTATCTTTTGGCAACAAACGTCAAAACAGGCTTCGCTGCTGCTGCCCCGCCAGCTCGTGGAAAGCCAGCTGCACGGCAGCGACATCAGCATCGCCACCCGGCTGAATAAAACGCTGCCGATGGTCCAGCTTAGCCAACGGCTGCTGCAAGAAAGTATGCGCAGCCCGGCGCTCTCAGAAAGCGAAGGCGAAGCGGCGCTGGAGGCTATCGTCTGTCTGCTGCGACCAATGCTACAGCAGCATGACGCACCGCCGACGCGTCGCGAGAAGCAGTTTCAAAAAATCATGGCGTTGATAGATGAGTCGATACAGTCAGAGCAGCTGCGTCCGGAGTGGCTGGCCGGGGAAACCGGCATGTCGGTACGCAGCCTGTACCGCCTGTTTGCCGATAAGGGGCTGGTGGTCGCGCAGTATATTAAGAACCGGCGTCTAGACCTGTGCGCACGGGCGCTACAAAACGCTCATGATGAAGAGAAGCTGGCGGGAATTGGCTACAGTTGGGGCTTTACCGACCATAGCCATTTTTCGACAGCGTTTAAGCAGCGCTTCGGCGTATCGCCCGGCGAATACCGTAAGCGCTATCGGTAACTATTTGCGCAGCCATTTGCCGTTAATACCCTGCACATATTCCCCCGGCTGCGCCCGGGCGACCAGCTTCTGCCCGGCCATTTTCGCCACTTCATCCACCGGCAGGTTATTGTCATCCGCCAGTTGCTGATAGCTTTCGCTGCGCGCGGCATTAATCTGTTTAACTAACGCCAACGTCTGCGCATCCTGTTTCAGCGGCGCCAGATAGCCGTTCAGCGTTTCCCCCACCCGCCCCTGCGCCCGCGCCTCATTCAAGGTCAGCGCCAGCGCCGGGCTACTCAACAGCATTAACGCCAGGGTGGCTGTCAGCAGTCGTTTTTTCATTATCGCCTCAGAACAGATCGCTACGCGACTTCAGCAGATTTTCGACGTCCTTATCCACCTTAATATGAATCTCATGCTCAATTTTGACATTCATATTGATGGTGATCGGCTCCTTGGACGCGGCGATTTCAATACGCGGCGTACAGCCTGCCAGCAGCAGGGTCGCCAGCGCCGCGGCGAACAGTTTTATCATTTTGGTTCCTTACATGTATCCGTACAGCGCGGGGCGGGCAGTTTCGCATTCTGCTCAAGCCATGCCTGCAAATTATCGCCGAAGCGCAAGCTGCGCCACAGATCGAAAATATTCTCTTCATGGGTATAGTTTAAATGCACGGTGCTGCTTTTTCCGTCCACCCGGCTGGTGCCGCTAATCGCCGCGCTCATCGTCAGCTTCCCGAGATTATCAAGGTTGATACGCGTCCAGGATTTCGAGACTTCCATATAGCGCAGCCAGTTGATCGCCGCGCCGGCGGAAACGTTGTCGGCCACCAGCGCATCGGCGGTATCTTTATCCAGACGCATGGTCATCGGGCCGGGGTTGCTAAACCAGCCGTCTTTTATGATCCACTTATCGTTGTTCAGCCATAACGGTAACGCGCCGTTAAACGCGCCAGACACCGCAAACTGTTTTACTTTGATGGCGCTGATTAATTCACTACTGGAGATATTCTGCAGACGCAGTAGCGCTGGCTGATGCTGCGGCATCCTTAGCTGCTGCATGGTCAGCTTACCGCCAAGGATATCAACATTGACGTTGCTCAATTCCAGCGGATCCTGCTCGCTCCAGGGCCATGTTCCCTGGAGATCGGCGCTGAGATTTTTGGCGGTAAACTGGTTGACGATTTCGCCAATACGCAGCGAAACCGGACGGCGGGTACCGAGCTGCCAGCTTCCGCCGCTGAAGCGGAATGGCAGAACAAAGTCGACGCCGTTGATTTGGTTGTCCGGCATCCAGGCGCTACCGCCTTTTAAGACGCCGTGGCCCCCGGCCTCAAAACCCTGCCCGGCTGCCGCGGAAAATGCTACCTGCGCATACATATCACCTTCACGCAGGGTCATTTTCCAGTCCGGCGGGATCAGCGGCTGGAATACGCTAAGCGACTGTTTCGGCCACCAGGCCTGGCCACGCAGGCGTTCGCCGTCCCAACGGCCGGTCAGACGAATCGGGCCGATTTTCTCCGCGTGTAATGAGCCGTTAAACAGGAACCAGGTCGGATCGCGGCCATCAATATTGAACTTGAGCGTTGACGGCGGCAAAACGCTGCCGCCGCTGAAAGTGGTTTTACCGGCATCAAGCGACAACGCGCCGCTGAATTTTGGATGCTGTTCATTGCGCAGCCAGTGAATGGGTTTATCGAGGGTCAGGCGCGGCGTGCTGACCAGCATGGTGCCGTACTGTAGCTTATCGAACCCGGTCGACAGGCTGTTAAGAATAATGGCGCTGTCCCGCCACTCGCCGGCGCCCTTCACATCCCAGCGCGCCTGCATCGGCGTAAAGTGACCATCTCCCCAGTATCGCCACGACCAGCGACCGCGGTCGGGCATAAAGTTGTCGGCCTGCCCATCCAGGTGCAGGATGAAATCGCCCATTTCCTGTTCGTGGGCGCGCAGTATCGCCTGCAGGCGGCCATCCACCCCCTGCTGAGTCACTTTCACTCCCGCCAACGGCAGGCGGATCTCATCGATATTCAGCGAGTCAATCACCCGCCCGCGCGAGCGCAGCAGCGCGCCGGGATGAAAAGCCAGCTCCGGCGTCGTTAGCGGCCCGCTGAGTTTGGCGGGCAGCACGGCGTAAAAAATCATATCGTCGAGCTTGGCTTCGCCGGTCAGGCTGAGCGGCATGTCGCTGTGATCCATGCTTAGCTTACCTGGGCCAATGTTCAGCACGGCGTTCCCCTTACCGGCTTCACCGTGCGTTAACACATTGAGCCGGCCGCTGATTTCCATCTCTTCGGTGCCTTTTTGCCAGTCGCCAACCGATAGCGCCACCCGCCCGCTAAGCGGATAGCCGGCATAAACCGCGTTCCAGCGCCCGTCGCTGATGGTGATACGTTCAGGGGTTATCTCCCAAGGCAAATCCAGCATCGGCTCAACCTCACCGCGCGGCGTGACCAGCAGCTGGCCGCGATTTTTCTGCCATTCCAGTTCCGCATCCACCAGACCCGGCGTTTGCGGGAATTCGAAAGTGCTGACCAGATGACCATCGACCGGTAAGCCATCCGGCACCAGCGGCATTTCGAATTCACCGACCAGCTTAACCGGCGCCTGATCTTCCACCAGCCGCGCGCTGAAATTGCTGACCGTTAAGGTCTGGCCGCGCAGTTTCGCCTGTAGCGTGACCTCTTTGCCTGAATAACCGATATCCTGCTGCCCAGGCGTCAACGACATCACCAGTTTTCCCTGCCATTTTTCCCACGGCGACAGGCGCAGATTGTCGATAGTTAACCAGCTATACGGCAGCATCGATTGCCACTCGGCGAGGGTTCGCGGCGCGCCGGAGAGCGGCTCGCTGGAGGGGACCTTAGCCAGGCAGGCGCTATTGATATCCAGTTCACTCAGGTGTAACCGCCAGCGGCTGGGACGGGTAAGACGCGCGTTGCTGACGCGAGCAATTTCACAATCGCCCACCAGGTAGCGTAAATCGGGGATAACCAACGAGGAGCGCGTCAGGCGCGGACTTTCGCCAAGCGAGATCCGCGTGCCGACCGGCAGCCAGATACCCGCCAGCGTCGGAACCCAATGCGTTAATGTGGCCAGCAGGGCCAACGGCAGCAAAATTAGAGCTAATAACAGCGCAAGAGCGGCTTTATATTTACCCTTCATGGGCAGTCAAATCCTGATTCTAAGTAAAAGCCGATAAGCGCCTATTGTGGCACGTTCGACCCGCGAGTGAAAGTTAACGTCCAGATTAAGGATAGCCGCACTCATTTCTGCTGAAAAAATATTTAGTCTTCGTTTAAATTATGCCTGCGACACTTGGAAAAACAGGTAATAAGGAGCCGTTATTCCGTGGAGCTCATTATCTCGCTGATCGAACGCGCGCAGAGCCACTATTCATTGGTATTACTGATTGTTTTCCTGCTGACCTTCAGTAAATCCTGCGCCCTCATCTCTTTTGTGATCCCCGGGACCTCCGGTTTGCTGGTGCTCGGGGCGTTGGCGTCAACCAGTATCGGTCATTTCTTGCTAATGTGGCTAAGCGCCAGCCTCGGCGCAATCGGCGGATTCTGGCTCTCATGGCAAATTGGCCGTCGCTATCAGCATCATCTGCAGCGTCTGCGCTGGCTCAGCGCCGAACGAGTGCTGCGCAGCCAGCTATTCCTGCGCCGTCACGGCGGTTGGGCGGTATTCTTTGGCCGCTTTCTGTCGCCGCTGCGAGCAACGTTACCGCTGGTTACCGGCGCCAGCGGTACGCCGCTATGGCGTTTTCAGGTGGCCAACGTTGCATCGGGTTTACTCTGGCCATTTATCCTGCTGGCGCCGGGAGCATTTAGCCTTAGTTTTTGGTGAAACGTATTGTCTTTTAAAGAGATTTCTTAAGACTGCGATATGCTCTAGAATTAATATCATAACCTGATGATTAAACTAATTTTTAATATTTGTAAGATTATTTTAATTATGCTACCGTGACGGTATTATCACTAGAGGAAAGCCTTATGAAAATCGCTGTTTATAGTACCAAGCAGTACGATAAAAAGTATCTGCAGCATGTTAACGACGCATACGGCTTTGAACTGGAATTTTTCGACTTCCTGCTGACCGAAAAGACCGCAAAAACGGCCAACGGTTGTGAAGCGGTATGTATCTTCGTTAACGACGACGGTAGCCGTCCGGTGCTGGAAGAGCTGAAAGCCCACGGCGTGAAATACATCGCGCTGCGCTGCGCCGGGTTTAACAACGTCGATCTTGACGCTGCTAAAGAGCTGGGTCTGCGCGTCGTGCGCGTTCCTGCCTACTCGCCGGAAGCCGTAGCAGAACACGCCATCGGTATGATGATGTCCCTGAACCGCCGTATCCACCGTGCTTACCAACGTACCCGCGATGCCAACTTCTCGCTGGAAGGGCTGACCGGCTTCACCATGTACGGTAAAACCGCGGGAGTGATCGGCACCGGTAAAATCGGCGTCGCGACGCTGCGGATCCTTAAAGGTTTCGGTATGCGCCTGCTGGCGTTTGATCCCTATCCGAGCGCGGCGGCGCTGGATCTCGGCGTTGAATATGTCGACCTGCCGACGCTGTACGCGCAGTCCGACGTTATCTCGCTGCACTGCCCGCTTACCGACGAAAACTATCACCTGCTCAATCAGGCAGCCTTCGATCAGATGAAAGACGGCGTGATGGTCATTAATACCAGCCGCGGCGCGCTAATCGATTCTCAAGCGGCTATCGACGCGCTGAAGCATCAGAAAATCGGCGCGCTGGGAATGGACGTGTATGAAAATGAACGCGATCTGTTCTTTGAAGATAAATCGAACGATGTCATTCAGGATGACGTGTTCCGCCGGCTCTCCGCCTGCCACAACGTGTTGTTTACCGGCCACCAGGCGTTCCTGACGGCTGAAGCGCTGATCGGTATTTCCGAAACAACGTTGAGTAATCTTCAGCAGGTTGCTAAGGGCGAAACCTGCCCGAACGCGCTGGTCTAAGCTTCTTTCCCCTTTTGTGCTCCCCGTTAGCGGGGGGCACATTCAGACAATCCCCACAGATCCTGCCTGCATTACAGTTACACTGTTTTTCGTTTTATTGATATGACAAATGTTTTGGAGTACGAATGAATAAGTTTGCTGCACTGCTGGCGGCGGGAATGCTGCTATCGGGCTGCGTATACAACAGCAAAGTTTCTACCAACGCCGAACAACTGCAACATCACCGTTTTGTGCTGACCAGCGTTAACGGCCAGGCGCTACCGACAGGCCAGACGCCGCCGCCGGAAATTAGCTTCGGCGAAAAAATGTATGTGTCAGGCACGATGTGCAACGGCTTCAGCGGCCAGGGCAAGCTGTCTGACGGCGAGCTAAAAGTTGAACAGCTGGCGATGACGCGTAAGCTGTGCGCGGATCCGCAACGGAACGCGCTGGATAATACCCTCAGCAAAATGCTGCGCGAGGGCGCGCAGGTCGATCTGACGGAGAATCAGCTCACGCTGGCGACCGCCGACCAATCACTGGTGTATAAACTCGCCGATTTAATGTAGCGAGGCGCGTTGCGTATTAGTAGTTTCCGCAGCTTCCGCCCGCTAATGCCTGCTCGCTGCAGCGTTTACCATTCGGTAGCGCGCACATGCCAATAGCGCTGCCATCAAGCTGGCGGGCAACGGATAATGAACCGCCAACCATCGCGCAATTCGCCTGGCCGCTGTCGCTCATCGCCGCGCGCATGCCGGGCGGTACGTGTGCCGCGGTGGCTTGTTGCACCGGCTCGTTGCTACAAGCCGACAGTAATAACGCAGCGCACCCCACTAAAAACGCAGCTCGCATCCTCTCCCCCTTTCAGAAACATCTTAGAATAAACAAACTCAAGAATAATAGGCAGCGCAGCGCCTGCCGTCGAGAGGCGAAATACGTATTTATGCGCCTCATTAACATTTTCTAGCAAATTTTCCGCTTAAAGCTTGATCTCGGCAGGCAAAGCGCCTTACCAGCGCGCTTTTCATCCCAGCCCGAAATATTTTCCCGACGAAAAAATCACGGTTGCAGCGACCGGGCGGCATAGTTTGCACATGATGATTGCGGTGCCGGGTGCCTCCCGGTGAATTAGCCAGTTCGAGCTAATTCGCGTGCTAATTTTCGCCAACAGGGAACTGAACTGAACGCTCCGCCGCAGAGGGGAATTCACCGCAGCAAATAAATAGCACGCGATTGCCGGTTGGCTAAAAGCTATTAAATTTAAAAATATATTTTGCTTTGTTTAAGCGATGCATCGCCGGTATCCGTCACTACCTTTTGAGCTCTCTGGTCAGCCACTTTTCTGTTTTTCCGCCAAAAAATTGATCCAAACATAGATAAGGACATTCCCAAGGACACAAATGCGAAAATGGTCGCGGCGGGCGTTTGCTAAAATATGGAAATAACAACAGGACTCGTCGCCGTTTCACGAGTCCCTTCTTTTTGCGCAATGTAAGGGTGTCTTCTTATGATTACGATTGACGGTAATGGCGCGGTCGCTTCAGTCGCGTTTCGCACGAGTGAAGTTATCGCCATCTACCCGATTACGCCCAGTTCAACGATGGCGGAGCAGGCCGACGCCTGGTCTGGCGATGGGCTGAAAAACGTCTGGGGGGACGTCCCCCGCGTGGTCGAAATGCAGTCGGAAGCCGGGGCTATCGGCGCCGTGCACGGCGCGCTGCAGACCGGCGCCCTTTCCACTTCCTTTACGTCATCGCAGGGCCTGCTGCTGATGATCCCGACGCTGTACAAGCTGGCCGGCCAGTTGATGCCTTTTGTCCTGCATGTCGCCGCCCGTACCGTCGCCACTCATGCGCTGTCAATTTTCGGCGATCATTCCGACGTGATGGCCGTACGTCAGACCGGCTGCGCGATGCTCTGCGCCAGCAGCGTCCAGGAAGCGCAGGACTTCGCGCTGATTTCCCATGTCGCCACGCTGCAAAGCCGCGTGCCGTTTATTCATTTCTTTGATGGTTTCCGCACCTCGCACGAAATCAACAAAATCGCTCCGCTGGCGGATGACACCATTCGTTCCCTGCTGCCGCAGGATAAAATCGCCGAGCATCGCCAACGCGCCCTTAACCCGGAGCATCCGGTCATTCGCGGCACCTCCGCCAATCCGGACACCTACTTCCAGTCCCGTGAAGCAACCAACCCGTGGTACGACGCGGTGTACGAGCACGTTGAAACGGCGATGAATGATTTCGCCGCCGCAACCGGTCGCCAGTACAAACCGTTCGAGTTTTACGGTCATCCGCAGGCAGAGCGGGTTATTGTCATCATGGGGTCCGCTATCGGTACCTGTGAAGAGGTCGTTGATGAACTGCTGAGCCGTGGGGAAAAAGTCGGTGTGCTGAAAGTTCGCCTCTATCGCCCGTTCTCCGCCGCGCATCTGCTGCAGGCCTTACCGGAAAGCGCCCGCGCGGTTGCCGTACTGGATCGCACCAAAGAACCCGGCGCGCTGGCCGAACCGCTATACCTCGATGTTATGACCGCACTGGCGGAAGCCTTCAACCGCGGCGAGCGCGAAACGCTACCGCGTACTATTGGCGGCCGTTATGGTCTCTCGTCCAAAGAGTTTGGCCCGGAATGCGTGCTGGCTATCTTCAATGAATTACAAGCCGCACAGCCCAAGCCTCGTTTTACCGTAGGCATATACGATGATGTGACGAACCTTTCGCTGCCGCTGGCGGAAAACACGCTACCTGCGGAAGCGAAGCTGGAAGCGCTGTTTTACGGCCTCGGCAGCGACGGTAGCGTCTCGGCGACCAAAAACAATATCAAGATTATCGGCAACTCCACGCCGTGGTTCTCGCAGGGCTATTTTGTCTATGATTCGAAGAAGGCCGGCGGCCTGACCGTCTCGCACCTGCGCGTTAGCGAAAAACCGATCCGCTCGTCGTATCTTATCTCGCAGGCCGATTTCGTTGGCTGCCACCAGCTGCAATTTATCGATAAATATCAGATGGTAGAGCGGTTGAAGCCCGGCGGCATTTTCCTGCTCAATACGCCCTACAGCGCTGATGAGGTTTGGTCCCGCCTGCCGCAGGAAGTACAGGCCGCGCTGAATCAAAAGCAAGCACGCTTTTATGTGGTTAACGCGGCGAAAATCGCCCGCGAGTGCAGCCTTGGCGCGCGCATCAACACCGTTATGCAGATGGCTTTTTTCCATTTAACCCAAATCCTGCCGGGCGACAGCGCGCTGGCCGAACTGCAGGGTGCGATTGCCAAAAGTTATAGCAGTAAAGGTCAGGAGCTGGTGGAACGCAACTGGCAGGCGCTGGCGCTGGCCCGCGAATCGCTGGCGGAAGTGCCGCTGCAGCCGGTTAACGCCAGCAGCCCTAATCGTCCGCCAGTGGTCTCCGATGCCGCGCCGGACTTTGTCAAAACCGTCACCGCGGCGATGCTTGCCGGTCTTGGCGATGCGCTGCCGGTTTCCGCGCTGCCGCCAGATGGTACCTGGCCCATGGGCACAACCCGTTGGGAAAAACGCAACATTGCCGAAGAGATCCCTATCTGGAAGGAGGAGCTGTGTACCCAGTGCAACCACTGCGTCGCCGCCTGTCCGCATTCGGCAATCCGCGCCAAAGTGGTCTCACCGCAAGAGATGGAAAACGCCCCTGCCAGCCTGCACTCGCTGGATGTGAAATCACGCGATATGCGCGGGCAGAAGTACGTTCTGCAGGTCGCGCCGGAAGATTGCACCGGCTGCAACCTGTGCGTCGAAGTGTGTCCTGCGAAAGATCGCCAGAATCCGGACATCAAGGCCATCAATATGATGTCACGCCTTGAGCACGTTGAAGAAGAGAAAGTCAATTATGATTACTTCCTCAACCTGCCGGAAATCGATCGCACGAAACTTGAGCGCATTGATATTCGTACCTCGCAGCTGATTAGTCCGCTGTTTGAATACTCCGGCGCCTGCTCCGGCTGCGGCGAAACGCCGTACATCAAACTGTTGACCCAGCTGTATGGCGATCGGATGTTGATTGCCAACGCCACCGGCTGTTCCTCTATTTACGGCGGCAACCTCCCCTCAACGCCTTATACCACTGACGCTAACGGCCGCGGTCCGGCGTGGGCCAACTCGTTGTTTGAAGACAACGCCGAATTCGGCCTGGGCTTCCGCTTAACCGTCGATCAACACCGCCAGCGCGTAATGCGGCTGTTGAGCGAATTTGCCGATAAGCTGCCGACTGAACTGAATGCCGCGCTACATGCGCAAGCGTCGCCGGAAGCGCGCCGCGAACAGGTCGCCGAGCTGCGTCAGGCGCTGACGGGCGTAGCCGGAGCCGAAGAGCTGCTCACCGATGCGGATGCTTTAGTTGAGAAATCGGTCTGGCTTATCGGCGGTGATGGCTGGGCCTATGATATTGGCTTTGGCGGCCTTGACCACGTGTTGAGCCTGACGGAAAACGTCAATATCCTGGTACTCGATACCCAGTGTTATTCTAACACCGGCGGGCAGGCATCGAAGGCGACGCCGCTCGGCGCGGTCACCAAGTTTGGCGAGCACGGCAAACGTAAGGCACGCAAAGATCTCGGCGTGAGCATGATGATGTACGGTCATGTCTATGTGGCGCAGATTTCGCTCGGTGCGCAGCTTAACCAGACGGTGAAAGCCATTCAGGAAGCGGAAGCCTATCCGGGTCCTTCGTTGATTATCGCCTATAGCCCGTGCGAGGAGCACGGCTACGACCTGGCGCTAAGCCATGACCAGATGCGCCAGCTGACGGCAACCGGTTTCTGGCCGCTGTACCGCTTCGACCCGCGTCGCGCCGATGAAGGTAAGCTGCCGCTGGCGCTGGACTCACGCCCGCCGTCAGACGCGCTGGCTGAGACGCTGCTCAACGAGCAACGCTTCCGCCGCCTGAACGCCCAGCAGCCGGAAGTTGCCGAGCAGTTGTGGAAAGACGCGGCCGCCGACCTACAAAAACGCTATGACTTCCTGGCCCAGCTGGCAGGTAAAGCGGAGAAACCGACAACCGAAAGCTAAACCGGCTGACGCAAATCTGGTGCTATAAAAAAAGCCCGAATAGTAAATCTATTCGGGCTTGTCATTTTCCGACAAATTAATCATTCAATATGAATGAGACGGCAACAATATAAGGATTCAATGACAATAAAGGCATATAACGCAGTCAGAATACGATATTCAATCTGTATTGTATAATTTTTATTTTATATATTTACCCGCAAACCATTCATACGGAAAATTATCATTACTGTATATTTATTTACTTTAGAATTTACTTATATTGTAACAATTGATACTTATCATATCAGAATGCGCTCCTTTAGCATGGCCGTACTTCCACCCAGGAAGTTAAAACAAAAATAGTTAAAGGAATATCCAAATGAAAAGAAAAGCACTGGCATTGGTTATCCCGGCATTATTGGCTGCCGGCGCTGCTCACGCGGCAGAAATTTATAATAAAGATGGCAACAAATTAGATCTCTACGGCAAGGTAGACGGTTTACATTATTTCTCCAGCGACTCCAGCAAAGACGGCGACCAGACCTACCTGCGTTTCGGCTTTAAAGGTGAAACGCAAATTAACAATATGCTCACCGGCTATGGTCAGTGGGAATACAACGTTCAGGCCAACAACACCGAAAGCTCCGGCGATCAGGCATGGACCCGTCTTGCATTCGCCGGGATCAAAGCGGGCGACTACGGTTCATTCGACTATGGCCGTAACTACGGCGTCCTGTACGACGTGGAAGCCTGGACCGATATGCTACCAGAGTTCGGCGGCGACTCTTATACCCAGTCCGACAACTTTATGACCGGCCGCGCCAACGGTGTCGCGACCTATCGTAACAGCGATTTCTTCGGTCTGGTTAACGGCCTGAACTTCGCGCTTCAGTATCAGGGTAAAAATGAAAACCAGAATACTGAAGATATGAATGTGGGTACCAATAACCGCAGCACCGATGGCGACATTCGCTATGACAATGGCGACGGCTATGGCCTGTCCGCTACCTATGACTTAGGCATGGGTATCAGCGCTGGGGCAGCATATACTTCATCCGATCGTACAAACGCCCAGCAAAACTATACTGTTGGCGATCGCTACGCCAAGGGCGACAAAGCGGATGCCTGGACTGCAGGTCTAAAATATGACGCCAACAATGTTTATCTGGCGACTATGTATTCTGAAACCCGTAATATGACGCCATATGGTTCTACCAACAGCGATCATGGCGGTGGTATCGCCAATAAGACGCAGAACTTTGAAGTCACCGCACAATACCAGTTCGACTTTGGCCTGCGTCCGGCGATCTCTTACCTGCAATCCAAAGGCAAAGACCTGAGTTATATGGGCCAGTACTCTGATAAAGACCTGGTTAAATATATGGATGTCGGCGCGACCTATTACTTCAACCGTAATATGTCCACCTACGTTGATTACAAAATCAACCTGCTCGACGGCAATGACGACTTCTATAAAGACAACGGTATTTCTACCGACAATATCGTAGCACTGGGTCTGGTATATCAGTTCTAATGCTTGCGCCCGCCTTTCACGGCGGGCGTTTCACTTAAACCAACAATAAATTGCCGGTTGTCGTACCAATTTGTGATTCACGCAGTAGCAGAACCTCAATCCTGATGGCATACTGTTTTGGTGGTTATTAAAACAGGAGGTTTTATGAGTAGAATGATTCTGGTACCCATCGATATTTCTGATAAAGAATTTACTCAACGTGTGATCCGCCACGTTGAATCCGAAGCACGCGTCGATGACGCGCAGGTGCATTTCCTCACCGTTATCCCTTCGCTACCCTACTACGCCTCTCTGGGTATGGCCTATACCGCTGAACTGCCGGCAATGGATGAACTGCGCGCCGAATCGGAAGCGCAACTGCGCGAATTAGCCAAAGGCTTCGCCATTCCGGAAGACAGAATGCATTTCCACGTTGCCGAAGGCTCGCCAAAAGATAAGATCCTGGCGCTGGCTAAATCGCTGCCCGCCGACCTGGTCATTATCGCCTCGCATCGCCCGGACATCACCACTTATCTGCTCGGCTCTAACGCCGCGGCGGTAGTGCGCCATGCCGAGTGCTCGGTACTGGTCGTCAGATAATCGCAAGCCCGCCGCCCGGCGGGCTTTATTATCTTTACTCCTCGCGGATTAAAGTGCCGGAAAGATGCTGACATTGCCCCCCCGAATCCGTACCATACACGCCACGGTTTTCTATCAGACCTCACTCATTGCTACGCGCCAGCGGGAATTGCTCCAGCGACTGGCACAACGCGTGCTCTTCTGATGCCACACTATGAATTGAGCCACTATTAAATGCTGCAAAATCAAGAAATTAGTAAAAAAGAAAAATACAACATCGACAAGCTGCAGAAACGTCTGCGCCGTAATGTCGGTGAGGCGATCGCCGACTTCAACATGATTGAAGATGGCGACCGTATTATGGTCTGTCTTTCGGGCGGCAAAGACAGCTATACCATGCTGGAAATTCTGCGCAGCCTGCAAAAAAGCGCGCCTATTTCTTTTTCGCTGGTAGCCGTTAACCTCGATCAGAAACAGCCGGGCTTCCCGGAGCACATTCTGCCGGCGTATCTGGAACAGCTGGGCGTTGAGTATAAGATTGTCGAAGAGAACACTTACGGCATCGTTAAAGAGAAAATCCCGGAAGGCAAAACCACTTGCTCACTGTGCTCTCGTCTGCGCCGCGGCATTCTCTACCGTACGGCGACCGAACTGGGCGCGACCAAAATCGCGCTCGGCCATCACCGCGACGATATCCTGCAGACGCTGTTCCTCAACATGTTCTACGGCGGCAAAATGAAAGGTATGCCGCCGAAGCTAATGAGCGATGACGGCAAGCATATCGTTATCCGCCCGCTGGCCTACTGCCGCGAAAAAGATATCGAACGCTTCTCGCAGGCCAAAGGCTTCCCGATCATTCCTTGCAACCTGTGCGGATCCCAACCTAACCTGCAGCGTCAGGTGATCGCCGATATGCTGCGCGATTGGGATAAACGCTATCCTGGCCGTATCGAAACCATGTTTAGCGCAATGCAGAACGTGGTGCCGTCGCACCTGAGCGACGTCAATCTGTTTGATTTTAAATCCATCACTCACGGATCGGCGGTGGTTGACGGAGGCGATTTGGCTTTTGACCGCGAAGAGATCCCGCTGCAGCCTGCGGGCTGGCAGCCGGAAGAAGAAGACGCTCAGTTAGATGAACTGCGTCTGAATGTGGTTGAAGTAAAATAACAGGCAACACGTCTCCGGCAACCGCCGGAGACCGTCACTTGCCGCCCCTTACTTCAGCAGACGTACGCGGCAGGACTTGCCTTTAATCTTGCCGTTTTGCAACTGCTTATACGCCTTCTGCGCCACGCCCTGGCGAATAGCGACATAAACATGCGCGGGATGAACGTTGATCTTACCGATATCGGCGCCATCAAACCCCATATCGCCAGTTAACGCCCCCAGCACATCGCCCGGACGCATCTTCGCCTTCTTACCGCCATCGATACACAGGGTCGCCATCTCCGCCTGCAGCGGCGCAATATGATTACCCGCCGGCGCGTTAGCCCAGTTGAGTTTGATCTGCAGCATTTCGGCAAGAATGTTAGCGCGCTGCGCCTCTTCCGGCGCGCAGAAACTAATCGCCAGGCCGCTTTCGCCTGCGCGGGCGGTTCGCCCGATACGGTGGACGTGCACTTCAGGATCCCACGCCAGTTCAAAGTTAACCACCAGCTCCAGCGATTTGATATCCAGGCCGCGCGCCGCGACATCGGTCGCCACCAGTACGCGGGCGCTACCGTTAGCAAAACGTACCAACGTCTGATCGCGGTCACGCTGTTCCAGGTCGCCATGAAGCGACAGCGCGCTCTGGCCGGCAGCGTTCAATGCATCGCACACCGCCTGACAATCGCGCTTAGTATTACAAAATACCACGCAGGAAGCCGGCTGATGCTGGCTGAGCAATTTTTGCAGCAGCTTGATTTTACCGCTTTGCGAAACGTCGAAGAACTGCTGTTCAATAGACGGCAGCGCATCAACGCTATCGATTTCGATCGTCTGCGGATCCCGCTGCACCCGGCCGCTGATCGCAGCGATGGCTTCCGGCCAGGTCGCGGAGAATAGTAAAGTCTGGCGCAAAGCCGGCGCATAACGAATCACTTCATCGATAGCATCGCTGAAGCCCATATCAAGCATGCGATCGGCTTCATCCATAACCAGCGTCTGCAGCGCATCCAGCGACACGGTCCCCTTCTGCAGGTGGTCAAGCAGGCGACCCGGCGTGGCGACAATAATATGCGGCGCATGCTGTAAGGAATCGCGCTGGGCGCCGAAAGGCTGGCCGCCGCAGAGGGTTAATATTTTAATATTTGGCAAAAAGCGCGCCAGGCGACGCAGTTCGCCAGCAACCTGATCCGCCAGTTCGCGGGTCGGGCACAGAACCAGTGACTGGGTCTGGAACAGACCGGCGTCAACGTGCTGCAGCAATCCCAGACCAAAGGCCGCCGTTTTACCGCTGCCGGTTTTCGCCTGTACGCGCACATCCTTCCCTGCCAGGATTGCCGGCAACGCGGCGGCCTGCACCGGCGTCATCGCGTGGTATCCCAGTTCGTTAAGGTTGTTCAGTTGAGCTTCGGGCAAAAGGTTCAGTGTTGAAAAAGCGGTCACAATGTTTTCTCGCATTAAAGGGCGGACAATCTGCAGGCGCGTATCCTCGCAGATCTCCGCTCTTGATGCGACAATTTAATCGGGTCATCGTCCGGCGGCGGGTCGGGAAGCGGGTGTGGACGAGGCCGCGGATCGGGAACGGGCACCGGATCGTTAGGCTCAGGGCCGATGGGTATCGACTGCAATGATAGCGCCATTTTACGCATAGTTTATCCCCTCTCTTTACAGGACTATTCTTTAAGCGTAGAAGTTAGCTGGCAGAGGGCAAAAAAAAAGCCGACTCAATAAAGTCGGCGTCGTACGAATCAATTGTGCTATGCAGTAATTCAAAAAAGGAAGTAAGACAATATGGAGCGCAACGCCCATCGCTTGACGTTGCATTCACCTGCGAGAGAGATATTGCCCTGAATGGGTAGAAGGTTTATTGATTTCGCTCAAATATTGCCGGGGTTTCAACGGCAAAATCGCCTGTAAAGACAATTTCTTACAACCATTTACTACGATGTAACCACCAAGTAACACCACCAATTAGAACAACTAACATTACGCAAAAAATCGAAAAACCAAGATGCCAGCTGTTCCCCGGGATACCGCCAAGGTTGACGCCAAACAGCCCGGTCAGGAAGGTGCTGGGCAAAAAGACCATCGCCATCAACGACATCGTGTAAGTCCGCCGCGACAGCGACTCCTGCATAATCTGTGCGATTTCATCGCTCATGATCGCCGTGCGGGCAATACAGCTGTCAATCTCATCAAGCCCCCGTCCAAGACGGTCGGCAATATCCTGCATCCGGCGACGATGATCGTCACTCATCCACGGCAGGCGTTCACTGGCGAGGCGGGCGTAGACATCGCGCTGCGGGGCCATATAGCGGCGCATCACGATAAGCTGCTTACGCAGCAACGCCAGAAAACCGCGCGGCGGCACCTGCTGGTCGAGCAGGTCATCTTCAAGGTCGATAATCCGGTCGTGCAGCTGTTCAATAAACTCGCTGGCGTGATCGGTCAACGCATCGCAGATTTCCACCAGCCAGCTACCGCAATCCGTCGGCCCGTTGCCCTCCTGCAGATCGCCCAGCACATCATCCAGCGCCAGTACTTTACGCTGACGGGTGGAGACGATCAGCCGCTCGTCCATATACAGACGCATCGCCACCAGTTGATCGGGGCGTTCATCGGTGCTGCCGTTAATACAGCGCAAGGTGATTAGCGCGCCGTCGCCGATGCGCGTCACCCGCGGGCGCGTACTTTCCCCGGCCAGCGCGTCGCGAACGTTATTCGGCAACAGCGGCGTGGCGGCTAACCAGTCGGCGCTGTCGGTATGGGTATAATTGAGATGTAGCCAGCAGGGATTGCTCTTATCGATATTATCGTTATCAGCCAGCGGCTTTACGCCGCCCTGCCCGTCGAGCACCCATGCAAAGATGGCGTCCGGCACTTTCAGCTCCGAGCCCTTAATCGCGTCCACTGAACCTCCATTAATGCATGCCTGTAAAAAGCGTGAATAATCCATAAGGTACGCTATTCAGCTGAATTTCGCCTCCCGCAATCATCGCAATCGCCTAACAAATAGGCAGCATACCGCTTTTGGCGACAGCTGATCATATTTGTATTACAATTATATCCGTGATTTTAATGAGGTTTTAGTATGAATATTTATCAAGCCCAGCCCCAGGATGTCGATACCGTCCTGCCGCTGTATCTCGCCTATCGTCGTTTCTATCAGGTCGAAGAAAATCTCGTTCAGGCGCGGGAGTTCATCCTTAAGCGCCTGCAACTGAATGAGTCGGTCATTTTCTTCGCAGAAATGGACGGCAAAGCGGTGGGCTTTACCCAGCTCTATCCCCTGTTCTGCTCGCTGGAAATGAAGCGCATCTGGCTGCTTTACGATCTGTACGTTGATGAGTCTGCCCGCCAGCACGGCGTAGCGCAGCAGTTGATTGCCCGTGCCGAACAGCTGGCAAAAGAGAGTGATTCAGCATTTATTATGCTTAGCACGGCAACCGATAATACTAAAGCGCAGGCGTTATACGAGCGTAGCGGCTTCGTACGTGATACGGATTTTTACGTCTATAACAAAATGCTCAAGTAAGTTGGTCAGGCCGTCATAAAGGGAGAACCCGCCATTGGCGGGTTCTTATTAGTTCGTATCAGTCGTCGGCTAATCCACAGTAGTAACCCTTGCCATCGTCTGGGCGGGCACAGGACGGGATTAGCAGCAAGCGTTCATTTTTTCTCTTCCGCATAGCGGCGGGCGTTATCGTGTAAATTGGTGCACATGGTTATTACTCCATTTTTATAAGCAGACTAAGAGCCTATCCCATTAGGGCTATTTTACTTGCCATTTTGAACCAGGGCAGTGCTCGAAATCCTCACGTACTACGTGTACGCTCCGGTTTCTGCGCGCTGTCCGTGTTCAAACTGGCTGCGCCAATTACGCCTACTGGGATAGGCTCTAATCCTAGAAGCTTCCGTCAGATTTGCCACATTCCTGGCTAAAATTTTTCCCAGCCCAGCACCGATGCCCCCAGTAATCCCCCTTCGCGACTAAATTGCCCGGCGACCAGTAGTGGCTCGGCGCTCTTCAGCAGAATCTTTGCCCGCAACGCGATATCAAGGCGCGCCAGCAACGACGTTTCGCTCGCCAGCCCGCCGCCTACGACGATTTTATGCGGCCCGAGAATGTTCACCACATGTGCCAACGGTTCGCTCACCAGATCAAGCCATACTTCAAGGGTGAACGCCGCTGTCTCTTCTCCGGCCATGCCCTGCGTCACGATCTCGACACTGCTTAGCGCCTGACCGCTGAGCAGTTGATGCAGCCGCTGCATCCCTTTGGCCCCGCCAAGGGTGTCAAGACATCCCTGCTGTCCGCAGCCGCAGGGCAGCCGCGGCAACTCAACTCCCCGCAGATGAGTGCGCGTAATGGGTCCGTGCCCCCACTCGGCGCCGATCCCCTGATTGCCGTAGAGGATTTTGCCGTTGATGGCAATCCCACCGCCGATCCCGCTGCCGAGGATCACCCCCAACACCACCGGCAGATCTTTTGCCGCGCCGAAACGCGCTTCGGCCAGGGTAAAACAATCAGCATCGTTAGCCATCGCCACCGGGCGCCCGAGCTCAGCCTGCAGGGATTGGATAATATCGATACCGGCAAACGGCGGAATGTTGCTCGACAGAATACGATCGTTGGCAACATCCACCACTCCGGCGCAGGAGAGCGCCAACGGACTCTGTCCGCTAATCGCATCGCCATATTGCGCGATAATCTCCTGTACGGCGTCGATGAATGCCGGCCAGGAAGTCAGCGGCATCGCCCGCTGACGCGGCATTACTACCTGGCCAGGCGCCGGAGAGATAGCGCTTTTAATAAAGGTTCCGCCAATATCCAGGCACAGCACGCTATTACTCATAGGCGAGAGTCCATGATGTCACGCAGGCCATCGCCCAGCAGGTTGAAGCCTAATACCGAAAAGACAATAGCCAGCCCCGGCCACAGCGAAATCCCCAGGCTGATGCCAAGGAAGTTACGCCCGTCGCTCATCATCGTTCCCCACTCCGGCATCGGCGGTTGCACGCCCATGCCGAGGAAGGAGAGCGAAGCGGCGGCCAGGATCACCGAACCGCCGGTCAATGTCGCCTGCACGGTAATCGGCCCCAGGGTATTACGCAGAATGTAGTGAATTATCTGTCGGCGATAGCCAATTCCCAGCGCCCGCGCCGCTTCCATGTACTCCATATTCTTGATACCCAAGGTCAGGTTACGGCTGAGGCGCGCGTAAACCGGCACGGAGAAGATAGCGATCGCCAACAGCATATTCAGCAACCCTGCGCCGAGGACGCTGACCAGCAGGATAGCCAGCACGATGCCGGGAAAAGCGAAAATGACATCCATCACCCACATAATCAGGTGATCGACACTTTTCCCGCACAACGCGGCGATGATGCCCAGAGGCAGCCCCATCAGTAGCGACAGCGCCACGCTGACCACCACTTCAATCAGTGAGATCCTGGCGCCGTAAATAGTGCGGGAAAAGATATCGCGGCCATAGTCATCGGTGCCCAACCAGTGGTCGGCCGACGGCGCGGAGAGAATATTCAGCAGGTCTTGCGCGTAGGGATCGTAGTGGCTTAACCATGGCGCGAAGATGGCGCATATCAGGATTAAAGCGACGATGATGCCGCCGAGGGTCAGCGAGGGATGCTCCATCCCCCAGCGCAGGCCGCTGAGTACGCCGCTGCGCGATTTGGCGAGTGAAATTTCCGACATATCAGTCAAACCTTATTTTCGGGTTGATTCTGGCGATAATCATCTCGCCAACCAGGTTCATCACCACCACGCTTGCCACCGTAATCATCGTCACGCCCTGGATAACGGGATAATCGCGATAGCGCACCGAATCCACCAGATAGCGGCCTATCCCCGGCCAGTTAAACACCGACTCGGTCACCACCGCGCCGCCGATCAGGCTGCCGAAGTTGAGTGCGATAATGGTCACGATGGGGATCAGCGCATTACGCAGCGCATGCTTGAAATAGACCTGAAACGGCGCCAGCCCTTTGGCCCGCGCGGTGCGGATATAATCTTCGCCTAACACGTCAACCATACTGGAGCGGGTCATCCGCGACATTACCGCCATTGGGAAAATCCCCAGGCAGACCGACGGCAGGATATAGCTTTTCCAGCCATCCGCGCCCAGCAAAGGCAGCCAGCCCAGCTTCACCGAAAAAGTATCCATGGCGATCAGCGCCAGCCAGAAGTTGGCTATCGACGCGCCGGCAATCGCCACCAGCATCAGCACATGGTCGGCAACATGATTGCGGTAAATGGCCGCGCACATCCCCATGGGAATACCGAGGATCACCGCCATCATCCACGCCAGCAGCGCCAGGCCTAAGGTATAAGGAACCCGCTCGCTCATTTCGGTGGAGACCGGCTGGCCGGACTTCAGCGAGGTGCCAAAATCCCCCTTCAGCATTCCGCTGACGAAATGGCCATACTGCACCGCCAGCGGATCGTCCAGGCCGAGGCGCGTATGCATACGGCTGACATCATCCTGGGTGGCCTGCGGCCCTGCCATCAGGCGGGCCGGGTCACCGGGGAGCATCCTGATCGCCAGAAAGACAATCAGCGATGCGCCCAGTAGGATCAGCGGCAAAGAAAGCAGTTTTTTAATCACATAAGCTTTCATAACAACTCCACCCTGACCCCAGCGTTACGGTTTTTGCGCTTCGGTTACGATAATTTCGCCGCCCGGCTCCATCCGCACGCCTTTAATGGTGGCGCGGGTGGCGTACAGATCGTCCTGGAAATAGAGCATCACATGCGGCGCGTCCTGCATAATGGCCTTTTGCGCCGCCACATATTCGGCGATACGCGCGTTGTTATCCATGGTGGTCGCGGCTTTATCTAACAGCTCATCTACCTGCGGGTTGCGGTAGAAACCAAGGTTAGCCCCGGCCGGCGCGGCGCTCTGTGAGTAGTACAGCGGGCGCAGTTGCAAATCAGAACCATTAAGGCCGGAAGACCAGGAGGCCAGCACCGCATCGGTACGGTTGGCCAACTTTTCCGCCGCCGGGGCAAACGCCGCTTTGCTCCAGACGCCGCTCTCCATCTGCTGGATGTTAAGTTTCACGCCAACTTTGCCCCACATCGCCTGCAGGATTTGCGCGGTACGCGCATCCGGTCCCTGCACGGCGATGTTCATCTCAAAGCCCTGCGGGTACCCGGCCTCTTTTAATAGCGCTTTCGCTTTATCGAGATCCCACGGATAGTCGTTGAGGGTTTTATCATATCCTTCGTTCACCGGCGCCAGCGGCGAGTTGGCGGCAGAAGCAAAACCAAACATCACCGCCTTCAGCAGCGCTTCTTTGTCGGTCGCCAGGTTCAGCGCCTGACGCACGCGGACATCATTCAGCGGCTTTTGCTCAACGTTGAGCGCTACCCAGAATACCGACGCTCCCTGCCCCTGCTCCAGCTTCACCTGCGGGTTGCTTTTCAACTGCAGACCAAACTGCGGCGGTACCGGGTTAATCACATCGACCTGGCCGGAAAGCAGCGCCATATTCATCACCGACGGCTCCGCGCTCCAGGTCCACTTAATCTCATCCGGGCCGTGATTCTCGCCCCAGTATTTCGGGTTTTTCTTCTCCAGCACGTATTCACCGGTTTTATACTCCTGCAGCATATATGGACCGGTACCGTCCGCTTTACGGCCAATGGTGCCGGCTTTCGCCGCCGTGGGGCTCACCATCTTCGCCGAGCCGCCGGTCAACAGATTGAGGAAAGAGGGATAGACCTTTTTCAGCGTAATCTCGACGTTGTCATCATCGAGCTTCTTCACGGAAGCGATCACGTTGCGCATCCGCGAACTGGCTGCCAGTCCGCCTTTCGGGTCGATATGTCGTTCAATATTGGCGACGACCGCATCGGCATTGAACGGCGAGCCGTCATGGAAAGTGACGTTTTTACGCAGGGTAAAAGTCCAGACTTTACCGTCAGCGCTGACCTTCCAGGCGGTGGCCAGCGCCGGGGCGATTTTGAAATCCGGCGACAAATCCACCAGACCTTCATACATCGGTTTTAAAACGGTATCGGTAAAGGTCGCGGTTTGGTCGCCCGGATCCATGCTACGCGGAGGTTCGTTTTGCATCACGTTCAGCGTCGCTGCCTGCAGCGCCGTCGCCCCGCCGGTTGCCAGTAAGCCTGCCAGAATGGCAAGTCGAAATTTATTCATAATTGCCTTCATCCGTTAACCCCTACCTGTCTGTTATGTCGCCAGTTGTGGCTGTTATGTTGCGATTAGGTTTTCTTTTTACCCAAAACAGAGTCCCATAAATGTGATATTAGCCATGATTAACGCTTAATTAGGTAATAAATTTAACTTATATGTGATTGTTTAGTTATTTTTGAAAATAAACTGGTTGCTAAAGCGCCAGCCCGCGATTATGTTCAGAAAAAAGCGTTATGGCTGAGTAACTATGCTGAACAAACTCCACCAACAATTGATTCATTTGGTCTGTAGCGAGGAAGGCGCCAGCCGCGCAGACCTCGCCCGCCTGACGGGTATGAGTAAAGCGGCCATTGGCGCACTGGTAAAAGAGATGCTGGCCGATGGGCTGCTAGAGGAGAGCGATATGGCCGCTTCCGGCGGCCAGGGGCGCCCCTCCGTCACCCTTTCGCTGGCGCCGGACGCCGCTTACGCCATCGGCATCTCGCTGATTGATAATCAGCTGGTGTTGGTACTGATGAATGCCAGCGGTGAGAAAATCGCCGAGCGGCTGCTCACGCCGCAGCTTGAAATCCCCGCCTTAATCCAGCAACTGGCGGATGAAATCCGCAGTTTGTTAAACGATACGCTTATCGAGCGCCAACGGCTGGTCGGCATCGGTTTTGCCCTGTCTGCCTTTGTCGACGCCGCGCAATCGGTCTGCGTACAGTCGGCGCTGCTGGGCTGGCATCAGGTGCCGCTAGCTGAACTGTTAAGCCGCGCGACCGGCGGGATCCCGGTATTGATTGAAAACGACACCCGGGCGCTGGCGAACTGGGAGAAAACTTTTGGCCATCTACGCAAGCTGGAGAGCGCAGTGGTGATTTCTCACGGCAGCGGCATCGGCAGCGCGGCGGTCATCTGTAACCGAATCTGGCGCGGCGCCCACGGCGGCGCGGGAGAAATAGCCCACTGCACCATCGTGCCGGCGGGCACGCCTTGTCGCTGCGGGAAGCGTGGCTGTCTCGACACCATTGCGTCTCTCACCGCCATCTTTGAACAGGCGCGTATGGCCGGTATCGACACTAACCAACTGGATGAACTGGAAGCCATGGCGCGTAAGGGCCACAGCGCCGCCATCCAGATCCTGCATCGGGCCGGCGATGCGTTAGGGTTAGCCATTTCACATCAGATCCAGACTCACGATCCGGCGGCGATCATGCTTGCCCACCAGCCGGAAAGCTTTAACGGTTTACTGAATACCGTGATGCAACAAGCCATTGAAACCAACCTGTTGCCGGGGATGGCGGGAAAAACGCCGCTTATCTATCGTCCGCTGGCTCAGGACAGCTGGGCGCTCGCCGCGGCGAGCGTCGCGCTGACTCACGTTCTCTTTCCAGGATAATTTCGAGGTCCTTATGCGCATTGCCGTTGGCGGAATACATATTGAATGCAGCACGTTTAATCCGGTCCTGACTCATGAAGCGGAGTTTCGCACCGTCAAGGGCGAAGCCCTGCTGGAAGCGCCTCACTTTCAGTTTTTACGCGATTATCCGGCGACATTTCTGCCGACGCTGCACACCCGGGCGATTCCCGGAGGCCCGGTGGCGCGAGAGACCTATGAACAGTTCAAGGCCGAATTCTTAAGCCGGCTGCAGGCGCAACTGCCAATCGACGGCCTGTACCTTGCGATGCACGGCGCAATGTACGTTGAAGGTATGGAAGACGCTGAAGGCGACTGGATCACCGCCGCCCGCGCCTGCGTCGGCGATGACTGCCCGATTGCCGTCAGCTACGATCTTCACGGTAACGTGACCCAGCGCATCATCGACGCCATCGATATCTACTCAACCTATCGCACCGCGCCGCATATCGATATCGAAGAGACCATGCGCCGTTCGGTCAGTATGCTGGTGAATAGTCTGCAAAACGGCGTGCGCCCGGGCATAGTGTGGGCCCCTATCCCGGTATTACTGCCTGGCGAGCGAACCAGTACGGAAGATGAACCGGCAAAAAGCCTGTACGCCATGTTGCCGCACAGCGACCAGATCGACGGCGTACTCGATAGCTCATTAATGGTCGGCTACGTGTGGGCCGATGAACCGCGCGCCACCGCCGCGGCCATTTTTACCGGCACCGATCGAGCGGTACTGGAGCAACAGGCCGCAAAACTGGCGCAGGCCTATTGGGATGCGCGGGAAGATTTTGTTTTCGGCTGTCGGACGGGCAGCGTCGCCGAATGCGTCGCTCAGGCCATCGCCAGCGCCACGGGCCCGGTGATCCTGGCGGATTCTGGCGATAATCCAACCGGCGGCGGCGTCGGCGATCGCGGCGATGTGCTCGCCGAACTGCTACGCCAGCAGGCGCAAAATACCCTGGTGGCCGGCATTACCGACGCGCCGGCGACGCGTGCGGCCTTTGAGGCCGGCATTGGCGCAGAACTGCAGTTGACTATCGGCGCCAGCCTCGATCCGGCGGGTATCAGCGCGAGCGCGCGTTTTACCGTCACCGGTCTGCTGGCGGCGGATCCGCAGCGCCCGGCCAATCAGGCGGTGCTACAGACAGGCGGTGTTACCGTGGTGGTAGCCGACCGCCGACGCCCGTATCACGATATCGCTGACTTTAGCGCGTTGGGGCTCAACCCGCGGCAGGTGAAAATCCTGGTGGTTAAATCCGGCTATTTATCGCCGGAGCTGGCGCCGTTGGCCAATCCGAACCTGATGGCGCTCTCGGAAGGGGTGGTCGATCAGGATATTGAACGGGTGGCGCGTCTGCGGATGCTGACACCGACCTGGCCATTTAAGCGTGATCTCGAATTCACCCCACTGGTGCGGGTTTCCGCTCGCGCGCCCTTTGCCGGGGAGTGCTGACTCATGAACCGTGAAACGCCTGCGCCAGTGCTGGCCGTCGACAATCTGAGCGTCGCATTCCGCCACGGCGATAGCTGGCAGAAAGTGGTGCGTAATATCTGTTTTAGCCTCTATCCAGGTAAGACGCTGGCGATCGTCGGCGAATCCGGCTCGGGTAAAAGCGTGACGGCGATGGCCATTATGCGTCTGCTTTCTGCCCGGCATAGCCGTACCGAGGGACAGGTGCTGCTCGGCGGCAAATCCCTGCTCGACCTTCCTGAAGAGGAGATGCGTCGCGTGCGCGGCGCCGAGGTGGCGATGATTTTTCAGGAGCCGATGACCAGTCTTAACCCGGCATTTACTATCGGCAATCAGATAGCGGAAGTTTTTATCCGCCATCAGGGCTTATCGGCGCGGCAGGCGAAGCAGGAGGCCATCGCCCTGCTGGAAAAAGTCCGCATTCCGCATGCCGCGCAACGTTTCGATGAATATCCGCATCAGTTTTCCGGCGGTATGCGCCAGCGTGCGATGATCGCGATGGCGCTGGCCCTGAAGCCGAAACTGCTGATCGCCGATGAACCCACGACCGCGCTGGACGTCACTATCCAGGGGCAAATCCTCGATCTGATTAAAACCCTACAGGCAGAAAACAATACCGCGGTGCTGTTTATTACCCATGATATGGGCGTAGTCGCGGAAACCGCCGACGATACGCTGGTGATGTTTCGCGGCGATGCCATCGAATGCGAGCGTACGCCGACGCTATTCGCCACCCCGCAGCAGCCCTATACCCGTACGCTGCTGGCCTCGGTACCCGCGGCAGGTGAAATGGATATAAGCTCGACCCCCTGTAAGTTCCCATCGGTGAACCTGCAAACCGGGGAAATCCGTCGTTACCCGCCAGAGCCTGACCTCAGCCTGACCAGCAACGAGCCGGTATTATCGGTCAAAAATCTGGTCACCCGTTTTCCAGTTAAAAAAGGCTTTTTTAATCAGTTAGCCGGGCATATCCACGCCGTAGAAAACGTTAGCTTTGATCTATGGCCCGGAGAAACGCTATCGCTGGTGGGCGAATCCGGCTGCGGTAAATCGACCACCGGTCGCAGTCTCATTCGCCTGGTCCAGGCGCAATCCGGCCATGTTCGCCTTAATGGCTATGACGTCCTGCAAGCCGGGCGCCAACAGCAAAAGCGGATGCGTCAGGATATCCAGATGATTTTTCAGGATCCGTTCGCCAGCCTGAATCCACGGCTGAAAATCCAGGAAACGTTGATTGAACCACTGCTGGAAAATGGCCTCGCCACACGCCAGCAGGCGCTGGCGCGCGCCCATGAATTGATTGAGAAAGTGGGACTCAGCGTCGCGGTGCTTAACCGCTATCCGCATGAATTTTCCGGTGGTCAGCGCCAGCGCATCTGCATTGCCCGCGCGCTGGCGATGAATCCCAAGGTGATTATCGCCGACGAGTCGGTGTCGGCGCTGGATGTGTCGGTCAAAGCGCAGGTGGTCAACCTGATTATCGAACTGCAACGAACGATGAAAATCGCCTTTCTGTTCATCTCGCATGATATGGCGGTGATTGAACGCATCAGTCACCGGGTAGCGGTCATGTATCTCGGCGAAATCATCGAAATTGGCCCGCGGCAGGCAATTTTCGCCAATCCGCAACACCCCTATACGCAGAAGTTAATTGCGGCGATCCCGAAAACCGATCCGTCTCGCCGACATCTTCTGCGCGAAGCCAATAACGATGAACTACCCTCGCCGTTTCGCGATAAAGACTGGCAGCCGCCGACGCGCCGCTACGAACAAGTCGGTAATCAGCACTGGGTAATGCGCTGAGCGGAGTACCTTTAAATAGACCGGCTTAACGCTCTGTAGTCTGCGCTGAGCCGGTCCCCCTTCCCAAAAAGCGATGCACAATCCCCCCTTTTAGCTGGCAACGCATTTTTTGCTGCTTTTTGCGATTCACATTCTCACTTCATGCTGTATTATGCGGCTTATTGCAGTCTTTTGCAGGAACAACGATTATGCATAAAACCGCCCGACAACAGTTTTTACTCGAACTACTGAGCGAAAACGGTCAAATTAGTATCAGCGAACTGGTCGAACGATTGCAGGTCTCGCCCGATACCGTTCGCCGCGATCTTAGTGACCTGGAAAAACGCGGACTGGTACAGAAAAACCATGGCGGCGCTATCGCTCTCGATCTTCCAGCTATGAATCGTCAGGCGCGCAATGCGCTGCTGCCCGAGACTAAGCTACGCCTCGGCGCGCTGGTCGCCCGTGAGATTCCTCCAGGATCAACGCTATTTTTAGACGCCGGCAGCACGGTACTGGCCGTCGCCGCTCATCTAAAAGGACCGCTGACGGTCATCACCCCTTCGCTGGATATTGCCCAACTATTTAGCGAACGGCCCGATATCGAGTTGGTTTTACTTGGCGGAAAATGGGATATGCGGCAGCGGCTGTTTGCCGGTAGCGCCACGCTGGCGCTGCTTTCTCGTTACCGCGCGGATATCGCCATTCTCGGCGCCTGCGCGATCCATGCGCAACAAGGGCTTAGCGCCAGCCAGGAAGCGGATGCGGAGGTAAAGCGCGCGATGCTGGCAGCCAGCGTCGAGCACTGGCTGGTGGCTGACCATCTGAAACTTAATCGCTGCGAGCCATACCTGGTCGCCGAACTGAAACACATCGATCGTCTGTTCCTCGACAAGCCATGGCACGCGCTTGGCGAAGACAATTCAATGCAGGTCAGCATTGCTGACGCTGAATAACGTGGAGAAAGTCATGCATAAAGTTATCACCGGCGCAGGTAAACCTATTAACATTGCGCTGATCGGCTATGGATTTGTCGGCAAAACGTTTCACGCGCCGCTCATCAACGCGGTCGAGGGGTTAAAGCTTGCCGTCGTCGCCTCCCGCGATGAAGCCAAAGTGAAGCAGGACCTGCCAGATGTCACGGTAATCGCTTCTCCGGAAGAGGCCATTCAGCATCCGGATGTCGATCTGGTGGTACTCGCTTCGCCGAACGCCACCCACGCCCCGCTGGCTCGACTGGCGTTGAACGCCGGTAAGCACGTGGTGGTGGATAAGCCCTTCACTCTCGATATGCAGGAAGCGCGCGAGCTGATCGCGCTGGCGGACGAAAAGCAACGACTGCTTTCAGTCTTCCACAATCGCCGTTGGGATAGCGATTATCTCGGCGTTAAGCAGGCCATCGAGCAGGGGCTGATCGGCAAGGTTAAGCATTTCGAGTCGCATATCGACCGCTTCCGCCCGGAAGTACGCGTTCGCTGGCGCGAGCAAAACGTGCCCGGCAGCGGCCTGTGGTTTGACATCGGCCCGCACCTGATCGACCAGACGCTACAACTTTTCGGCCTGCCGCAATCGGTACAAGGCAATATAGCCACTCTGCGACAGGGCGCGGAGATCAACGATTGGGCGCACGTGGTGCTGAATTATCCGCAGCACAAAGTGGTTTTGCACTGTAGCATGCTGGTGGCCGGCGGCGTCTCGCGCTTCACGGTCCACGGCGATAGCGGCAGCCTCGTGAAACTGAAAGCAGACCAGCAAGAGAGCCAGCTGCTGGCTGGGGTCATCCCAGGGAGCGAAAGCTGGGGCCAGGATGACGACAGCATGACGCTGTTCGACGCCAGCCTGCAGGCGCACACGCTCGCCACGCCGAAAGGCGATCAGCGTCAGTACTATATTCAGGTTCGCGATGCCCTGCAGGGCAAAATCGCCAACCCGGTGCCGCCGCTACAGGCGCTGGCGGTGATGGCGGTGCTGGAAGCCGCCGTTGCTTCAGCAGAAAGCGGCAGCGTGCAAAAGCTGGCGTTAACCACCGACGAACTGACCGGGCTTCAGTAACTCCTTGATGGAATAGCGGCTGCAGCTCCGCGCGGCCGCTACGCTTATCTCTCCTGTCGGGCGTATAAATAGGCGGTCGCCCGCGAAATGCCAAGATGCTGCGCGACCATTTCCATTGATTTGCGCAGATCTAATAGCCCCTCTTTACGCAATTGTTGAATCACCGTTTTACGATCCGTCGCACTCAGCGCCCTGGCTGTCGTCGCCCGCTCGGCGGCGAATGTATCAATTCGTTGGCGAATGGCCGCTGCGCCGCCCGGTTCAAGATGCTCAACCACCGTGGCGCTTTCCGTGGCGGTAAAGCGCGCCAACGCGCTCTGCATACCGCGAAACAACGTCATATCGACGTTAAGACAGAGGGCGGCAACATATTCACCGTTATCGCCCTTAATACCGATGGAGGTACTTTTCACCGCACGGCCATCGGCAAATTGATTGGCATAGTTGGCAACGACGGCCGGAAACTCGGCGCTGGCAATCCGCGCTAACCCCATCTCGGTCGCCGGCTGACCAACCTCTCTGCCGGAGAGATTATTGTGGATTGATAAAATGGCCTGTTGAGGATGCGTCAGGTCATGGACGACCACTTCACAAAACGGCGCGAAGGTTTCGCTTAACCCCTGGGCGATGAGATCAAGCTGTGCCAGCAAGGGCGACATCTCGCTACTCATAATTCGTTCCCGGTGGCCAATAAAGCGCTGTAACGACTCATATCCACATTACCGCCGCTGATAATAATGCCGACTTTTTTACCCCGCAGATGCGCCATGGCGCCCCGTGCGGCAGCGAAGCCCAGACAGCCGGTCGGTTCGACCACCATTTTCATCCGCTCGGCGAGAAATTTCATCGCTGCGACCAATTCATCGTCACTCACGGTCAGGATATCGTCGACGTATTGCTGTATTAGCGGAAAAGTATATTGCCCCAGATGCTGGGTCTGCGCGCCATCGGCGATGGTTTTCGGCGTCTCAATATGCACAATGCTGCCGCAACGAAAAGATTGCTGGCCGTCATTGCCAGCTTCGGGCTCTACGCCATAGATTTTACACCCCGGAGACAGATGACGCGTCGCCAGCGCCGAGCCTGACAACAGCCCACCGCCGCCGAGGCAGACAAATAGCGCATCCAGCGGACCGACCTCTTCTATTAGCTCTTTCGCCGCCGTCCCCTGCCCGGCAATCACGTGCGGATGATCGTAAGGAGGGATAAGGGTTAGCCCATTCTGTTGCGCCAGATCGCGACCGATCTGCTCGCGATCCTCCGTGTAGCGGTCATAAAAAACGACTTTACCACCGTAGCCCCGGGTGGCGGCGACTTTAGCCGCAGGCGCATCGTGTGGCATGACGATAGTCGCCGGAATGTCCAGCAGTTTAGCCGCTAGTGCAATGGCCTGCGCGTGATTACCAGAAGAAAACGCCACTACCCCGGCCCGTTTTTGCGTTGGGCTAAACTGTTGCAACGCGTTCATCGCGCCGCGGAATTTAAATGCCCCCATGCGCTGATAATTTTCACACTTTAAAAACAGCTGCGCTGAGTATTGCTCATCCAGGGTACGGGAGGTCATCACAGGAGTAGAGTTGGCGTAACCGGCAATCCGCCGGGCGGCGGCTGCCACATCGCGATAATCGGGAAGTTGTAGAGTCATTGTTTCACCTTGTTGTTCAATGAGTAACCAGGATTTAATACAATTCGTCTAATTAAATACATTATGTGTGATCAATATTCAACCGCAAATGGCATCGATCGCAACCAGAAGAAAATGTGCTCCGCTTGCCTATTGCCTGCTGGAAATTTCCCACATTTGGGAGCAGGATATAATCAAATACCTGATTATTGTGGTAACGCCCCATCAGCTTCTTCGGACGCAACCCGACACACTGGACAGGAGAATGTCATGTATTACACGTTAGGAGAAAAGACCCTCCACTTTTATCGCTATCAGTGCCGTTACTACGTTGCTCATTGGGACGGCGGTCACGTGATGGCCGAGCAGTTCAAGCCGTTTATCGCCGGGATCAGCGAAAAGACCGGCCTGGAAGCAAAGCGTGTGGAAGCCGTCGCTCGCGATTACTTTACTAACGTGGATTAACACAACCCTTTGATATCGCCAGAAAAGACTAAACGGCACCTCAAAGGTGCCGTTTTATATTCACTTTGGTGAGAACCAATCAGGCGGTGGGGATTTTTGAAATAATATATTCGAGTGATTCATCAATATTCTCACCTGCCAGCATTTTCTTCCGCACGCTAAACGCCCGGCCTGTACGTAAGAATTTTAGGGAGACAGTGTCATTAGTAACACCTTTTCCTGTTAATACGATTTCATTCAGCGGTACGATAAAAGTATCTGAGTACAATTTTGGTTTAACTATCAATTTATCACCAGAAAGACCAATCATAACGCTCTCCTTGAGGCGTACCCCATTCCAGATATTGAGAATGCCTACTGCGACCAATAAATAGCCAATTCCCACGCCCATCACCAGCACAATAACTCCCATGCATAAAGCAATAGCACCAGTAGGCGCAAATCGGGATGTATCGCATGTTAATTTATAGTTTTTATCTTCAGGCTTAGATATATCAACCTCTGCTTCAGGGTTATAAACATCAAGGTTTGCATTGCAGTATCTTTCGTAGCTAAAAAGATAACCGATTAAAAACAACAAACCAATCGGCACCATAGCAATCCCACCGATATAAGCAAACACAATACCAACACGCGGGACTTTCGGTAATAAAAAAACGCTTACCACCTGAACAACTATAGCAAGGGGAAGTACAATTGTGACCAAATCTTTAATCAAACGCAGCGTTCGATCGTAGCCATAATAATCTGAAAGCGAGTTGACCTCATTGAGCACCAAAAGAAACATGGCTAAGTTAATTATAATACCAATCAATGTCAGACGGTGAATTTTATTCATTCATACTCCATTATGCTTACTCATCGTAACATATTAATTTAATTAATAGGTTTACACTATGCCGCCAATAACAAAAGGCATTTTTAACACCTGACGCCGTTCAACAATTCGAAATATCCGAATATATTCTCGCATGTAAAAAAGACAACACACACATAAGATAAAGAATATACCCCAAAGATTCGCACGCCAATAAAAAGAGCCAGCCGATATTAACAAATACCCCCTCCCCGTCAACAAAAAAAGCAAAACGCAATATTCAGGCATCATTTCTTTTTAATGTAAACTTCCCTGGTGCGGAATTTAATTCATGCGTTAAATTTATTTCTCTTGATCCGATACATCAGGTCTATATTTTATCGACATTGCTGCTTTCATTCTTATTCATGCATTAACCATTGGCATTATTCATTTTACCAGGCTATACCTTAGGCATCATTATTCATCAAGGATCTGTTGCAATGGGCAAGAAAATTTTAATGCTGGTGGGTGATTACGCTGAAGATTACGAAACCATGGTCCCGTTTCAGGCATTACAGATGATTGGCCATCAGGTCGATGCTGTCTGCCCGGATAAAAACAAAGGCGACTATATTATGACGGCGATTCATGATTTTGACGGCGCGCAAACCTATAGCGAAAAACCCGGTCATCGCTTCGTACTGAACGCTGACTTCGATAGCGCCAATGAGCAAGACTACGACGCACTGCTCATCCCCGGCGGCCGTGCGCCAGAATATCTGCGCCTGAATGAGCAGGTGATTAAGCTGGTACAGGCTTTTGACGCTGCGCGTAAACCGATTGCCGCCGTCTGCCACGGCCCACAGCTTCTCGCGGCCGCCGGCATTCTTAAAGGCCGTACCTGCAGCGCTTATCCAGCTTGCGCTCCCGAAGTTCGCCTCAGTGGCGGACATTACGCCGATATCGGTATCGACCAGGCGCACGTTGATGGCAATCTGGTGACCGCTCCCGCCTGGCCCGCCCACCCGCAGTGGCTTGCTAAATTTGCCGAGGTGTTGCAGCGGTAAGCGCCTTTTCCAGGGCTGGAGTCGCTACGGTACAATATGCCCCCCAGCCCTTACTCCTTGCGCGAAGCTATTCCACGGTTTTATTTTTTACTAGTGCATAAGAGACTATCAGCTGCTGCAGGTGCTGTTCCGCTTGTTGCTGCTGCGAGGCGCGGCTGATTTGCCCTTCTGTCATCGCCGTTAGTTGGCGTAACTGTTCTTCAGCCGGAACGGTTCGATTAAGGGACTGAGTAATGGCGAACACCGCGGATTTTAGTTCACTGACCGTCAGGTATTGTCCCTTCTGCTCATCCAGGGCATTCAGACGCTGAGTTAATTGCTGCAGTTGCTGCATTCCCTGATACCACCCGGTGAGGTTTTCCGCCGGCAGCGCGGCGGCTATGATCTGCTGCCGCCACTGCGAGGACAATGTTTTCGCCTGCTCCGGCCATAGCGCCAGTGCCTGTTGTACCAGTTGATCGCCATAGTCGATGGCCCAATTAGGTTTGAGTTGAGCCAGATGTGTAAGCTGCTGCCGGGTCTGCTTTATCCCACTGTCTGCTGACGGTGCGTGCAGAGAAAAGGAGCGTAACTGATCTGGCGAAAGTACCGTCGGCAATGGCGCCAGACTGAGAGCGAATTGCTGCTGTTCCGGATCTGGTTGATTCATCGCCTGCCACCCCCACCCTGCCGCTGCGGTCAGCACCAGCATCGTCAGCATACCGGCCATAAAAGGTCGCCATCGTTTTTCAGAGTTCTGACGCTCATTGCCGACTTGCACGTTTGGCAGCGTTTCCGGCGGCGCAATATAAACCCACTTTGTTCGCTCAACCCGCTCATCCAAATGGGTGGACGCGTTCTCCATCGTGACTACGTGCGGTAGGGTATCAGCGCTGGTCACGCCATCGCTATTCTCCAGCCGTACAGCCGCGTTATGCATAAAATTGAGCAACGCATCAAACTGACTGGCGTGCTTTAATTCCAGACGCTGCAGCGCAGCATCCAGCGCTTTCAGATGCACTTCCGCCTCATAAATCAAACTAAGATCGACATAGGCTAGCGTCAGCGTACGCAGCGCTTGCAGTAGCCGTTTACCCAAACCGCTAAGGATTTCCATCCGCGCGTGTACCGGCTGTGGCCAAAGGCTCCCCCACTGACGGGTAATCAGCGTTTCCAGGATAGCCAGTCCTTCATTCAGCCCGCATAAGCCGGTTAACTGCGTACGGGCAAGCGTATACCAAGCCGCGGTCTGCAGCTCTACGCCGTTACGGTCAAATAATGACAGGCAAAGCCGTTCTGCGTATAGCCAGTCAACGTCGGGGCGCGCCGGGTGGCTGAGTTTGTGCATTTCTTCACGCAGCTTTGCGTAGTCTGCCAGCGTGCGCGGGTCGCCGCCGGTAATCAGGTGACGCTTAGGATAAGTTGTCATAGGGGTAACCAGAGTGAGGGCTAAATAGCGGTGCGGGCATTCAGATACTGTTGCTGTTTCAGATGGCGAAGGAGAACCCTGCCTTCAGGCATAAATTCCGTGCCATAGCGTACCAGACCAATTTCCTTCAGTTCCGCGTCGATGGCATAACGCAGTTCGCCTGGCTGTGTCTGTTCGAGCATCTCCACACGGAGGCTGTTCAGCCGCGGTTCGTATTTGAGCAGTACCGCGGACAGCGTGGTCATTAACTGGTGCGCGCTACCCGGCATCCCCTGGAGAATTTTTGTCATATCCGGCAGACCGTAATCCGGAAGATGCGCCAGCGTGCCAGCCCGGCAGTTGAGGATACGCTGCATATTATCAAGCACCGATAAAATGACCTGATTTTCTTCACCGATCTGATGCAGATCGAGACCGCCGGAGAAATTACCAAACAGGGTGTCGTAAAGTGAGGGGCGCGGCATTTTAGTTACCTTTTAACGGTTGCAGCGTCAGCCGGTTGTGACCGGCTTCGATAATACGCGGCTTGTCGGGGTCGAGGTCGTCGCGGGTCAACACTAACCGCCAGCTGTCCTTGACCCGATCCGGCGCGATAAACATCCCCGCCACCGCGACGTATTGCGCCGCCGTCTCCAGCGGCATATCCAGCGCCACGGATTCCCCCGGGTGTAGACGGATATCTTTTTGGGCCAGCCAATCGCTTGGTATTGCCCGGCTATCGTCAGCAAATAGCGAGGGATAATCGCTGGCGTCAAACGCTTTGCGCTCTTTGAGTTGGTAAATTCGCACTACGGTTGCCAATGACGCCCCTTGCGCATTGTGGTTCACCCCTTCCCGGGCCCGAATATCCAAATGCAGCGTTTTGATCTGTTTATAAAAAATAGCGTAGGTCACTGAGACGGCTCCATCTTTTACGCTCTGCGTCAGGCCGCAGCCGGTTAAGGCTGCAGTGAGAGTGATGGGCAGCAATGTGGCGCAATTTTTACCAACGATAGTTGCCATCTTCATCGTTCTCCCTTCGGTGAATATTTTTCGGACGCGCTGATAACGCCCCAGATGAATGGTGATAATGTCAGTAGCAGGGTATTGCGCGTTAAGCGGGCGCAGTACCGCGGTCCGCCCTAACCGCGCCGCGTTTTTGGGTTGGCAAGAGCGTTGCGCAGCCGGTAATAAATGGCGGGCCACATACAGCTGTAGCCGTACATCCAAATGGGCGCCCAGCCAGGGCATTCAGCGTGGAGTCTGCGGTGTCGGACATACGATCTCCTCCTTGATATGTTTGAAAATAACGTTATCTGCTTTTTTATCCTCATCAGGATGAGGAAGTATCGGGTATTTCGGATCTGCGCGACCGTAGCAGGAACGGACTATCCGCACCTTATCGCAGGGGAAAATATGCACATCAAAACCGCACGCCTGCCCCTTCTCCCAGCGTTCAATGGGGACAGTAATCGGCCCATGTTTCTGATAGTGAGTCTCATAATCATCGGGCATCTCACTCGATTTCATCCAGGCATTAGGATCGGAGGTCCAGGTGATTTTTGCCGTCAGTCCCGGGCGCCAGACATCAGGCACCATCACGCAGCAGAATCCGCCACCGCCATCGTAGGGATTCGCCCTGGGCCCTCCGTAGCCATCAACCTGCACCGAAACGATGGCATCAGGTCCGTGGTTTAATACGGCTATATCAGCGCCGCTCATGCCGTCATGACTGTGATCGCGGCAGGCCGTCAATAGACAGAGAAAAACGGCGACCAGTACCGCCAGCCCTATGGACAAAATACGGGTATGCTTTATCATTGATGTATCCTTACAAAAATAAAATAAAGTAATGAATTATTAAGAGATGACGTAATTTCAGATTTTTATTTTTACGACGCCGTCCATAGTAATATGGTAATTAAAGTGTCAGGGAAGCAGTATTTTAAAAGCCTCGCTTTTTATATCCCGATATATTTTCCCCAGCACGCCCGATACCGTATTCAGATCTTTCATATCCGTTCGCGCCTGCACTAATATATCGCCAACATTAATATCAATAATCGCTTTTACCCGCTGGCCAAATTGTTTCACCGAATCCCACGTATCGTCATCGTTATCGTAAATCGTCCGCGACGCAAAATAACCGTGGGAAAACGAGGAATGCAGCGGATCATGATTATATTTGGCCAGCGTGTCATGCACGTAGTTATCGTAAAAATCCAGCATCGTCGGCGAGCCCATCAGCGCCGCCCGCCGGGCATCGCCGCTTTTCTTGATCTGGATATATTCCGACTCCTGCGCCGCCACCAGCGGACCGCCAAGCTGGTCGGTTTGCGTGGTGGGGATCACATCCAGCAGCACCTGGCCCAGCAGCGCCACGATACCGGTATGGGCAAAGTCATAACCCCACGCCGCGCGGTCCAGCCGATCCTTATCGATAAACGGCACTTCTCGCGGCCCTTCGCTTTCCGCGGGCGCCGTCGCCGACGGCAGCGCGCCGGTCTGCTCATTCAGCGCCTGCTGATAAAAAGGCTTACGCTGATAATACTTATCGGCGTATTGCGGGCTGGCAAAGCGCTCGGTGCGCCAGGCGGTGATCCAGCTCAGCTGGTCCGCCAGCATCACCTCCAGCGCTTTGGCCTTCAGCGGCACATACACCGGATCCGGCAGTTTGCCCAGCGGACCGTTCTCCGGCGGCTTCGCGGCGGCGGCCGCAGCTTTCGCCTTATCGCTATCCGCCTTGTCGTGAGCCGCCTTCAGCGCGGCGACCGGATCCCGGCCCTGAGCCACGGCGATGGCCACCACCTCCGCCTCGTTGACGGCCGGCGTTTCGGTCTTCGCCCCCGCCTGCTGCGCCCCGGCCTGCTGCCAGGCGTTAAACAGGGCGATCGCCTGTTCGGAGATTTTGAAATAATCAGCAACGTAGCCTTGCATTACCCGATATTTTTTGTCCTGAGCCCCACCGGGTAATACTTCTTCAGGTACGCTCAGCGGCGCCCCGGCATCGAAGGCGGCGGCATACATATCATGCAGCACGATCTTTGACAACAGGCTGCGGGCGTCGGTCTGCACCTTGCCGAGCTCCGCAGGCTTACAGTCGCCGCCGACATCGGCATGCATCCCGGGGTAGACCACCTCCACCGCTCCCGCCGGGTATTTACCATCCGGACCGCGAATGGAGTCCAGCGGCAGGTCGCCGTGCTGCTCGTGGCCGGCGACAAAGTGGTAGCAGCTTTTTAAGAAGCCTTTGGTGGTCGGCAGCCGCAGGCTGTTGGCCGCCCAGCCCAGATGCCCGGTGGCCGACGGCAGGATATGCGGCACACCAACCGCCGAGACCGAATCCAGCAGTCCCATAAACTCGATACTGACGGGAATGCCCAGCAGCGTGGGTCCCCCCGGAACCACCGTCCCCGCCGGCAGCATATTTGTCGCATCGAGCGGCATTTTAGCGTCATCGAGCAGCGACTCCAGCCCGCGGGCGAAGGCGCGGGCGGTGGCGGCCCCCCGGCAGTAGCCGTAGACGAACAGCTTGATTTTGGCAATGCGCCGCTGCGAGCGCTGGATATGCAGCCGTGTTGGCTGCCGCGGCCACTGATTGACCACGGCACCCAGATGCTTGTTGCAGAACTCATCGAGCGCGCTTTTACGGTTGAACTTCTGGGTCAGCCGCGAGAAGGGCCAGACGGTGGCCATCTGAGGCCGAAAGGTATCCAGTTCGCTGTCCTCGATCCTTTCCTTTTTCACCGCATAGCAAATGCTGCTGTAGGTTTTAAGCAGCGCCTGGTTGATACGGTCCTCACCGCCGTTGGCAAACAGCTCGCCGTCCAGCGAGTATTCGTTCTCGCCAATCTGCGGAAAGCGCGCCCCGCAGCCGGGAAAGTAATAGCTGAAGTAGCCGTCGTTCTCCGCCTTATCTAACCAGTTTGCGGCATGGTAGAGACGGCCGATATTGGTCAGCGGCGGGTTTCGCGAGCCGTACACTTCATTACCATCTTCTTCATTACAGCAGGTACCGTCAAAGAACAGGCTGATATGCAGGCTGGCGGGGCAGCCCGGTTCCGTTTTTTTGTCCGATTGATGATCGGACTCTTTAACATACCCCTCCAGGTACTGCCTGGCGTAGTTGCCTTCGGTCTGCGTTCTGCTCGCTGGCAGGCGGCCGCGCTCGTTGTATTCGGTTTTCTGCTGCGTGGAGTTATCCGCGGGCTTTTTGTCATCCGGCCCGGGAAACTTTGGCGGTAGGCTGGCCGCTTCTGCGGTGGAGGTTTTGACTGCGACCGGAGTGGCACCGGTCTGAAAAGCCGCAATAAGCGCCTTCAGGGCATTCAGCGTGGAGTCTGCGGTGTCGGACATACGATGTTCTCCTTAACATGGTCAAATAATATTTTTTTCGCTTTTTCATCCTCATCGGGCGCACGATGTATCGGATATTCCGGAGATGAGCGATCGTGACAAGAACGAACAATTCTTACCTTATCGCAGGGAAAAATATGCACTTCAAAGCCACAGGCCTGTCCCTTCTCCCAGCGCTCAATGGGAACGGTGATCGGTCCATGGCGCTGATAGTATTGTGAATAGTTGTCAGGCATATCGCTTATTTTCATCCAGGAGTTAGGGTCGGAAGTCCAGGTGATTTTTGCCGTCAGCCCCGGCCGCCAGTCGTTGGGCACCATCACACAGCAGAAGCCGCCGCCGCCGCCGTAGGAATTGGCTCCAGGCCCGCCGTAGCCGTTCACCTGCACCGAAACAATGGCATCCGGACCGTGGTTATAGACATTTATATCAGCGCCGCTCATGCCGTCGCGACTGTGGTCGCGGCAGGCCGTCAGCAGGCAGAGAAAAACGGCGGCCAGCACCGCCAGCCCGCCGGGCAAAATACGGATATGCTTTATCTTTGATGTGTCCTTACAAATACAAAGTGATGACTTATTAATAAATGGCGTAATTAAATGCTTGTATTTATGCTAATAGATGAACCTCCATATATAACTGATGATGATATTTGTAGCGGTCAATGAATATTGGCCACGATAAATATTCTCAGCAGTTATTTCATATCCGTTCGTGCGTGTATTAATTATTTCGCCGATATTAAGTTCAATAATTGTTTTACTCGCAGGCCCGGCAGGACGCTATTATCGTAAAAATCCAGCATCTGCGGCGAACCCAGCTGCGCCACGATGCCGGTGTGGGCAAAGTCATAGCCCCACGCCGCGTGGTCCAGCCGATCCTTGTCGATAAACGGTACCTCACGCGGCCCCACGCTCTGCGCAGGCGGCGCAGCAGACGGTATTTTTCGGCCCCAGCGGGCGGGAATATATCTCCAGCCCGGCAGGCACCGTTTCCGCCATCTTCATCGTCGGTAGTTCCGGCGTCAGCGCCACCACCGATAGCCACGGAATGGTGCGCAGATAGTGCGGCCACAGCATGCTAACCAGCCCTTCGGTAAGCTCAGGCAGGTCGTCATCAATCTTTTCCCGCAAGCGCTCCATGGAAAAAGCAACCCCTTCAAACAGACGCTCTACGTAGGGATCCGGCGTACCGGCTTTGTCGAGATCCAGCATCGAAATAGCACAAGGTTAAATCATCGATCGTATGTTATCCGTTACTCGTCCATGACGAGCATCAGGCGTTTAAACGCACAGCACCGCCGCGCGGGCGGGGTCAATAGCAATCAGGTCCGCCAGCAAACGGTCCATCTGCGACTGCAGACGAGCTCTTTCCGTTTCGCTGCGTCCGGCCTTACCGCGCAACAGCCGCAGATGACGCGCTCGGACTTCAAACAGTAGTTCCGGTTCCCATTGCGCCAGTGACAGCGTGGCTGCCAGCACGTCCAGTTCCGCCAGCAGATGTTGCGCCAGTTCGTTTTTCCCGCTCTGCTCGGCAATCCGCGCCATCAATAATCGCAGTAACCAGCGGCTTCTGGGGGTGGTGATACCCGGACGATGTTGCAGCCAGGTCAGCGCCGCCTCAGCGCCATCGCTGTCGACCAGAGCCAGCGCCTCCGGCTCTAACTGAAGGATGTTGTCGTCGCCGGAAGCGGTGACGGCGCGGGAAGCGGTGTCGTCCAGCCAGATGGTTGCATTATCCAGCACCTGTTGCTGTATCCAGTTCAGCGTCACCTCATCGGCAAACGGCGTACCATCGTTAAACGCCAACCCTTCCAGGCCGATCAAACGTGCCAGCAGTCCTTGCAGATCATGCTGAATAATAGCGGCCTGCGCGTCGCGCCCGGATTTCAACAGCGCCTGGTGAACATACCACTGCAGATCCAGCCACAGATGGTTTGCGCCGCGGGAAAACATCTCGCTGGCCTGCTCGAGTAATTCCATCCAGCTCTGTTGGAGATACAGCCTTTTCAGCAGCGCCCGCTGGTCCGGTTTTGGCGGATCAATACGAGTTCTGCCGTCCGCCAGTAACGGCGGCAACTGATGCAGCGTATCATGGCGAATGCTCTTTATCAGGTGGTGGGCAGAGAGCCAGCCATCCGGCTGGTCGCTGAGATACTTTGCCAGCACCCGCGCCTGCGTCAGCAGCTCCTGACCAGAGGTGATACCGCTGAGCACTGGCGCGCTGCCCCCCACCGCCGCTAGCGGCGCATCGCTGATATTCTGCGGGACCACAGCTTCTGGCCCGCCGGATTTCATTAACCGGGTTTCGAGGGCGGCGCACAACGCGCCGGGGACCGCCCCTTCTTGCGTCTGCTCCATGATCAGCAACGCGCCGGTGATACGTAGCGCATCGCTGTTGCATACCTCCGGGTATAACGACAGGCTGTCGAGCATGCGCTGGCTCGCCAGCCAGTCAAGGGCAGCTCTCCTGCTGCGATCCCGCTGCGGGTGTAGACTCACGCCAAAACGCTGCATTAATCCAGCCAGTAATTCCAGCCCATCAGCCAGACCCGCTTCGCCATCGCGGTGCAGGCGGGCCCAGGCGTAGTATGAGGCGACGCGGATATCCTGGGTGACGGTGGTCAGCAGCTTTTCCGCAAGCTGACAAATCAGATCGGTATTGGCGCCGGATAGCTTATTCACTTCTTCGCGCATCAACTGGAAATCATCGTCATAGCCGGGATCATCGCCCGTTGGTTGCTCGGTCGTGACCGGCTGCAGCCAGTTTTCCCACAGCAGCAAACGCTGCTGGGTCTGTGCGGCCAGCGCTTCCGGCGCTACCTGGCTCGCACTAATCAATGTAAGAACTGATGCCATTAATAAAGATCCTCCCTGCGCTGTTCACTCTCCGCCTCGCAGCCCCATACGGACTCCGCCCCGCTGTCGCTCATTCCCGACGGGCTGTTGACGGGGAGTGTCTTACCAAATATCAACGTGCGCTGCGCATCGGCGAAATTCACCACTTCGCTCTGCGCCTCTTCCTGCAGGGTGAAATAATAGAATATGCCGACTTCAGCCAGCAGGCGCTGAATAAACGCCAGGTCGCTCTCGCGATACTGGTTTATCTGTTCGCGTTTTGGGTAGCTTTGCTTGAGATTAAATTCATATTCCCAACCATGCAGGTTATGCTCCTGCGGTTGTGTTGCGCTCACGGCCCAACGAACTCATCCAGGTCATATTTTTTCTCCATAAGACCGCAATGCCCTGCAGATAGTGTTCTGCTTGCCCATCGCCCGCGCCATCCTGTACCGGGATGGGGTTGACGCTAAGAAATTCTCATCAGGAGTGGCTAAATTCCATGACCACGTCGCCTTCTTCATCGACATCCAGAGAAAGGCTCTGCGGCTTCAACCCTGCCGCCAGATGGCTCAACAGTTGCTGACTCAGCACCGGTAGAATTTGTTGATTAAGCAGGCTGTCAATGTTACGCGCGCCGGTATCCGGCAGCAGGCAGGCGTCCGTCAACGCGTCGTACAAGCTTTCGGCAATATCGGTTGTCATACCGTAGTGACGATACAAACGCTGGCTGACCTGGTTGAGTTTCATGTTGACAATTTTGCGCATCGCCAGTTGGCTGAGCGGACGGTAAATAATGGTCTGGAAACGCGCGAGCAGCGCTGGTTGAAAATGTTCTCGCAGCACCGGGCGCAACAGGTCATGTAAATCGGATTCTGTCGCTTCCGGCCGCTCCTCCAGCCTCTGCATCAGCCGATCGCTGCCGAGGTTTGAGGTCATCAGGATCACCGTATTGCGAAAGTCGATTTCGCGTCCCTCGCCATCGCGCATAAAGCCACGGTCGAACACCTGGTAGAACACATTCATCACATCACGATGCGCTTTTTCCACTTCATCAAGCAGTACCACGCTGTACGGGCGTTTGCGTACCGCTTCGGTGAGAATACCCCCTTGACCGTAGCCGACATAACCGGGAGGCGAACCTTTCAGTTGGGACACCGTATGCGGCTCCTGATATTCGGAAAGGTTGATGGTAATCAGCGATCTCTCACCACCGAACAGCTCATCAGCCAGCGCCAGCGCGGTTTCCGTTTTTCCAGTGCCGCTCGGACCGACAAGCAGAAATACGCCCTGCGGGCCGTTATCCGGTGCAAGCCCGGTTTTGGTCGCCCGCAGTCTCTTGGCAATGGCGTTTAGCGCCATATCCTGCCCCACCACTCGTTTATCCAAATGAGATTCGAGACTCAGCAGTTCCGTCTGCTCGTCCTTCAGCAATGAAGAGAGCGGTACCCCGGTCCAGTCGGCAATCACCGTTGCTACGGTACGTAAATCGACATCCAGCCCCAGCAACGGATGGTTATTCTGGACGCTGGCAAGTTGGCTCTGTAATGCGCCGATCTCCTTGCGGCGGGAAGGATCGGCTCGGCAGCTCAGCAGTTGCTCGGTCAGCTTCAGTTCCAGGCCGTACTGCGTTTCCAGATCACCAAGCTGTAAAATAATACGCGATTCTTCCAGCTCAATTGCCGCCAGCCGCGCTTCGTCGCTACCGCTACCGACCATGGCATCTTCCAGCAACGCCTGTTTTTCCATTTCCAGCGCCGTGATTTGCGCTTTCATACGCGTCAACAATTCCGGCACCGTATCGATTCCCATGCGAATGCGGGCCGATGCGGTATCCAGTAGGTCCACCGCTTTATCTGGCAACTGGCGGCCGGTGAGATAGCGTCGGGAAAGTGTCACGGCAGCGCGAATGGCTTCATCGGTGATATGTACCCCGTGATGCTGAGCATAGCGAGATTTCAGCCCGCGTAGCATCAGACAGGCGGTGTCATCGTCCGGTTCGTCGACTTTGACCATCTGGAAGCGGCGCTCCAGCGCGGCATCACGCTCGAAGTACTGCTTATACTCACTCCAGGTCGTGGCGGCGATAGTTCGCAGTTCGCCGCGCGCCAGGGCCGGTTTGAGCAAATTAGCGGCATCCGCGCCACCGGCCTGGTTGCCTGCGCCGATGATAGTATGAGCTTCATCGATAAACAGCAGCACCGGAACAGGAGACTGCTGTACCGCTTCGATAATGTTCTTAAGCCGCTGTTCGAATTCCCCTTTAACGCCTGCGCCGGCCTGCAGTAAGCCGAGATCCAACGTACGCAATGAAACCGGCTTCAGACTGTCCGGCACGTTGCCCTCCGCGATACGCAACGCCAGCCCTTCGACCAGCGCAGTTTTGCCGACTCCGGGTTCGCCAACCAGGATTGGGTTGTTTTTTCGCCTGCGCGACAGGATATCCACCATTTGACGAATTTCGTTATCGCGACCAAAGACCGGGTCGATTTTGCCTTCGCGGGCACGAGCAGTGATATCAAGGGTAAATTTGTCCAGCGCGTTCTGTAACGCAGGGGTCATCTCAGCGGACTTCACGGCCGATTCCACGGGGCGGCCGACAAACTCCACATCGCCAACGTAGCCTGGTTCATCTGGCTGTAATTCCGGGCGCTCATCAGACTGCATATCTAATAGTGGTCGCAGGTGTTCAAGCTGCGCTTGTCCCAACGTTAACAGCGGCCACAGACTGTCACAGCGCACCCGCGTTGGGTTGCTGACTAACGCCATCAGTAGATGAACACTGCGTAGAGAGGTCTCGCCCGCCAGTGAGGCCCTTAACCACGCCTCCTGCATCAGGCTCTGGATGCTGCCGGACAGCTGCGGCCGGCTGTGTACCGAGCGCGGAAGCGTTTCCAGAAAAGAGAGCAGATCCTGCCAGATAGCGTCCATATCCCACTCATAACGCCGCGCTAATACGGTCAGGTCTCCCTCGCCCTGCTCCAATAGTTTTAGCAGCCAGTGTTCGGGAAGGATTTGCGCATGCGCGCGGGCCTGGCACAACGAAGCGGCGCCTTCCAGGGCGCGGGCGCAATAAGGGTTTAAACGGCGTAACAGAATGGCTGGGTTTTCCATGAGGCTCTCTCTTTGTCGATTCCGGACACGCTACCGCCCATCGCCGTTTCCCGTGATGCAGGAGACCAAAGCGCACAAGGTCGGGCAGGCTGATTATTTTTGCTAAAAGCCAACGGTCACTGGCGCTTAGCAAAAAAGCAGACGGCGAACCGCCTGCTTCGGGCGTCAGGCTGTCGTTCGTTCATTCCATGAATCGGAATGAATGATGTTGCCGTCTTTATAGGTCCAGGTGATTTTTTCGTAGCGCAGTTCAATCTGCTCAAGATGGCTGTGTTTCTCGTAGGCTGGGTTCTTGATGTCGTGCATCAGCGGATTGACCTTCACCACTTTCACGTTTTCCAGTTTGGTGTTGAAGTATTCCACTTCCTGACCAGCATCATTGATTTTGTACCACTTGAATTCGGCAGACTTCAGCGTCTGGCCGGTAGTCACCGCCTTGTAGAGATAGGCGCTTGAGGAGTCGATTTCCTTGGTAAACAGAAACGGCGTGTGGATACGCGTGCCGGTTAGCTTTCCGGTGTTGTTGTCGGTCGGGATGTACAGGTTATGCTCCTGCGCCACTACTTCGATGCTGCCTTCACGATCTTTCACATCTACGGAACCTTTAATGTCCGCCCCGCCGTCGTCTTTCAACCATAAATAGACTGGTATTGCCATGTTAATTACTCCATTTCATTTTTTAACACGCCATCATCCTGAGATGGCGCAGGTGTGTTGTCTGTCGCCAGACAGGCTGTAGCCTGTCGAGCCAGACGACTTGGATAGTGACAGGCGTGTTACCCTTTCGCCTTCGGCATCTGGCTAACCAGAGACAAATTGACGTCCATGCCTTCCACCTGGAAGTGCGGCACCGCGAACAGCTTGACGCGGAAGAAGCCAGGGTTATCCTCGATATCTTCCACTACCACTTTCGCATCACGCAGCGGATGTGAGGCCTGCAGCTCGTCGCCCGGATCGGTCATTTCCGTAACCAGGCCACGAACCCAGCTATTGAGCTCCAGCTCAAGCAGGCGGCGATCTTTGGTGGTGCCGATGTTCTCGCGTTGGATCAGTTTCAGGTAGTGGGCGATGCGCGATAGCAGGAAGATGTACGGCAGGCGGGCGTTGATACGGCTATTGGCTGTCGCATCCGCGGTGTCGTACAGCGCGGGTTTCTGAGTTGAGTTAGCCGAGAAGAAGCAGGCATAGTCACGGTTCTTATAATAAGACAGCGGAATAAAGCCCAGATTGGCGAATTCGAACTCACGGGTTTCCGGGATCATCACCTCGGAAGGGATTTTCACCTGATTTCCTGTGCCGAGATCATAGAGGTGGATGGGAAGATCTTTCACCGCGCCGCCCGCCTGCGGGCCACGGATTTGCACGCACCAGCCGTTTTGAATAAAGCTGCGTACCATGTTCGAGGCGAAGGCGAATGACGCGCTGGTCCACAGATACTTTTCGTGATCCGGCCCCTTTACCTGCTCAATGTAGTTAAAGCTGCGCACCGGAACCGTGTCCGGCCCATACGGCAGACGGCCCAATACCCGCGGCATGACCAGGCCGATATAGCGCGAGTCATCGGTATCGCGGAACGATTTCCATTTAATGTACTCAGCGCGATCGAAATAGTTGCCGATATCTTTAATTGCCGCGACTTCTTCCATTGAATCCTTGAGGAAAAATTTCGGCCCTACGGCGCCGATAAATGGCATATGCGCCGCAGCGGAGACTTTCGAAATATTACGCAACAGCGCCATGTCCTGCGGGCTGGCGTCAAACTCGTACGCCGATATTACCGATCCTATCGGCTCGCCGCCGGGGGTGTCGTATTCGGCGGTGTAAGTATGCCAGTACAGGCCGCTCTGTATCAGCTCTGGCGCATCTTCAAAATCCTGACGTAAATCGTCTTTGGACACATCGAGGATTTCGGTTTTCACGTTCTGGCGATAGTCGGTGTTATCTACCAGTTGCTTCAGGCCGCGCCACAGAGATTCCACCTTCTGGAACTCCGGGTGATGCATAACAGCATCAAGTTGACGGCTTATACGAAAATCCAGGTCCGCGATGTGGTGGTCAATAAGCGTTTTATCGAGTTTCTCCACCTGCTGGCCGGATTGACGAATGCAGTCCATAAAAACCTGCATCGCCGCGGTCAGGCGTTCCCCCGTCGTGGCCTCTGATAGCGCCGTGTCGTCCAGAAAGACATTAATATCGCCAAGGCTTGATGCCGGGCTCAGATTGATTTTTTCAAACAGAGAAGCGTAAACGCTTTCTTTGTTCATTACGGCAGTTTGCCCCTGTGCGGGGTTCGTTTCAGTATTTACAGACATCAGCATATTCCCGGTTAATCCATTAAAAGAGATGACCGCCGTTTACTTCCCGGCAAGGGCACTCATTTCGGCGCGTAATTCGCTGGACAGAGCTGGATCTTTAAGGATTCTCTCAAGCTCTTTTCTGAAAGTAGCGTTATCAAGCAGGTTCGATTTGAGATCGCGTAATAAATTACGCATCGCCAGCATGGCGCGGAGTTGAGGGATTTGCCGGGCAACCTGTTCGGGCTCAAAGTCTTTTATATCGGAAAAACGCAGTTTAACATTGTCTTCTGAGTTATCCCCAGCCAGCGTATTCTCAACGGTGAGATTGATCTCTGGGTTAAATTCAGAAAGCACACTATTAAAATTATTCTTATTGATATCTATTTTCTGGCGCTCGGCCAATGGTCGATACTCTTTTCCATTACTGAAATCACCAACGGTGAGCAGTTTAAGCGGTAGTTCAACCTTCTTCTGCGCCCCCCCGGTATGTAAGGATAATTTTAAATTAATACGTGCCTTCGGCACCTCATTCTGGAATGAATCAGCCATAGCGGTCCCTTTTCCTTAAGGAATGATTGTGGAGTTAATTTCGTTTTATTCACAACGTTATGTTTAAAGAAATCAGGGCAATATATCAACCAGCAGATACGAAGATCCAGATATAACAAGTCATTTAATTGGCATAGATCAATATCGCCGGCAAGCAATCATTTCAACCAATAACTTATGCAATCTCAACACGATAACCAATATATAATTCACTCAATCACAGATGGAAACTATTTAAATGTGATAAATTCAACTTTCAGCGTCGAAATAAACTCATTCCTTTTAATAAATGAATTATTAAAAGGAACTATTAATAGAGACGTTAATAAAATAGCATTCTGGGTGTCAAAAACTACCAGACTGGCGTAGGCCAGTCTGGTATTCCCGTAAAAAACATTCTCTCAGAACCAGGCCTCAAACATACCGCCGATGTTCAGCGAATCCAGCCGCTCGTCGCTGGTGCCGTCTACTTTCGCGGTGTGCTCGTTATCCACCTGGCCGCCGGTAACATAGAAGCGCAGCATCGGGCGGAACTCCGGCCCCATGCCGATGGCGATGTTCTGCGACAGCGTCAGCTTCCAGCCGTGGTTATCCCCGCCCTGGTCGTAGTCAACGCGCTGGTAGCCCGCTTCCAGCCAGGTCGAGTGCACGTCGTTCCAGAAGTACATCGGCCGGACGATCGCGCCGTAGTTTTTACGGTTATCGGTATTGTCCTTGCCGTTGTCGTAGTCGTGGAAGGCCAGCAGATACTCGATCTGCGCCTGTTGGGTGAATTTATGGCTACCCTCGAAGCTGGCATAGACCGTGGTCAGTTCGTCGGTCTTGTTATAGACGCTGTTATCCGAGTTGTCGGAGTAGCGCAGAATAACTTTGTTCACCCCGCTGTCGTTGCTATGGCTCAGTACCAGCCCGCCCTGCCAGGCATCGAGGCGCGCGTCGCTGTCCACCGCTTTTGAGTCAAAGCCGTAGTTGGCATATACCTC